>DATKDY010000246.1:0-20485 GCA_035512515.1 Vicinamibacterales bacterium
CTTCGGCTGCGGCCGTTGCGCGGGATCCCACAGTAACGCGCGCGCAGCCGAGTCGCTGTTGGACGACGACGGTGCCATCGTCTTCGTTCACCTGTCAACGCAAATTCGCGTTACGAGCAGGCCGAGATACGCGTGAGGCAACTTTCGCGATCATCCCGCGAATATCGCGTACCGCCATCGGGCAGACGCGATGAAGCATCCGCTCGCGACGCGCGGCTTGGGCTTTGCTCTTGACGATTCGCGAATGACGATGGCACCGTCGTCTTTCGATGGCGCTCGCTTGCTCACGCCTGCCGGGTCGCGATCGATGGGAGATGCTCATGGCCACGAAGTACTTGAAGTACTACGCGGACGAAGCCTGGCGGCAGGCATGGCTCAAAGCCTTTCCCGACTACGAGCTGCCCGCGCATGAGGATCCGCCCTTCGATCGCGACGCGCGATTGCCTCAGCCGTACTGAGCGCATGCTGACCGACGGTGAGCGAGAGGCGTTTGTCCTCCGGTCCTCAGCTGTCGGCGTACAATGGTGACGCAGACCTCACCACGGAGCGTCCTCACGAGCAGGCAGTCGCATGGCAGACACAACACTCCCGGGGCGGGTGACATACGACCAGTACCGTCAGTTTTCGGATGACGGCAAGCGCTACGAGATCCTGGACGGGAGACTCTATGTGACGCCGGCCCCCTCTCCGGATCATCAGTACGCCAGCCGCCAGCTCCAGCGCATGCTGGAGGATTACTTCGAGTCGGATCGCCGATACGTCATCTTCAACGCGCCGCTGGACGTGATTTTCGCAGATGACGAAGTCGTTCAGCCCGACCTCGTCGTCGCCGGCCGATCCCAGGTCTCCAGGCGAGGCGTCGAAGGGGCGCCGCACCTGATCGTGGAGGTGCTGTCGCCGTCGAACATCCCGTTCGATCGGCAAGCGAAGGCGGAGCGCTATCGCGTGCGCGGCGTGCCCCATTTCTGGCTGCTCGATCCTGCGGCACGGACGCTCGAATGCTTCCGCCTGGACGCGGGGAGTTACCAGCTCCAGGCGTCGGGCAAAGAGCGCGGCCGCATGGAGGTCCCTGCCTTCACCGGTCTGACGGTCACCCTGGAGAGGCTCTGGCTCAGTCGCGACTGATGCGGTGCCAGCGACCCGCCCTACCTGCCTGCCCTGAGCGAGCGGAGCGAGTCGAACGGGCCTGCCCTGAGCGAGCGGAGCGAGTCGAAGTCCCCTTACGCCAGCGCGGTCTTGAAGAGGACGAGCAGGCGTGACCATGCGCGCTCGGCCTGCTTTTCGTTGTACACGGCGGAATCCGGCGGGCACCATCCGTGCGCCGCGCCTGCATACACCTCGATCTCCGCCGGCAGCCTCGCCTTGTCGAACCACTCGCGCAGCACGTTCTTGGCCTCCGGCTCGCGCTCGTCGTCGTTTTCCGCGATCGCGAACAGGAAGTGGGCCTTCATCTGCGGGATGAGCAGATGCGGGCTGTCAGGCGCCTTGGTCACCAGCCCGCCGCCATGGAACGAGGCGCCGGCGCCGATGCGGTCGGGCAGCTCGCCCGCGGTGCGCATGACGATCGGTCCTCCCATGCAGTAGCCGGTCGTGCCGATCTTGCGCTTCTTGTCCACCACCGCCTGGCTGTCGAGGAACTCGACGAACGCTTTCGCATCGGTCACGTGCGTTGTCGCGCTCAGCCCCTTCGCGAGCGGCATGACGATGTCTCGCGTCTTTTGATCGGCGAAGCTGGCGCCCGGCGGTACGACCGGGGCCTTGGCCTGGCGGTAGAACGGGTTGACCACCAGCACGGCATAGCCGGATTCAGCAAGCCGTTTCCCCATCTGCCGGAATGCGGGGCGCAGCCCGAGGATGTCCGGCCACACGATCACGCCCGCCGCCGTGCCGGTTGGCGGATGGACGAAGTAACAGTCGGCGGTGCCATCCGGCGTCTTGACGGTGACGTCGGACTCGGCCACCTGGAGCGCGTCAGCGGCGCGCGGCAGCATCACCGCGACTCCGGCGCCCATCGACACGGTCGCAAACTGGCGGCGCGTCAGCGGAGGAAAACGCGTGTAATTGGCAAGGTCCTCTTCGAAATGCTCGTCGCACATGCGCAACCCCCTCGTTGATGTCACGAACCTACTGTGGCGTTCCATGCCGCCTCTCAGCGCAAGCGAGTATAGTCATGCTACACAACGCTCGCGCCTCACGATTCCGACGATGTGACGGTGCGACGGCCCGGCAGCGCGTCACGGAAGGTGACGCCGAACATCTCCCACACGGTAATGAAGAGCGCGGCCAGGATCGGCCCGACGATGAAACCTGTGGCGCCGAAGACGAAAAGGCCGCCGAGCGTGGAGAACAGGATCAGGAGGTCGTGCATCTTCGTGTCGCGCCCGACGAGCCATGGACGCATCACGTTATCCACGGTACCGACGACCAATCCGCAAAACAACGCCAGGCCGATCCCCTGTGCGATGGCGCCCTGCGCGATGAGCAGGATCACGGCGGGCACCCAGACAAGCGCCGCACCGATCCCGGGGACGATGGAGAGCACAATCATCAGCGTGGTCCAGAAGATGACGCCGTCGATGCCGGCCACCCAGAACGCCAGGCCGGCCAGGCCGCCTTGCGTGACGCCGATGAGCAGCGTGCCCTTCAGCGTGGCCCGCGTCACCGACGTGAACTTGTCGAGCATCTGCTCCTTGTCCTCCTGAGCGAGCGGCAGGTACTGCATCGTCGCCTGCAACATGCGCGGACCGTCCTTGAGGAAGAAGAACATCGTGTAGAGCATCAGGAAGAACTGAAAGAAGAAGAGCACCGTGCCGCGCGTCGCCGCCGACACGGAGTTGGCCAGGAACGTGCCGATGGCCCCGACCACTTCGGCGCCGCGCTTCATGATCTCCGCACGGTGAGGCTCGAGGTACTCGAAGTAGGGTAGGCGCCGGATGGCGTCGTCGAGCAGGCTCGGCTGCGCGATCCGTGCGTCGATCCAGGGGCGGACGTTGTCGGCTACGCGCAGCGCCTCGCTCGCCACCGCGCTGGCCAGCAGCGACAGCGGCGTGATGACGAGCACGAGCAGCACCAGAATCGTGAACCCCGCGGCCAGACCTGAATATCCTCGGAATGCGCGCTCGACCTGGAGATAGAGGGGCCTGGCGACGGCCGCGAAGATGGCCGCAATCAGGATGGTGAGCAGGAACCAGCGAATCATGGCCACGAACGCGGCCGAGATCGCGATCACGAGCAGGATTACAAAGGCCCTGCGGAAACGCTCTTCGCTCATGGGCATTGTCAAGGACAGATTCTACGTCCTGAGCAGCGCGCCGCGGCTGAGCGCGGCACGGCCGCCCGACACCATGGGTTTTCTTGCACGAATCCGTTAGACTTTGCCTCTAACCCGGAGCCGCGCCCTTGTCGCCAGTGATGAATCGACGCGAAGCGATTGCCGCCCTCGCCACCACCGTTGCCTTGCCGCTCGTGCCTGGGTGCGCGCGTGATCAGCCGCCGCCGCCCGCCACGGGCGAGACCGAGGCGCTCGCGCTGCTCGACGATATCGCGAACAATCATCTGCGCCTGGTGCCGGAGACCGCGACCTCGCTGGGCATTGACACCGGCGAACGGGCTGCCCTCCGCTCGCAACTGATGGACCGATCCGCCGAGGGACAGCAGCGGATCGCGGACCAGCTGGGCCGCGACCTGGAGCGGGCCAACGCCTTCAACACGTCCGCGCTCGCGCACCCCATGCGCACCAGTTTCGAGGTCGTCCGCAGTGTGTACGCGACGGCGCTCGAGGGATTCGCGATGCCGTACGGCGATGTGCCCGTTGGCGGCTGGCGCATCACACCGTATGTCGTGATCCAGAACGTCGGCGCGTATCTCGATGTCCCGCGCTTTCTCGACAGCGACCATCGGATCGAAAACGTTGCCGACGCCGAGGCGTATCTCGCCCGGATGGAGTCGTATGCCAAGCAGCTCGACGGCGAGCGTGGCCGCATCCAGGCCGCACGAGCGACAGGGCTCGTGCCACCGGCGTTCCTGATCGACAAAGCGCTGGGACAACTGACGCTCTCGATCGACAACACGCGGGAAGGCGGCACGCTCGTCGACTCCATCGCGCGGCGCACGAAGGAGATTCCCGGCAATTGGGCCGAGCGCGCGCGGGCGATCGCGGCGCAGGAAGTCGCACCGGCGCTCGAGCGGCAGCTACAGGAGCTGCAGGCTCAGCGTGCCGTTGCCAGCAACGACGCCGGCATGTGGGCGCGGCCACAGGGCGAAGAGTATTACCGGTGGGCGCTGAAGGCCTCGACCACCACCGACATGACGCCGGACGAAGTGCACGACATGGGCCGCCGCGAGCTGCAGGAACTGCACGCGCAGATGGACGGCATCCTGAAAGAGATCGGCTATTCGCAAGGTTCGGTCGGCGAACGGATGCAGGCGCTCGCGAAGGATCCGCGCTACGCGTTTTCGGAGGGCGATGAGGGGCGAGCAGAGATTATGGCGTTCATTCAGGAGCGCCTCGGCTGGATCCGGGCGCAGATGCCGCGCGCGTTCAACACCCTGGTCGATCCAAACATGGAAGTGAAACGGCTGCCGCCGGAAGAAGAACCCGGTGCGCCCGGTGCGTATGGCGGCGCGGGATCCATCGACGGCTCCATTCCGGGGCGATACTGGATCAACCTCAGGACCACCAGCCTGCACAGCAAGTACAGCCTCGCCGATTTGACATTTCACGAAGCGATCCCGGGTCACATCTGGCAGGGCGAATACACCCACGAGCTGCCGCTCATCCGGCAGATACTCGCTTTCAACGCGTACTCCGAAGGATGGGCCCTCTACGCCGAGCAGCTGGCCGACGAGCTCGGCGCCTACGAGAACGATCCGGTCGGACGCCTCGGCTATCTACAGTCGATCGCCTTCCGCGCGTGCCGGCTGGTGGTGGACACCGGCCTGCACGCCAAACGCTGGACGCGCGAGCAGGGCGTGCAGTACTTCGTCGACGTGAACGGATCGAATCCCGAGGAAGTGGCGAGCGAGGTTGACCGCTACTGCTCATGGCCGGGGCAGGCGTGCGGCTACGAAGTGGGACACAGCGAGATCAATCGTCAGCGCGAAAGGGCCCGGACGGCACTGGGATCAGCGTTCGACGTCAAGGCGTTCAACGACACGGTGGTGCTCGGCGGGAACGTGCCGCTCGACGTGCTCGGCAACAACGTGGACGAGTATGTTCGGCAGGGCGGGTAGGCGGAGCTTCGATGTCGAGGAACATGCCTTGCATGTCGCGTCTGGGGTGTGCATCTAGCCGAGCCATTTGCCGATGTGAAGGCCCCCACGCTCGAGGAGGCATCATGCGTCTCACATTCATCCTCGCCCTGCTGTTCTTTCCGGCTTCGTTGGCTGCGCAGCCGTCTCCGTGCACTGAATCCTCGCGTACCCTGTTGCCGTTCGATCCGTACAAGCCCAGCGACCTCGCGATCGTCAGGAACTACGGCGGCGCTGTGCTCGCGCAAGCGCCACTGGAATCACTGCTGAAGCTCGACCCGTACGTGCCAACCGAGGCCGCCCTCCTGCGTCAACTCGGCAGCGCCATTCCCTTCTGGGCGTATGCGGACTATCCGTTCTATCGGCCAGCGGGTCGGCCGGCGCCGCACGCCTCGCCCTGTGAGCCCGTTCGCGAAACGACGGCGCCCGTGCTGACCGCGCTCAACGACGTGCTGGCGGTGTTGGAGCGGCAAGCGCCGGCCGCGACGGGGCCGACGGCTGCGACGGTAGCGGAGAGAAACCGCGGCGTCAGCATCCAGCACGACGGTCGAATGTGGATCAGCGCCGGGCCAGCCGTACGCTTCAGCGCGACGGCGTTCGTGCGCATCGGCGAGAGAGCGGGGTCGCCGATCTTCCGGCGTGTCGGCGGGGAGGACACGGTGATCTACATTCCGACGACGGCAGGAATGGTGGCGCCGTTCAGAGCAGTCCCCTGAGGCTGTGGCCCTCAACCAACGTCCCGGATGCGCACTACGGCTTCTGCGCCAACGCGCGATTCGCTTCCCGTCGAATGTAGTGCCGCAGCGCCGTCAGCTCCGCGTCGGTGATCTCCTCGTACGCTGGCATACCGCGATTCGCTCGCGTTCCGTTGCGCAGGATCCTCGCGAACGCGTCGGCCTCGAGCACGACAGCGGACGCGCGCAGGTCGGGCGCCATGCCGCCCGAGACGCCGCCAGGACCATGACAGGCGCCGCATCGCCCGTAGACCGCCAGGCCCGCATTCGCCATGGCTTCAAGCACGCCATCGACGACGAGTGGGGTGGAGACGAGGCCGCGATCGTTCGGCAGCTCCACGAACCAGTCGGGCCGCAGCCGGCTCACGGTGGCATCGCTGATCTGGGTGAGCGGGCTGAAGCGCTGCTCGCTGTAGGTCCGCCCATACGCCAGCCAGTTGTCGCCGCCCGCCTCATTGCTCAGCGCCGCGTCGTCCACGACGACCGGGGAAGGCGGCGTCGGACTTCCGGCCTGGGGCTGCGTCGCCCGGCCGGTCACGAGCAGGGCGGTCAGCAGCAGGCCTGACGTGAGCGCACTTACGAGAATCGCGTTCGATTGCCTACCGTGAGCGCGCATGGCCATCTCCCGTCTCCGAGTTGTCAATGGAACCGCGAACGCGGCTATTCTAGCCTCTGTTGATTGCGCTCGAGAGGCACAGTCCCTTCGATGAAACCAACATGAGCATTGAGCGCTGGGTCCTCGTTCTGGGTGCGGCGATCGCCGTCGCGATGTCCGGCGGTTGCGGCGCGGAACCGCCGCCGAGCGCCGTACCCGTTACGGCAGTCAAGGGCGGCGACGACAGAAACGGCGCGTACGACGCCGTGGCCGGTTTCTGGAAACCTGCGCCGGAGCACGATGCGACCTGGACCTGGGGTGAGGTGTCCGGCCTGGCCGCCGACACTCCGGACCGCCTCATCGTCGCCATCTGGGGCGATCGCGATCGGCAGACTCGGGAGCGGCCCAACGCGACCAACTATCTGGTCGTGGTCAACGGGCGCGGCGAGATCGTCGAGCGCTGGCAGCAGTGGGACTCGATCCTGAACAAGCCGCACCAGGTCTACATCAGTCCCTACGACCCCGAGCGCCACGTGTGGATCGTCGAGCGCGGCGGTGACCGGAACGTCCCGATGGCAATCCTCAAGTTCACCAACGATGGCAAGCAACTGGTGATGAAGCTGGGCGACGGCGGCGATCCGCGCAACCGCGCCGAGGCGCGTGCGAACCCAAAGCCCGGACCGTTCGACTATGGCGACCCGGCGTGCCTGGCATTTCTCCCTGACGGGAGCTTTCTGCTCGCCGACGGCTACTGGAACTCTCGAATCATCAAGTACAACGCGAAGGGCGATTACGTGATGGAATGGGGCGAGCTCGGCAGCGGTCCCGGCCAGTTCGACCTGGTGCACGGCGTTGCCGTCGATCGCGGGCGCCGCGTCCTGGTCGCCGACCGGTCGAACAATCGCATTCAGGTGTTCACGGAAGACGGCGAGTTCATCGAAGAGTGGCCCGGCATCACCGACCCGGTCGGCATCTACATCGACGAACGCGATGCCGTCTGGGTGGTCTCCGCGGCGCTCAACCGGATACTCAAGTACAACCGTGACGGCGGCCTGGAATATTACTGGGGCGCGTACGGTGGCACGCGAGGCGGCTTTGCCGGCGGACTCTCACGGCCGCACCAGATCGATGTCGATCAGGATGGCAATGTCTACATCGCGAGCTGGGACGGCGGCTGGGTCACGAAATACACTCCGAAGCGAGGCGCTGATCCAAGCCGTCTCGTTGGCCGAAAGATTGTCCTTGCCAGGTGAGAGCACTGCATGCGGCGGTTCCCAACCGTATCGCGATCGCCGCCTACGAGGTCCTTCGGCAGCGACGGGCAAGCGGACGCGGAGTGTCCCTATGAGCAGAATCTGGTGCTTTCTCGCCGTCGCCGTGCTGGCATCCGGCGAGACGGCCGCCGCACAGCAGGTGCCGGACCGGGCGTTTCGTCCACCTGTCGTGCGTCCCGCCTATCCCGACGGTCAGGGACCCGTGGTGTGCGTGGACCACGCCCACGCGAACTTCCACACGCTCGACGAACGCTTCCGGGCCTTTGGCGAGCTGCTGCGGCGCGATGGCTACATCGTGCGACCGAGCCGCGCGAAGTTTGACGGCAGCTCGCTCGCGCCATGCCGCATCCTCGTGATCTCGAACGCACAGCCCAATGAGGACGCATGGGATAGCTATCCGTATCCCACGCCATCGGCATTCACGGCGGCGGAAGTGGACGCGACCCGCCAGTGGGTTCGCGGTGGCGGCAATCTGCTCCTCATCGCGGATCACATGCCGCTGGCGGGCGCAGCCGCCAGCCTCGCCGCCGCCTTTGGCGTCACGTTCACGGATGGGTTCGCAGTCGACGGATTCAAGGGCGAAGCCGAACGCGACGCTGCGTTCGCACGGCCGACGATGTTTCGTACGGCTGACGGGACGCTGCAAGCCCACGCCATCGTGCGCGGGCGCCATGCCGGGGAATCCGTCACCGCGATCCGAACCTTCACCGGCCAAGCGTTTCGCGCTCCGGCCGGCGCCGAGCCGCTGTTGGTCCTGCCCGGCACGTTCATTCCTTGATGCCCGAAAAAGCCTGGCAGTTCAGCGCCGCTACGCGACGGGAGCCGGCAGGCGGCTGGCTGCAGGGGGCGGTGATGCGCGTCGAGTCCGGTCGCGCCGCGTTCTTCGGCGAAGCCGCGATGTTCAGCGCCCAGGTTGCCGGCGCCGAAAGACGACCGATGGGAATGAATGCCCCTGGCGCGGAACAGAACTTCCAATTCGTCCTGAACGTCATGCACTGGCTCTCCGGACTGCTGTAGGAGCCATGAGGGCCAGAAACCCCGCGGATGAGTCAAGTGTGTCCGTCAAGGCGACCGCCACGCGTCCCTCGACGTTGCTCGGACGGCCTGAGCCTCGTCGACGGCCGCAGCGGGGCAAAACGAGCTTCGGGGTGTAGCCTCGGTAGACCTATGGGCTCTGCTTGATGAGCGAGCTCCGGTAGACTGAAGCGTCTGGCCGCCGCCCTTGACGGCCGTGAGGAGAGCTCCGATGTTCTTCCATCGTTCGCGTCACGTCGCTGCCATCGCTGCGTTCGCGTTCCTTGTCACCGCGCCCGTGTTTGCCCAGAAGCGCGGCATCACTGAGCGCGATCTCTTCCGATTCGTCTGGGTCGCCGACCCGCAGATCTCACCCGACGGCACCCGCGTCGCGTTCGTGCGCGTCACCGTCAACGAGAAGACCGATCAGTACGAATCGGGCATCTGGCTGGCATACACCGATCGCAGCGAGCCGCCGCGCCTGCTGACCGCCGGGACACGCGATGCCAATCCTCGGTGGTCACCCGACGGCACGCGCCTCGCCTTTGTTCGGGTCACGGAAGAGGGCGGTCGCTCGCAGCCCTCACAGATCTACGTGATCGCGATGCGGGCTGGTGAAGCCCGCGCCATCACGGAGATTCCGCGCGGAGCCAGCAACCCGCAGTGGTCGCCCGATGGACGGACGATCGCGTTTGCGTCGACCGCGAAGCTCGAGGATCTGAAAAAAGCTGAGGAAGAGAAGAAGGAGCCGGCCGACAAGGGCGATGCGGCCAGGAAGGACGACGGCAAGGAGAATCAGGCGGATAAGCCCCGCGAAAGCGATGTCCGTGTGATCACGAGCGCCGTGTATCGCGCCAACGGCGTGGCCGACTTCGGCTACGTCGATCCCGATCGCACCTCGCACATCTGGACCGTCGCCGTGCCCGACGGCAACGCCCCGCTCGCCACGCCGGTGCAGGTGACGTCCGGCGAATTCGCCGAGAACAATTTCAAATGGTCGCCGGACGGCAGCCGCATCTTCTTCATCTCCAATCGCGTGAAGGAGTCCTACTACTTTCCCAACGACACCGACCTGTATTCGGTCGCGGCTGGCGGCGGAGAGCCGGCCAGGGTCGCGAGCATCGATGGCACCATCGGCAACTACGCGTTCGCACCGGACGGCAAGGGCATCGCGTTCGTCGGTACGCTGCACGGCTCGCCCGTGCGCTCGTACAGCCAGTCGGATCTGTGGGTGGCCGATCTCCCGGGCTTCGACGGCCAGGTCTCGATGCCGCGCAACCTCACCGCCGCCTACGACTTCGACATCGACGGTGGCCTCAGCGGCGACCAGCGCTCGCCACGCGGCGCGTCGCCGTCGGGGCCGGTGTGGACCCGTGACGGCCGCGCCATCCTGATCAAAGTAGCCGAGCAGGGCGACGTCAACATCAAGCGCATCGACCTGTCATCCGGCAAGGTTGACGCCGTGACCGCGGGGCATCAGGACATCCTGTCCTACACAGCCGACGACGCCGCGCAAAAGGTTGCGCTGGTCTTCTCCTCGCAGACCGTGCTCGGTGATGTGCGGACCTTCGATGCCGCGACGGGCACGATGACGACGCTGACCACCTTCAATGACGAGCTGTTCAAGCAAGTTACGCTCAGCGAGCCCGAGGAGATCTGGTACACGAGCTTCGACGGCAAGCGGATTCAGGGCTGGATCCTCAAGCCGGCCGACTTCGATTCGACACGCAAGTACCCGATGATTCTGCAGATTCACGGAGGGCCGCACGCCGCGTACGGCAACACCTTCACGCACGAGTTCCAGTGGATGGCGGCAAAGGGGTACGTGGTGCTCTTCACCAATCCGCGCGGCAGCTCGAATTACGGACAGGACTTTGGCAACATCATCCAGTTCAAGTATCCGGGCGACGACTACAAGGATCTGATGGCGGGTGTGGACGAGATCCTGAAGCGCGGTTACGTCGACGAAAACCGGATGGGTGTGACGGGCGGCAGCGGCGGGGGCTTGCTGACCAATTGGGTGGTGACGCAGACCGAGCGATTCAAGGCGGCCGTGAGCCAGCGCGATATCTCCGACTGGACCAACTTCTGGTACACGTCCGACTTCTGGCTCGCGAACCCCACCTGGTTCCGGAAGCCGCCGTTCGAGGACCCGACGGATTTCGCGCAGCGCTCGCCGATCACCCACGTCAAGAACATCACGACGCCGCTGATGTTCATCCTTGGGGACGAAGACTGGCGCACCCCTCCGTCCGCTGGTGGCGAGCAGTTGTTCCGCGCGCTCAAGTTCCTGAAGCGCGAGACGGTGATGGTGCGATTCCCCGACGAGAACCACGAGCTGTCCCGCTCGGGCAAGCCCTGGCACCGTGTCGAGCGCCTGCAGCACATCGTCGGCTGGATGGACAAGTGGCTGACGGGGAAGGATTAGGTGTGCTTCCGCGATTGCACGGTTCGCTTGAAGAGGTCGCCTTCTTTGGCGCCGGCGAATCCCCGCTGCAGCAGCCAGCGCTTCAACCCGCTCTTGTCCGGGTGCTCGGCCGGTATGACGTTGTACAGGTAATTGAGGCCGCGCGCGGCCGCTTCCTCGTCCAGCCGGTCGAGAATGAACGTGCCAGCGCCGCGAGATTGACTGCCAGGTTCGACGGTGAGCAGGACCTCCGCGTCGCCCCAGGAGTAGTCCATCCAGCCGTAACCGACCACGCGGCCATCTTCCTCGACGCGCCACCAATCGCCCGGCAGCAGGGCGCCCGGCGCCGACGCCGCCACGGCGAACACGCCAGGCGGGGCGCCGCCAATGATGCGCTGCTTGTCGGCGTCCCACAGCGCCCGGGGTTCACGAATCCACGCAAGTGCCATGGGGATTAGCGTATCAGGACCCTCGCCGCCAGGACGCTCGCGCATCTGCTCGGCGGCGCGCTGACGGCTCACGAACTCGCGCCTGTCCTGTCGCAGCGTCAGCGAAGCGTCCGCGTATACTGACCGAATGCGTCACGGCATTGCCGCGTTCGTTCTCATCGCCCTGCTGACGCCGGCGGGTCTGGCCCAGCAAGCGCGGCCGCTCACGCCCGACGACATCTTCGCGTTCAAAAACGTCTCCGATCCGCAGATCAGCCCGGACGGGGCCTGGGTCGCCTACACCGTGTCGCATCTGGATCAGGAGCGGGACGCGAGCGACACCGACATCTACATGGTGCCGCTGGCAGGCGGCGAGCCCGTGCGTCTCACGACGAGCGACAAGCCGGAAACACGCCCGCGTTGGAGTCCGAACGACAGATATCTCGCGTTTCTGTCGAGCCGCGACGGCGAGAAAACGCAGGTCTGGCTGCTCGATCGACGCGGCGGCGAGGCGACCGTGCTCACCGATCTGAAGGGAGGCGTCTCGTCGTTCGAGTGGTCGCCCGACAGCACGCGGCTCGCGCTCATCGCATCGGACCCGGATCCTGAGGCCGGGGAACGCGAGAAAACCAAGGAGGCCGCGCCCAAGCCCATCGTCGTCACGCGCCTGCAGTTCAAGCGTGACGGCGCCGGCTTTCTCAACGACCTTCGCAGCCACGTCTACGTCTTCGACGTTGCGAAGAAGACCAGCACGCAACTGACGCGTGGCCAGTATGACGACAGCAACGCCGTGTGGTCGCCGGACGGCAATGCGATTGCGTTCGTCAGCAATCGCACTGCGGAGCCGGACTCCAACTTCAACACCGACATCTTCATCGTGCCGGCCGACGGCAGCGGCGAGCCGCGCCGTGCGACGTCGTCCGAGGCCGCGGAGTCGTCGCCGGTGTTCACGCGCGACGGCGCGTCGATTGTCCACACGGTTGGCGGCAATCCGAAAGACATCTGGTATGCGACCAACGACATCGCGGTGACGCCGGCCGGCGGAGGCGCGCCGCGCGTGCTGACGGCGAGCCTCGATCGCAATGTCAGCGGCTTGCGCCTTTCAGCCGACGGCTCTGCCGTGATGTTCCTCCTCGAGGATCGAGGCAACACGCACCTTGCACGTGTGCCGCTGGCTGGGGGCGCTGTCGAGCGCGTTGTCACCGGCGAGCGCGACATCGCGCAGTTCGACGTCGGCTCGGGTGGCGCGATTGCCGTGCTCGAATCGACGTTCCAGCGTCCCAACGAGATCTCGATCGCCGGCGCCGGCGGGTCGCTGACACGCCTCACCCGGACCAACGATCAGTTTCTCGCCGGCATTCAGCTCGGCAAGACCGAGCGATTCGAGGCGAAGAGCGCCGATGGGACCATCGTCGATGCCTTTCTCACGCGTCCACCGCAGTCGCCAGACGGCACCAGATTGCCAACGCTGCTACGCATCCACGGTGGCCCGGTGAGTCAATACTCCACCGGCTTCAATCAGGAGTGGCAGATGCTGGCCGCGGCGGGCTACGCCGTCGTTGGCGCGAATCCGCGGGGCTCCTCGGGCCGCGGGCGCGACTTCAGCTACGGCATCTGGGCAGACTGGGGCAACAAGGATTTCGAGGA
The DNA here is from genome assembly GCA_035512515.1 of Vicinamibacterales bacterium. Classification (GTDB taxonomy): domain Bacteria; phylum Acidobacteriota; class Vicinamibacteria; order Vicinamibacterales; family UBA2999; genus JACCSI01. The sequence goes on from DATKDY010000246.1 coordinate 13,350, forward strand.
CGTCATGGCCGCGGTGGATCACGTCATCGCGATGGGGGTGGCCGACCCGAATCGACTGGGCGTCGGTGGCTGGAGCTACGGCGGCATACTGACCAACTACGTCATCACCAAGACGACGCGCTTCAAGGGGGCGATCTCCGGCGCGAGCGAGGTGAATTACCCCGCGAACTACGGCCACGATCACTATCAGCGGCAATGGGAAGCGGAGCTCGGGCTGCCGTGGGAGAACGTCGAGCACTGGATCAGAATTTCGCCGTTCTACGGCGTCGGCCGGGTCAAGACGCCGACGCTGATTCTGTGCGGCCAGGAAGACTGGAATGTGCCGCTGCAGAACTCCGAGCAGCTCTATCAGGCGCTGCGCCGCCTGGGCGTCCCGACAGAGCTCGTCGTCTATCCGGGCCAGGGCCACTCGATTCGGCGGCCGAGTTACCAGAAGGATCGATACCAGCGCTATATCGCGTGGTACGACAAATACGTAAAAGGTACGGTATCGACGAGCACGGTGCAGCGCGCAAGTTCCTGAAGCGTGGGACCGTGATGGTGGGAGTCCTGAACGAGAACCGCGAGCTCCCTGCTGGAGCAAGCGCTGGCCTGACTCGCCACCACGGATCGACGGCAGGCCGGCTGGCGCTGTTGGGCACGTGCGTCATGATCGCCGGCGCACCGTTCGAGGCGATCGAGCCTCTCGCGCGTTGGCCGGGGCAGTCGCTGAGCACTGCGGAAGCACTGCTGGGTGTGACGATCGTGGCATGGATCGCAGCCGCGGTGTGGACGCGGACCACACCGGAGTGGCGTACGGCGCTCACGTGGCCGTGGTTGGCGTTCGTTGGCGCCATGCTGTTGGCCGCACTCACGGCACCGGACCATCGCGCGAACGCGCTCAGCATGGTGGGGCGGCTCGGGGCGGCATGGGTTGCCTACCTGATGGCGGTGAACGGCACCGCCGCCACGGCACGCTTGTGGGCCGTCACAACCGCGGCTGCCGCGAGCGGCGTGCTGCTGTCGGCCATCGTCGTCCTCGACTACGCTGGCTTCCCACCTCTTGCGCCGCTTCTCGAGTCATTCCGAACCGAGGTGGCCCTCGTCGGCCAGTACACTCGCGCGAGCGGGCCGTTCCAGTACCCGACGATTGCATCGATGTACCTCGAGGTCGTGTTCGCGCTGGGCCTGTCGCTCATCCCTCGCGCGGTGGGCGAGCGCCGATGGGGGATGCTCATCGCCGCGACGCTGGCGCACTCTTTGATCGCAGCGGCCATCATCGCCACCTTCACTCGCGCCGGACTGGTGACGCTGGCGGTGAGCCTGCTCGTGGTCGGCAGTCTGCGCTGGCGCGCGTGCGGACTCGATCGGGCGGTGCAGACGCTGGCACTTGTCGCCCTCGTCATCGCGATGCTCCTCGTCACGATGGCGCCGGTCGAGTCTCTACGGCTGCGGGCGACGACCGAGGGGATCTCGACCTGGTTCCGCGCCCGCATCGAGGCGCCGCCGCGGGTCGCGATAGGTACCGGCGCAACAGAAACGATTCGAGTGACGGTCACGAACACAGGACAGAGCGCCTGGGATTCCTCGGTGCGGCTCTCCTATCACTGGCTGCCGGCTCACGAAGATCGCATCCTGAGTTGGGGGGGGATTCGCACGCCGTTTCCCGAACGGGTGTCCACCGGGCAGAGCGTCACCGTGGCGGCGCGCGTCCAGGCGCCGGGCGAGCCAGGAGAGTACCGGCTGTTATGGGATCTCCAGCAGGGCGATCGCGTCTGGTTCAGCACCGAACCCGGTGCGGCGCGAGTCGTCACCCATGCGATCGTCAGCGGGACAGCCGCCGGTCCCGGCGCGCCGATCGGCTCGCGGCCGCTGCCGCGGGAAGCGGTCCGTCGCGAACGAGCGGAACTGTGGGAAGCGGCCATTCGAATGGCGGCGGAGCGGCCGCTGGCCGGCGTCGGTCCGGATAATTTCCGCCTGACCTACGGCCCCTACGTCGGCCTGGACAACTTCGATCGGCGCGTTGACAGCAACAACATGTACCTCGAAGTGCTCGTCGGCGGCGGCGTCGCCGGCACCGCCGCGTTCGTGTGGCTGCTCGCGGCGGCCGGCCGGCGCCTGTCGGCGCTCGTGCGCCGGTCGTCCCCGACGACGCCAGCCGAAGGAATCGTTGCAGCCACCATCGCCATCGCGCTCCATGGACTTGTCGATTCGTTCCTGAGCTTCACCGCGACCTACGTGGTGTTTGCGATTGTGCTCGCCATGCTCGTGAACGCCGCCCGCCACCACGACGCTGATATGCCTCTTCCAAATGGTGCGCCGCGATGAACGTCGTCCAGTTCATCGGCGCTTACGATCGGTCCATCACGGATCCCGAAGCGCTGCTCGATCACCACTGGACCGTGGTGGGATGGGCCGAAGCGGTGGCCGCCACCGGCGAGGCGCGCGTGACCGTGCTTCAACGGTTCGATCGGCCGGCGCGGCTGTCACGGAACGGAGTCGAATACGTCTTCTTCCGCGATGGCAGCCGCCGTCACCGCCGGTGGCGGCCCTCGGTGACGCTCTGCCGCCATCTGATCCACACGCGGCCTGACGTCCTGCACGTCCGCGGTTTCCGCGCGCCGCTCGAGGCCTGGGCCGCGCGACAGATCCTGCGCGCCAGCACCGCCATCGTCATGCAGGACCACGGCGGCGTTGATCTCGCTTCTGGCAGGCTTGGGTCCACCTTGAGCCCGTCGCGCCTCGTGCGCCGCCGCGCGATGCGGGCCGTCGATGGCTTTCTGTTCACAGCCGCCGCCCAGGCGGAGCCGTGGCGGCGCGCCGGCCTGGTGTCGCTCGAACAGAAAGTGTACGAGGTGCAGACGGCGAGCACGGTCATGAAACCGCTCCCGCGTGCAGGCGCGCGCGAACGGAGCGGCATCGGCGGGGACCCTGCCGTGCTGTGGGTCGGCCGGCTCAATGCGAACAAGGATCCGCTTGCGGTGCTCGAGGGATTCGAGCGCTCCCTGTCATCGTTGCCGGAGGCCACGCTGACGATGATCTACGGCGAGGACGATCTGCTGACCGCCGTGCGCGGCCGGATCGAGTCGTCGCCAGCCCTGGCCCGCCGCGTCCGCCTCGTCGGCCGCGTGGCGCACGAGGAGATCGCCGCGTATTTCAGCGCCGCTGATCTCTTCGTGCTGGGAAGCCATCGGGAGGTCTGTGGCTACGCGCTGATCGAGGCGTGCGCCTGCGGCGCCGTTCCCGTGGTGACCGACATCCCGCCGTTCCGCCGGGTGACCGACGGGGGCGCATTCGGCGCGTTGTGGGCTCCGGGCGACCCGTCGGCGCTGGCCCGGGCCCTGGTCGATGCAGGCCGGCAGACGCTCCACCTGGTACGCTCGCGAATGGCCGCCCATTTCGAACGCGCGCTGAGCTGGCCCGCCGTGGGCCGCAGGGCCGTCGATATCTATCGCGATTCGCTCTCTCACAGGCGTGCGGCATGCCGGTAGCCGTTTCTGTGATCGTGCCGACGTTCAATCGCCTCGCCTATCTGCGGGAGGCCATTGACTCCGTGCTGGCGCAGACGATCCACGATTGGGAGCTGCTCGTGGTGGACGATGGATCAACCGACGGCACCATCCAGTATCTTGGCGCTATCGCCGATCCCCGGGTCCGTGTGGTTCCACTGGCGCACTGTGGAAGGCCGGGCCGTGTCAAAAACGCCGCTCTCCCCGCGGCGGTGGGCCGTCACGTGGCCTTCCTCGACTCGGACGATGCGTGGGAGCCAACCAAGCTGGAACGGCAGCTCGAAGCGCTGCGGCAACACCCGCGCGCGGGATGGAGCTATACCGACGTGAAGCGGGTGAATACGCGCGGCGAGCTGCTGCCGGAGGGTGGCATCCAACCGTGGCGTGCATGCTCGGGGCCGATTCTCGCCGACCTTCTGCGAATGGACGCATTGGTGGCGACGCCGACGGTCATCGTCGAACGGTCGCTGGTGGAGCAAGTTGGCGGGTTCGACGAGTCGCTGGACTACAACTTCGACTACGACCTGTGGTTTCGCATCGGCGCGATCAGCGACGCGCGCGCCGTGCCCGAGCGCCTTGCCCGCGTCAGAGTGCACGACGGCGCGCGCACCGTCGATCGCCGGGCGGTCCATCGCAGTTGGGTGCGTGTCTACGAGAAAGCGGCGGCAGCGGCGGCCGATCCCGGGATCGGGACCATCTGCAGAACCCGCGGCACGTATCACCGGATCACGGCGGCTTCGCTGGCTGCAGATAGCGGACGCGCCAGCGAAGCGGTGCGCGGCTTCGCTGCGGCGATGATCCGCGATCCGCTGTCGGGCCCCTTGTGGCGCTGTCTTGCGGGCCGCGCGCTTCCCCGATCGCTTCGTCGCAATGCAAGCCTGTCGCGCCAAAGCGGGTGATCGTATAGGCTAACCGCGCACCGCGGTGCAGCCTATGACACAGACCCCCTCGCGCTCGACGATGCGTTTGGCCATCCTGGTGACCGGGTTCGCGTGCGCCACGCTCGGCGGGGCGGGCCAGACGCTGAACGGCGAATGGCGCACTTACGGCGGCGACCTCGCCAGCACGCGTTATTCCCCGCTCGACCAAATCAACGCGCAGAACTTCAGCCAGCTCGAAGTCGCGTTTCGCTTCAGGACGGAGTCGCTCGGCCCCAGGCCCGAATTCAACTATCAGACGACGCCGCTGATGGTCGATGGGGTGTTGTATCTCACCGCTGGAAGCCGGCGCGCCGCGGTGGCGCTCGACGCCGCGACGGGTGAGATGTTGTGGATGCACAGCCTCAACGAAGGCAAGCGCGGCGAGGTGGCGCCGCGGCAGCTTTCCGGTCGCGGCCTCGCGTATTGGAGCGACGGCAAGGAGGCGCGCATCATCTACGTCACGCCGGGTTATCAGATGGTGGCGCTCGACGCCAGGACGGGCCACCGCGTCCCCACGTTCGGGGAAAACGGCATCGTCGATCTGAAGCGCGACAACGATCAGCAGATCGATGATCTGAGCGGCGAGATCGGGCTCCACGCCGCGCCCATCATCGCCAAAAACACGGTCGTCATCGGCGCCGCGCACATCGAAGGCAGCGCGCCGCGTCACTACAAGGCCGCAATCGGCAACGTGCGCGGGTATGACGTGCGCACCGGCAAGCGCCTCTGGATCTTCCATACGGTGCCACGGCCAGGCGAATTCGGCCACGAGACCTGGCTGGAAGACTCGTGGGCGAACGCCGGCAACACCGGCGTGTGGGCACAGATGAGCGTGGACGAGGAGCTCGACACCGTGTACATGGGGGTGGAGCTCCCAACCGGCGATTATTACGGCGGCCACCGGCCGGGCAACAGCCTCTTCGGCGAGAGCATTGTCGCGCTCGATCTCACCACCGGGCAGCGCAAGTGGCACTACCAGACCGTGCATCATGGCATCTGGGACTGGGACATCCCGTGCGCGCCGATCCTGGTGGACATCACCGTGGACGGCACGCCGATCAAGGCGTTGGCGCAGCCGACGAAACACGGGTGGCTCTTCGTTCTCGATCGCGTCACGGGCAGGCCCGTCTGGCCCATCGAAGAACGTCCCGTCCCCGCCGGTGACGTCCCGCGCGAATGGTATTCGCCGACGCAGCCGTTCGTGACCCGGCCGCCGGCCTACGAGCGGCAGGGCGTCAGCATCGACGACCTGATCGACTTCACGCCTGAACTGCGCGCCGAAGCAGTCAGGCTCGTGTCGCGCTACAAGATTGGCCCGCTGTTCACGCCTCCGGTAGTAAGCAAGTGGGAGGGCCCGCTCGCCACGCTCATGCTGCCGAGCAACACCGGCGGCGCCAACTGGCCCGGAGGATCATTCGATCCGGAAACGCAGATCTTCTACATCTTCACGAACACCGCCATCAGCGCTCATGGCCTCGTCAACGATCCCAAACGCTCCGAGATGAATTTCATCTCAGGCCGCGCGGTCGATCCGAATGCCAAGACCGGTGCGACGGATACGCGCCCTCCGGGCGCCAGTGCCCTGAACGTGCAGGGGCTACCGCTGGTGAAGCCACCCTACGGACGCATCACGGCGCTGGATCTCAACAAGGGCGAGATGGTCTGGCAGATCGCGCACGGCGATACGCCGGATCTCGTCAAGAACCATCCCGCGCTGAAGGGCCTGACCATCCCGCGCACCGGCCGCACCGGCCGGATTGGCACGCTGGTGACCAGGACGCTGCTGATTGCCGGGGAGGGCGGCTTCAACACGCTCGCCAACGGCGAGCGCGGCGCGTATCTGCGCGCATACGACAAGACCACGGGCGCTGACATCGGCGCGGTGCCGATGCCTGCGCCGCAAACGGGATCGCCGATGACTTACCTGGTGAACGGCCGGCAGCACATCGCCCTTGCCGTCGGCGGCGCAGGTGTTCCTGCGGAGCTGCTCGTCTTCAGGGCGCCTTTGAAGAACTGAGGACTCACCGGAACAGATTGCCATGGATGACCGACCGGATTTCTCGCAGATTCCAGTCATCGACATCAGCGCGCTCATCGCGGGCTCGGAAGGCCAGCAGAAGACAGCGGCCGAGATCGGCCAGGCGTGTCGCGAGAGCGGATTCTTCTACATCGTCGGGCACGGGGTGGACTTGGCACTACAGGCACGGCTCGTCAGGCTCAGCCGGGAGTTCTTCGCGCAGGACCTCGACACGAAGCTGGTGATCCGCATGGAGCGCGGCGGTCGTGCGTGGCGCGGCTACTTCCCGGTCGGCGCCGAGCTGACATCGGGCCGTCCCGATCAGAAGGAGGGGCTGTATTTCGGCGAAGAGCTGCCCGCCGATCATCCGCTCGTCATTGCCGAGACGCCGATGCACGGCCCCAACCTGTTTCCAGCTACGCCTGAGGGGTTTGGCGACTGCATCCTCGATTACATGGCGGCGCTCACACACGTCGGACACCGGCTCGTGGCCGGAATCGCCCTGAGCCTCGCGCTCGAGGAGTCCTACTTTGCCGATCGCTATACGGGGCAGCCCCTCACGCTCTTTCGCATCTTCAACTATCCTCCGCCGCCCGACCCCACACTCTGGGGCGTTGGCGAACACACCGATTACGGGCTGCTGACGATCTTGCTGCAGGATGACGCTGGCGGGCTCGAAGTGAAATCGCGCGCGCGCTGGGTCGAGGCGCC
>DATKDY010000247.1:0-8991 GCA_035512515.1 Vicinamibacterales bacterium
TCGTAGAGCCCGGCGTGCATCATCCACTCTTCCATCGACGTCGCCATGCCTTCGGCACGGCTCATCCAGACGTTGTACAGCAACGGCCCTTTCCGAATCGGATTCGCGTGCGGCGCGACTCGAATGCGCATGTTGTCCCACCAGTGATAGAGATGGGTCCAGAGCGGGATCGGGTCACGCTGCGTTGCCTGCATGAAGAAGTTGCGTGAGCTCTCAGGAGCAAACGGGGCGGTCCGCTCACGCAGCGCGCGTTCCATCCACGGCTCCATCGTGAGGATCTTGTTGTCCGCCATCCACTTCAGATACCGCGGGATCGCGCGTTCCTGCAGCGCCTGGTATGCCTCGGGTGTGTTGGCAACCTCGAGTGGTGGCAGGTGGCGATTGCGATTCTCCTCGAGCCGGAGTGACGCGTGCGCGCGCGCCAGCTCGCGCCGCAGGATGGTCACTTCCTCTTCCCATGAGAGCGGCACGAGCAGCACGTTTCGCAGATACCAGGTGTAGTGCTCTTTGCCGATGCCGGAGGGGCCCGTCTTCTTCGGCGCTTCGGCCTGCAGCCACTTCGCGAAGTCGTCGGTCGCCGCACGTGCGGCAGTGATCGCACTTGCGAGCGGCGCGTCCGATGAAGCCACTCTGTTGCCGAGCTCGTCCAACGCCTCGCGTTGCTCCTCGAACGCACGGACACCACCGATCCAGAGGTCCTTGGCGTTGGCCGCGGCGAGGTTCCGGCGCGCGGTCTCGAGCAGCGGCGGAATCGTGCGGAGCTTCGCCGTCAGGTCCGCGGCCTGTGGCGGCGGCAGCGGCTGTACCGTGTCCAGCCGCGTGCGCGGCCAGATCGGGTAGTCGTACAGCTCGATGGCGCCGTGAATGACCGGCCCCTCCTTGGCCGGCGTGTCGCTTTCGCTCGTGATAATCGACGCGTAGTAGGCCGGGTCGCGGGCAAAGGGCTGCAGCACGCGCAGGTGGTACTCCATCCCGTTCATCTCGGCGCGCACCAGGTGGTGATCCACCTGTTCGCTGACCGGCCAGCCCGCGGTCTCGATCGCGGCCAGGCGTGTCTGCAGACGGCCTAGCTCGGCGAGACGACGAGTGTTGGTGGCCGGCGAGTAGTCAGGCACGCCGCCAGTCACGCGCGGCGGCTCCTCGAACGCGCGCCATTCCTGGAACAGCGCGATCAGCTGTTGGTAAGTGTTGCCTGGCGTCTGAGCGTACAGAGCGGTCATGGCGTACATAAGCGTTGCGGCAAGGGCCGTGCGTGTTGGAACCGATCCGGCAAAGCGACGATGTGGCATAGGCGTTTACTCGAGCTTTCCCACCTTGTGCAGGTGGCGGTCATCCATTCCCTCGAGGATCTCCATGACGACCCGTACGGCCGTGCGCTTCGGCACTACCTCGTCGCCCCGTTGCAGGATGCTCATCTTCGAGACGGCCGTCCCGAAGAAGATGATGAGCGATGAGTAGTAGACCCACATCAGCACCAGCACCAGTGAGGCTGCCGCGCCATACGTGGACGCTGGTGCCATCGTCGTCAGATAGAACGAAATCAGGTATTGCCCGCAGACGAAGAGGACGGCCGTGATGGCACCCGCTTTCCACACGTCCCGCCACTGCAGCACGACGTCAGGCAGCATCTTGAAGATGGTGGCGAAGAGCGCGGTCGCGACCGCCAGCGACAGCATCAGGTCAACGGCGGCCATCACAAACGGGTGTACGGGGATCCACCCCTCCGCGAAACGCATCAGCGCCACGATGCCGACGCTGATCAAGAATGAGGTCAGCAACAGGAAGCCGATGATGAGCACGAGTCCAAGCGACAGCAGTCGGGTCTTCAGGAAGACCGCGACGCCGCTGCGGGATGGGCGCGCGACGACGCCCCAGAAGTTGTTGAGTGACGCCTGCATCTGCGCGAAGACGGTCGTGGACCCGAAAAGCAGCGCGCCGACGCCAAGCACGGTCGGCAACAGGCCCGCCTCCTCGACCCGCGAGCTGCGGACTGCCTCTTCGATGGCCTCTGCGGCCTGAGCGCCGACCAGCCCCTGGATGGCCGCGGAGACTTGTCCGCGCGCGGCGTCCTCGCCAAACACCGCCCCGATGATGCTGACAACGATGATCACGAGCGGCGCCAGCGAGAACAACGTGTAGAACGCCAGCGCGCCGGCATGCTGGAACGCGTTACGCTCGAGCCAGAGACCGATGGCACCTTGCACGAGGGGCAGGGCCTTTCGTCGGACGCTTGTCATCGCGATGACCTCCTCGACCTGTCGTGGCGAGAAGTCCAGCAAGACATCTGCCAGCGCGATTGCCGGCGCCGCCATCCGTTGCTACTGCTGTGGCTGCTTTTTCTGCTCTGCCTCTCGCTTCTCTTTTGCCCGCTCGCCCGAGAGGATGTTGGCGAGCGCGTAATTGCCTTCGTGACAGGCATACTCGTGGATCAGCCCGTCGATGCGGTTGAACGGCAGTTCGCCGCTGAACGGCGCCGTGAATGTCGACGGATCCTCCATCGTGAAACGGTAGAACAGCGTATCGGGGCCGGTTCGCGTGAACCGCTCCGTCACTTTCAGGTTCTCCGAGGCGCCCCGGTACGGCCACAGGATGCTCACCTGGGCGAGTTGCTCCGGATGGAGGTTCGTTGTTTCGACGACGAGCGTGTCGCCTTCCCAGCGGCCGATCGAGTCGCCAAACCACGGTCGCACGTGCGCAGGCAGGCGCTGCACGTTTTCACCCAGCCGGACGACGCGGACGTCATGCACCATCTCCGTCATGATCATCACGTGGTCCCTGGTCTGCACGATCTGGTAGTTGTTGTTGTAGAAGTAGTTGGGCAGCATCGGGGGGCCCAGGTTGGATCCGAACGAGATCAGGCAGCGATCGGCGAGGGGCCGGGCCTCGGGGTGGTCGAACTCGCCAAACTGCTTCGCGCGCGCGGCGTACGTGGACAGACGCTTCTTGCCCTCCGGCGTCAGCGCGGGAATGCGGCCGTCCGGGGGATCGATGATGATCGAGCTGCGCGCCACGCCGTCGATGGTGATGACGCGGTCGCCGGGTTCGAGCCAGAACCCGTTGTAGCCGCCGACCTGGCCGCCGGCGGACTCGGCGATGCGCTCGATGAACGAGGGTTCGCCGGGTGCGGTCAACACCTGGTTGTCGCCGCCCTTCGGCGGCGCCGGGCGATCCGGATCGCTCGCCTGATCGCGGAACTCAGCGACCAGCCGCGCGCGCTCCTCGATGGCTGCAGCTTGCTCCTTGGTCAGGGTCGCCGACGTCGTTCCCATCCGCTCGAGCGGGGTCTGCGTTTCGTTGGTCCAGTTGCCCTGCAAATCGGGCTTGCCGTCCGGCGCTCGCGGCACGACCCACGGGCCGGCCTGGGCGGCCGGAGCGGGAGAGGCCGCCAGTGCGGGGACAGGCCGTGCGTCGTGCGCAACGTGCGGGGACAGGCCGTGCGTCGTGACGGTGACGGCGACGGCGACGGCGACGGCGAACGCGAGCGCGAGCAAATTCCTCATCGTTCCTCCGGAAGGCTGATGCTCGCACGGATCTCGCGAGGCTGTCCACGGAAGTTGGACCAGGCCCGACGCGCGCGCGCGAGTTGCAGAACCTGCGACTTTACAGGGCCTGGCCCCGTCAGTACGCGGTTGCTGCCCGCACGGTGGGGCGATCTTGCTCGACGTCGGCCAAGACAGTGGACGCTGACGGAACCGGCAGTCGCTCCCAGGACCCGTACATCGGATTCGGCAGCATGAAATACGAGCGCCCGAAGGCAGAAAACGCCTCGGCGTTACGGCTGCGCACCTCCTGCGTCAGCGCCGGGAAATCCTGAATGTTGTCGCCGACCCACACCACCACCTCGAGCGGTCCCATACCGGGGGCGGCGGTGCCGCGCTGGACGGCCTCGAAGCGAGGATTCTTGTCGCTCACGCCCTTGACCCGGCACAGCACAACGTCGTGGGCCAGCTCGAGCGCTTTCATGTTGCGCCGCGTCTCGTCGCAGACGTAGTCGTCGCGGTTGGTGACGATGGCGATGCGTCCACCGAGTTCGTGGACGATCATCAGAAATGCGGCCGCACCGGGAAGCGCCGTCGCCTTCTCTTCCCGCACCCACGCATCCCACGTCTCCGGTGTGAACCCGAGCCCCTGTGAGGCACGCCGCCGTTGATACTCGGAGTTGTCGAGGACGGTTTCGTCGGCGTCGAGAATGACCGCCCATGCGCCACGCTCGCGTTTGGCGGCGAGCTCACGCACGCGATCCGACGCGGCATCGAACACCTGGAGAAACAGCGCGCGATGTTCCGCCGACGCCCGCACCCAGCGGATAGCTCCGGGGAGCGTCGCGCGTTCCGCGACAGGTGGCGCGGGCACAGCTCGCTGCGCGGTGGGGGCGCAGCTGACGGCGAACAGAATCAGCCCAACGATCGCAGTGCGCGAGGCCATCGTCATGGCCGCAGTGTATCGCGCGTGGCGCCGGCATGAGCGACGTCCAGGAGGGCGGGACTCCCGCCTTCTGAAGCTTCGACGGACCGTAGCCTTGGCGAAGGCTGGGTCAGTCCCGCCACGCCGAGCCGGTGGTACACTCCGCTCAATTGTCCTGCCAGGAGGTGCGCCAGTGACTCGTCGAACACTCGTGATTCTGCCGATCGTCGGCACCGCGCTGTTGATGGCCGGTGCGTCGGGGCTCGCGCAATCCTCGGAGCCGGTCGACCTCGATGCGATCACCCGCATCAAAGCCGAAGGCTTCGAGCGCACGCAGGTGATGGACATCGCGTGGTGGCTCACCGAGGTGCACGGACCGCGTCTGACCAACTCGCCGCAGATGCGTGCCGCGGCGCAGTGGGCGGTCGCCAAGGCGAAGGAGTGGGGTCTGGCAAACGTCGCGCTCGAACCGTGGGGCCCGAACTCGGACTTCGGGCGCGGCTGGAGCAACGAGCGGACGGTGCTGCACGTCGTGAAGCCCACCCCGTGGCCGGTGCTCGCATATCCGCGCGCGTGGACACCGGGCACGAATGGCGCGGTGTCTGCTGACGCCGTGCTGGCGCCCATCGCGAGCGAAGCGGACTTCGATAAGTATCGCGGCAAGCTGAAGGGCGGGATCGTGCTTCTTCAGGCATCGCGCAGCGTCGCGCCCCTCTTCGAAGCGCCGGCGCGCCGATTGACGCAGGAAGATCTCGAGTCGATGTCAGTTCAGCCGGTTGCGCCGCCGCAGGGCGGACCGGGAGGACCTGGTGGCCCGGGCGGCCGGCAGTTCACGGCTAAGCGCAACGCGTTTCTGTTAGCTGAGGGCGTGGTCGCCGTGCTCGAGCCGGCGAGCGGGCGCGGCGACAGCGGGAGCTTGCTCGTGGGTGGCGGCGGCCCTCGCAATCCCAAGGATCCGCCGGTGCCGCCCCAACTGGCGGTTGCGACCGAACACTACAACCGCATCGCGCGGCTCCTCGACCGCGGCCAGAGCGTGACGCTCGACGCCGACGTCCGCAACACGTTCCACGACGCCGACCTCAGCATGTACAACATCGTCGCGGAGATTCCCGGGACGGACAAGGCGGATGAAGTGGTGATGCTCGGCGCGCACTTCGATTCGTGGCACGCGGGCACCGGCAGCGTCGACAACGCGTCCGGATCGGCCGTGATGCTCGAAGCGATGCGCATCCTCAAACAGTCCGGCGTACGGCTGCGCCGCACGGTGCGCATGGCGTTGTGGACCGGTGAAGAGCAGGGGCTGATCGGCTCGCGGATGTATGTCCGCAACCACTTCGCGGATCCGGCTGACATGAAGTTGAAGCCGGGGCACGCGAAGCTGACCGGCTACTTCAACATGGACAACGGCACGGGGCAATATCGCGGAGTCTACCTGCAGGGGAACGAAGCCGTCGCGCCGATCTTCCGCGCGTGGATGGCGCCGTTCGAAAACCTCGGGATGACGCACCTGACGATTCGCAACACGGGCGGCACCGATCATCTTCCGTTCAACGCCGTCGGCCTGCCGGGATTCCAGTTCATTCAGGATCCGGTTCAGTACTCGAGCCGGACGCACCATTCGAATCTGGACGTCTATGATCAGCTGATCGCGGCCGACCTGATGAAGAACGCGGTCATCACCGCGGCCTTCGTCTATCACACGGCGAATCGCGAACAGTTGCTGCCGCGCAAGCCGCTGCCGCGTGCGACGCCGCCACCGACGACGCCGCAGCCGTGAGACACAGTCGCGCGTGGTCTGAAGTGCGGGCTCGACGATGACACGACCGCAGTCCGTGCTGGTCGTGATGCTGCTGGCGACCTCCGCCATCGGCGTGCCCCTGGCGCAGGCGCCGCCGAAGCAGCTGGATCTGATGTCCGCGAGCATCGCGGACATCCAGGCAGCGGTCGATGCCGGCACGCTGACCTACGAGGCGCTGGTAGGGATGTACTTGCGCCGCATCGAAGCGTACGACCGGGACGGACCGAAGCTGAATGCGGTTCTTCAGGTGCACCCGCGCGCTGTCGAGATTGCACGCGCGCTCGACATTGAACGCCGGGAGCGCGGGCGCCGCACGATGCTTCACGGCATTCCCGTGGCCGTCAAGGACTCGGTCGACGTACACGATATTCCGTCGGCGGGTGGCAACCTCGCGCTGGCGGGCACTTACCCGGCCGACGACGCCACCGTGGTGAGGAAGCTGCGCGACGCCGGGGCCATCATCTTCCTCAAGACGAACCTCGATGAGTTCAATCTCGGCGCGCAGGGCTTGAGCTCACTGGGCGGCCAGGTGCTCAACCCGTATGATCTCGGACGTAATCCGGGTGGGTCGAGCGCGGGCACCGGTGTCGCCATCACCGCCGGGTTCGCCACCGTGGGGATCGCGACCGAAACCGGCGCATCGATTCGCAGCCCCGCGAGCAACAGCAGCGTCGTCGGCGTCGCGCCGACACCTGGACTGACGAGCCGCGCCGGCGTCCTGCCGTTCTCGTTCACGCTCGATCGTGTGGGCGTCCACGCCAAGAGCGTCGCCGATGCGGCGGCGATGCTGAGCGTCATGCGCGGGTTCGACGCCGCCGATCTGTTCACGTGGGACAGCCTTGGCAAGCTGTCGGCGCAGTCCTACGAGTCGCAACTGAGCGCAACCGCGCTCACAGGCGCACGCATCGGCGTGCTCCGCGATCTATTCCGGCCCGGTCCGGAATTCGCGCCGGTCAACGCGCTCATCGACGAGCAGATCAAGGTGCTTGTCGCGCGCGGGGCGCTCGTCGTCGACGGGCTGACGAGCGGCATGAATCTCGTCGCGTTCTTTCCATCGACGCGCGTCAGCGGGCCGGAGTTCCGTTTGGCCTTCGACGCCTATCTCAGGGATCGCGGACCGGACACCCCGGTGAGGAGCCTGCAGGAGCTGGTGGCCACCGGCAAGTACCTGAAGAACATGGACGGAACCATCAAGCAGGCGCTCGTCATCGCATCGCTGGACTTCGACCCGGCGTACCAGGCGCGGCTGCAGAATCGGGCCATGCTGCGGCGGGTGATCGTGGAGCTGATGGATCGGTATCGAGTGGAAGCGCTCGTCTATCCCTATAAGAGCCTGGGCGCGCCGCTGCTCGGGACGGCCGATCGCGGGCCGCGCGACAACCCGCTCAGCTCCATCGCCGGTCTACCGGCCATCGTCGTGCCGGCCGGCACGACCGCCGAGGGGCTGCCCATCGCCATCGAGTTCCTGGGGCGTCCCTTCAGCGAAACACGGCTGCTGCAACTGGCGTTTGCCTACGAACGGGCCAGCGCGAAGCGCGTGGCGCCAACGCTCACGCCGCCGCTGCCGAACGAAGGCATTCCAGTCCGATGATTCGGCATGCCTGACCGGCGGCGGGTTCGTCGAGTCGTCTGATGCGACGGTCCGAGCCGCTGGGGACGCAAACGAGCTCGATCACGCATGTGGCGCCCAGGACTTGTCGCCCGGCGCATGCGGCACGCAGGGGTCGAATCGTCCGGGCGCTTCGCTATAGCGCATCGCTTGCGTGTAGCCGATCTCCGAGGTGAAGTAGCCGAGCAGGGCGAGCTCCTTCATCAGGCGGAAGTAGTGGGGCGGTTCGTTACGCCCGGGCGGTGCTGATGACGCGGCAATCGGCGCGCGTGATCGCGGCGGGGAGGCGCGCTCCTCGGTCGCCGTTTTCTGCTCGCGGTCGAGCCCTTCGAGCAGCATCAGGCGCTGGGCCGGCGATGCCGCCATGAACGGCTGCCCGTGCGCCTTCTGACAGGCCTCGTCCAGTTGGCCCATCCCGTCCCGAATGACGCGCTGGGCCTGTTCGGTGTAGGTGGCGGCCACCATGAGCGCCATGAACGCGCCCACCTTCGCGCCCTTTGCGCCCGGTGTCGAGGTCTCGGGCAGGATGGTCGCGGCGATTTCATCCAGCAGCGCCACGTCCGCCGCCGTGAAGGTGCCGACGCCTTGGGCCATCGCCTGGTTCATCGAGGCAGCATCGAACGAGAATGCCAGCAGGCCTTCGCCACCAGCCAGCGCCGCGCCACCGAGTAACGCCGTCACGCGCTGCACCGCCTCGCGGCGCGTCATGCCGAACGCCCGATCGCGTTGAGCGGCCTAATCCGAGGCAATCGGTTGGTCCATCGGTTGCCCCACTGATTACAGGTTGCCGCGTTTGAGCTCGTCCACCGCGAACGCCGACGCGCGCGCGGTGAGGGCCATGTAGGTGAGCGACGGGTTCTGGCAACCCGCCGAGGCCATACACGAGCCGTCGGTCACGAACACGTTCGGGGCGTCCCATACCTGGTTGGTTGTGGCCGTTCAACACCGACGTTCTGGGATCGCGGCCCATCCGCGCCGTGCCCATCTCGTGGATGCCCATCCCCGGGAAGTATCCGTTGTCGAACACGCGCACTTCTCAGACGCCGGTGGCTTCGAGCATCTCGGCCATGTCGTTCATCATGTCGCGCCGCATCAGTCGCTCGTTTTCCCCGGTCGCGCAGTCGATGGCGAGCACGGGCAGGCCCCACTTGTCGGTCTTCGTCTCGTCGATCGAGATGCG
>DATKDY010000248.1:0-8245 GCA_035512515.1 Vicinamibacterales bacterium
CCGGCCGCAGCGCCTTCCAACTGCCGCGGAGCATCTCCGTGAATTGCGCGTCGTCGCGCGCAAAGTGCAGGACGGCGCTGCTGAGCACGACATCCGCAAACGCCTCCGGATAGGTGGTCCGCTCGACCTCCTCCACGCGAAAATTGTCCGGGGGGAGATGCGGCGCGAGACTCCCCGCAAGTCGTCGGACAGCCCGGATCGACGCCGCATCGGCGTCGATCCCAAACACCTCGTAGCCGGACCGCATCAGGTACACGAGGTTGCGGCCCGATCCACATCCCGCGTCGAGCACGCGCATCCCGGGGGCGATGCGCCCGCGCAGCAGCTGGTCAAACAGATAGATGTCGATGTCGCCAAACTGCCGAAGCACATCCACCATCATGGCGTCGTCGAGAATCGGGGTTCAGCCACACGATCGATTTCACGGGCTCAACGTCGCGTGGCCGTCCACGCGATGCCGAGCGCGTGCCAGGCGAGAGTGAAACTCCCGCCACGCCGCTCAGCGGCCAACATGACGGATCTGGCCACGGATCTCACCTCCCGGAAAATCTCCTGGCCCGGTGTTGGGAGGGTCAATGCCGTCGTTGGTGTGAACGTTCACGTACGCGCCACCGCTCTGCATCGCGGCGACCAGCACGCTCAAATTCTGCCCGACGAGTGGCCCTACCAGATTCGCTGCCGTGATCACGCCCTCGGCGAGCACACCGTCGGTTCTCCCGCCGCCCGGCGGGACGGCGCCAAACAGAAAGGCCACGACTGCGCCGTTGACCCCCTGGGGCCCAAGGTGAATGTGGGCGGCAACTACGTTCTCGATGTTGGCGGCGATCAACCTGTACGAGAGCTGCGTGCCATCCCGGTTCAGCCGAAAGATCGCCTGACCGGTCGCCGCGGTCTCGCGCGCGGGCACCTCCTGGCCGCCATCCAGGTGGGCCACGAAGTTCATGGCCGGATCCTGGCCTTCGGCAGGGGTGACGGTAACCAGGACAACGAAAAGACAGGAGAACAGCATGTGCCGAGTTGCCATCTCAACCTCCTTTTTGACGCCGTTCAACCCAAAACGCTTCAATGGCGGGTTCAGCCCGCGGGCGCCCATCATCGCACCAGCCGTCAACGGCTGCAAGGCGGTCGAGTGCCAGTGGCGGGGTGATCAGCGGCGGAGCCCGGTGAGTTTCGCGGCAATCGCCGTCAGACCGTGGCCGTTGACACGCTCGACGACCTCGTACCATTGCTGATTCACCGTGCTCGGATACAGGGCGCCCAGAATTCCACCGGCTATCGAGGCAACCGAATCGCTGTCGCCGCCGACGTTTGCCGCCAGCAGGATCGCATCTTCTGCGGACTTCATGAGTGAGGCCAGTCCCAACGCCAGCGGCACGATCGTGAGAGGCCGATCAGGAAAGCAGCGCGTGGCCACGTCTGCCGCTCGAAGAGCAGGCAGCGACGCGAGAGCCTCGTGGACAGCGCGAATCGCATTCGCGAAGGCCGGGGCCGCGCAGCCTGGCCACCGGCTCTCGGCCTGCGCCGCGGCTCTTTCGGCAAGTTGCAGAATCCGGGATGGAGAAGCGGCATCGATGGCTGCTGACACCGCAGCCGCCGTTGCAGCGGCGGCGGCGATGGCCAGCGAGCCGCCGTGCGTCGAAATCGATGCCTCGCGCGCACCGCTCACGATGTCGTCCAAACGGTCCGAGGAGTAGAAGATGCCAACGGGCGCCACGCGAATCGCCGCACCGCAACCGTCATGCGTCCTCGCCACTCGCGCGGGATCGGCAGCCTCGTGAAATTCCCAGAGCGACCTGACACCAGGGTGCACACACTTCGTGCATCGAAGCATTTCGCGGCCGATGCTCATATGCGAAAGGTTTCGTTCGGCAATGACGACGCGGGCCACAGCGAGCGTCCGCTCCGTGTCGTCCGTGGTCTCGCCGATTCGCCACTGGTGCTTCGAATTCCCCACATAACGGGGAATGACGTCGCCCGGGGCGCCCTCGAATCCCCGGATGCCCTGCGGATAGCAGCGGAGCACGTTTTCGCGCGAGAGCCGCTCGGCTTGCTTACCAATGGCATCACCGATCGCGATGCCCTGGAGGCAACCCACGATTCGTTCAGCGATCGTGATCGTCACGTTGAAGAACCGAGCTTACTGCTCGTAATACGTGATCATCCGCCGCTCGAGGTTCGACGCGAGAACTCCGGCTCGGACTCTGTCCGGCTCCAGGCGACTCGCGCGATCCAGTTTCCGTGCGCGTCGTACTGATAGTCGAATCGAGAGCGTCGAACACAAGTTTCTTTTCCTTGGAAGCGCGCTCCGGCCTCATCATCCATGCCGATCTCGCCGTCCGGACGCGCGAGCCCGCAAACGGGTCCTCTCCGCTGAAGTGCACGACCTCGGTGAGCACGTGTCCATTGCCGTCTCTCGAAAACACGATGCGGCCTATGACGCCACCGTGCGCATCGTGAAAACTGGCTTCCGCCGGCAACTCGCGATCGTCATACGTGACCGTCAGCGTCGCCGCTCCAGGAGCGCTGTAGGCGACTTCCGAGCCCTCGACGCTGTAATGGATGTTCTGGATGTTTGGGTGCTCGGCCAGCAGAGCCGTGATCCTTCGTCTTGCGCCCGGCGGCGTCGCAGCTGCAGGTGTCGAGTTGCCGGCGAGTCCCGCCAGCGGCCACCTCCACAGCGTTCGTCACGCGCCCATGTAGGTCGTAGGAATCGAGCACCCGAGTCCTGTGCCCGTCGTCCACCGATGCCTGCGCTTCGATCATCCGGCCGCCATCGTCGTAAAGTCGCGCCCACCGCCTGACCGATCCATTTGGATAGTGGGACTCGCCGTCGCTGATCTGCCCGTCACGACGGAACGTGACGGCCGAGACACCGCGAGCCGCCTGCCACGTGCCGTGGGTGGGATCCCATTCGGCGAGCTCTGTTCGCAGTCGCCACACCGGGCCGCGCACGTTCCAGTCAGTCAAGTCGGCCACTGTCGCCCCTGAGTCCGAGAATCATCCTATCCGGCCTGCCTCCGGCAGCGTACTCCGGCAAGACCAGCGGTGCGTCCGGGCCGTCGGCTGGAACGGCGTCGTGTGGAAACCAAGGGCCCATCTCTTCACGAGCGGACGTTCCCGACAGTACTTCCGACAGCACACTCGAGAAAGGCCGGCCGTCGAGCGGTTTGGAGCCGTTGGCTGCCAATGGCGTCATCACCAGAATCAAAATAATGATCTGTGTAATCCATGAAATCTGTGTTGGCCTTTGTCTCCGCAATCTGTGTAATCTGCGTAATCTGTGTTGGCAGTTGGGCCACGGTGGGTCACGCTCCTGGCGCTGGGCGGGTGCCTGGTGAGTGGCTGTGCCGGCGCCCCGCGGACGGCGCCAACCGCCTCCCCGCGGCCGTCCGGCGTCCTCTGGCTGATTTTCGTCGACGATTTGCACGTGCGTTTCAGCGATACCGGATTGCTGCGCAATCTGGTGAGGACAATCTCCACGCAACTGCTGGCCCAGGGCGACCTGCTCGCCGCCCGCGCGGTCGTGTCGCCGAGGTTTTCTATCGACACGACGCCTGACCACGAATGGCTCATCCGTCGAACGCGCGACCTTAACGGCAACGGGCTGAGACTGGGCGACGTCATCCACGGGGTCGGGTGGGTGGACGAAGTGAGCTATCGCTCGTCGGTGGCGCTCGCTGCCGCGTGCGAGGCGATCACCAGCATCGCGGATGTGCCGGATCGGCGCAAGGCGGCCATCTACATCAGCAACGGCTACCTGCGGTTCCATGCCGGACACGGCCCGCAGTGTGATCGTCCCGTCGGCCTGATCGCCGTTGCGAAAGCGGCAGGCGTGCAGGTCTTTCCGATCGACACGCGCCTCATCAGCGGACCACCAACGCCCGATCTGGGCGTCGATGCCGACGTGTGGCGGCACTATTGGAACACGAGTCAGGAGAGCCTTCGTCTGCTGGCGCGGGACACGGGCGGCTTCGCGCGACTCGACAATACCGATCTGGTGGCGTGGTTGCAGCAGGTCAGCCGCGCTGTGCGGCACTGACGGCCACCGGCCGCGCCGGCATGGCTCCTGACGAAGTCGGCCGGTTCGGGCTCCGTTTACGCGAACGGCAGTCAGCCGTGCACGAGCGCTCGCCGGGGAACTGCGCCCTGGTCCACGCCGACTTGCCCACACCGCGCGGGCCGAAGAGGAGAGGTTCTCATTCTCATCCCGCTGCAAGCCGAGGCCGCGAGCGGCGCCTGGGGAGTCGTGGATTTCGCGATGCCGAGTTGGCCGTGGATATCGATGTCGTGGTGACGGGCACCTATTGTAGGGGGCGCCGAGCGCGTCGAGCACACGGCGGACGGGTTCAACGTTCATCCGCGGTGTCGCACGCGGAATAGCGGCGCCCCAGGCGACGCGTGGCCTTGATGCGTCGAATGGCCGTCGCGCGATCGACTCATCGGGCAACGTGACGCACGCGCGAGACGACATCCGGCGGCGGCGCACCGCGCTCGACCACCTGCCATCCAATCAGCCGGGCAGGGTCGCCGAAGAGGATGATGACGCGGCCGTCTTGGCGCAATCCCGGCTGTTCCCGGCTGTCTACAATCCTGCGGCCGGTGGCGCCGCCGGCCGCCAGGGCCGCCGACGGTGCGACCAGGCGTCGGGCGCCTCGCGCACGCAGGCGCCGGGCGTGTGCCTGGCACGCGGCGTACGACTCCAGATCGCCAGTCGACACCGCCGTCGGCAGCGACACCGGTTTCGGCCGATCGTCGCCGATCTCGACGGCCCACAGCGCGCGATTGAGTGTCGCGACGTCTTCGGGGTCCGTGATCTCCTCATGGCGCAGCAGCTCGGCCCACGCGCCGTCCGGCGTATCGGCAAAGTAGTGGGCCGGCCCCTCCCCCTCGCCGTGCCAGCGGGCGGCGGGCTGGGCGGCGTCGCTCCAGAGAAACGGATACCGCGGATCGGTCTGGCGGAAGACGATCATGTCGCCGACATCGTCACCAGCGACCGGGCCAGCTCGCGCACCTTCCGTGGCTCCTCCTCGTCCGGGTTCCAGTCGCCCGAGAGCAGCGCGGCGGGCGTCCGGCCGTTCAAGGCCGTGCGCGCGCGGTGGAACCAGCGGCGAACCCCGACGTCGTTGTACGCGCCAGCCAGATCGCCGACGATGAGCGCCAGATGGTGGAGGCGCGCGGCGACCTCGTCCGGCGTCTTACGTTCGCCTGCGGCATAGCGGCGCAGGCTCGCCGGCGAGATGTTGAGTAACGCGCCGAGCTGGTCCGCGTCGAGCACGCGCGAGACGGCCGGCCATTCGTACGACGGCACCGGTGAGGCGTCGAGTGCGGCGATGACGAAGCGGAGGACCTTCTCGGCCTCAGCGGTGGACGGGGAGACGGCCGTGGCGAGTCGCATGGCTGGCAGGCGCGCGATGCCGGCCTCGCGCAGTTGCTGCAGGAGATGGGCGAGGTCGGGCGAATCCGATGACGCCGCGTCCGGCGAGACGAGGCCCATCGCGCCGGCGCGCCGCCACGCCTCGATGGCCAGGCGGCGCACCGGATGAACCGTGGATGGAGTCCATATGGACTGTGATTGGACGTTAGACACTATCCAATACTAGTCCACGTGACACACGATGGTCAAGGAAGGCGGCGACTTCCCGACCCACCCCGTGAACGTGCCAGCCTCGGCCGCAAGCAGAGCACCTGGCGACGCCGGTGTCACCCACACGCTGATCACGCCCTTGCCGGTCGCGCCGCCGAAGCGGCCCGTGCCACCGTGGAAGCCGACGTGGATGGCGGCCTCGGAGGGCCGGTTGTCGTATCGATGCAGATACGACTGGCGCCGGCCGCGTCGAGCCCGCCGTAGAGCAGCGAGAGATCGCCGAGCAGCGTCACCCACCAGATCGTTGCTCGTCGGAATCAGCTTGGGCGCCTGGGGTCTGCTACACGGCGCTCCGGCGCTTACCGAGACGGGACTTGCACCCGCTGGAGAAGAACAGCGTGAAGCAGACGTCGGCTGTCCACTTCGTCACGACGCGCCACGCGCGGAGTGTACGGGCTGCAGCGCGGCTGGGAAGGCGCTGCAGCGGGAACCGCCGGCGCGTTCGCGAAGCCAGGAGCTGGCGTTGCAACGGCAAGATGCCTGCTGTATGGTGACTGTATGGCACGGCTGATTTCGACCACTGTTCGCCTGGATGAGGAGGATGTGCGCGCCCTGAAACGCGCTCGCGCCGCTGGTCATTCCGCATCCGATCTCGTTCGCAAAGGTCTGCGGGTCGTGGCATCTCGGTACTACAGGGGGCGCCGTCCGCCGTCAACACGACTCTTCGAGTCGACGGATACCAAGCTTGGCGACGAGTCCGAGCTGTTTCGCGACGTTGAGGAGTGAGTCGCGCGATCATCGCCGACACGGGCGGGTTGCTTCGCGCACTCGCTCGCCGGGCGGACGGCACCGCGAGCTTTCCAGACTACGAAGCTGCCTTGAAAGAGGCGACGATAGTGATCGTCCCTGGATTGGTGCTGGCTGAAGTCGATTACTTCTTGCGCGGCGAGCGGGCTGCGATGCGCAAGCTCGTCGCTGAGATCTTCGACCCGGCCACCAGGTATGAATACGAACTCCCCCTTCCGTCCGATCTCGTTCGCGCCCTTCAATTCGACGCGAAGTTCGAGGATCTGAATCTGGGGCTGGTCGACGGGACGGTTGCCGCGCTCGCTGAGCGTCGCAAGGTGTATCGCGTGCTCACGACCGACCGGCGGGACTTCAGCACCCTTCGTGTGGGTCCTCGTTACTCGCAAGCGCTCGACCTGCTGCCATAGGCGTCACGCCGGCACGACCTCCGCTCGGAGGTTCCGCCTGTGGTCTCGCGTGGGTCCGCACGGTTGTCGCCTGCCCGGTCCGGGCCGAGCACTTCGGCGCGGCGCTCGACCTCTTGTCACTCGGGCAGGTCTTCGTACGCTTCGTCCAGGGGCAGCGTACAACCGATGGCGCGCAACTCCACCATGCCGTCCACGTGCACGGTCTCGGACCAGCGTCCGTCGGGCTGGTGTTCGTGCACGGCGATCCGTCGCTCGTCCTGTGACACGAGAACGACGGCCTTCACGCTTGCGATGGTCTTGTAGCAGTCGAGCTTCGGTCCACAGTCGTCGGCTTCTGTGCTGGGACTGTGGACCTCGATCAAGAGGGAAGGATTGAGTACCGTCTGCCCGGTCCTGTCCGTCGGATCGAGTTGCAGCGCACCGCACACGATGGTGGCGTCGGCGAACGTCGCCCGGTTTACGACGCTCGAACGGACGTTCAGATTCGCGTCGTACGCGCGGCACGGGCGGCCGCGGAGCTGACCGCCCACGATGTGACCGATGTTGTTGCAGATGGCGGAGTGACGCGGTGTTCCACCCGCCATGTCGAGAATGACCCCGTCCCAGAACTCGAGCCGCGTCGGACTGTGCTCTGCAATCCGGACGTACTCCTCGAACGTGAACAGGTGCTCTCGAGCGGCTGCGGACGCGATCATGCAACCATCAGCGTAGCCTGCGACACGCGGCCCCGTCCAGTGTCCCGCCCCCTCGCTCGAGGACCGGCGCGATCGCCGACATCTCGGGAGGCCCGACGCGAGTCGTGTGTGATTCGCCCGGCTTTTACGGCGGCACCTGGAACCACGAGGGGAGATTCTGTTTGCGCCGACGCCCCGGAAGATCTTCCGCGTACCGGCAACCGGCGGCACGCCCAGCCAGGTGCCGGAACGTCACGGCGCTCGAGGCTCCTAGCGCCGAGGAGCCAGGCGCCTAGCCGCCAGGCCGCAGCGCCTCGGCAACGACGCGGCGCGAGACGTCTTCGTGGTTCGCCGCGCCAGGCACACCGCCGCGCCGCTGAATGATTCCGACGAAGACGACGTCGTTGGCCGGATCGATCCAGAACCAGGTGCCGGCAATGCCCCACCACCAGTAGCTGCCTTTGCCGACCTGCCGCTTCGCCGCGTCCGGGTCGAGCACGACCGCAACGTCATAGCCGAACCCCTGCGCCGGTGAGAACTGCGCCTGGCCGATGCCCGACTTCGAGTTGAGCACCTGCTCGCTCAGCACATTGGTCCGCATCATGTCGACCGATGTTTTCCTCAGGATGCGCTGACCATCCAACTCGCCACCGTTGAGGAGCATCTGGGCGAACCGGAAGTAGTCGGCCGCCGTGCCGTAGAGCCCACCGCCGCCCGACGGCAGACCCGGCGGGCTCGTCACCGTGTTCTCGCCAGGCGCCGGCGCGAGTCCG
>DATKDY010000249.1:0-8331 GCA_035512515.1 Vicinamibacterales bacterium
AGTTCAGGTGTTCCGAAACGAGGAAAACCTGGGCTTCAGCCGCGCCTCGAACCAGGGCCTCCGCCTGGCGCGCGGCCGCTACCTGCTACTGCTCAACCCCGACGCATTCGTCGCGCCCGAGACGCTGCGCCTGATGGTCGAGTTCATGGACGCGCGGCCGGAGGTGGGCTCCGCCACGTGCCGACTGGAGCTGCCCGATGGCTCGCTCGACGTCGCCTGCCGCAGGCTGTTTCCCACGCCCCTGCGCTCCCTCTTCCGGGTGACGCTGCTCTCGAAGCTGTTGCCGCGCCACCCCGCGATCGCGCAGTACAACCTGACCTATCTCGACGAGTGGCAGGAAGCCGAGATCGACCAGCCCTGCGGCGCGTTCATGATGGTCCGCGCGGACGTCGTGGAGTCGGTCGGGCTGCTTTCCGAGCGTTACTTCCTGTACTGCGAGGACACGGACTGGGCCTACCGCATCAAGCACGCCGGCTGGCGGATCATGTACACGCCGGTCACGACGGTCAGGCACATGAAGCGCCAGAGCTCGCGCCTCGATCCGGCGCGTGCCATCCGTCACTTCCACAGCGGCATGCGCATCTTCTATGAGGAGCACTACCGTGCGCAGTACCCGCTTGCCGTGACCGTCCTGGTCCATACCGCGATCACCATGCGTGAGTGGCTGCAGCTCGCGAGCGTAGGCCTTCGGCGCCTTGGGCCTTCACGCTTCGGCGTGCCCGGCAATCGACCAACTGCCACCTCTCCGGGCAGCGAACGATGACCGCCGAGCAGACAGATCCGGCTGCTCCGCGGGTGACGGTCTCGCTCGTGACGTACAACGGCTTGAAGTGGCTGCCCGGATGCCTGCGCACGCTTCGCGCCCAGACCCTCCAACCGCTCGAGGTCCTCGTCATCGACAATGCCTCGACGGACGGAACCGTCGGCTGGCTGCGGGCGGAGGCCGAGCGCGATCGACGCCTCGTCCTCTCCGAATCGAGCGAAAACCTGGGCTTTGCCAAGGCGCACAACCGGAGCATCTTTCGGGCCAGGGGAGACTTCGTCTGCCTGCTCAATCAGGACATCGAACTCGACGAGCGCTTCCTGGAGGAGGCGACCAAGCCCTTTGCGCTGCACGGTCGCATAGCCGCCGTCCAGGGCCGCCTCCGGCGGCTCACCCCCGATGGCACACGTTCATCGGTTCTGGATAGCACCGGCCTCGTCATGTATCGCGACCGGCGGGTAGTCAGCCGTGGACAGGGCGAGGAGGACGGACCAGCGCACGGCGCTCCGGGATCCGTCTGGGGTGCGGACGGTCCCGCCCCCGTCTACCGACGTGCGGCACTCCTCGACGCCCGCCTGCCGGCAAGCACCGGCAGCTGGGAGATCCTCGACGAGGACTTCTTCATGTACAAGGAAGACGTGGATCTGGCATGGCGGCTTCGCCTGCTCAAGTGGGAGGCCTGGTACACGCCGAGCGCTCTTGCGTGGCACGCCCGTGGAGCCGGCGGCACGCGAGCGTCGAATATTGTCGGTGTGATCCGAGCTGGCCGCGCCATTCCGCGCCAGGTGAAAATACTTTCGTGGCGGAACCAGCGGCTCATGCAGGTAAAGAACGAAGAGCTGTGGGGGTATGTCCGGGACTTGCCATGGATAGTGCTACGCGAGCTGACGTCGTTGGGTTATATGCTCGTGGCTGATCCGCTCCGCTTGATTTCTTTGCCCAAGTTCTTTCGTGCCGCGCCCCACGCATTCAGTAAGCGCCGGTACCTAATAAACGAAGTGGTCGCTAAGCGGCCAAGTGCACGAGAAGCGAATTCTCAGCGTCGACCGCTGGGGGACGGGCTGTGAAGGGACGAGTAGTTGATCGTGCGTGATCACAGGGCCCATCAAGTCACCCGGAGCGCGAAGCGAGGCCGGGAGACTGTATCTACAAGCAGGCGGAATAGCGCGGATCAAGCGCGCGCTTCGCTGAATGTA
Source organism: Vicinamibacterales bacterium (assembly GCA_035512515.1). GTDB lineage: Bacteria > Acidobacteriota > Vicinamibacteria > Vicinamibacterales > UBA2999 > JACCSI01. The sequence continues at coordinate 1,960 of DATKDY010000249.1, forward strand.
GTCGTCCTCGGCATGCACCGCAGCGGGACGTCGGCGGTGGCAGGAGCCCTGCGCAGAGCTGGCTTGTTCGCGGGCAATGACGGTGCTTTGATGGCTCCACTATCAGAGAATCCTGCCGGGTTTACCGAGCGTCTGGATGTCACCGCGCTCAATGACCGCTTGCTTCATTCCCTGGGATGGACGTGGGATGCACCCGATCCCGATCCGCCGGCGACCCCTCCGGATAGACCCGACTTTATCGAAGAAGGGCGCCGGCTCGTCGAAGCACACCTCGCCGGTCCGCAACCTTGGGTTCTCAAGGATCCACGGATATCAGTGCTACTTCCCTGGTGGCGACAAATACTCCTCGATCGGTTCGTTGCCGTAGTCTGCCTCAGACCTCCAGCAGAGGTGGCATGGTCTCTATCCGTTCGGAATGGTTTCCCACTCGAACTGGGACTCGCACTCTGGGGCGCCTACCACCGGCATCTTGGCGCGGGGCTGGAGGGACTTCCTGTCGTTGCCCTTGATTACGTATCACTCGCTCAGGATGCCGAGCGGATTCTGCCGGACTTGTTCTCCGCTCTAATCGATCTCGGCGTCCCAGCGGCTTTTGACACCGGCGCCGCACAAGCCTCGATCGAACCGACCTTGAGAAGAGCAACGCACCCGGCTCGCCTCCTTCCTGATGGGCGATTGCCAGAGACGATAGAACGCCTCCAACAGCTCTGGAGTATTGGACCAGTCGACGCGCGCAAGCACTTCTCGATAGAGACGCAGCGCTCCGCCAGCTGGGAAGCGGCGCTGGTGGCGACTCATCGGCGTGCTCGAGTCGAGGAGCGAGAAAAGCTGTCGTCGCGGACCGCGAACCAGCAGTTGCGGGGCTCGGTCGAGCGGCTGCAGCAGGACCTCGCCGAGCGGAGTACCGAGATCGAGCAGCTACAGTCGACCTTGGCCGAGCGGGCCGCCGAGATCAAGCGCCTGCAGGAGACAGTCGCCGAGCGAGAGGCCGACGCCCAGCGATTTCAGCACAGCCTCGCTGACCGGGCCGCCAAGATCAAGCGCCTGCAGGAGACAGTCGCCGAGCGAGAGGCCGACGCCCAGCGATTTCAGCACAGCCTCGTCGAGCGGAGCACGGAGATAGAGCGGCTGCAGTCGACGTTGGCCGAGCGAGGCGGCGAGACTGAGCGGCTGGCGGCGGCGGTGACTGAACGAGAGGCCGACATCGAGCGGCTGCAGTCGGCCCTGGCCGAGCGGGGCAGCGAGATCGAGCATCTAACGAGCGTCGTCCGTAGTACGAAAGCGGCGGCCCAAGCACATGAGGTCGAGATCAAGCGAGCACTAGGAGAGCTCGCTCTCATTGAGCACCGCGCGCAGGCGCTCCATGAGGCGCTATTGCTAACTAGGCGGTACCGCTGGCGCAGCTTCTTTTCACGGGTCCGCTACATCGGACTGCGCCTTCTGTGGAAGCTGCCGTTCGGCTGGACAAACCCGTTGCTAGACGTCGAGTGGTACCTCTCACGCTACCCAGATGTGAGACAGCGCGGAGTTTCGGCACAACGTCACTATCGCCGGCATGGTGCGCGAGAGGGCCGTGATCCCAATCCACTTTTCGATACGGACTGGTATATTGCGAGCAATCCAGACGTAGCCGCCAGCGGAATCAACCCACTCGATCACTACCTCCGATTCGGTGCGCGAGAAGCTCGCGATCCGAGCCCTAGCTTCGATACTGATTGGTACCTTGCGCAGAACCCGGACGTCGAAGTTCTCGGACTCAACCCGCTTCTCCACTATCTGGAGTACGGTGCGGCCGAGGGCCGTCTTCCACGCCCGCCCTCTCTCCTACAGCCGGCAGGCACAGCTGAGACGAGCATCGGCAACGAGGCTACGACGCATCAGAGACTTCCACTCGAGCGCGTGCGACCGAACGCCGCGACTTTGCCGACGAGCCTTTCGCGAACGCAGATGCTGGAGCTGCCCGCGGCACGCTCGGCCCCTCTAGATAAGCGACGGACTCCTGCGGACGCTCTCGCTCAATCACGACTGAGCGCGTTTCTTGTTTCAAATCACAGACTGCGGTTTCCGCGGCACCAGCGCCCATCTGCAAGTGTTGTCATCCCGACTTATGGGCAAGCATACTTAACGTATCTCGCCTTAGAGGCACTGCTCGCGAACTCCGAGGATACGGCATTCGAGCTGATCGTAGTCGACAACGGTTCCCAAGATGAGACTCGGGACTTACTCGGTAGACTCGATAACGTCGACGTGATCTTGAACGAGGACAACCTCGGGTTTGGGCGCGCGTGCACCATAGGAGCAGACGCCTCACGAGCTTCCGCTGTCTGTTTTCTCAACAGTGACACTATGGTTACTCCTGGCTGGCTCTCGTCGCTCATAGCGATGTTCGAGCAGTTCCCTCGCTGTGGTGCAGCCGGTTCTAAGCTCGTCTTTCCCGACGGGCGTCTCCAAGAGGCAGGTTCGATCGTCTGGCGAGACGGCTCCGGACACGGGTACGGGCGCGACGCCAATCCCTCGGATCCCGAATACAACTATGTTCGTGCAGTCGACTATTGCTCCGCCGCGTCCCTTCTGGTCAGGGCAGATGCCTTCAACAAGGTGGGCGGGTTTGATCCACGCTACGCCCCCGCCTATTACGAAGATGTCGACCTCTGTTTGGCCCTGTGGGATGCCGGCTACACAGTCATGTATCAGCCACGTTCGGTGGTGTTTCATACCGAGTTCGGGAGCAGCGGATCCGGACCGGCAATCGCCCTCCAGCAGCGAAACCGAGAGCGGTTCGTCGCGAAGTGGCAAGGGACGCTCGCGAAGCAGAGCGATCCATCTCAGCTGTCGCTGTACGCTGCTCGCGACCGGCGCACGGGTCGTCGGGTTCTCGTCGTTGATGACAGGATTCCTGCCGCTGCATTAGGAAGTGGGTTTCCCCGAACGAAGGCGCTGCTTACCGCTCTTTGCGAGAACGACTATGTCGTGACTTACCTGCCTGTACTCGATCAGACGCGCTTGGAGCCGGAAACTACCGCCCTGGAGGAGCTGGGGATCGAAGTGCTCTACGGATCCGCCGAGATCGAAGCGAGACTCGCGCCGCGCGCCGATCTGTACCAGGCGGCCATCGTCAGCCGTCCTCACAACGCGCGCTTTATCGACGCAATCAAGCGGTTCAACCCGGGAGCCGCCATCGTCTACGACGCGGAGGCCGTATTTGCTATACGCGACAAGCTGCAGGCCGAGATCGTCGGTGAGCCGCTAACGCCTGAGGCCGCTCGCTCGCAGATGGAGAGCGAACTAGAGCTTGCACGGCCGGCGGACGCCATCATGACAGTCACCGATTTGGAAGCCGAGCATTTCCGTGCTCGGTACAACGGCCGCCCGATCTTCGTGTGGGGGACCTCGATCGACACCGACGAAGGTTCGCTACCGTTCGATAACCGCGATGGGTTGCTGTTTGTAGGCAACCTCGCGACTCCTCCCAATAGCGATGCTATGTCGCACTTTCTGGATACCGCATTCCCGGCGATCCACGCGCGACTCGGCTGCCGGATCACCATAGTAGGTGCGGATCCCACACCCGCGCTATATGCTTCCGCTGCTCGCCACGCCCACTCAGCCCATTTGACTGGCGCTGTTGACGATCTGGCTCCCTTCTATCACCAAGCGCGTGTATTTGTTGCACCTCATCGCTTTGCGGCAGGCTTGCCATTGAAGGTAGTAGAGGCGATGGCCAATGGAGTACCATGCGTCGTCTCCCCGCTCTTGGCTGAGCAACTGCAGATAGGCAGTGGCACAGAAGCCCTGGTTGCAGGAACGCCGGAAGAGTTTGCCGAAGCGACCATCAGCCTCTACACGGATGGCAAGCTGTGGGGGCGTGTGCAGGAAGCCGGTCTTGAGTTTGTCCGCAGACGCTATCGGCGCGAGAAGGCACGAGACACCCTCAGGACATGCATCGAGACCGCTATAGCAGTACGGGATGGGCTCGCTGAGCCAAGTGGCCTCGCCGCGGACGCACGTGCTGGTTAGGGTTCCTCATTCAGGACTGAGTCAAACAATGCCGCTCGAAACATGCTTCATTCGGCGCACCTTGCTACCGATTCCGCCTGTCGCCGCCCGTGTCGCTGGCATTCTCGACCGCGTCGAGTTGAGTGCGAGCGACGGCGTGTTGACGCTGCAGGCGAGCGAGAGGGGCATCCCGGTCAACAGCGGCCACGTTTCGTTACCTCAGCATCTCTTAGACGAGCTTGATTGGCCTGCGGGTGCAGTCGTTGAGGTCCACAGCGGCGACGGGGGAGTGCTACGCGTCCTCAAGAGCCGCGACCTCCTCTCGACCGATTACGTGACGTACGATCGCGGTGTCGCTGTCCCGCCTGGATGGCTGATGCAAACCGTGGTCGGCTCCCCAAGCGCTGAGAACTTTATTCATTCGAGTCACAGCATCGCTGCAATGATTGTCGACGCGGCGACGCCGCATATCAGTGATCGAGCTACTTGGCGAATCCTCGACTTCGGTTGCGGGTGTGGGCGACTAAGCCGTGCCTTGCCCCTTTACCACCAGTCGGAGATCGTCGGATGTGACCTGCAGGTCTCTGCAATCAACTGGTGTAATCAGTGGCTCGACGGCACGTTCTTCGTGGGACGCCAGTCCCCACCTCTGCCGCTACCCGACTCAGAGTTCGACCTTCTCGTAGCCATCTCAGTCCTAACGCATCTGTCCGAGGAAGACCAAGATGCTTGGCTTGGCGAATGGTCGCGTGTAACGCGTCCGGGCGGTATCTTGTTCGTCACGTTCCGCAGTGAAGCGTATCTCCAGCTGTCTGAACCGGATCGGCTGAAGGCCGTTCAGTCGGGCTGGGCAAGGACAGGCGGCATAGCATACAGCCGGTCTGATTACTGGGTTGAAGTGTTTCCAGAGTACTACGGCAGCACTTACCACTCCGAGAAGTATGTCCGATCCCACTGGCAACGATACTTCGATGTCCTCGATATCGTTCCGGCGAGGCGGGGCTCGCTTCTCCAGGACGTCGCCATCCTTCGCGCACGAAGGTAGGACCTCAACCGCCTTTCGCTCCAGCAGTCCCTCGCTTTGCCTGGGCATAGGCGTAGAGCTCTACATCGAGCGAATTACGTTCCTTGATCATCTCGCGCGTTTGCTGCGGAACGCCATGCGTCCGCAAGCTGGCGACATTCAACCTAGGCAGTACGGGAACGTCTCTGTCGAGAAGCGCGGAAAGCTGAGCCAGCCCAGGACGTAAGGCGTCCTGAAACATCACTAGCGCGAAGTCATCGAGATGATACTTCGCGAGGTCGAGCATCTCCCGCGAACAAGCACCGATCGGTGGGCTCTTTCCCGCGAGCAATCGGACCATGTAGTTGTCCGTCTGCGCTGTAGGCTGTTCCGCAACAAACCGGTGAAGGTCGGCTCCTTCCTTGACGATCCAGTTATGCCAGTCTCCTTCTCCTGGTTCAGGGTAGTTGAGAAAGTGGTCATAGAGGGAACGGATTCGCTCGACTGGATCGCGGAGGACGGTGATGTACTGGCAGGGTGCCGGCAGCCATTCGTGGATGCCGTACAAGAAGTGTCCCGCGACAAAGCGAAGGTGTCGCCGCCGAGAAAGCGGCAGGGACGGGAGATCGAGCGCATCTAGGGAGTCGTTTCGCCGACCATATAGGTGCAGACGCTCCGCAGGATCAAAGAGCGAGTCGAGCACGCGGACAAGCGCTGTACCTGCCGCCTTCGGAATGTGAAGGAACAGGAGGACTGAAGCCGACGCTTCAGCATCTTCCGCAACATCCGATTCCTGCTGATGCCGAACATCGGCGCGTCGCTTCACGTCGAGCGGATCACCCCTGGCTTCTCCGTTGTCCCTACAGACATGCGGGGATCACTGGACCTGACTTTTACCCACAATCTCGTGCTCATAGAAGTCAACGGCATCGGGTATAGAGCCAGCAAAGCATGCCATACCCTGATCGAGGATGATCGCGCTATCGCAGATTGCTGTGACCGAACGCATGTTGTGGCTAACAAGCAGCACCGTCCTGCCCGCGCCGACGAGCATCCGTATGCGCTCCTGGCACTTCTTCTGGAAGGCCGCGTCTCCGACTGACAGTACCTCGTCGACGAGCATCACCTCGGCCTCCATGTGCGCCGCAACGCTGAAGGCGAGGCGCATGTACATGCCTGTCGAGTAGTGTTTCACCGGCGTGTCCAGGAAGCGCCCTATCTCCGCAAAGTCAACGATGCGCTCGTGGACCGCGGAAATCTCCTCCCGCGACATGCCCAGGATTGCCCCACTCAGCGCGATGTTGTCGCGGCCGGTCAGCTCGGGATGGAAGCCGGTGCCAACCTGTAGGAGCGCCCCAACGCGGCCGCGTACA
>DATKDY010000250.1:0-8846 GCA_035512515.1 Vicinamibacterales bacterium
GCCGCGAGCGGCGCAACCCATTCGGCCTCGCTGAACCCGACCAGGCCGACCGCCCTCGGAGCGATATCGACATGTGCCGTGACCGCATCGACCGCGGCGACGACGTCGCCGGCATAGGCGGCATACGTCGATTCGTAGAGCACCCCGGACGAAGCGCCGGTGCCGCGCTTGTCGTATGCGAGGGCCGCGACGCCGTGCTCCGCCAGCCAACGCGCGTAGAAGCGGTATTGGTCGCGGGTTTCCGGCCCCGAGCCGTGAACGAGCACGACCGCCGCCGCGGGCGCATGCCGCGGCGCATAGAGCGTGCCCGCCAGCTGCACGGGGCCATTGGCGAACCGCAGCTGTTCGCGGTGAAACAGAACAAGTCTCGGATAGGCGAGCCCCAGGGCGGCGGCCACGGCGAGGACAAGCGCGCAGCCGCCGACCCAGCGCTGGACAACTCGCCGGTGCGGTGGCTGAGCGGCCGACCCCATTCCCCATCCGAGCAGTGGCGCCGCGAGGACCGCCAGCGCGAGACCCGCGCCGTCGAGGTCGATGACCACGGCGGTGGCCGACCGCCTCGCGGCCAGTGCGACAAGGGCGCAGGCGGTACAGAGCACGCCGGCGGCGAGTGCGAGGATGTGCGTCATGAATGCCTCGACCGTCTATGCCTAGGCAATCTAAGCCTTAGACGCGGGTCAATGCAAGCCGATTCCGCGATGCAGCTACAATTCACCGCTTATGCATCCAATCAGCGACATCGCCGAACGGCTCGGGATCCCCGACGACCTGCTCGAGCCGTACGGGCGCTACACGGCCAAAATCCGTCTCGAAGTGCTCGAACGTTTTCCAAAGCGACGCGGCAAGCTGGTGCTGATCACCGCGATCACGCCGACCACGAGCGGCGAAGGCAAGACCGTCACGACCATTGGCCTCACGCAGGGACTGGTCAAGCGTGGACACAACGCCGTTGCGGCGCTGCGTGAGCCGTCCCTCGGTCCGGTCTTTGGCCAGAAGGGCGGGGCGACCGGCGGCGGCAAGGCATCGCTGGCGCCGCTCGACAAGATCAACCTGCACTTCAACGGCGACTTTCACGCCATCACGGCCGCGCACAACCTGCTGGCGGCGCTCCTCGACACGCACTTGCATTTCGGCAACGAGCTCGGCATCGATCCCAAGGAGATCTTGTGGCCGCGCGCGATCGACATGAACGACCGGTCGCTGCGCCAGATTGCCATCGGCCTGGGCGGCCGCGCCAACGGGCCGGCGCGCGAGACCGGGTTCGTGATCACGGCGGCGTCCGAGATTATGGCGATACTGGCGCTCGCCGAGAGCCGCGGCGACCTCCGGCGGCGGCTGGGCGAGATCGTCGTCGGCTTCAGCTACGCGGGAACACCGGTTCGCGCGGCTGACCTGAAGGCGGTCGGTCCGATGATGGTGCTGCTCAACGACGCGCTGCTCCCCAACCTCGTCCAGACGACCGAGGGCGCGCCCGCCATCGTGCACTGCGGCCCGTTTGCCAACATCGCGCATGGCACCAGCAGCGTCCTCGCGCAGCGCATCGGCCTGCATCTGTCGGATTACGTGGTCAACGAGACGGGGTTTGCCGCCGATCTCGGCGCCGAGAAGTTCTTCGATCTGGTGATGCCGATGTGCGGCCACGTGCCGTCGGTGGCCGTGGTCATCGTGACGCTCAAGGCGCTGCGCGCACAGGGCGGCTCGCCTGACGGCCCGGTCGAAAACGGCTTCCCGAACCTGAAGCGTCATCTCGAGAACCTCAAGCGCTGGGGCGTGCCGGCCGTCGTGGCGCTCAATCGCTTTCCGAGCGATACCGAAGCGGACCTCGAACTCGTACGCGCGTACTGTGTGTCGCTGGGCGCCGATGCGTCATTTTCCGAGGGCTACGCGCGGGGCGGCGACGGCATGGTCGATCTCGCCGACAAGGTCGTTGCTGCCGCGAACGCCTCGAATCCGGACGACGTCAAGCCGCTCTACGATCGCTCGGCGACCCTCGAGGCCAAGATTCGTGAGGTGGCGACCAAGGTCTACGGCGCAGACGGCGTCGCGTTCAAGCCCGCCGCGCGCACGCGCCTGCAGCAATTCGAGAAGCACGGCTATGGTCATCTGCCTGTCTGCATCGCCAAGACGCAGTATTCGTTCACGGACGACGCCAAAGTGATGGGCGCGCCGACCGGATGGACGCTCACGATCTCGGACGCGACGATCTCGGCGGGGGCCGGATTCGTCGTCGCGATTGCCGGCAGCATGATGCTGATGCCGGGGTTGGGCAGGACGCCGCAGGCGCACAAGCTGGATGTGGACGAGCACGGCGCCGTCGTGGGGATGGATTACTGATTAGGGCGGGTAGGGCGGGTAGGGCGGGTAGGGCAGGTGTCGATAACGGTGAAGCTCGATCGTCGTCAGGGCAGTAAGGAGAACCGATGCCGAACTACATGCTCTTGCTGCACGACTCCGGCACCATGCCGCCGGACATGAGTCCCGCGGACATTCAAGCGGTCATTCAGCGTTACGTCGCCTGGCGCGAGAAGGTGCAGGCGGGCGGGCGCAAGGTCGATGGGTACAAACTCGTCGATGGTCAAGGCCGCGTGATGCGCGGGCAGGAGGGGAGCGCCAGGGTCACGGACGGTCCGTATGCCGAGGCCCGCGAGGTGATTGGCGGCCTCTTCGTGGTCGAGGCCGGTGGCTACGACGAGGTGGTCGCGCTGTGTCAGGACTGCCCGCACCTGGACTTTGGAACCATCGAGATTCGGGAGATTGAACCCACTCCCTGAGCGTGCGGCCGCCATGACGGACGTCAGCCATCTGCTGGAGCATCTGTTCCGGCGCCAGTCGGCGCGGATCGTCGCGGCGCTCACTCGCGCGATCGGCGCCCGGCACCTTGCGCTTGTCGAAGAAGCGGTGCAGGACGCGCTCGTGACGGCCCTCCAGCAGTGGCCATATCGCGGCGTGCCCGACGATCAGGCCGGATGGCTGTTTCGCGTGGCCCGTAATCGCGCACTGGACCGGCTGCGACATCACAAGATCGTCGAGGACAAGGTCCAGGCCGTCGCCGAGATCTACGAGTCGCGCACCGGCACGGCTCCGGAGGCGTTGCTGGCTGGCGAGTTGCCGGCGGTCGATGACGACCAGCTCGCACTGATGTTTCTGACCTGTCATCCCGTACTATCTCACGAGGCGCGCGTGGCACTGACGTTGAAGCTGGTCGGCGGCTTCGGCGTTGGCGAGATCGCCCGCGCGTTTCTGGTGCAGGAGAGCGCCATCGCGCAGCGGCTGGTCCGTGCCAAACGCGTGCTACGCGAGAAGGATCTGGCGTTCGGACAGCCGGCCGCCGCCGATCTCGCCGATCGGCTCGAGTCGGTGCTCGAAGCCGTTTATCTGATGTTCAACGAAGGCTACGCGGCGACGGCCGGCGACGTCCTGGTCCGGGAGGACATCTCGGCCGAGGCGATTCGTCTGGCGGCGCTGCTCACCCGCCACCCCGCAAGCGCCGTGCCGCGCACGTGGGCGCTGCTGGCGCTGCTGCTCCTGCACGCCGCGCGGTTTCGATCGCGCTGCGGGTTGGACGGCGAGCTGTACCTGCTTCGCGATCAGGATCGCTCGCTGTGGGACCGCGCGCTTCTCAGCGAGGGCCTGCGCGCCCTGGATCGCGCCGCTGCCGGTGACGAGATCTCGACGTATCACCTCGAAGCCGAAATCGCCGCGTGCCACGCCGTCGCCCCGGCGTGGATCGACACCGACTGGGCCCGCATCCTCGGGTGCTATGACCGGCTTGCCGCGCTGACCGGCTCGCCCATCGTCGCGCTCAATCGCGCCATCGCCAAGGCCCACGTCGCCGGGGTCCGTGCGGCGATCGCAGACGTAGAAGCCCTCGGATCAGCCGCGGCCCTGAAGGGGTATCACCTGCTCCCGGCGGTCCTCGCGGAGATGTGGCGCGAGGCCGGTGACGTCAATCGCGCCGCCCGGTATTACGGCGAGGCGCTGACCCTCGCGGTCACGGGCCCCGAACGCCGATTCCTGACGGCTCGCCTCGAGGCTCTATAATTCAATTCCTGGGCTTGTGGAATATCTGATCAAGCAGTATCCGCTCGAAGGCGGCGCGCTCGAGATTCAATACATCGAGGAGTTTTTCGGTGAGTTCCCGCGCCGGAAGACGGCGGCCGAAATCATGCACCGCCTCGGCGACCGCGAGTCGCTGATCCTGATGGCCGAGGCGCCGCTCCCGGACGATCCCGGCACTCTCGTGCCCGTCTCGTACAAAGTTGTGCACGAACTGCGGGCGGATGAGGCCGAGCCCAAGCTGCGCGATCTCGTCGGACGACTGAAGGACTGCGTCAGATTCGGCGAGCGCCGGATCCTGTATTCGTGGATTGGCGCCACGCGCAGCGACTGGCGCGGACAGGGCCACTTCCGGGCCTTGACGGAAGAGTCCGAGGTCTGGGCGGTCGCGGCCGGCTTCAACGAGGTCGTCGTCAAGACCAAGAACCGTTTCTACGGGATGCGCAGCACGCTCACGCAACTGGAGTTCGACGTCATCAAATACGAGCGCAACGACCGCGACAACAGCGAGTCGAAGGTTTACCTGAGTAAGCTCTTGACCGCCGAACTGGTCGCCGGCCATCGCAGCTCGCGGTCGGTCACTCACGCGTGACAGCTCACGGCGATCGGCTATCAGCTATCAGCTATCAGCTATCGGCGCTCTCGGCTCTCCGCTTTCAGCTCTCGGCGAGTTTCGGATGCGCGGTGTGCCAGGTGGTGGCGGCTTCGAAGGCAGCAGCCGCGCGGAGCACCGTCGGTTCGTCCCAGAGTCTTCCGGTGAGCATCACGCCAACAGGCAGGCCGTCCACGAACCCGCCCGGCAGCACGATGGCCGGATGCCCGGTCAGGTTGGTCGCCGTGACACTGTCGCTGCTGGACAGAGAGAGAAACACGTCCACTTCGTCGAAGACCGCATTCATCTCGTGGAGGAGGAGCGTTCGGACGCGCTGGGCGCGAATGTACTCCACGGCCGGGATGAACCGCGTCGCGCGGAGCTGATTGGCGCGCGAGTTGGGACTCTTGTCGGCAAGCTCGTTGATGGCGCCGCTTCGCGTCAGTTCGTCGAACATCGCCCCCGCCTCCGCGTTGAGGATCGCGTAGACGGCGCTGGCCGGAAGGGCGGGCAGCGTGATCGGCACGAGACGCGCACCGGCTTTGCGATACACGTCGAGCGCCGCTTCATACAGCGGCCGCCGGGTCGCGGCGTCGCGGTCGCCGCTTGCCCCTCGAAGCTCGCTTTCGACGTAGCCGATCCGCAGGTTCTCGACGTCGCGCTGGCCGTTCCAGTTGAAGGCAATGTTCGGCACCGTCTCGTCGCGGCCGTCCGGTCCGTAGACGGCTTCGAGGACGAGCGCCGCGTCCCGAACCGATCGCGTCATCGGCCCGACTTTGTCGAGCGTCCAGCGTAACGTCATGCAGCCGTACCGGCTGACGCGGCCGTAGGTCGGACGCAGACCCACGACACCGCAGGTGCTGGCCGGCGAGACGATCGAGCCCCCGGTTTCCGTCCCTACGGCAAAGCCCACGAGTCCTGCCGCCGTCGCCGATGCGGGACCGGCCGACGATCCGCTCGCGCCGCGTTCCACGTTCCAGGGATTGCGCGTACGCCCGCGAAACCACAGGTCGCCAATCGCCAGCTCCCCGGTGGCGAGCTTCGCGACCATGACGGCACCAGCCTCCTGCAATCGCGCCACCGTCGTCGAATCGTAGTCGAAGACCTGATGGGCGTACGGCCGGGCGCCCCAGGTGGTCGGCGCCCCCTGGGCGGCGAAGAGGTCTTTGATGCCGTACGGGATGCCGTGCAGCGGCCCGCGGTAGCGGCCACCGCGAATCTCCTTGTCAGCGCGCGCGGCCTGGTCCAGCGCGAGGTCCTCGGTCAGCGTGACGACACACAGCAGCGTCGGGTCGTGGCGCTTCAGGCGGTCGAGATACATCTTCGTCAGGTCCGTCGATGTGATCTGCCGCGACTCGACGAGCGGCGCCAGCACGGTCACCGGCTCGAACGCCAGCTCCTCGAGGGACGCGATCTTCCGCAGAGGCGCGGCGGGCAATCGCGACAGGCGTCGTGGCGCCGGCGCGGCAGCCGCATCGGGCGGGCGCGGCGGCCGAAAACTGAAGGCCGGCTCCACTTCCGGCGCGATGGCGACGTTCCGGATGCTGTCGTAGTTCTCTCGATTGCGCACGACAATGGGGCGAGCGCTTTCGCGTTCGGTGGCAGGCAAGCTGACGCCGATGATGTGCTGCGCCGCGCCCATCCCGTCGGTCGTGACGACATCGGGAACAGGCAGGACCGCGCCGCCTTGCTGTAGCGTGGCCGCGGACGCTGAGGCCGGACGGCACGCGGCGAGGACGAGAGGAACCGATTGGAGAAAAGACCGTCGCGACTTTGAGATCCGCCGAGCTGCCATCGGGGAAGTATAACGAGGCGGCGGGCAAGTCAGCAGTGCGCCAGTGTCGCAGATCACCGTTCGTCCGCTGGCACTCGGGTGGGGATCCTGTTCTGGACTTTCGTGGCCGCCCTGCCTGTGGCGACCGCGGCTGGCGTCGATTCCATGCTGGCCGTCAAGCGCGAATTCGGGTTTCTCGCTCCAGCGATCGTCCTTGCGGCGTCCGGGGGGGGCCGCTATTTCTCGCTCGGGGCCTGGCGGGACGGATGGCAGCGACTGTTGCAGCCGGGCGCCAGCGCGATGTCGAACGCGCCCGCGCGCGGGCCTGATCCAGCGGTTCAACGGGCTGCGGTCAGTGGTCGAGCGGCGACTGGGGTGCACCGCCGTGACCAACTACCTGGCATTTGCTTGACATAGAACGCAGTGAGTCCCGACGGCAGGTTGCGCACGACCGCTGTTGACAGTAGGCTCACCCTCTTGAGCGCTGCCGCGATGACGGAGACGTCCGTGGACATCAGAGGGAGGGGCTCACATGACCCGTCAGGATTACCCGCATCCGACCAGGCGGCAGATGCTGGCCGTGGGCGGCACCTTCGCGGCCGGACTCGGCGCGGCCAGCGTCGGGTGTCTGCGCTGGCCGGACAGCGACAGCGGTACGGCAGACACGACGGCTGACGATCGCTATTTCCCGCCGCCCGAGTCCGAGGGCGGCTGGCGCGTCGCCAGCCCGGGCGATCTCGGCGTTGATGTGGCACGTCTTCGCGACGCGGTCCGCTACCACGACGAAAGTCCGGTCACGACCAGTCACGGCGGCGCGCTGGTGATTGTCCATCAGGGGCATGTGATCAGCGAGACCTACGTGACGGGCACCGAGGGCGGTCCCACGCAGTGGGACGCCCATACCTGCAACGACATGAAGTCGTCCACCAAGTCCGTATTCGGCACGGCCGCGGGCGTCTTCCTGGATGAGTACGGCGACCGTGTCACGCTCGAGACGCCGCTCGTCGGCACATCGCCATCCGCGTCGCTGATTCCGCAGATCTGGGAACAGCCGCTGACCGACGAGCGGAAGATGCGCATCCAGGTGAAGCACACGCTGTCGATGACCTCGGGCCACGAGTCGCGGGAGCCGTGGCTGGCGCCGAGCGCCCGCCGGCACGTGACCGGGCACTCGGGCCCGTTCCAGATGTACGAGTACTGCTTCGGCTGGTGGGAGTTCGACGGGATCCCCGCCCACCACACACTCCGGTTCGAGCCGGGCACCGACTACAACTACAGCAACTTCGGCATGGAGCAGTTCGCGCTGGCGATGCGGAACGTCTCCGGGGAAGAGGTCGGTCCCTACGTGTACGACCGGGTGCTCGGCCCCATCGGCATGGCCCCCGGCGTTCGCGACAACCAGTATCGCGAGATGCCGTATGCAGACGACCGGGAGCTGAACTTCGCGGACGTGCCCGGATGGGGCGTGGGCGGCAGCGAGGGCTGTAACGCCTACGGTGCCGACCAAAGCCCCAGTCCTTTCGGCCACAACTCGATCGTGGGGAGCACCTTCCGCTGCACCGCGCGGGACTTCGCCCGGCTGGCGTACCTGTGGATCAACGGGGGCCGGTGGCGCGACCGCCAGCTCGTACCCGAGGCGTGGATGCGGCTTGCCACCCGCCGCTTCGTGCGCGAGAGCGGTGACACGCCGAACAACTACGGCTACACGTTCTGGACCTACAACGTCGAGGAGGGCGTCCCCGACGATCTCTTCATGTCGCGCGGGCACAACCAGAATCACAGCTACGTGATTCCCAGCCTGGACCTCGTGGTCGTGCGGCAGGGCAACGACAACCGTCGCGAGGTCGACGGAGAAGTGTTCAGCACGGCGCTGATCCAGAAGATCGTCGCCGCCGTCGCGCCGTAGCGAGACAGCGCGCGCGCCCTCAGTAGCCGCGCGCCGGGTCGCACACGTGGTCGAGCGGCAGCCCGGCGGCATAGCGGCCTAGGTTGACGCAGAACAGGTCGACCATGCGATCGCCGATGTGCGGCGACGAGTGGCTGTCGTGCGGATTGAGCAGCACGTTGTCGAGATCCCAGAACGGATGATCGTCCGGCAGCGGCTCCTCAGTGAAGGCGTCGAGGTACGCACCGGCGAGGCGCCGGCTCGTCAGCGCGTCCACCAGCGCGGCTTGATCGACCGTTGACCCGCGGCCGACGTTGATCAGGTATGCCGTGGGCTTCAGCGCAGCCACCTCGGCCGGGCCGAGAAGTCCCACCGTTTCCGGCGTGTGCGGCGCCGCCAGCACAACGAAGTCCGCGCTCGGCAGGTGCGCCCGGAGCTCGCCGGGCACGAAGACCGCCTCGACGTTCGCCACCGCAGTGGGCCTGCGCTTTGTGCCGACGACGTGCATCCCGAACGCCTTGCACAGCGCCGCCACGCGC
>DATKDY010000251.1:0-26283 GCA_035512515.1 Vicinamibacterales bacterium
GGCGTCGCACTGATCGTGCTGTTGATTGCGTTCGCCAACGTCGCCAATCTCTTTCTCGCGCGTGCGCTGCGGCGTCACGATCAGGTTGCGGTGCGGCTCGCGCTCGGCGGCGGCCGCCTTCGCCTGATGGCCGAACAAGCCGGCGAAGGTGCGCTGCTCGCGCTCGCGGGCGCAACGGCCGCAGTCGTTGTCGCGATCTTCGGAGCCCGCCCCATTCAGACGCTGCTCTTCCCCGATGTCGCCTGGCTCGACACGACCGTCGATCCCTGGCTGCTGATCCTGGTCGCCAGCATCGCGGTCGTCGGCGGAGGCATTGCCGCGGCGCTTCCGATGTGGCTGACTGGCCGCACCGATCTGCTCCACTGGCTCCGCGGGGCACAGCGGGTGTCGCGCACGAGGACGCGGACGCAAGCCGTGATGCTGGCGGCGCAGGGGGCGCTGTCGGTCCTGCTGCTCGTCGGCGCAGGCCTGTTCGTGCGCAGCCTCGCGCACGCGCAATCGCTCGATCTGGGTGTGGAAACTGGGCACCTCCTGGTGGTCTCCGCACTCGAGGGCGAGACGCCGCCCGGGGCCGGCTTCCGTGAGTCACTGCGCGCCGGTGTCGTAAGGATCCCTGGTGTCATTCAGACGACGCGGGTGGCGGGCACGCTGCCGTTCGTTTCGAGCTGGGCCGTGCGACTGAACGTGCCGGGGCTGCCGGACAGACCGCGGGTCGACGATGGCGGCCCGTACCTGCACGCCGTCGAGCCCGGGTATTTTGCTGCCGTCGGCACGGCCATCGAGGAAGGACGGCCGTTCCATCCAGAGGATCGCGAAGGCTCCCCCCGCGTGGCCATCGTCAACCGGACGATGGCACGGCTGTACTGGCCAGGCGAATCGGCGCTTGGCAAGTGCCTGCAGATCGGACCCGACGATCCGCCGTGCGCGACGGTCGTCGGCGTTGCCGAGAATACGCGGCGCCAGGAGATCGTGGAAGGGGATTCGCTGCTCTACTACATCCCGATCGATCAGGCGCCGCCCGGCCTGCGCAACAGCGCACGCCTTCTGGTGAGAACGCTTGACGATGACGCCGAGACACTGGCGCGCGTGGCGGGCGCCATTCGCCGTCACGCGCTGGAGCTCGAACCCGGCCTCCGCTACGTGACGGCACGGCCGCTCGATGACGTCATCTCTCCGCAACTGCGCGCGTGGCGCCTCGGCGCCGGCCTCTTCAGCGCCTTCGGCGTGCTCGCGCTCGTCGTCGCCGCGGTGGGTCTGTACAGCGTCATCGCGTTCGACGTCGAAGGCCGGCGTCGCGAGATGGGTGTGCGGACGGCGCTCGGCGCTTCGACATCGTCCATTCTTGGACTGGTCGTGCGCGACGGACTGCGGCTGTCGGCCGGCGGGCTCGTGCTTGGCCTCGCCCTGGCTTTCCTGCTGGCGCCGCTGGTGTCCGGGCTGCTCTACGGCACCGGGCCGCTCGACGTCGGGGTTTTCACCGGCGTCACGCTCGTGCTCGTCGGCGCGGCCATCATCGCCAGCGCTATTCCAGCGCTCCGCGCGGCGCACGTCGATCCGAGCGAGGCGTTGCGCGACCAGTAGATCTGGTGTGAGCCGTCGCAACGTTCTGCGGCCGCATTTCACGTTCGAAGCGCATCAACCGGTCGGGATCGTTGGAGCGCGTATCGCCCAGTCCGGGATGACGTCAATCTCCAGCCCGAAGATCCACGGTCCGAGAAACAACAGCGCCGCCAGCACGACGGGCACCAGCGCGACATTGAGCAGCAGCCCGGCGCGCGCCATTTGCGGCAGCGAGATGAGCCCGCTGCCGTAGACGATGGCGTTGGGCGGCGTGCCGACGGGCATCATGTAGGAACAATTCGCGGCCAGCGCCGCCGGCACCAGAAAGAACAGCGGGTTCTGCCCGAGGCTGAGTGCGAGCGCACCGGCGATCGGCAGAAAGGTCGCCGCGGTGGCCGTGTTGCTCGTGAGTTCCGTCAGCAACAGGATGCCGAAACAAACGATGCCAAGCACCAGCAACACCGGCAGGCCGTCGAGTCCACCGGCAAGCGTGCCGAGGTAGGCGGCCAGACCGTGCCGTTCGATGTTGCCGGCGAGGCTCAAGCCGCCGCCGAACAGCAACAGCACACCCCACGGCACCTCGCGCGTCGCCTGCCAGTCCATGACGAACTGGCCACGCCCGAGATCCACTGGAATCATGAACAGCAGCAGCGCACCGGTCATCGCGATGGTGGTGTCGGACACCAGCGGCACGGCCGTCGCGATGAGCGGCTGAAATACCCATCCCGCGGCCGTGAGCGCAAACACGATGGCGACGGCCAACTCTGCGCGGCCGAGCGGCCCCATGCTGCCGCGCTCCGCGCGAATCAGATCCGCCATCCCCGGCAGCTCGCGCGAATCCAGCCTGAACATCACACGCGTGAGCACGACATAGACGATGGGGAGCGCGATGAGCACGATGGGCACGCCGAGCAGCATCCATTGGCCGAAGCCGATGCTCCACCCGTAAATGTCCTGCACGTAGGCCGCAAGCAGCGCGTTGGGCGGCGTGCCGATAAGCGTGCCCATCCCGCCGGTCGTGGCGCCGTAGGCCACGGCAAGCAGCAGAGCGGTGCCAAACGCGCGCTGGGGCGGCGACGGCCGCGTGTCCTCTGGAAAGAGGCCCACCACCGACATCGCGATCGGCAGCATCATCAGTGCGGTCGCGGTGTTGCTCACCCACATGCTGATGAGCGCGGAGGACAGCAGAAAACCGGCGACGATCGCGGGCGGCCGTGTGCCGAGCGCGGCGATGAGCGCAATCGCCACGCGGCGGTGCAGCCGCCAGCGCTGCATCGCCAGCGCGATGATGAAGCCGCCGAGGAACAGGAAGACGATCGGGTTGGCAAACGGCGCGGCCGTTTCCCGAATGTCGCCAAGTCCGAGTGCCGGGAACAGCACGAGTGGAAGCAGCGCCGTTGCCGGGATCGGAATCGGTTCGGCGATCCAGAACACGGCCATGAGCGCCGCGGCGCCGGCGGTACGCCAGCCCGCGTCGGAAAGGCCCTCGGGCGGGGCGACGATCAGCGTCAGCAGAAGCGCCGCGGGACCGATCACCCAGCCGCAACGCTGGCGAAATCCGTAGGCCTCGGCCGGCGCGCCGGCAGCTTCGTGAGGGCGATTCGCGATGTCGGTCACAGCGGTCGGCCTTCAGCGCGCGTGGATCGCGAGCTTCAGTCGCGCGTCGTTAATTCGCCCCAATAACGTCGGCGTCGGCGTCTCGCCGTAGGACTGCCGCACCCGCTGCTCCGCAACGTCGAGCGCCGCCAGCAATTCCCGCGCGGCCGCGCTGGCCGCCGCGGCGTCGGTGCTGCCAATGGACCCAAACCACAGCGGTGCGGTGTGCGCAAAGGGGTAGCTGTCCATCGCGGGCCACGCGGTGACACCGCCGTGGACGCGGGCCGCCATCCACCCGCCCGCCGGCGCCGTCACAGTGCCACGATAGGTCTGCGTGCCCGGCTGCGTGAGGCCGTCGCCGGACCACACCACTTGACCGTTGATGAGGACCTCCACGCGCTCGAACGGCAGCGACGAAGCGACTTGCAACTCCCACGCTGTCGGTGCATCCGTGGGCTTGACCACATCACCTGGTTCGGCGCCGCCAACCGTGAACCGGAGCAGCGGCCCGTTGGTCACAAAGCTGCGTCCGGCTTTCAGTCCGGCGAGGTAGCCCTCCATCGTCAGCGGTCCAGGCACCTTGACGTAAACCCGCGTCGTGCCAATGGCCATCGTGCGGAAGAAATCGACCATCGCATCCGTTCCAGCGGACGGCGCAATCGGCACACCCACGCTCAGCAGCCGATACCAGGCGTCTGCTGTGCCGAGCTCGTCGCTCCACAGGCACGCGAGCTCGATGGTGTCGACGTCGCCGAGCACGGCGTCGGACACGAGCTCGAGCGGGATCCCGCGCGGCGCGTCGCCGCCGAACGGTGCGCGCACGGTCACCGGGTGGACGTAGGAGTTCACGCCGCCCTGCGCGCGCGTCTGCTGCAGCGCCCCCGAATTGGACCGATCGTCGAGCCCGTACACCGGGTAGCCCGGCCCCCAGTACCACGGCCAATACAGCGTCTTCACGCCGATGTGGCCGGTGTGCCCGAGGAAATGCGAGCGCACCTCCTGACCGAACTGGATGAGCGGAGGTTCGCGGCGCTCCCACGCAAAGTACTCTTCGTCGATACGTCGCGTGTGGAGGTTGGCCGAGAGCGGCGTCGCCACGTCCAGATCCTCGCCGTGCATCATCGACACCAGCGCGTCGGGGGCGAGGAGCACCTGACCGCCGTAATTGAGGTGGAAGTGGTGATCGCCCGAATACCAGCCCTCGAACGATGGACCGCTCACCGGCTGAAGGCTCATGTCCAAAAAGCTCACCTGCCCGGGCACATACGTTCGAGTTCCGCGGGCGGGCAGGTGCTTGAAGCCCCGCGCGGCCTCGATGTGATACTCGCCCGCCGGCATCTCGAACTGCAGCTCCCCTCCAAGAGGCGTATAGGTGAAGACGCTGCCATTCTGACCATCGAGCCACGCCTGCCGCCCGGTCGCAAAGATCGGGTGCCCGTGTGCATCGGTCACGCGGACGCGCGCGGTGACCGCTTCAGATGCCGCCTTTGCGGGGCGCCAGGCGCTGATCCGCAGCGCGAGCGTCGCCGTCGGCGCCTTCCAGTCCCAGGCCGTCGGGACGATCGGCTGCGCCACGCCGCCGCCCGCGTCGATGCACCACAACCCGAACGCGCCGCGTTCATCCGCGCGCGAGAAGTAGACGTGCCGCCCGTCGGGGCTCCACGCCGGCATGATCGGGTGGCCGCCGCCCGACACAATCTCCGTCATCGGGCCGCCGGCGACATCGAGCAACTGCAACGCCCAGTCGGTGCTGGACAGCACCGGCAGCGGGACGGCGACTCGCCTGCCGTCTGCTGACACCGCCGGGCGGGCCAGTGACGCAATCGACGCCATCGCGAGCACGCGGCGAGTGCCATCCGAGTCGATGACCGCGACTTCGTCGCCGGTCCCGCGTTTCGAGACGAACACGACCGCTCCGCCGGCGATCGGCTGCGGGCGCAGATCGAGCCCGCGGGCGTCCGTGATCTGCGTCTTCTGCTGCGAGGCAACATCGAGGCGCCAGATCTCGAGATCGCCGGTTTCAGCCGATGCGTAGTAAAGCGTCTGACCGTCCAATGAGTACGCCGGGTCGAGCTCGGCCGCCGGCGTCGCGACGAGCACACGTTCGGCGCCGCTCTTGACGTCCACTTCGACGATGTCGGTGTTGCGCGTGTCGTCGCGCACGAAGACGATGCGCGTGCCGTCCGGGTGCCAGGCCGGCCGGGAATCCATGCCGGCGCCTTTCGTGATGCGCTCCGCCGGCCCACCCGCCGCGCTCATCGTCCACAGCCACCCTCGGGCGGAGAAGGCGATGGTTCTGCCGTCCGGCGACACGGCCGGATACGTCGGCCCGACCGAGTAAGTCGGGAAGTCGTATCCCTCGACGTAGACATGGTGCCCCTGGCCGATGCGCTGGTACCGGTTGGTCCACTGGGCCGACAGCGGCCACCCGCAGGCGATCAGCCCGAGGAGCACGAAGACAAGACGATGCATGGCCGTCATGGTATGCCAAGCGCCCTCTTACAATGGCGGCACCATGGTGCGTCCACTGTTTGTTCTGCTTTCCGTGATTGCGCTCACCGGATCCCCGGCAAGTCAGCCGGCGACGTTCCGCCTCGTCGAGGCGACCATTCCAGAGATGCAGGCCGCGATGGCCGACGGCCGGCTGACCTCACGCGAGCTGACCACGCAGTATCTGGTGCGGCTGGGGATCTACGAGGACCGGCTGAACGCCGCGCTGTACGTCAACCCGCGCGCGCTCGAGGAAGCGGACGCGCTCGATCGGGAACGGGCACAGGGTCGGATTCGGGGCCCGCTCCACGGCATTCCGGTCGCCCTGAAGGACAACATTCACACGACGCATCTGCCGACCAGCGGCGGGGCGCTCGCGTTCGCCGGCTACGTGCCTCCGTACGAAGCGACGCTGACCAGACATCTCCGCGACGCCGGCGCCATCATCATCGCCAAGACCGGGCTGACCGAGCTGGCGAACTGGGTCGCGGGCAATCCCACCGCGATGCCGGGCAACTACAACGCCGTGGGCGGGTTTGCCTTCAACCCTTACGACCCGCGACGCGATCCGCGCGCAACCTCCGACGGACGGCCCGCGCTCGGCACTGGCGGCTCGAGCTCGGGCATCGGCACGGCGGCCAACCTGTGGGCGGCCAGCGTCGGCACCGACACCGGCGGATCCGTCATCAGCCCGTCGAATGCCAACATGCTCGTCGGTATTCGTCCGACCATTGGCCGCATCAGCCGGTACGGTGTCATTCCCATCACGCTGGATCACGACACCGCGGGGCCGATGACGCGCACCGTGACCGACGCGGCCATCATGATGGGCGCCCTCGAAGGTGCGCCGGATCCCAACGACCCGGCGACCAGCGCGTGCACGCCGCCTGCGGGACGGGACTACACGCCGTTGCTGCGCGCCGGCGCGCTGAAGGGCGCGAGAATCGGCATTCCGCGCGCGTTCTATTACGACGCCATCACTCTCGCTGGCGAAGACCGGACGCGCGGCGGGCTCAATCCGAACCAGGCCAAGGTGATGGACGAAGCCATCGCCGTGCTGCGCAAGCAAGGCGCCGTCATCGTCGATCCGGCGGACGTGCCGAGTCTGGCGGCCACCTCGCGTGCGGACAATTTCGCGGCCTGGGATTTCTGTTCGGGCGCGGAGCACGCCAGGGGCAAGGACGCCGGCTGCTCGATCAACTTCAAGTACGGGATGAAGCGCGACTTCAACGTGTGGCTGAGGAGCCTGGGCCCCTCCGCGCCGGTCAGCTCGCTCACGGCGCTGCGTGAGTGGAACCTCGCGCACGCGCGTGAGGACGCTATCCGATACGGGCAGTCGCGCCTCGACATCTCGGACGAAATGAATCTCGAAACCGATCGCGCGCGGAACGACGCGGATCAGCAGAAGGACAGGCGTCTCAGTCGCAACACCGGGATCGATGCCGTGCTGCGCGCGCACAGGCTCGACGCCATCCTCACGCCGGGCAGTTCAGGCGCGGGGCTGGCCGCCCGTGCCGGCTACCCCATCATCGTCGTCCCCTTCGGCGTGGTGCCCAATACACCGGCGCTGGAGTTTCCAGCGGGCTTCGACGCGCGCCCGGCGCCCTACGGCGTGGGCTTCACGGGCACCGCGTGCAGCGAACCGAGACTGATCGCGCTCGCCTACGCGTTCGAGCAGGCGACGAAGCGGCGAGTGCCGCCGCCGCTCGATTGAATGCTCACCACACCAGCGCGATCGAGAGCGATCTCGACTACCTGGCGTTCCGTGTTGACCCTGGACATGTCCTGCCCGCAGGGTATGTGCATCCCTTGTTGAAGAAGTGACGCGGGTGATTGCGCGGCCGTCCGGCGTCACGTCGTAGAAAGGCGGGCTGAACCCAGGGAGCCGATGAGCTCGTCAACGCCGATGCGCGTGCCGAGTCATCAAAAGATCAGACGCAAATGCGGGCGGGCGGGATTGTATGCTGAGGTGCATGTCTGACCAGGTCTACACCAGCCGCGTCGGAATCGACCGCATCAAGGGCCCGATTCGTCACGCCTACGTGCAGCCGTTCACTGAGCCCATCCGCTTCGGCGTGCACGGCGGCATCAAGCAGTTCTACGGGGTCGAGCCGGACGAGGAGCTCCCGGCCACGCTCGATCACATCGTCGCCGCGGTCGGTGCTTGACTGCTCGGCACGTTGGCCGGGGCTCTGGCGGTGCGCCAGATCCCGGTTGACGACGGCGCCGTGCGCGCCGATGTGGAGGGGGACGTCGAAGCGGTCGATGGCGTGCTGCGTATCGCGAGGATCCGGGTCCGCTATACGCTGACCCTTCCGGCGGGAACCAGGGAGGCGGCCGAGCGGGCGCTCGCCACGCATGAGCAGAAATGCCCCGCGGCCTCCAGCGTGCGCGGGTGCATTCCGATCCAGATCGACGCCGACGTCACCGAGACCTGAGCCCGCGCGCGCTCGGCACGTAGGGTGCCGTGACCGGCTGCAGCACTCGAATGCCCACCTGTTCGCGCAGCCACAAGCGGCCTTCGGGATGTTTGGCCGACGCCGCGATGGCGAGGCGGTGTGTCGCTGGATCCAGATGCGTGTTCCGCCACTTCGCGGCAACATAATCGCGCAGTTCGTCAGCGGAATCCGGATAGTAGAAGAACGGAAACTGCTGCTCGCCATGGCGGGTGAACAGCCGGCGCTCGACCACTTCACGAACAGCCGCGTCGGCCGCACCGTGCCGCGCGCGCCGCTCGTCCTCCACGACGAGCTCGCCAACGGCGACAATGCCGCCGTCAGGGAGTCCGACTGCCACCGTGCCGTGAACGTCAGCGGGGCGCAGATCGATGACGCAACCGTGCGGCGATGCGAGCCACCGCCGCACGCGACTCAGGGCATGGACCATGCCCTCGGCCGCCAGTCATCACAACGACCAGGAGAACAGCACGGCGTCGACCGAGGCGTCTGGAGCACTGAAGTCCTCGAGGGACGCCAGGTGGACCGACACGTTGGCTTCGGGCCCACTCGCGCGGAAGTCGGCGATCGCCTGGCGATCTGTGTCGATGGCGACGACCGACGCGACACGGCCGCTGTAACGGCGGGTCAACCGGCCATCGCCGCAGCCGATCTCGACGACGCGGCACGCCTCCCCCCGCGGGAGTCGCGCAGCCAGGGCAGTCAGTTCGTGTTGCTCGGGATCAATGGTCATGTGTGACTCCTCAACCGGACGAACGGTTGATGCCGAGTGCGCTTCGGGCGCTGCCGATGGCGCGTGCGATACAGATCGCCGCGCGTATCGTAAAGGCATCCCGCCGGTGCCGATCGACCGCCGGTCCCAGGAATGTGAGGTTCCAGGAACAGACTGTCGCCGTGAATGATGGTGCCGGCTCCTCACAAAGCGCGTTGGCGTGCGCGTCTCTTGACTCATAATGGGTGCCCATTCGTTCGCCCTGTTGACCCCTATGCGAGGTGTCTATGAAGAGAAGAGAATTCGTCGCGTCGGTCGTGGCGACCGGCCTGGCCGTTCCCGCGATGGCTGGCCAGGAGCACACTCACACACCGCTCCGCGGACCGCTCGCCAGCGCGGTCGTAGCGTTCGGCGCCTGGAGGACCGAGCCGCCGCTCGATCGATTCCCGAACGTGCCGCCCCCGCCTCCAGCAAACGCGCATCTGCTGTTTCCGTTTGATGCGCAGATCAGAGCGGGCGGCGCGGTCAGCTTCGTCATCTCCGGATTGCACAACGTGCAGGTGTACGCGCCAGGCACGACGCCGGAGCAGATCAACGCGTCGCTGACCACGCCGATGACGGCGCCGCCGTTTCTGCCGATTATCGACGACTCCAACAATCGGGTGTATCGCGGTCCCGATCCGAGCCTGTTGCCACGAGATCGCGTCGAGGTGGTTCACTTCGCGCGCCCTGGAACCTACCTCGTCATCTGTGGGTTCCTGTTCCACTTCCAGGACAACATGTTCGGCTACGTGCGCGTGAGGCCGTAAGCACTGCCTGGCCACGGTCAGGTCTGGCTGGTGTGGCCTGACCGTGGTTTGGAGTGTCCATCGATCACGAATCACATCGCTGTGCAGAGCCGCCGCCACTGTCAACCGACTTCCGCCTCCGCCTCGATCTCCACGAGGTACTCGTCGCCGACGAGGTCCGCCGCCACCAGCGTGTTCGCCGGCTTGATCGCGGCAAACCGGGCGCCGTGGGCGCGCGCCACGGCCTCCCAATCGGCGATGTCACGGACGTAGACGCGCGTCCGCACGACGTCGCCGAGCGTGGCGCCGAGCGACTGGAGTGCGCCCTCGATCTTGTCGATCGCGAAGTGCGTCTGCGCGGCCGGATCGCGTCCGCCGATCACGCGCTCGCCCAGCGTGGCCGTGGTGCCCGAGACGCTGATGCGGCGTCCATGCCGCACTGCGCGCGCGAATCCGGCGATCCGCTCCCACGACGTGCCGCTCAGACAGGCGGTGCGCACCCCGCCGAGTGACACCACGTCGTACGGCGCGGGCATGGTGTCGAGATGATGGCTCAGGTCTCCGGACGCTGTGAGAAACGGCGGCTTCCGGTACTCGTCGCCGCAATCGCCGGCAATGGGCTGGAGCCCGTCGATCGCCGCCTGCAGTTCGTGGCGGTCGTCAGCGGTGAGCGCGAATGCAAACAGCCGTTGCGTGTCCGCGATGTGGTCCCGCTCGCCGAGACGGGCGCCGATGATGACCGCCGCCACCCCCGCCTGCTCGAAGATGAAGCGGCTCGCGACGTTGGCAATGGATGTCTCGTGCCGCTCCGCAACGCGCGCCGCCGCGGCGAGAACCTGTTGGAAAGCCGGCCACCCGCCGACCGCGCGAATGAAGCGCCCGTACTTCATCCGCGACCACGTGGCAGTGCGTTCCCAGTCGGGCTCGGCGTGGCCCAGCCACCGCTCGGTGAGCCACCCGCCGGCGACGGTGCCGTACGCGAGCAGATGCACACCGCGCTCGACGCACAACGGCGCCAGCGCGCGGGCGGCGCGCTGATCGAGCAGCGAAAACGACACCTGGTTCGACACCACCTCGATGCCGCTGGCGAGGACCACCTGCAGATGAATCGCATCGACGTTGGTGAGGCCGAGGTGGCGGATCAGTCCCTCGCGCTTGAGCTCCTGGAGATCGAAGAGCGTCTCGAGCCAGCTCGGATCGGCGTAGTTCCAGGCGTGGAACTGCAACAGGTCCAGCGCGTCGGAACGAAGCCGCATCAACGCGCGCTCCACGGCCTCTCGCGTTTCCGCCTTGGACACGCGCCCTGGCTTGGGCACCCACTTGGTCAGCAACTGCACGTCGCCGCCGTGCGTCGAGCGATAGAGACCGGCGACGAGCTCGGCCGACCCGTAGTGGTCGGCCATGTCGAAAGTCGTGAGCCCAGCGGCGACGTAGGGCGCCATCGCGGACGCCGCCTTCTCGAGATCGAGCGTGCGCCCGTCGCGCTCCATGTCGGCGATTTGCCAGAGACCTGTGATCGCGCGCGACACCGACAGCCCCGGCGCGAGCTCACATCGTTCGACCGAATCCGTCATCAGCGTTCTCGCCCACTCAACACGAAGGACACGAAGGACACGAAGGATTCATTTTCGTTTGATCGGTGCCCTTTGCCCATCGTGACCTTCGTGACCTTCGTGTTGCGCGGATTAGTCGACTGGCAATTGCGCAAAGCGTTCACGCAGGTCCACACCACGCCGCCCGAGCGCCCGCACTTCGCGCCAGTAGATGGCCGATCCGGCGGCGAGGACGACGGCCCAGAGGTAGGTCGAGCGGAAGTACCACGCGACTGCCGGCCCGGTGAGATCCTTCCACGTGTGCATCGCCAGGAACACGCTCAACACGATCACGCCGAGGGCCGCCAGCGCGGCCCGAAGGCCGGCTGACGGCAGCACGGTCACGGCTCGCGTCAGCATCGGATTTCGCGTCGGCAGCGTGAGGACCGTCACCGCCATCAGCAGGAAGTTCACGAGCATGGCGGTCACGAGGATGTCCACGCCGAGAAAGAAATCGCCCGCCAGATGGCTCCCCACCACACCCAGTGTGGCCATCCCGCCGCTGGCGAGAATGGCCACGTGCGGCGTGCGGAAGGCCGGGTGCACCGCGGCAACCGCCTTCGGAAAGATGCCGTCCTCGGCCCACGCAAACATCAGACGCGACACCGAGAGCAGCATGGGCGGCAGATCCTTGATGAGCGCAATGGCCGCCGCCGACACGATGAGGACGGTCCAGAACGGCGGCAGGAGATACCCGAGCAAGCCGGGCGCGGTGAGATCGCGCACCTGCGCCTCGGCCGCGATGTACTGCCACGGCACCGCGTGGTAGACGGCCGCGGTGAACAACATGTAGAAGACGGCCACGGAGCCGACCGCGAAGGCAATGGCCAGCGGCAAGTTGCGTCCCGGATTCTTCGCTTCGCCGCCGGCCTGCGCGATCGAGTCGAAGCCGATGAACGACGCAAACAGCACGGCAGAGGCCGTGAGCATCGTGCCCACACGCACCGGTGGGGCGACAGTATCTGGAATCCCGCCGTCGCCGCGCGCGGCCAGCGCCGCGGCGAAGTCCCCGTGGTCGAACATGAATCCCGCGACGATCACGATGCCGCCCAGGAGGAACGTCAGAAACATCAGCGGCACGACCAGCCGCTCGTACAGCGCGACGCCTCGCACGTTGACGCCGACCGCGGCCCACAAGACCGTGAGCGAGATCGTCAACCGCACGGGTCCTCGCTCGAGCGCCGACGCCAGCCCGGGCCAGGACGCCGCCACCGCGATGTCGCGCAGAAACGGGACGATGACGTACGACACCACGCCGATGGCGACACACAGCGCGAACCACTGCGAGAACGACGCCACGAATCCCAGATAGGGACTGAGCCCGCGGCTGGCGTAGACGTAGGTGCCCCCCGCGCGCGGCATCGCCGACGCGAGCACGGCATACGCGAGGCCGGCGAGCAGCACCGGCAGCGTGGCGATCGCAAACGCCGGCAGCACGAACGGCCCAATCCCCGGCACGTTGCGCTGGATCATGAACGGGATGATGTTGATGCCGGCGCCGACCATGGCGCACACGCCCGTCGCGGTGAGCCCGAGCAGACCCAGCTCGCGCGCCAGGCGTGGACGCGGCGTTTCGTTGCCAGCAGAGGCGCGCATGGAGCGGACAGTGTACCCGCGATGCGCGTCGAGGGAGGGCCGTCCCCTCAGGGCCGCCAGCCAGGGGAGGCTCCGCTCTCGCTGAAGCCACGGCGGACAGGGACGGCCGCCAGCTCTGTCGATTCCGGCGCGAAGCGGTTTAGAGTGGCGACAGCATGCGGACATCCTTTGTCGCCTTCTTCGTCAGTGCCGGTCTTGCTACCGCCACTCCCATGCACGCCCAAGTGGCTGCGCCTGCGCCGTTGATCGTGGAACGCGTCGCCGCGCTGCCCAGCATCATCGGCACAGCGCCCACCTCGCCGACCTGGTCGCCCGACAGCCGACTGCTGGCGTTCCGCTGGAACGACGCCGGGTGGCCGTTCCGCGATATCTGGCTCGTCGCGGCCGATGGCACCGGACTTCGCCGCCTGACCGATCTCCAGCGAACGCATCCCCAGCCGCCTCCACCCGCCGGCTCGGCGACCGACGCCCTGGCGGCGCAGGCCGCGGCCCGCGCGCGTGGCGGAATCAGCGAGATCCACTGGATGCCCGACAGCCGCTCGCTCCTGTTCGTTGCGCGCGGCAATCTCTATCAGGTGACCATCGACGATGGCGCTCCGCGTCAGCTCCCGACCGGGCCAGGGCTCTCCGACATCACCCTCTCTCCCGACGGCTCGCGCATTGCTTTTCTACGCGACGGCGACTTGTGGATGTGGACACGCAATGCGAGCGCCGCGCCCGAGCGACTTACCAGTATTGCAGTGGACGGGATCGCTCGCATGCCGCTCGGCACCTACAACCGAGCCGACCGCGAGGTGGGCACCGGCGTGTGGGGCGCGAGCTGGCGTCCGTACGCCTGGGCGCCCGACGGCCGCACCATCGCGATTCACACGGTTGACCGCCGTCACATTCGCCGCGTGCCGTTCCCTTCGTATCTCGGTGATGAAACCGTGGTCAGCGAACTCAGGCGCGGCTACCCCGGCGACGAAAACGAACGGCGCTCGCTTGCGCTCGTTCGCCTGGACACCAAGGCGATCGAGCCGATTGCGCTGGAGGAACCCGGCTACCGCGGCATCAGCGACTTCGAGTGGGCACGCGATGGCCGTCTGCTGATTGATCACGTATCCGATACCGGCGTCGAGCGATGGCTCTGGGTCGTCGAGGCGAAGTCCACGACACCACGGCTCGTCTGGCACGACCGCCGCGACACGCGCATCTACCCGGCTTACGTCGCCCGCTGGCACCCGGATGGCCGGCGCATCGTCATCGTCGCGGACGTTCGCGATCGCGATCATCTGTATGTCATCGACCCCGAGGCGCCATCTCCGTCCCCGGTTGCGCTCACCGAGGGCGCGTGGGATGTCGCAGGAGAGCGTGGGGCGGCAACGGTGCAGCTCGCGGGCGACGCCATCTTCTTCACCGGGACGATGAAGAACCCGTACGAGCGCCATGTGTACCGGATCGAGGTCGTGCCCGGGCTGAAGCCCGGGCCCGCTGGCGCGCCCGCAGCGATCACCACGACCCCGGGCGTGCACCTGCCGGTGGTGTCACCGGACGGGCGTCACCTGGCGTCGCTCTGGTCGGACGACGTCACGCCGACCGAGCTGGTGATGCGCGAGACGCGTCCTGGTGCCAGCGAGCGGCGCGTCACCTCGTCACCGCTGCCGGAATTCTCCCAACACCGCTGGGCGCGCGCTCGTTATGAGACCTTCAAGAACGCCTCTGATGGCTTCACCATTCACGCGCGCATCGCGGAGCCCGCGACGCTCGACAAGTCACGACGCCATCCCGTGATTTTCGGACCGGTGTACATGAACACCGTGCGAAACCGTTGGGGCGGACTGTCCGGCACCTTGCAGCAATTCCTCGTCCAACAGGGCTACATCGTTGTCCAAGCCGACGTTCGCGGAAGCGTGGGCTACGGGCGTGCCTTTCGCGAGGCCTTTCTCATGGACTACGGCGGCAAGGACCTCGACGACCTCGCGGCGGTCGTCAACGGCATGAAAACGCTTCCTTACGTTGACGGCAACCGCATCGGCATCTGGGGCAGCAGCTATGGCGGCCTGGTCACGGTCTTTGCGCTGCTGAGAAAACCGGGACTCTTCGCCGCAGGCGTGGCTGGAGCGCCGGCCGTCGATCCGCATGCCTTTGGCCCGGATGACGTCGCCATCACGCGGACGCCGGCAACCCACCCGGAGGCATTCGTTCGCGGCTCTGCCCTGCATCTGGGCGAGAACCTCCGCGACCCGCTGCTCATCATTCACGGCCTGATGGACGACGTCGTGCCGTTCCGGACGACGATGGCACTGGCGGAGCGGCTGATGCTGCTGGGCAAGGACTTCGACTTCGCCACGGCGCCGGCGGCGACGCATGCGTGGACCGCACGCGAGCACTATGCTGTGTATTTCTACCGCAAGCTTGTGCAGTTCTTCGATCGACACCTCGCGCTTCGCGAATGATCGCCCCCGCCTGTCGCTGCAGCCACGGACCACGTTGCCAGCGCGTGGAGGTGCCGGAGCAAGAGGCATCGACGGACCGACGCTTTACTGCGCGAAGCGGACTCACACCGGCAGCCCCAGTTCACGCGCCGCCTGTTCCTGCGACCCATCCAGCGTCACGAAGCGATCCAGCCGCTCGGCGGCATGGAACGACAGCGCCGTGCGCAGATGCGCCAGATCGAGCGAGCGTGGTGTGGCGACTGCGGGCACGAGATTCGAGCTGCACAGATCCAATGTCAGATCGCTTAGGACGAACTGGTCGGTGTCAGCCGCCACGCGATTCATGCAGACGTCGTACTGGCCCGCGTCGAGGACGCCTTCCCTGGCGAGGCGAATCAAGTTCCGGCGCGCCTCGAGGACGAGCAGCACGCTGGACAGCAGCTCAGCCCCGGCCGTCTCGTCTGACAACAGATCGGATCGGTCCTCTGCCAGCAGGATGCAGAGATACGCGGAGGTATCCAGATACAAGCGTCGCGCGGCTGCTGGCGTGGCGGCCCCGGAACTCACTCGGCGCCCCGGTCTTCCAGAAGGACCGCGAGGTAGCGGCCTCGTGTGCCCCGCTTCAGCGCCGGCTCGAGACGGCCGCTCCCCACGCGCGCGCCACGATGCACACCGGCCGGGCGGGCCGGGCTCAACTGCGCGACCGCTTGGTTATGCCGTGTGATCAGTAAAGTGCGGCCGGCTTCTGCCTCGGCAATCGCCCCTGATAACTGGGCTTTCAGCGCCTGTACAGAGATGCGTCTCATGCCCTCAATCATAGATCGTTCTGGACTGCATTCAGACCTTTTTGCATCCAGGGGGGCGCAACGATCCGTCGTGAACTCAGGAGCGACGACATTGCGGGGGCCTTGCGCTCGTCGATCGCCTCAAGATATTGGGGGAAGGCATCGAGGAGCTGCGGCGGCGCCGCTGACGCGACGACGCCACGGAACGCCACTGCGATCTCGACGTCCTAATCCTGCTGCGGCGACTCTCCACCATTTCTACGGCGGAGGCAACCCTCTGCCCACCAGAATCGCAGTGTCCGTCGGACGGTCTGGAAGCTGCCGTTTGAGCCGCACGACTCGCCGGGCGAGGTCGATCGTGACGCGGTAGCGGCGCAGGAAGTTGTGGCCGAGGATTCCGCCCATTTCAAAGCCGTGCACCGCCTGCACGTCAGGCCAGCTGCGGACGACAACCGGATACTCCTTCAGGCGGATCGCGCCGAAGGACAGATCGATCCCCGGCGTCAGGAGGAAGGCGTCAGGTTGCGGTGCGCCCCAGACATCAAACAGCCGCATCGGAATCCGGCGAGCCTGGGGTGCGCGAATCGCCCGCTCCAGTGTCCCCGTTGACACAGAGGTGACCTCCGACCCGGTGTCGACGACGAAACTCACCGACTCGTCTCCGCTCGCGCCTACCACCAGGGGCAAGCCGAGCACGTGCAGTGGAAGCTCCACGTCGGCGGGTTCGAATGGCAGACGATCCGCGAGGGTCAACTCGCGGCGTTCGTAGTCGATGATCATCGACAGTCCGAGCGCAATCGGGGAGAACGCATCGCCTGTGCGATTGGGGACGACGCGGAGAGGTTCGCGCCGGACAATCGCTGGCACGCGACGAACCGTGACGCCGGCGACGTCGAACGACTCCGCCAGGGCCATCTCGGGACCCCGACCGGCCCCACGGGCGCCAGCGCGCCGCACGCCGGCGTGCTCCACCGTGCGCTCTGAAAGCACGAGGTGTTCGGCGCCCGTGTCGAGCACGACGTCGATGGGAATCCGGCCATTCACACTGGCCTTGAGCACCACCTTGTCCTCGACGACGTCGAACGAAATCGTCCCACGCGTGTGGCGATCGAAGGTCCGGAGCGGCACCGCTCCGGCGAGACCCAGCAGCGCCCGCTGCGACTCCGCACGCCGGCGGCGAACAGGGTGGTCATCGGCTGGTGCGGCCCCAAGATACTGGTCGAGGGCGGCGGCCGCGCCCGTGATGTCGCCCGCCCGCTCGCGGACCGAGGCGAGCGTCAGGTGCGCCAGGGCGGCTGACGGCGATAGATGCACCGCCACTTCGGCCTCACCCTGGGCCTGGGCGAGCTCACCCCGCGCCAGCAGGGTCCGGGCCAGCCCCAGATGCCCAGGCGCGGACTGCGCGTCGTAGGCCAGCGCGCCCCGGAACAGCCGCTCGGCAGGCTCGAACAGCGCGGCGCGGAAGTGACGCTCGCCGTCCTCGATCAGGTCAGATAAAAGAGGGGCCGTCTCTGGCGCTGAGACGGCGAGGGTCCAGCCCACCGTCACACTGAGGACGACCCCGAACCGTGCGCGATGTAGCAGCGGCACAGCCCGAACCTAGGCCCGTGATGGGCCCGTGGCAAGCGACATTGCCCGCAATGCAGACAATGTCGCGTGCTCTTCGCGGGCGTGCGTGGTATGACATGCCTGGCTACGGCAGGAGCCGTGGGCCCGATGATCTCCATGAACGGTTCTTCCCACCCGGTGCCGGAACCCCCGCGTGCGTCGGCCAACGACGACCGCCTTGGCTCGTGGAAGGAAATCGCCGCTTATCTCGGTCGTGACGTGCGGACCGTCCAGCGCTGGGAGCAGTCGCAGGGGCTTCCCGTCCACCGCCATCGCCACAGCCGATTGAGCACCGCCTACGCGTTCAAGTCCGAGCTCGACGCCTGGTGGCACAACCGGCCGGGTGAAATGGCCGGCGAGGGATCGGCGGCGTTGGACGGGCGTGAAGAAAACGCGTCGCCACAAGCCGATTCAGCCGAGGCTGCGGGGGATGGCAGGCGCACGCCGCTCGGCCTCGAACGACCGCCCAGCGGCGAGGGGCCAGGAGCGGAGTCGACGACGAGGGAACATCCCTACTCGTGGGCTCTGGTGACCGTTCTGGCGCTGGCGGGCATGCTGGTGATCTGGCTCGATGGCGACCTGTGGCTCGACCGCAGTTCGCCACTGGCGAGTGTGCCTTTCGCCGCGCGGGATTTCGTCCTGGTGACCGCGTTCGACAACCGCACGGGGGAACCGCTCTTTGACGGGACCGTCGAATATGCGCTCGAGCGCGAGCTGTCCAACTCTTCGTTCGTCAACGCCGTCCCGCGCGCTCGCGTCCAAGACACTCTCGAGCTGATGCGCAGGCCCCTGGACACGCGGCTCGATGCGGAAATCGGCCGCGAGGTGGCTGCGCGCGACGGCAACATCCGGGTGCTTCTCGCCGGTCGGGTCGAACGTTTCGGCACTCGCTACGTGTTGACGACCGATGTTCTCAGAACAACCGACGGCGCCATTGCCGCAAGCCTGCGCGAGCAGGCGATCGCAGAAGCGGAAGTACTCGACGCGATTGGCCGGCTTGCCGTCGATGTCCGAAGGAGATTGGGAGAGAGCCTCGATTCCACGCCGGCGCTGCCCCAACTGCCCAAGGTGACGACCACGTCACTGCGGGCGCTTCAGCTCTTCGCTCAGGCATGGGATGCCATCGGCTGGAATGAGAACGCGCCAGTCAATCGGGCTGTGGCCGAACAGCTCCTTCGGCAGGCGATCGCGATCGATCCGGAGTTCGCGCAAGCGCACATGACACTGGCGGAGGTCGGCGCCAGCAATCGGGCCGGGGAGCGCGTCGCGATGCTGCCGCACGTCGAACGCGCGGTGGCCTTGGCAGAACACGCCCCCGAGATCGAGCGCCTGCTCATCGAGGCCCAGGCGCACATCTTCCGCGGCGCGTACGTTCTGACCGACGATGGGGTTGCCCAGCAAGAGGCGAGGGAGCGCGGCAGAGCCGCTCTGGAAGCGATTCTTCGCGTTCAGCCGGACCACTTCGTCGCGCTGCAGCGGCTCCTCGCCGCGACGCGGTTTTTTGTTTCAACGCGTTCTCGCGCACGTGAACTGTCGATGCGTTAGGCAGAACTCAGGCCGACCAGCGCGAAAGCACAAGTGGACGCTGCTCGACTCTCAATGGAACACGGCGACCTCGCGCCCGCCCGCCGGCACGTCGAGCGCGCGAGAGCGCTGGGGGTGCCGCTCACCCACTATCAGGCGGATTCCGCGGTCTGGCTGGCGCTCTTCGACGCTAACGAAGCCTGGTGGATAGATGACCCCCGACGAGCCCTGACCATCGCTGACACGTTTGCAGCCGAGGTTCCGCCGCTGTCCGAGGAGTTCCGCGAACGGGCCACGATGTACCTGTTCTTCACCTATCTGTCATTGGGTCGCCTGGAACAGGCGGGCGAGATCCTCGAGACCATGCCCTCGTGGGTCGACGCCCGGATTATCAACCAGCAGCGAGGACGGGTCATCGCCTTGCGCGGCGATCGAGAAGCGTTGGCCGCCTTCCTCAGCAAGCATTTCCGGACGGCCGAGGAAGCCAGGTCCGTGGCGTCGAACCTCATGGACGCCGGTTTGCTCCGCCTCGCACGTGAAGTGGTGGAGTACAACCGACGCCACCGGCACCAGCTGGGCTACGAATGGTACGCGGGACAACTCGCACTTGCAGACGGGCGGATCGACGAAGCCATTCGACAGCTCACGACCGCGTCGAACCTGTTCGCAGGAACGAGCAGCCAGGGCCTGAAGATCGCGCGCCAGCTCGCCGACGCGCACTATGCCGCGGGTAGTCTGGACCATGCAGTTCGATTGCTCGAGGACGTCACGCGTCAACCGGTCGAGCTCATACACGGCTGGGAGTGGCTGCGCACGCGGGATCGACTGTCGGAGTTGTATCGAAACGCCGGTCGCAGCGTCGAGGCCGACGCCGTCGATCGTCAACTTGCGACGTTGCTCGCGGTCGCCGACGATGACCACTTCATCAAGCGGCGGCTGACTCAGACGGGGCGTGGCCACTGAAGACCCTTGAAGTGAAGTATGGTCTCGGTGACGAGTGAGATTTGATGGAGAGCTTACCCAATCCGGCGCCGGATTCCGACCGTTCCACCCGGTCCGACGACCGTCTTGGCTCGTGGAAGGAAATCGCCGCTTATCTCGGTCGTGACGTGCGCACCGTCCAGCGCTGGGAGCAGACGCAAGGCCTGCCCGTTCACCGCCATCGGCACAGTCGATTGAGCACCGCCTACGCGTTCAAATCCGAGCTCGACGCCTGGTGGCACAATCGGCCGAAGGGTGCATCGAACGGGGCCAGCGGCAACGCGGCGGGCGCGGAGCCGATCGTCAACGCTTCGGCGACCCCGGCGCTGCCCTCAGCGGAGCCGTGGAGCCACAGCAGCCGCCGCATGGCCGTGGCCGGGTCACTCGTTGCTGCTGCCATCTGCGCGTTGGTCGTCTGGCCGCTGGTGCGAAGCGGTCCGCAGGCCACCGCCCCTCCGCTCGCGTTCGGCGCGCACGACTGGGTGCTCGTCACCGCATTCGAGAACCACACCGGCGAGCCGGTGTTCACGGGCACGCTCGAATACGTCCTGCGGCAGCACTTGTCGGCCTCTTCGTTCGTGCGCGTCGCGTCGCCCGATCGCGTGCGGGATGCGCTCGCGCTCATGCGACGCCCCCTCGACACGCCCGTCGATGTGCCGATCGGCCGAGAAATCAGCCTGCGGGATGGTGCAATCCGCGTGCTCGTGGCCGGACGCATCGACAAGTTGTCTGACCGGTATGCGCTGGGTCTGGAGCTGGTCTCGACGGTGGATGGCCGCACCGTGGCCGTCGATCGACGCACGGTGGATCGCCAGGACCAGGTGCTCGAATCGGTCGCCGCCCAGGCTCAATGGGTGCGACAGACGCTTGGCGAACGAATGCACGAATTATCAGCGCCGAGGCAGCTTGAACAGGCGACGACGACGTCGCTCGAGGCGCTGCAGCTCTACTCCAGCGCCATGGATCTCGGCCTGCACTTCACCAAGTGGGAGCCTGCGGCCAAGCTGCTCGAAGCCGCAATCGTTCGGGATCCGGAGTTTGCCTCAGCCCACATTCTGCTGGCTCACGCCATGGCGAATACGGGGCACCCAGTGCCACTGGTGCTCGAGCAGGCCGCACGTGCGCGCGCGATCGCCGGCACGGTCAGCGAGGTGGAACGCTACTTCATCGAAGGAAGCTATCTCTCCTTCGAATCCAGGGCTCGCCCGGCACGATTCCGCGAGCTCATCGAGCAATCGGCCATCGCCTACGAAGCGCTGCTGCAACTCGACCCCAACCATTATTGGGCGGCTAATAATCTGACAAATCAATACGAGCTGCTCGGCCGGTTTGATGAGGCTGTCCCACTCGCCGTCAAGCGCGGCAGCGACCGGCCAAACGACGTTCGATCGCAGCTGGCGGCCGCCCGGGCGCTCGTGGCCTGGAAGGGCGATCTGGATGCCGCCACGCCGTTTGTCGAACGGGCAGCGACCCTGGTGGGTGCCGGGGTGCCATTAGTCGCACAGTGGCGTTCGTGGATCGACCTGTACGACGCGCACGTCGCGTGGGTCCGTGGCGACATCCCGCGGACGCACGCCATCGTCAACGCGCTCGCGGCGAGGCTGCCGCAGATGTCCGGGGACGAACTGGAGCAGTATGCCCATCGCGTTGGGAACATGTATCTCGCGCTGGGCCGCTGCCGCGACGCGCGCGCGGCGTACGAGCGGATGGGCGTGGAATATCGGCACGAAGCCGTCGCCTTCTCCGCGATGCAGTGCGACGATCCATCAGCCTTCGAGTCGCATTTGTTTCAAGACGTCCGATCCAACGACGCTCCGTCGTACCAGCGGGTGATGTGGGGCCCGCGCACTGGCAGGCTCGCGGACGCTCACGCATGGATCGAGGACTTTCGACGCCGGTTTGGCAACAACCTCACCACGCTGGCCGTCGCCGATGGCGAAATGGCCGTCGCGCGCGGCGACTGGGCCACCGCGGCGGCGCATCTCGAACAAGCTTGGGCGCGGCTGCGCCTCTCGGGTCAAGAGCGCACCTGCCTGGTCGCGGAACGGATCGCAGACGTCTACCTGCAAAGCGGCCGATCCGACCGCGCGCTCGAGGTGCTCGAAGCCACAGTGCCGATGCGACCGCTGGTCTATGAGTTTCTGGGCGCATCTGGCGGGATGTCCTGGATCCGGGCACAAGCCGCGCTCGCCCGGCTGTATCGTGCGTTGGGCCGCGAGGACCAAGCGGCAGAGCGTGAGGCCGCGATCCGGCCGCTGCTGGCGCTGGCGGATCCAGATTTGCCGCTCGCCCGAGCGCTCAACGCTCGATAGCAGGACGCCAGCCGACCGCTATCCAGCTGCCCGCAAGGGTTTGTCACTCGCGGGCGCGTGATCGGGATTGCTCGAACGTTGCGAGCAGATCGCTCTGGCCCAGCGCGCTCTCGAGCATCGCCAGAACGGTGCGAACACGAGCGGCATCGATATCGTCACGGTGAATGCGGCACAACGTCACGACGTCCTCGAGGTCCTTCGGGCGTCCAGCGAGGACCTTCAGGATGAGGAGGTCTGCGATCTCAACGACCGGCACCGCAACGCCGTCAATCGTCTGGACGACCGCGCGTCGCAGAAAGTCCTCTTCGAGTCCGGGGCCCGCGATCACGATGTCGACAGGAAGCCCGCTCGGCAGATGCACGACGGGCACGACGCGCGTGCGCTCAACAAAGGCGGGGTCGGCGAATCGGCGCTCGAAGCCGTGCGTTTCGAGCACGGCCAGCCACTCGGCCGTCGGCAGGCCAGGCGCCCCGATGGTGACGTCCACATCGGCCGTCAGGCGCGCCACACCGTACACGATGGCGGCTTGCGCGCCGAAGAGATACCAGCGGATGCCGAGCGTGTCGAACGCGCCGGCAAGATCGGCCAGGAGATCAGCGACCGGCGAGCGCACGGGCGGCGCGGTCCAATCGCTCGCGGAGTACGACGTGGTGGGCGAGATCGTCCGCGTGTTGTGCCTCGGTCAGCACAGAAGCGTCGAGCCGGCGGGCGTGCTCCAGCAGCAGCCGGGACGCGTGCCGCGCCGGCGCCGATCCCCCGCGCCGAAAGCGCTCGACCCAGAACTCCCGCTTGCTGCGTCCGAGCGCCGCCCAGTCGCGGTGGGCGAACGCCAACAGATCTTCGCGATTCATCATTGCATTGTAGCCGGTCAATTCGGTCACTCTCCCGGCGGCTCTCTTGAGTCCTGTCCGGCGCATCGCGCCGCAGTCTCGCCGGGAGGTGCAGTCACGACAGGCCCTCGATATCACCAAGGTCCTTGGCGCGGCCAGTAGCGCGCTAGTTGCGCAGGAACGCCTCACGCCCGAGAAAGTCCACTGTCAGATCACCGAACGAGCCGGCCTCTCGATCGGGCCAGGCCTCGGCAAACGTCAGTCCCGTGAGCTCGGTGAGAATGTCGATGCGTCCCGGTGGGACACCAATTTGAAACACCACGCCCGGTCGCGCGAAGTCCCCCGGCCTGATGTCGGACATGGGCGCCCCGAATGCCGCGAGCGCGAGCATGACACGCGGCGCATTGGCCGAGGTCGCGTCCACCCAGACATGGGCGACGTTGGCTCATCGGGTCACTTCAGGCGCCGCTCGGCGTCGCGCAGCCCGGCCGCCAGCCAGCCGCGCTCGTTGCTGTTCGTCGAGGCCTTGAGCAGGACCTGAAGAGCGCGGATACGCGCTTCGAGCGCGCCTCGGTGCGCGGCGTCCGCGGCCAGCGCCATGTCGGTCAGATACAAGGCGGTGAGCGGATCGCTCGCCGCGATGGACACGGCGCGCGCGGCAACCGCGTCAGCGCCCCCGGCAAGCGCAACGATCGCTGGGTACGCCTGGCTGGCCGGGCCGAACA
Source organism: Vicinamibacterales bacterium (assembly GCA_035512515.1). Taxonomy (GTDB): domain Bacteria; phylum Acidobacteriota; class Vicinamibacteria; order Vicinamibacterales; family UBA2999; genus JACCSI01. The sequence continues at coordinate 23,973 of DATKDY010000251.1, forward strand.
TCGTCGACACATTGCCGTCGTACCACCCGACATAGCCCTCGTAGATGCCGCGAACCGACCAGCGGAGACGCCCGTACGATTCGCCGAGGTCCATGTGTGGCGGCAGCCTGATCTCGCGCATCAGCGTGCCAACGTCCTTCCCCTCGTTCATCCCCTTGACGGTCGCGTCGTGCACGTACTGAATGGCGTCGCGATAGCGGGTCAGCTGTTGCCGGATTTCCTCACGGCGACGGATCGGCGGACCGTGGCTGGGCAGCACGAGCTCCGGCTCGAGCGCGAGCACGCGATCGATCGCGGCGACGTACTCGAGCGCCCAGCGCGGCCGAGTCCCGCGGAGCGTGTACATGTTCGGAAACGACAGGTAGAAGTTGTCGCCGATGAACGCCGCTTTGAGCGAGGGGATCCACACGGTGAGATGATCCGGCGTTTCGCCAGGCGTGTGCAGGATCTCGAAGCGTGTGCCACCGACGTCGAGCGTGTGCGTGTGATCGACGAGCACGTCCGGCATCACCGGCGTTGCGGGCGGCTTCACGACTGACGGCGACACGCTGACGCCGGGTGCGGTGCCGCCGCCGAACTGCGCCGCGTTCATGCGCGCGAAATATCCGCTTAAACGGTTGGTGTATTCGACGAACTCTGGATACAGCCGGTGGGCGATCACCTGGGTCCCGCGTTCTTTCCAGAGGGCAATGCCACCCGTGTGATCCGCATGCGCGTGCGTGAGGATGATGGCGCGCACCGGCCCGTCGCTCACCGCAGCCAGCGCTTGCTTGTGCGCGGGTGCCGCAGCGGCAAGCGACGTGTCGACGATCACGTTCCCGTCGCGGGTGACAACCATAAACGTATTGCTTTGAGGGATCCGAATCTCGCTGCCACCAATCTGCTGGGCACCAGCCATGTGGATGCCGCCGCCCAGATCGACGACGCGAGGTTGAGCGTCAGCAGCGGCCGCGATGCCGAGCAGCAGGGCGCTGAGAAGAATCCTGTGTGGCACAGCAGCTCCGAGAATCGGCGGGGTACGCCTGGCCGGCCACTGGGTTGACGTCAGCTGTTCGCTTTCGGCTTTCAGCGCTGAAAGCCGAAGGCTGATGGCAGTGTATGGCAGCTTACACATCGCAGAGCACCACGGCTTCGCGCAGTGACGTCATCGGATCGCGCACGGGGACGAACTCGTGCGCGAGATATCCCGTGAAGCCGGTCTCCACGATCGCCCGACAAATCGCCGGCCACTGCAACTCCTGCGTATCGTCGAGTTCATGCCGGCCCGGCACACCGCCGGTGTGGTAGTGAGCGATATGGGCGTGATGCTGGCGGATCGTGCGGATCACATCGCCCTCCATGATCTGCATGTGGTAGATGTCGTACAGGAGCTTGACGCGCGGGGAGTTGACCGCCGCGACGACGTCCACGCCGAACGCGGTCCGATCGCCCTGGTAATCCGCGTGATCGACCTTGCTATTCAACAACTCGACGCACACTGTAACGCGGTGCTGTTCAGCCGCGGCCTTGAGACGGTTGAGGCCGGCGACGCAGTTGTCGATCGCTTCGCGATCGCTTCTGCCTTGGCGGTTGCCGAAGAACGTAATCAGGTTGGGCACGCCCAGCGCCGCGGCCTTCGGCATCGCCGCGATGAGGTTCTCGACGATTCGATCGTGATTGGCGCGGTTGTTGAGCCCGTCGCGGATGGTGCCGCCGCCTCCGTACCCCATGGAGCAGACCAGGCCATGATCCCGCGCCACCGGCCAGTCCTCGGGTTCGAGCAGGTCGATGGCAGAAACGCCCAACGCCGCCACGGCGCGGCACAGGTCGGCCAGCGGCATTTTCTGGTAGCACCAACGGCTGACCGACTGCTGGAGCCGCCCGCGCGTGACCGCGCGCCCTGGGGATTGCGCGCAGGCTATCGCCAGTGCGTTCATCGGGGGCGCCATGCCGGCGACGGTCAGGGCGGCCGCGGATCGCAGGGCATCGCGCCGGGTGAAGGACCGGTGTCGCGCGGGGCGCAAGGGGGCATTCGGCATCGCGGCCGCATCTTAACCCCATGGCAGCTTTCGGCTCTCAGCTTTCGGCGCTTTCCGCTCACGGCTCTGGCCACCGACCGTACGCGACAGTTGTGCCGGCTGCGGGTTCCCGCCTGCGATAGCGCCGCACCGCGGCACGTGCGCCGGGAGTTCCGGGGGCAGCGCCAGCCGCCAGGGCTGGGAGCGTGCGGTCGCCGAGCTCGGCGTAGGCGCGGCCTTCAAAGACGCCATGGCATCACCAGGCCCCTGGCGCATCGGGTCCACCGCGTTCGGGGAAATGCTGCCGAATCACG
>DATKDY010000252.1:0-4070 GCA_035512515.1 Vicinamibacterales bacterium
GGATACGGCTGCTCGTGCCAGCCCGTAGGCAAGGGCAAATTCGGCGGCCCGCGCATTTGCCTGCGGATCGCGCGCGCGGCCGTTGTATACCTCCACGTAGTCGACCAGGCCGGCCAGGTGAGCCAGCTCGTTGTGGTGGACCGTGCCAAGGCCAACCGACGGCCGGCGTACGTCGAACGGGTGAGGCAGGCCGACCAGCCCGCCCTGCTCACGGATCAGGGCGGACGTCTGGGCGGGCGTCAGACCCGATGGGATGGGGCGTTCCACGAACAGCGCGATCATGTCGCCCTCAGTCGTACGCGCTTCCTGGCCAACGATCACGGTCAGCCCGCTGGGTGCTTCGTCGCGCGCGCGCAGTGCGGCCTCGATCGTATCGTGGTCGGTGATCGCGAGATGGGTCAGCCCGGCTTCCAGCGCGAGCTGCATCAGTCGCTCGGGCGGGACTTCACCATCGAAGGACGCCGAGCTGTGGCAGTGGAGGTCCAGGCGCGCTCTCGGCAGGCTGGCGGGCACGAGGCCCACGATACGCGATTAGCGCGAGCGGATTCCGTGTCCCGTTCGCTATCTGGATCGTCTACCTGTAGCGGCTGTACGAACCAAAAACCCGGAGCGACAGGTTGCGCACGGCTGCAATGTTGAGCTCCGTCATGTAGTAGCGGATCTCGGTCTTTGGGATCCGGCGCGCGTACTTGTTGGGCCGGAGGACGATGTTCTCCGTGGCGGCGTCGTTGGCCCGCTCCAGGATGCGCAGCAGGGTGGGCGTCTGTTCGCGCGGCACGTTGGTGCGGACGACTTCGGATATGGCATCGATCACCTGCGGAAGGCGGGCCGCCACGCCCGGATCGCGTGCACGCGCCGCGAGCGCCTTGATCACCTGTTGCTGCCGGCGGGCCCGGGCGAAGTCGCTGCTGCCGTAGCGCACGCGAGCGAACCTGAGAGCCTCCGCGCCGTTGAAGTGGTACGTGCCCGGCTCCACGTGGTAGTTCGACTTGACGCTGTGGATTGCCTTATCGACCGTGATCGTGACGCCGCCGACCGCATCCACTGCGCGCGGCAGCCCTTCCAGGTTGGTCGCCGCATAGAAGTGGATCTTCGTTCCCAGCACGTAACCCACCTGGCGCATCAGGGCGGCGACGGGGCCCTCGGGGAAGCGCGCCGGATTGGCCCGCGCATAGTTCAGAAAGGTGTTGATCCGGCGCGGGTACGTCCCGCCCTTGTAGAGCGGCGTCCGGCCGGTGTCGCGCGGGATGCTGATCATCGTCAGCTTGTCGCGGGCCGGGTAGTAGCTCGCGACCATCAGCGTATCGCTCAGCGAATGATTCCGGCCCAGACCGCTGTCGAGCCCGATGAACAGGACGTTGATCGGGCCCTCGCCGGGCAGCGATCCGGTTTCCGGGTCCCCGTCGAAGGGCGGCGGCATCAGGTCTGGATCGAACGGCGGTCCAGGCTCGCCCTCGCCATCAGGCTCCTCGCCGTCTATGACGTCGCCGTCCTCGTCTATGACGTCGCCGTCCTCGTCTATGACGTCGCCGTCCCCGGTCTCGTCTTCGATCCAGCCGTCATCGTTCCAGTCGACCACGCCGTCGTCGTTCGTGTCGCCGGGCAGGCCCCCTGGGTTTCCTGGATTGCCCGGATCGTCTGTGCCGCCAGTACCGCCGCCCAGGATGTCGTCGATGTCACTGCTGCCCTGCGGCCGATCGCCGGTGAAGATACGAGCGCCGGCATCGGCGAACGACTGGACATAGACGCCGGCCGTCACGTGCACCCCCACGACCACCACGGCGAGGAGCACGACCAGCGGTAAGGTGCGATCGGTCAACGCTCGCCCGCCCGGGCGTGTCGAGCGCCACGCGTCGACCATCGCCGCGATCCGCCAGAGCGCGTGCAGGGCGAGAACGGCAATGACGCCCAGCGCTACTGCTGGCGCGAGCAGGCTCAGGGCGACCATCGTTGGGTCGGCGATCACCGCGCCGACGGCGAGCAGGAACAGGACGGCCGGTGGCAGCGCGAACAGGAGAGCACGGCGGATCCGCTTGGCATAGGCGTGCCCAAGCCCCGGCCAGATGAAGGATAGGAACGTCGCAGTTACCGGCGAGAGCGCTTGCCGCTTCACGCGACGCCGCCCCCGATAGACGCCTTCACCGGCAGTGGCCGAAATAGTTTCTGACGGCCCTAAGTCCCCGGTAGACATCGGCGCTAGCGTGCTCGCACTGAGGCCAACAGTCAACGTCACCAAAACGCCAGGTAGTGTCTCGGCTTCGATGAGAACAGATGAGCGGTTCCATGCTTAGGACTTGACTTTTTGGCCGTCGGTCTCTATTTCTCCACCATTCCGCAATGCCGCCGTCACGCTGAGAGGGGAGCATTGAGCGCAGGCGTTAGGGACTTCGGGGCCATGGTTGCCGGACTTCAGTAGGTGCACTGTCGCATGGGGTGGCGGGCATGGATTGGCCCGCGCCTATGCTCGCGGTGTGCCGACGGATGACGCCGAACGGATCATCAGGGAGTCAACTGAACAGGAGCAATCGACACGAGGCCGCTGGGTCTTATAGGGGTGCGTTGGAGGACGGAGGACAAAGATCGTGGTCAGACCTCTGAGCGCTGAGCTTGTCCTGGTTGTGACTGTCATACGGACTCGCGCACGATGCAGTTGACCTATGACGAGATGGCCGATGCCGTCTACGTCTACTTCAATCAGGCACCGATTGATCACACCGAAGAGATTCACGACGGCACAGCCATCGTCGATTACGACGCTGACGGCGTCCCTGTCGGCGTCGAGTTCATGGACGTTAGCGAGGGTATCGACCTCCGCAGGGTACCCCGAGCCGATGAGATCGCCCGGCTTCTAGAGGACTACCCCTTTCCCGTCATGGCCTAGCTCGCCTCGGTCGGGCTGCCTGGGTTCAGTTTGAGCCATAAAGTCTCCGGCTCTTCTGCGGCGCGGTCGAGTGATCGAGCGGAGGGAGTTGCCCTCAAACGCCAAAGCAATAGAGCGACACGGTAGTGAGACACTACCTAAACGCCAAAGCCGATGGATTACCCGTCAGCCTGAACGGTCGGTTTCGCCCTGTAGCGTCTCGTCGGATCGGCCGCCCAAGGGAAAGCAGTTGACGTCCCCGTGGTCGACGAACGCGTGCACCGCGGCGCCAACGGCGAGTGTGGCTGCCAGCCGGCTGGGCACGTCGGCGTAGAAGCGAACCGGCGAACCCGCCTGCGGCTCGGCGAGAAGGTGGAGTCGCGTGAGCGGGCCGTGAAAGGTGAGTGCCTCCACCGTCGCCGCCTGGCCGCCTGATGGCTGGTCGTCGGCCGCAACGTGCACGTTCTCGGGCGCAAAGAACGACACCACGCGGCCGTTCGAGCCATGCGGCGCCGGGACGTCGAACATGGCGCCCAGTCGTGCGCGTCCGTCGATCACGCGGAGCTCGACGACATTTCGGTTGCCGACGAAGCTCGCCGCGAAGCGCGTCACCGGCGCGGCATAGATGTCGCGCGGTGCCCCGATCTGCTCGAGGCGGCCGTGGTTCATCACCGCCACGCGATCGGCGATCGCCAGCGCCTCCGATTGGTCGTGGGTTACGTAGATGGTCGTCGTGCCCACCTGCTGCTGAACGCGGCGGATCTCGTCGCGCAGGTGGGTGCGCACTGGAACGTCGAGAGCCGACAGCGGCTCGTCGAGCAGCAGCACCTGCGGATGTGGCGCCAGCGCCCGAGCCAGCGCGCAGCGCTGTGCCTCGCCGCCCGAGATCTGGCTCGGGTATCGATCGGCCTGCGCCTCCAGGCGAACCAGCGCCAGCAACTCTGCGACGCGCTGCCCGATCTCGTGGCGCGGCCGGCGGCGCACCTCGAGCGGGAAGCTGGTGTTCTGGCGCACCGTCAGGTTGGGGAAGAGCGCGTAGCTCTGGAAGACCATGCCGATCGGTCGCCGGCGGGTGGGCTCGTCGGTCACGTCCATGCCACAGATGTGCACCCGGCCAGAGTCGGGGCGCTCCAGCCCGGCGACGATGCGCAGCAGGGTGGTCTTGCCGCACCCGGAAGGCCCCAGCAGCGCGACGAGCTCGCCCTCGGTC
>DATKDY010000253.1:0-4745 GCA_035512515.1 Vicinamibacterales bacterium
CGAATATCTACTGGCAGGCGGCCGACGGTACGGGCAGCGTCGAGCGGCTGACGAACAGTCCAATGGCGCAGTTCGCGCATGCGCTGACGCCGGACGGATCGCGCGTCCTCGTCTTCCAGGCGTCGGGAGCGGCCACTACCGCAGCGGACATCATGACGTTCTCGCTCACCCGTCCGTCCAGCGGCCGGGGCGAGCAGACTCCGGGGGCTACCGCTTTGAGTCCGCTCATTCAGACCACGTTCAATGAATGGCTGCCGGAAGTATCGCCCGACGGCCGCTGGCTCGCGTATGCGACCAACGAATCCGGCCAGAACGAGGTCCATGTTCGTCCATTCCCGAATGTCAACGATAGGCGCTGGCCGATCTCGACCGGCGGCGGGACGAAACCGGTCTGGGCGCGGAACGGTCGCGAACTGTTCTACCTGGATGGCGCTTTCAATCTCATGTCCGTGCCGGTGCAGACGACCGGCTCGGCGTTCATCGCGGGCAATCCGGTGAAGCTTTTGGAACCACGGTATTACGTTGGCGCAGCGCCCAATCGCGCCTATGACGTTTCGCGGGACGGCCGCTTTCTGATGATCAAGGACAGCATGGCCGCCGGCCAGACGGAGAACGCGCCACCTCCGAGCCTGGTGGTGGTGCTCAACTGGTTCGAGGAGCTGAAGGCGAAGCTGCCAGGCCGGTAGGTTCACGCTAATCTCCTGCGATGATGGAGTAGTGCGCATTCACATCATTCCTGACCTGCGCGACCGTGGCCGCTTGTGCCGTTGGCCTGCTCGCCGCGGGCGAGCCGCTGTCGTGAGGGGAGGGGCTGACGAGGGTCTGAGAAGGGGCGTTGTGCTAACCGCGAGACGGCCCTAATGTTTCCTATCGTCTCAAGTGTACGACGACGAGTGGATGTGCATGATTCGCCAGGTGTCCGGTGCTGGAGGTCCGCGGGATCGGAACGCCGCTATCCAGGACTACGCCCGCGCCCTTGGTTATGAGCGTACGGGCAGCCGGATTCGCGAACGCCTCGATAACGCCATCCGGACCGCCGTACGGCGCGGCATTCTCCTGACGCAAAACGGCGATGTGCGGCTGTTCGCGCGATCGATTGAGGGGTCAGTTCCTTGCCTCGCTCCAAGGCAAGGCCTGGACGGAACGCGACGAAGCCACTCGTGGTTTTGCGCGTTGGCTCGGATTCCGTCGTGCCGGCCCGGCGATCGATGACACCGCGCGGTCGATACATCAACGGTCTCCTACGGGAAGATCGGCTAGAGGCGAATGGCACAAGGATTCGGCGAGTGAGCTGACCTGAGGCACAGGACAGCCCTACGAGGCACGCGATAATTGGGGATCAAGAAGCAGGAGTTCTATGAAGGCGCTGCCCTTCATCTGCTTGCCCGCACAGGAGCCATTACGTGCAGCCGCTACGAATCGCCCTTCTTCGTCGTGAACAACACCGTGGTTGTCCACTTGAAGTACAGCACCAAGGGCCGGAGCCCGTGGGGTTTTACGTTCATGCCGGACGAGCAGGCGCTCTTGGCGCAGCGAGCGTCAAGGCACGAAGTCGTCATCGATTCCTCGCCCACGCGACGATCCTCCAGATGACCGGAAAGAGCTACCGTCTCCGGAAGCGCCCGAGTGCGGCCGACGACGACTGAGGCCCTGGACGCTCGCTAACATCGCACTCACGAGTTCCGTTGGGGTTGACCGGCGCTCACCGCGCAGATCGAGACGGTGCTCATCGATCCCGGCATGACCCCGCATCGCAAGGCGGAACCAGACGATGACCGCACGCGAGGTGTCGATGGGTGAAATCTTTGTAGGTGTAGACGTCGTGAAAGCGCGTGCTCGTCGCGCTTCAGTGCCCGTCCTCGCCGGCAAGAACCCAGCCGTCCACGGGGTCATGGTGCAGCGCGTAGACCTGCCATAGCTGCTTGCCGCGCGGCTTTTCGAGCCGGAACGAGATCTCCATGTCCTCGCCGTCGCTGCGCACCGTGATTGCGCCGTAGACGCCGACGTTGCGACGCCGGATGTGGTCTTGCAGCGCCTTGCGTGCCTTCTTCGCGGCGATTTTCTCCGGGCCGGCGGGCAGCGTATCCACCTCCTCGTCGAGGTCGGCCAGCTTCTTGAAATCCTCCTCGCGGCCCTTCTCGCGCGTCGAGCGCAGTATCTCCGTGCAGAGAATGAGGGGCGCGTCGCCGCGGCCGAGCTTGCCGAGCCGGCCGAGCAGATCCGGACGCGGATGCGCGTGGCTTTCCTCGTCTCCCGACGAGACGACATAGGCGAACGGATGCACGGCCTCGATGAACTCGTCGGTGACGTCGGCCGCTCCGTGATGGCAGCACTTCATGACGTCGGCGCCGAGTCGCGCCGACGCCGCCGCCACCGCCTGCGAGAGCGGCTGACCCGCGGCGATCCCGCTGTAGTGGCGCAGCAGATAGTCCTCGGCCGGGCGATTCAGGTCGCCGCCGAAAAGCACGCGGAGATTGCCGACCGTCATCTTGAGAATCACCGAGTGGCCGTTCTTGGTCTTACCATCGTTTTTGCCCGTCGAGCCGATCGTCTCGCCGAACCACCGCAGGCGCGGCTTCGCGACGGTGCCCTCGGGCACCGGCCCGAGCACCTCGATCGTCGTCGAGCGTCCGCTGGAAGGCGCGAACTCCGGCACCCATGTCTTACCACCCTGCTTCTTGCCGTGATTCGTCGAGAGCATCTCGATCCCGCCGACGCGCGGGCTCGAGAGCGCCGTGTGCATGAGCTTGGGATACAGCTTCCGGCCCCGCACGGCCGGGTCGGCGTAAAGCGTGCGCATCGCGTCGTCGGTGACGATGATATCGGTGAGCAAGCGGCCCGTCGCATCCGACGGTCCGAGCGGCTGGTTACCGGTCCGCTCGGCGATGCCGTTGTGATAGACGCGATCGAAGCCGACCTTCTGGTGGCTGAAAACGGGCTGGAATCCCTTGTAGTGATCCAGGTCGGGATGCGTGACGATCACCGCATGAAAGCGGAAGTCGTTCTTGAACTGGCCGAAGCGCCAGTTGAGGAAGCGGTACATGTTGTCCGCGACGCCGGCGTCGACCAGCATGATGCGCTCGTCCGCGCCGGTCTCCGCCGATACATAGATGCAGCCGTCGCCCTGGCCGACGTCGAGAAAGATCAGCTCGACGGGCCGCGCGGCGACGATGTGCTCGGTGCGGATGAAGCAGTTCTCGGCGCCCCACTTGATCTTCGACCAGCCGTCCGGGGACTGATCGAGGATATTGAGGAAATCGCCCCAGCGGACGTCACGGAACTTGGTCGTTTTGTTCGCTTTGAAGAGGTCGATCTTCGCGCCGTCCGCGCGGCGTCCGACGAATCCCGTAGGCATGGCTTACCCTCCCAGGAGTTGGACGATGCCGTCACTTAGAGTAGTTGTTTTCACCCTCTAACGAAAGCAACCGTTCGGTCCGCACCTGCCTGGATCCGACCGCCGCCAAACGCCTGTAGACTTGCTACGACCGATCAGGAAATGACCGCAGACCGACGTAACTAAACTAACCTGTCCACGAGATCGGATCAGGCCCACGTTCGCTGACCTTCGACAACAGTTGAGGGGTTGACCAGATCGCCACAGCGCGGTCTAACACGCGTTGCACCAGGCGGCGACCGGTGCCATGATGGGCCGCCGCTGGTGAACGCTGACGTTAGGCTGCACCGCGAACACCCAAACAAAGTGATACGCCAATGGCGTATACTGCCTCATGCGGTTCGTCGAGACTTCGGTCTTCACGTCCAGCGTGGTCCGCCACCTCGACGACGAGTCGTATCGCCACCTGCAGGTCGCCCTCATGCTCCGTCCGGCCCAAGGCCCGATCATTCCGGGCGCCGGAGGCCTTCGGAAAGTGCGCTGGGCGCGGCCCGGTGGCGGCAAGCGGGGTGGCGTCCGAGTGATCTACTACTGGGCGCCGGTTGAGTCGGTGTTCTACATGCTCTATTGCTATGCCAAGAACGAGCAGGGCGACCTGACGACGGCCCAGGCCAAGGCGCTCGGCCGTCTGGTCCGAGAGGAGTTCAAATGAAAGGCGCAGCGTTCGCAGAACTGGTATCGAGCATTCGGCAGGCCGGCCGGATTCGCCGGGGGGCAGCGAAGCCGTCTCGGGTGACGACGTTTCGGCCCGCCGACGTCAAGGCTGTACGCGCAAAGCTCAAGGCCACGCAGTCAGAGTTCGCGTTGCTGATCGGCGTGAGTGTGGCGACCTTGCGGAACTGGGAACAAGGCCGACGCAGTCCCGACGGACCCGCTCTGGCGCTGCTCAGAGTGGCCGCTCAGAACCCGAAGGCCGTCGTCGCCGCTCTACACGGCACCGTCAAGGGTGCAGGGTAACTTGCGTTGCACCAGTCGGCGGCCAATGTAATCATGAGCCGCCGCTGGTGAACGCTGGCGTTGGGCGGACGATGGGAGCGGCGTACGAGGCTGCGAAGGGATACGTGCGGAGTTCGGGCCGGCTGAGCCCAAGGGCGGCCACACGATCAAGGTCAGCGTCTTCTATCCGAAGGATGCGGGCAGTACGTTCGACATGGCGTATTACCTAAGCAAACACATACCGATGGTCCAGCAGAAGCTCAGCGGCGCGCTCAGGGGCGCATCAGTTGAACAAGGCCTCGGTGGCATGCAACCGGGATCGCGGCCCGCCTATCTGGCGATGGGACACCTGCTGTTCGACTCTGTAGAGGCATTTCAACAAGCGTTCGGACCGCATGCCCAGGCAATCGTGGGC
>DATKDY010000254.1:0-7351 GCA_035512515.1 Vicinamibacterales bacterium
CCGTCATCGTACATGTCCCGGGTCAACTGCCACATGTCGTCCTCGAGCCGCTTGAAGGCGGCTTCGAGCTTCTCCTGCGCCTCGGGCGGCAGGCTGTTCCACTTGTCGAGATTCATGAAGTTGGCGTTCATGCCGTGCGACAGGGCGATGGTGAGGACGTGCGTCGTGATCTCCGGCCAACTGCCGCTGTTCGAGGACGTGATCGAGGTGATCGCGCAGTCGACCACGCCGCGCTGCAGGGCCGGGTAGACTTCGGCGAAAGGCATCGAGACCGGCGTCGCCCCGACATGCTCGAGCAGCGCCGACATGCTGCGCGTGTAGCTGCGGACGCGGCGGCCCTTGAGGTCCGCGAGGCCGGACACCTCGTCCTTGCAGAAGACATGCTGGGGTCCGTAGGGGTAGAGCGCCAGCGTCTTCACTCCCAGCCGCTCTTCGGTACGCTGATTGAACGCTTCACGGAACGCATCCACCGCTTCCCGCAGGTCGTCCATCGTCGGCGACACGCCGATCAGATCGAGACCTTCCAGAAACGAGTCGTCCCGGGCCACGTTGCCGATGGTCGCCTGCACGATGTCGAACGTGCCGTCGCCGGCCAGCCGCAACGTGTCGTCCATGCTCACGCCGATGACGTCGAGCGGATTGAAGTTGATGACGAAGTCGATCCCCGTCTCCTCGGCGAGGTTGTCGTAGAACTCGCTCTCGAGCGCCGTATGGTGGATATGCGTCGAGACGAGGCCGGAGACGTTGAGCGGCACTTCCTCGGCGGCAGCGGTGCTGGCGATGGAGATGCCCATCGCGGTCGCGAGGAGAGCGCGGGTGATGCTCTTCATTGTCTTGATTCCTTCTGACTCTGAAGTTTCGGTTCCGTTGCGGGCTGACGATGAGCCCGCCATACAGTGCTAACTCCCGGGGGGCAATTCAGCTGTCGAGCCATGCCACAGCACGGATCGGGCTGCCGGTACCGCCCCTGATCTTCAGCGGAAAGCCGATGAAGCGGAAGCGGCCCTGGTTGACCAGCTTGTCGAGGTTCGCGAGCCCCTCGATGTGGGTGAAGCCCATCTCGCGGCAGACGATGTGCACCTCGAAGTTTTTCTTGAACGGCCGGCCGGGGCTGAGCGCCTCGACGCCGAAGATGCCGATGCCGCGGTGGCCGAGCCACTCCGCCGACTCTCGGGTCAGCCCCGGAAAGTCGGTGACGTAGGCCGGGCTCTCGCCGACCCGGTCATTGAAGCCCATGTGCAGGAACACCGTGTCGCCTGGCTTGATCTCGATGCCGGCGGCCTGCTCCGCAGCCTCGAGGTCGGTCACTGAGATATCGCTTTTCAGTGGCTTGTGAGAGAGGTCGAGGCATACGGCTTCGGTGAAGAACTTCTCCAGCGGCATCTCATCGATCGTCTCGGCGTCGGCGCCCGCGTCGAAGTGGCGTGGAGCGTCGATATGCGTTCCGCTGTGGTCGCCGAGCGTCAGGAAAAGCGTGGCAATTGACAATTCGACGCCTTCCGCCACACGCTTGTCCGCATGGGTCCAGAATGCCGAGACAGTCACCGGTGGGTGGTTCGGGAGAGTTGGGCTGCGGTGGTAAATGTCTCGCGACAGGTCTATCAGCTTCATGCCTTGGCAGCTTCCTCGCGGCGCTCCGAACGGCGTATGTTCACGCGCCGGCGCAGGCAGGTCAAGGCTTTCGGCGGTACTGTGCCGCTGGCAAGGAAAAATGGCCGAATCTGGCGGCCGAGAATGAAACTGAGGGCTGCCGACGTGGAACGAACGCTCATCGGGATGCTTACGCCGTCCTCCAACACGGTGCTGGAGCCGTACACGGCGTTCTTGCTGCACGACCTGTTTCCAAGCGTGACCGCGCATTTTGGCCGCTTCCACGTCACGGAGATCAGCCTGGGCGATGCCTCGCGAAGCCAGTTCGAGCTGGAACCGCTTCTCGCGGCGGCCGAACAGCTCGCCGACGCTCGTGTCGATGTCATCGCCTGGAACGGGACATCGGCGAGTTGGCTCGGCTTCGATCGGGATGAGGTATTGTGCCGGGCCATCACCGAGCGCACGGGCGTCCCCGCGACCAGCGCCATTCTCGCACTCAATGAGTTGCTGCAGAAAACCGGCGTGAGGCGGCTCGGACTGGTGACGCCTTACGTCGCCGAGGTGCAGGAACTGATCATCGCGAACTTCCGCGCGATCGGCATCGACACCGTCGCGGAGGAAAGGCTGGGGATCACCGACAATTTTGCCTTTTCCGAGGTGAGCGAACAGCAACTCGTCGCGATGTGCCGCGAGGTGGCCCGGGCACGTCCCGATGCGATCGCCATCGTCTGCACTAACATGCGCGGTTCGCTGATCGTCCCCGAACTCGAGCGCGAACTCGGCATTCCAATCCATGACTCGGTGGCGTTCACGCTGTGGAAAGCGCTCGCCGTGGCCGGCGTCAGCACGGTTCCGCTGAGGCGATGGGGCGGCCCCTTCGCGGTCGGCGGCGGCAAAACCGGGACTGGATGAACGGTCCCGGTCACCGCTTCAGCGGAGGCTTTCGGGCGCCGCGAAAGGGCCGCGCCGGCTCGTTGCAAGCGCGAGATCGGCGAGGCCTTCAACCCATTTGACGGCGACCGCGACGCCGTCGACCACCGGCACTCCGATGCGCTGCGACAGATCGCGACCCAATCCTGCCATGCCGGCCGAGCCGAGGACCACGGCATCGGCGCCATGTGTGTCCAACGCTTCAGAGCAGGCGAGCGCCATTCGCTCCAGCATTCCCGCAGGATCGGCGGCGAGCGTCCGGATATCGCAATCGACCACGGTCACGGAGCGGCAGTGGCGCTCCATGCCGCAGTCGGCGGCGAGGCGCTCGGCAAAGATACGCATGCGCGGGAGCGTCGTGACGATGATGAAGCCGCCGGCGAGATAGCTCGCTGCGTGCATGGCAGCTTCGCCGATCCCGACGACGGGCGCACGGGTGATCTCGCGCGCTGCATCGAGGCCAGGATCGCCGAAGCTGGCGAGCACGTATCCGTCACAGCCTCGCTGCTCCCCGTCGCGCACCGCGTCGAGCAATCCCGGGCCGGCGAGCACCATCTCATAATGACTTTGGATGGCCGAAGGGCCCGAACTGCAACGGATGACCTCGATCTCGGTGCCGGTCCGCGCCGCCGCGCTGGCCGCGAGCGCAATGCGCGAAGTCACCGCTTCGCTGGCGTTCGGATTGATGACCCTGATCCTCACCCGGACCTCTCCGGCCAGCGATGGCGGAACCCGGCGACCTCCTGCAGGTGCCGGGCTGCGCCGAGCAATGCATCCTCCTCGTACGGCCGCCCGACAAGCTGAACCCCGAACGGCCGACCGTCATCGGTCCACAGCGCCGGCAGGCTGAGTGCCGGATACCCGACCAGCGAGATGATGAAGGTCGGCGCGAGGTAGTCGATGATGGTCTCGCATTCCACTCCGTCGATGGATGTGACTTCGCCTTGCGCATTCGGAAACGGCAGCACGCTCGCCGCCGGCAGCATGAGGATGTCGTGGTCGGCGAAGAAGTCGGCGAACACCCGATAAACACGTGAGCGCGCGGTCTCCGCCTCCAGATGGTCTTGCGCCGTGATCGACCGCCCCTCCTTGACGTTCCACACGAACGACGGGCCGAGATCGTCTTCGCCGACTGCCAAGAGTTCCCGGAAGCCGGCCCAGGAATGGGCGGCCCGCAGCGTCTTGAACGCCTGCACCGCCTCACGGCAGTCCGGATGAGCGCGCCTCGCGGTCTCGAAATGGCGTGCGGTAACGCCGTCGGCCGCTTCGAAGGCCGCTCTGACCTCGGGGTCGATCCGGAAGGCATCGCCAAGGGTCGGCGATGAGGCGATGCGGAACGACCGCGGGTCGCGCGAGCCGAGGCGATCGGGTCGCGGCATCTTCCAGCCGCGCGCAGCATGCGATGTCGGGTCCTTCGGATGGGCTCCGGCCATCACCGCCAGCATCAGCGCGGCATCCTCCACCGATCGCGCCAGAATGCCGTGGGTGGCGAGCGTGTTCCACGCAAGTTTCCGGGAGGGATCCGGGATCAACCCCGGTGTCGGCCGTAGTCCGACGCAACCGCAGAACGAGGCCGGCGTCCTGACGGAGCCGCCGAAATCCGTGCCATGCGCGAGCGGAACCATGCCGGTCGTCACCGCAACGGCCGCCCCGCCGCTGGAGCCGCCGGAGGTGAGCGCCAGGTTCCACGGGTTGGCCGTCGGACCCTGCATCGCGTTGGTGCACACAGCGCCAAAACCGAACTCCGGCGTGTTCGTCTTGCCGAGCACGATGGCGCCGGCTTTCACCAGCCGCTCGACGCAGACCTCGCTCTCGATCGGCACGTGGTCACGATGGCGCACCGCGCCGAAGGTAGTCCGGATCCCCGCTGTTGCGGTCAGATCCTTGATGGCGACAGGAACGCCATGCAGCGGCCCGAGAACACGCCCTTGCGCGCGCTGTTCGTCCGCCGCGCGAGCCGAGGCCAGAGCCTGCTCGGCGGCGACGGTGATGAATGCCTTGAGCGCGTCGTCCACGGCCTCGATGCGCGAAAGGCTCGCTGCCACCGCAGCTTCCGCCGTGACCGAACCCCGACGTACGGCATCGGCCAGATCCACCGCGCCACGGCTGCAGAGATCGTCCGTCGGGGCGGGCCCGTTCATTGCGAACGACGCTCGTCGGTCACGGTCTGGCCTGCGCTGCGTTCCATCGGTAGACTGGCCTTCCGCCCGCCGTTGTTCGGGGCATCCCTGTTCTCCACCGGGCTCGGACCGGCCATCCATCATCTGACCGAACCGCCCGATGAGCAGCTACCCCCGTGACATGGTCGGCTATGGAGCCGCGGCGCCGAATCCCGCCTGGCCGTGCGGCGCACGGTTGGCCCTGCAGTTCGTGCTCAACTACGAGGAAGGCGCAGAGGCATCTGTCCTGCATGATGATCCCGCGTCCGAGTCGATCAATTCCGACATGGTTGGTGTCGCACCCTGGCCGGGCAGGCGCAATCTGGTGATGGAATCGCATTACGAATACGGCAGCCGGGTCGGGGTCTGGAACCTCCTTGACCTGTTCGCCGAGCGCGGTGTCCCGCTCACGGTGTTTGCGGTGGGAATGGCGCTGGAACGCAATCCTGCCGTGGCGCGGCGCCTGGTCGACGACGGCCACGAGGTTGCCGCCCACGGCTGGCGCTGGATCGACTACACCGCCAGTTCTCCAGAAACCGAGGCGGAGCACATGCGCCGGTGCGTCGCTGCGATCGAGCGGCTGATCGGCACGCCACCGCTCGGCTGGTACACCGGCCGCGTCAGTCCGAACACGCGGCGGCTGGTGGTCGCGCAAGGCGGGTTCCTCTACGATTCCGATGCCTACAATGACGACCTGCCCTACTGGGCCGAGGTCGATGGGCAGCCTCATCTCGTCGTGCCCTACGCCTTCGACACCAACGACATGCGTTTCGCGTCGGCGCCCGGCTTCAATAGCGGAGCCGACTGGGAAAATTACCTGCGCGATTCCTTCGACGTCCTCTACCGGATGGGAGCGGCGAAGCCGCGGATGATGACGGTGGGGCTGCATTGCCGGCTCGCCGGCCGGCCGGGCCGCATGGCGGCCCTGATGCGGTTCCTCGACCATGTCGCGCGACACTCGGACGTCTGGGTGTGCCGGCGTATCGAGATCGCCCGCCACTGGATCGCGCACCACCCCGCCCCGGTGGTGGCGAGGCCGAACCAGTGACGCGCACAGCGCCGCGGTGGTCGCTTTCGGCGAGCGAGCTGGTTGCGCTCTATCGCACGGGAGGAGCCGATCCCGTCGCGGTGCTCGACGCCTGTTTCGAGCGGATCGACGCCGTCAATCCACAGCTCAACGCCATCGTCACGATGGACCGTCCGGGCAGCCGCGTCGCGGCCGAAGCCGCCAGGGCACGCTGGGCCAGGCGGCAACCGGCCTCCCCGCTCGACGGTGTGCCGTTCACCGTGAAGGACAACCTTCATGTGGCCGGCATGCGCGCGACGTGGGGCAGCCTGTTGTTTGCCGATTTCGTGCCCGAGCAGGACGATCTCTCCATCGCCCGGCTGCGTTCCGGCGGAGCCGTGTTGCTCGGCAAGACGAACACCCCCGAGTTTTCACTGGCAGGGCATACCGACAATCGCCTGTTCGGCTCGACCGGCAATCCCTGGGACCCGGAACTGACGCCTGGCGGCTCGAGCGGCGGTGCCGTGGCTGCCGTGATGAGCGGCATGGCGCCGATCGCCATCGCGACCGACGCAGGCGGGTCGATCCGCCGGCCAGCCAGCCATACGGGCTGCGTCGGACTGAAGACGAGCATCGGCCGGGTGCCGCGCCGCCACGGATTTCCGCCGCTCGCCGGAGACCTTCAGACGGTCGGCGTGCTGGCCCGCTCCGTCGCGGATGTCCGAACGACGCTGGAGGTCATGGCAGGACCGGCCCCGCGGCAGGAAACCCGGTCGGAAGCACTCGAGATCGCCGCGTTCGCGCAAATCCCTGGAGCGCCGGTCGATCCGGCGGTGCTTGGCAGCTTCGAAGCCGCGGTCGCCCGCATCGAGGCGCTCGGACACAGCGTCGAGATCATCGATGCGCCCTATGATCCGGAGGACATGGGCGCGCTGATGATGGGGCTTGCAAGCGCCGGGATCGCCTGTGTCATGGACGCTGTTGCCGCCGATCGGCGCGGGCTGACGAGCGAGCCCATCGCCCGCCTCGCCGACGCGGGCAGCGCCATGACGGCTGCCGAGTACGTCGCGCTTGCGCATCGCGTCGCCGACTTCCGCTGGCTGATGCACGACCTGTTCGAAAACCGGGACCTGCTGCTCACGCCGACCGCTGCCGCGCTGCCGTGGCCGCGCGGGACCCCATTCCCGGCAACGATCGCCGGCGTCCGCGCCGGGCCGCGTGCTTCGGCGATCTTCACCACTTTCGTCAACGTTGCGGGGATCGCCGCGATCAGCCTGCCCGCGGAACCAGCGCCAAGCGGCCTGCCGATCGGCATCCAGCTCGCGGCACCTCCCGATCGGGAGGCAATGATGTTCCACCTCGGCGCGGAGCTGGAGCATCACCATCCTTGGCCACGCGTTGCAGGGGTCAAGGCCTCGTCGCCGACGGCGTCAGTGTAGCGTTCGATCAGAACCACCTCAGTCGGATCATCCAGGATCGCTTCCTCAAGTGCGACGCCGAACGGAACAGTGCCCGCCTACTGCGCGCCCTCAAGGTGAGTCGACCGCGGCCTCGTCACGCGACAGCAGCGGCGTGATCGGGCTCACGGCAACCCGGCGGTTCTCTGCCCGGCCGCCTGTGTCGGCACCTTGAGGAAGCACTCGCCGATCCTTCGCGTGACGAGGTG
>DATKDY010000255.1:0-7472 GCA_035512515.1 Vicinamibacterales bacterium
CACGGTCTTGCCGGTCATCTGCGGGTTGTCGCGCTCGCTCGCCGGCGCCAGAATCGTCGGCGAACACCCCATCGTGGTCGTGATGAAGATCACGCCGGCCGTCGGGTCGGCCGCGGGCGGACCGGTGATGTTGGCCCCGCCACCGCCGCCGGGACAGATGTTGGCCGGGCCCTTGCCTTCAGCATTTCCGCGATGGGTCGGCGGCGCGAAGAGCGGTGCCAGTAGATCGCGCTCGCGGGCACGCTCGAGCGCGATCTTGCGGATCTCCGGCGTGTAGTCGATGAGGTCCTCTTCGCGGCGGCCCTGCAAGTCGAATGGCGCGGGCTTGGTCGGGTGCGGCTGCGTCGCCGCCAACTTTTCGCCCGGCACCTTGGACTGCGGCGCCGGCTTGTCGACGATGGGCCAGATCGGCTCTCCGGTGTGGCGGTTGTACGAGTACACAAACGCCTGCTTGGTCACCTGGAACAGCCCGGGGATCCTGCGCCCGCTGACGTTGACGTCGAGCAGCACGGGCGGGGTCGGCGTGTCGTAGTTCCAGATGTCATGTCTGACGAGTTGCTGGTGCCAGACGCGCTTGCCGGTTTTCACATCGAGCGCGATGACGCTCGTGCTGAACAGGTTGTCCCCCGGGCGGAACCCGCCGTAGTAATCCAACGTTGCGCCGTTGGTGGGAATGTAGACGAGCCCGCGTGCCGGATCGGCTGACATCGGCGCCCAGGAGGACACGTCGCCGGTCCACTTCCAGGCATCGTTTTCCCAGGTCTCATGACCGACTTCACCGGGCCGTGGAATGACGTGGAACTTCCAGAGGAACTTGCCGGTCTTCGCGTCGTAGCCGAGGATGTCGCCGGGAACGTTCTCGATCCGCGTCTGGTTGTAGCCCTGCTCGGCCGAATTGCCGACCACCAGCACGTCGTTGACAACGATGGGCGGCGACGAGGTGGTGATGTAGCCGAGCTCGAGCGGCAGCCCCTTGGCCGCGTCATAGGGCCGCTTGGCCTGCAGCCACGGATCCCAGTCGGCGATGAGGTCCTTCAGCAGGTCCACCGAGCCGGTCTTGGGGAACCCGGGCACCGGCACGGCGCCACCCCACCCCTCGAGCGGCTTGCCCGTCTTGGCATCGAGCGCGTGCAGGAAGAACCCCGGTGTGGAGATGAACACCACGCCGCGGCCGTCGATGCGCGCGTAGGCGACGCCCTTGCCGTGATTCGATCGCATCGAATATTCGTGACGCGGCGTCAGCGGTTCCTGGAACGTCCACAGGACCTTGCCGCTGGCCGGATCCATCGAGAGAACCGTGCGCCGCGGGCCCGACGTCGTGATGAGCATGCCGTCCACATAAATCGGCAGCGAGCGGCCGTTGATGTCGCCAATCTCAACTCCCGGACCAGCATCGCCG
The DNA here is from genome assembly GCA_035512515.1 of Vicinamibacterales bacterium. Classification (GTDB taxonomy): domain Bacteria; phylum Acidobacteriota; class Vicinamibacteria; order Vicinamibacterales; family UBA2999; genus JACCSI01. The sequence continues at coordinate 1,400 of DATKDY010000255.1, forward strand.
CTCCACTCCCAGGCGACCTTCAGGGTGTTGAAGTTCGACGCGTTGATCTGGTCGAGTGATGAATACCTGGTGGAGGTGTCACCACCGGTGATCCCTGGCCAGTCGGTGCCCTCTCGAGCATCGCCAGGCAGGCCGGCGACTCCCAGGGCGATCACCACGACCAGCACACCCGCCACGGCGTGGGGTGTCCAGCTCCGAGTTTGTTCAGTCCACATGTCTCCCTCTGGTTGCTTTGCGGGTCCGGCCCGGTGGCCCGGAAAGGTCGGGGACGGCCGCGCCAAAGGATGCGGTGCCGGACGGGTGTTTGTCAAACGAAGAATCGCCCCTGGTTGCGGGGGGCGGGATTGGTGGTGTACAACCCATTGTTCCGTTGGGTAAGAAGAAGCACCGGTCGTCGTCCCCTCCCACTTCCGCTGCCGCTGGCTCGCTCAAAGCCTTTGCGGTGCCCCTGGGGCTCACCGCCGGGCTGCTGGCGCTCAGTTTCCATCCGCGGATCCGTTCCGAGGATGCGCTCGCCTGGTCGTTCTGGGGCACCGCCGCGGTGCTTTTGGCCTGGCAGGCCGTGCTCGCCGTGCGCGCGAAACGTGCGGGGGGACCGGCCCTGGGGCTGGGCCAACTGCGTCCGCAGCACTACGTCCAGAGCCTCTGTCAGCTCGCCGTTTACGCCTACTGGGGATGGTACTGGCCGCCGGTTTACGACTACGCGCCCCTTCTTCTGAGCCAGCTGCTCGTGGCCTACGCGTTCGACATCCTCCTCACGTGGTCGCGGCGAGAGGATTACCAGTTCGGGTTTGGTCCCTGGCCCATTGTCCTCAGCACCAACCTGTTCCTGTGGTTCAAGGACGAGTGGTTCGTCTTCCAGTTCGCGCTGATCGCCGTCGGATTCCTTGGCAAGGCGTTCGTGCGTTGGGAGCGCGAGGGCCGGCGCGTGCACATCTTCAACCCGTCGGCGTTCACCCTCGCCGTGTTCTCCGTGATCCTGCTGGCGACGGGCACGACCGACGCCACGTGGGGGCCCGAGATCAACACCACGTTCAGCCTCGGACCGTGGATTTACACCGTCCTCTTCACCGTTGGCCTCGTCGTCATGTACTTCTTCGCCATCACGCCGGTGACGGCGGCGGCGGCGGCGACGCTTTTCGCCGCGAGCGCGCTGCACATGGCGATCGCCGGAGTGCCGTACTTCGTCGATTCGGAGATTCCGTCCGCGGTGTTTCTCGGTCTGCATCTGTTGGTGACCGATCCGTCCACCTCGCCGCGGACGCCACTCGGACGCGCGATCTTCGGCGTGATGTACGGCCTCGGCGTGTTCGCGCTGTATGCGATTCTCGGCACGCTGGGGTTGCCGACGTTTTACGACAAGCTGCTCTGCGTTCCATTGCTCAACCTCGCGGTTCCCGCCATCGACCGTGCCGTTCGATCGCTCGGCGAGCGTCCGATTCTGAGTCGCCTGGGTTTCGACGGACCGCTCGGTCGCGCCAACCTTGCGCACATGGGCGCGTGGATGCTGTTCTTCGGAGTGATGACCGCGTCGGGAGCCACCGACGGCACCCACCGCGGCGACGCGCTGCCGTTCTGGGAACAGGCCTGCGCTGGCGGACGTCCGCAGGCCTGCGAGCGTCTGCTGAGGATTGAGGCGGCGTACTGTAGTGACAACGCCGGGTGGGCGTGTAACGAGCTCGGGCGGCACTACGTCGAGGGCCGCCTCGTTTCGGCCGACATGGATCGTGCGCTGGCGTACTTCTCGCGTGCCTGCGAGGGACGGTTTCAGGCCGGCTGCGTGAACCTGCTCGATCCGTCCGCCCCGAGTCAGGCGAATCCGCGCGCGTTCGATCTCCGGTTGCTCCTTCGCGAAGGCGGACCGAATCTCCTCGATACGCCGGAGCCGGAGCTCTATGCGAGGGCCTGCCGGCACGGCTGGAGCTTCGCGTGCGAGAGGCAGACGGCATCGCGGTGAGGCGTGTTTTACCGTTCGCGGTCGCCACATCATTCGGAGCGTCGCTGCTCGCGGCGTTTCTGACGACCGCATCAATCCTCGGTCACACCGATCCTGCCGGAGAGGCGAGCCGTACGAGCGACGATCTGCCGGACTTCGTAGAAATTGCCGCCGGGTCCTTCAGGATGGGCGCCGACCCGGCGCGCGATCCACAGGCGTTCGACAACGAGCGGTGGCCGCGGACAGGAGAGGGGACCGTCACTGTCCCGACGTTCTACATCGCGCGCCACGAGGTGACGGGCGTGCAGTTTTCAGCCTTCGTACGTGCCGTCAGCGCAACCGTGGATCCCAAGGCACTGGCCGGACCGCCGAATCACCCCGTGACGTTCGTGTCGTGGCCCGATGCGCTCGCATACTGTCGGTGGCTCACGACCACGCTGGAACGCTCGCCCGACACGCCGGCACGCCTCCGGGAGCTGCTGCGAATCGGGTGGCGCGTCACGCTGCCGACCGAGGCTGAATGGGAGAAGGCGGCGCGGGGCGCGGATGGCCGGATCTATCCCTGGGGCAACGAGCCGCTGCGCACACGGGCGAACTATCAGGGCACGGGCACCACGCCCGTGGGCCAGTTCGCGTGTCCCGAGTGCCCGTATGGACTCGCCGACATGAGCGGCAATGTGTGGGAGTGGACCAGTAGTCCGTATCAACCCTATCCATACGACGAGAGCGACGATCGCGCCAACTTGAACGACGACGCCCTGTGGGTCATCCGTGGAGGCGGTTACGCCGATGGTCCTCGCCTGGTGCGGACGACCACGCGAACGGGAGCCGAACCCGGCGCCCGCCGTGGGTTCCTCGGCTTCCGTGTCGTCGTCGCCCGACGGTAGCTCCCCTTCCACGGCTTTCGGTTTTCAGCTTTCGGCGCTGACAGCCGACTTGCCTGGAGCACTGAATGACGGGTCGAACGGACCGACGAATCGACATCCGGTGTCCTCGCCCGCGGCTGATGATAATGTCGCTTCAAGGACCGCATGATGAAGGCACACCAGTATGCATTGGCCGCTGTCGTGCTGGCGATTGCCGTCACGCCGGCGAACGCGCTGCAACAGAAATACGTCGATCCGTCCGGCAAAGTACAGGTCGCACTCGCCAAGCAGCCGTTGTCACCGAACGGCGCGTCAAGGGGGCCGGCGACCATGGCCGAAGGCGGGATCGCGTTCTGATGACGGCCGTTGCCTGTCGTCGCACTGACTCTCCACGTCGTCCTCCGCTGATTGTGGCGGCGACGCAGACAAACGCCCATGCCGGCACGTGACTACGAGGTCATTCTCTACGGTGCCGGCGGCTTCACCGGCAAGCAGAGCGTCGCCTACTTTTCGCAGCACGCGCCTGCGGGCCTTCGCTGGGCGATCGCCGGACGGCATCGAGAGAAGCTGGAGGCCGCACGGTCCCTGGGTCCTGGAGGCGCGCAGGGGCCGGATATCCTCATTGCCGACAGCGCCGACCAGCGCTCGGTGGATGCCGTGGTTTCACGGACGCGGATCGTACTCAACACCGCAGGGCCCTTCGCGCTCTACGGCACTCCCGTCGTCGACGCCTGCGTCCGTTTCGGGACGCACTACGTGGACATCACCGGCGAGACAGCGTGGGTACATGAGCTGATTACCGATTATCACCAACCCGCCGCCGCCGCCGGCGTCCGCATCATTCCCTGCTGCGGATTCGATTCGGTGCCGTCGGATCTTGGAACGCTGCTGATGGCGCGGCACATCCAACGGGCCTTCGGTGTGCCGTGCGTGGAAGTGCGCGGGTACTTTCAACTCGCGGGCGGCGTCAACGGCGGCACGATCGCGTCGTTGCTGAACATGCTGGAATCCGGTGCCCGCGCGGGTGGCCCATTCCTGCTCGATCCCGCGATCGCCCACGGGCCGCGGCAGACCGAGCGGAGCCGGGCGCTGATGACACCCCGGCATGATCCCGAATTGGGAGCCTGGATTGGACCGTTCTTCATGGCGCCCACCAACACACGCATCGTGCGGCGCAGCGCCGCGCTCTACGCCGAGTGGCAGGAGCCGTATGGCCCGGAGTTCGTGTATCAGGAGGCGTTGAAATACGACCCGCCGTTTGCACGCGCGAAGGCATGGGCGACGACAAGTGCCATCGTTCTGTTTTTCGGCGCCGTCAGGCAACCCGTGACGCGGCGGCTCGTCGAACCGCTCCTCCCCAAGCCGGGCGCCGGACCCTCCGTGCAGAAGATGGACAACGGATGGTTCACCTGTGACTTGCTCGCCATCGCAGAGAACGGCGCGCAGGCTCGGGGCGTGATTCGTTACGGAGGCGACCCCGGTAACCGCGCCACCACCACCTTCGTGTGCGAGGCGGCCATGACGCTCGCCGTGGAAGGGGACCGCTTGCCCGGAGGGGCCCGGCAGGGAGGGGTGCTGACGCCGGCAACGGGACTCGGTCCGGTGCTGGCCGACCGCCTGCGCCGGGCTGGGGTCACGATCGACATCAATCAGCCTGCCTGAGATACCCTTCACCTATGCCTCACTTCTTTCTCGTCCTCGCCGTGCTGGCCGCATCCGGCCTTCTGGCGGCATGCCGATCGACGCCGGGGACGCCGGCTCCAACCGCCTCGGCCGACACGTGGGCGGTGGTGGACGGCCGGCCCATCACACGCGACGCCGTGGAGCAGGCCTACAAGCGGACGCGGGACACCGCTCAGACGCTGTCGGCCCCGGAGACGCTGACCGCCAAGCTGACCCTGTTGAATGAGCTGATCGTCCAGGACATCCTGATCGCGAAGGCCGCCGAGCTGAAGATCGAGCTCACCGAGAGCGAGCTCGATACCGCGTATGAGGAAGCCAGGAAGAGCATCACGGGCGAGGCGTTTCAGCAGGAGCTCGCGCGACGCGAGCTGACCGCGGCCGAGATGCGCGAAGGGCTGCGCCGCGAGCTGCTCTCACAGAAGGTGATCGAGCAGGAGGTGCGGTCGAAAGTTGCCGTCAGCGATCAGGAGATCGACGACTTCTTCAACGCCAATCGCGCGCGATTCAACCTCCCGGAAGAGGCGTACCACATCGCGCAGATCGTGATCACCCCGGCACGCGAGGCGCAGCTCGCCAATCGCACCGGTGACGATGCGGCCACGCCGCAGGAGGCCGCCGCCAAGGCGCAGATGCTGATGGAGCGTCTCAACGGGGGCGCGTCGTTTCAGGAGCTCGCCCTCGACTTCTCCGAGGATCCGGAGTCGGCGCCGCGTGGCGGTGATCTGGGTTTCGTCCCCATCTCGCGGCTGAAGCAGGCGCCGCCGCGGTTACGCGATGCGGTGCTGAACGTGGAGCCCGGCACGGTGAACGTCGTGAGCGAGGGCGGTGCCCACACCATCGTGCTCGTCGTCGCGCACGAACAGGCGGGGCAGCGCGACCTCTCGATGCCGGCCGTGCGCGACAGCATCACGGAGACACTTCGCGGGCGCAAGGAGCAGCTGCTCCGCACGGCTTATCTCACGGTTCTGCGCAGCGAAGCGGACGTGGTCAATTACCTCGCGCGCCGAGTGGTCGAGGCGCAAGGCTCGATGCCGACTCTTGCGCCTGAAGCGCCGTGAGCTTGTTCTTCTACCGCCTGATGGGCGCCGCCATGCTCGACCGCTCGATGTACGAGGGCATCGAGGCTGATCGGTCGCTCACGGGACAGGCCGCCTTGGCCGTCGTGTTGTCGAGCCTTGCCGCCGGCTTCGGTGCCGGCGGCTGGTTCACGGGCGACCTGCAGATGTTCGTGACGGTGACCGGGCTGGCGCTGGTCACATGGGCCGCCTGGGCGGTGCTGATGCACCAGATTGGCACCCGCATGTTGCCGGAGCCGCAAACCCGGGCCACGCTTGGCGAACTGCTGCGAACGGTCGGCTTTGCCGCGGCCCCGGGCCTGTTCCAGATCTTTGCCATCTTCCCGGTCGTCACCATTCCGGTGTTCGTCGTCTCGATCGCATGGATGTTCGCCGCGATGGTCATCGGCGTGCGCCACGCGCTCGATTACAGCAGCTCGTGGCGGGCGCTCGCGGTCTGCGGCGTCGCGTTCTCGCTGGTGCTCGTCCTCGCCTTCGTGATCGGCGTGCTGTTCGGACCGACGGTCTCCTGA
>DATKDY010000256.1:0-20188 GCA_035512515.1 Vicinamibacterales bacterium
CACCTCCTGCGAGCCGGCGTCGAGCGCTCGCAAAGCCGCTGATGCCGAGCTCCCACGCTTCCGTGCGGGCGGTGTCGGTGTCCGCATCGACGACGACAACGAAGTCGGCTCGTGCCGCGGCATCGCGCGCTTCCCGCAGCCGGCCGAACGGCAACGGGCGCCCCTGCGTGATCTCGCCCGGCGACGTCACCAGAATGTCGAAGTCGCGTGCGAGCTGCACGTGCTGGAATCCGTCGTCCAGCACGTGGACCGTCGCGCCAAGACGACGCTCGGCGACGACCCCGGCGAGGTGACGATCCTCCGCGACGCAGACAATCGCCCGCGGGACGGTCCGGGCGATCATGAGCGGCTCGTCCCCCGCTCGCGACACATCGGCGCGCACACCTGCCCCGTCCGAGACGACGACCACACCGTCGGCCGGGTCTTCACGCTCGTAGCCCCGACTCAGAATGGCGGGCCGCTCGCCGTGCGCGATGAACCACTCGGCGATCGCCATCGTCAACGGCGTCTTGCCCGTGCCGCCCACGCTCAAATTGCCGACGCTGATGACGGGCCGATCGAGGCGACGCCGCGCCTCCGGATGACGCTCGAACCAGCGCCTGCGCGCCCGGGCGACGCCTGCGTACAGACGGTCGAGGGCGCTGGCTTCTCCGGCAGGCGGACCTTTCGTCACGCGATCGGCCTGAACGGCCGGACATTGGCGGGATAGGTCGTCGTCTTGTCCGGCGGCAGGAGCGCCGTCAGCACGGCAATCGACTTGTCTTTCGCGCCGCGATTGGCCTCGACGAGCGCCCGTGCGGCCGCTCCCAGCCGCGCCCGCCGCACCGGATCCGTCATGAGCGCAACCAGCACGTCGGCCAGCTCCCGTTCGCCCTTGACCTGGATGCCGGCGATGTTGGCGAGAAAGGCGTCTGCGATTTCGCCGAAGTTGGACATGTACGGCCCAAACACGATGGGCTTGCCGAACACCGCCGGTTCCAGAATATTGTGTCCGCCGGTATCCACCAGACTGCCGCCGACAAAGGCCACGGTGGCCAACTGGTAGATGGTGGCCAGCTCGCCGATCGTGTCGAGCACGACGACGTCCACGCGAGGCTCGGCGTCGATCGGCAAGTCCGACCGGCGCACGGTCTTGAAGCCTTCCTGGCGGCACAACTGTTCGACGTCCGACACACGCTCGACATGACGGGGGGCGAGAATCAGCAGCGTATTTGGCGCGGCGGATCGCACGCGCCGAAATGCGACGAGCACCGCCGCCTCTTCACCCTTCATCGTGCTGCCCGCCACGACCACGAAGCGCGACGCCGGCATGCGGAAGTAGCGCAGTACTCGATCGCGCGCGCGCGACTGCAGGGCAGGCGCAGGAAGTTCGAGGGAGTCAAACTTGAGGCTGCCGGTCACCGTGATTCGGCCGGGATTGGCGCCGAGATCGATGAAGCGTCGCGCGGACTGCTCACTCTGCACGCAGAAACGATCGACGTCGTCCAGGACCGTGCGCATGAAGCCACGGACGAGGCGATAGCGCGGATACGATCGCTGCGAGAGGCGCCCGTTCACGATCGCCGTTCTGATGCCCCGCCGGCGGCACTCGCGCAGCAGGTGCGGCCAGATCTCGGTTTCCATCATGACGAACAGCCGAGGCCGTACCACGTCGAGCGTCCGGCGCACGAAGAGCCCGAGGTCGAAGGGGAAGTAAAACACTCCATCGGCGTCCTGCACGCTCCGCCGCGCAATCGCCTGTCCCGTCATCGTCGTGGTCGAAAGAAAAATACGGTGACGCGGATAGCGGATGCGCAGGTCGCGCACCAGCGGGCGGGCGCTCAGCACTTCGCCCACCGAAACGGCGTGAATCCAGATGGACTGCTCGCCGTCCATGTTGAAGGACACGGGCAGATAGCCCATCCGCTGCGAGACACTGCCGATGTACTTCCGGTAGCGAATCGCCTGATAGAGAAACCAGGGCGAAACGGCGACAAAAAACGCCAGCGCCAGAACGCTGTAAAGGAAATACATGAAAGGACTTACAGCGTCAAAGTATAGCTTTGCATTTGACCCGGCCGCAACCGCCCCCTGTAGAATGGTTCGTTTGCCTAACGGCGAGGAGACCGCAATGGCCATCAGAGTAGGAATCAACGGCTTCGGCCGGATCGGGCGCAACATCATGCGCGCCGCACTCACTGACAAGAATGTGGACTTCGTCGCGGTCAACGATCTCACGGACGCGAAAACGCTGGCGCACCTGCTCAAGTACGACTCGGTACTGGGCAATCTCGACCGCACGATCGACGCGACGGACGATGCCATCTCGGTCGAAGGCGACCAATTCAAGGTCCTCTCGGTGAAAGACCCCGGGCAATTGCCCTGGAAGGACCTCGGCGTGGACGTCGTCTTCGAGTGCACCGGACGGTTCACGAAACGAGATGATGCCGCGAAGCACCTCGCGGCCGGCGCGAAAAAGGTGATCATCACCGCACCGGCGACAGGCCCTGACGTGACGCTCGTTCTCGGCGTCAACGATGATGCGTACGACAAGTCGAAGCACCACATCATCTCGAACGCCTCTTGCACCACGAACTGTCTTGCGCCGCTCGCCAAGGTCGTTCACGAATCGTTCGGCATCAAGAAGGCGTGGATGACGACGGTGCATGCGTATACCAACGACCAGAACCTGCTGGACCTGCCGCACGAGGACCTCCGGCGTGCGCGGGCCGCGGCGATCTCCATCATCCCGACCACAACGGGGGCGGCCAAGGCCGTCGGCGAGGTGCTGCCGGAGCTCAAGGGCAAGTTCGACGGCATCGCGATGCGCGTGCCGACGCCGAACGTCTCGGTGGTGGACCTCGTCGCGCTGGTCGAGAAGAAGACCACGTCAGAGGAGGTCAACGCGGCGCTCAAGGCCGCGGCCACCGGCGCGCTCAAGGGCATTCTTCAGTTCGAAGAAGAACCGCTCGTGTCGATCGACTTCCGGCGCAACCCGCATTCGTCAATCGTGGACGCCGCCTACACGAAGGTCCTGGACGGAGACTTCGTGAAGGTGCTGGCCTGGTACGACAACGAATGGGGCTACTCGACACGCTGCGTCGATCTGATGAAGAGAGTTCTGTAACAGATGGGGAAGTATTCAATCAGGGATCTCGCCCTGAAAGATCAGCGCGTCTTCCTCCGCGTGGACTTCAACGTGCCGATCGAGGCCGGCAGGATCACCGACGAGACGCGCATCACCGCGTCGCTGCCGACGATTGAGTACGCGCTGGCACAGGGCGCGACCGTCATCCTCGCGTCGCACCTCGGCCGGCCCAAGGGCAAGCCGGCGCCCGAATTCAGTCTGCAACCCGTCGCCACCCGGCTTGGCGAACTGCTGAAACGAGACGTCGAGTTTGCGTCGGATTGCGTCGGCGACACGGCCGCCGCTGCCGTCGGCGCCGCACATGGCGGCGCCAAAGTGGCGCTGCTCGAAAATCTGCGCTTTCACGCCGAAGAAGAGAAAAACGATGGAGCGTTTGCCGCCTCGCTCGCGAGCCTGGCGGAGGTGTACGTGAACGACGCCTTTGGCGCGGCGCATCGCGCGCACGCGTCGGTCGCCGCCATGGTGCGCCACTTCGGCACCAACGCCGCCGCCGGCCTGCTGATGGAAAAGGAGCTGCGCTATCTCGGAATGGCGCTGGGCGATCCCGAGCGGCCGTTTGTCGGCATTCTGGGCGGCGCGAAGGTCTCGGACAAAATCGACGTCATCGAGAACCTGCTGGCCAGAGTCGATCGGCTGCTCATCGGCGGGGCGATGGCCTACACGTTTTTCCGCGCGCTGGGCATGCCGACCGGCACGTCACTCGTCGAAGAAGACAAGCTCGACGCCGCACGCGACATTGTCACGCACGCCAAGGCGCGGAGCGTCGAATTGAATCTGCCGGTCGATCACGTCGTCGCCGACAGGCTGGAGGCCGGACGGCCCACGACGGTGCTCGAGGTGAGTGACGCCGCCATCGGCGACCGTATGGGCCTCGATATCGGGCCCGAAACGACCAGGCTCTATTCGCAGTTGCTCAGCGATGCCAGAACCGTCGTGTGGAACGGTCCGATGGGCGTTTTCGAGATCGACGCCTTTGCGGCCGGCACGCTCGGCGTCGCGCACGCGGTCGCGAACGTCAAAGGCACGACCATCATCGGCGGGGGCGATTCGGTGGCGGCGGTCAACAAGGCCGGCGTCGCGGACCGAATCACGCACATTTCGACGGGCGGCGGCGCGTCGCTCGAGTTTCTGGGGGGACAGGCGCTGCCCGGCGTCGAGGCGCTCCCCGACAAATGAGAAACACCGATTACACGGATTTCACCGATTTCTTTTTCTCGGATCGACTTGCGCTTCTCGTCCCGCCCGAGGCGTCACCAGACTGCCACACTCGCAGCGCAGAAGAGCGAACTGAAGGGCCGGCCCCGTGAATCGCAAAAACCGAGGCACCGCGAATTAATCTGTGCCATCGGCATAAGCTGTGGTGTGTAATCTGGGGTTGATGAGGAAGCCGCTGATTGCCGGTAACTGGAAGATGTTCAAGACGGTTCACGATGCCGTCGCCTACATCACCGAGATTCGACGCACGCTGCGTGACGTCGTCAACGTGGACGTGGTCGTAGCGCCGCCGTTCACGGCGCTGTATGCCGCCGCCGACCGGGCGCGAGACAGCCGCATTGCGGTGAGCGCCCAGAACCTGCATTGGGAGCGTGACGGCGCGTTCACCGGCGAGGTGAGCGCGGGGATGATTCACGAGGCGGGCGCACAGTACGTGATCATCGGCCACTCCGAGCGCCGGACGCTCTCTGGCGAGACCAACCTCACCGTCAACAGGAAGATCGCCGCGGCGCTGGGCGCCGACCTGTGCCCGATCATGTGCATCGGCGAGACGCTGCAGCAGCGCGAGTCGAACCAGACGCACGCGGTGCTCGACCAACAACTGCGCGAGGGACTCGACGGCTTCACGGCCGAGCAACTCGAGGCGCTCATCGTCGCCTACGAGCCGGTGTGGGCGATTGGGACGGGGCGCAATGCTACGCCCGAGCAGGCGCAGGACGCGCATGCGCACATCCGCGTGCTGTTACGCCAGTGGTTTGGCGTGGAGATGGCCGAGCGGTGCCGGATTCTTTATGGCGGCAGCGTCAAGCCCGAGAACACCGCCGCGCTGATGTCGCAGGCCGACGTGGACGGCGCGCTGGTCGGCGGCGCGAGCCTCGACGTCGACAGCTTCACCGCGATCGTCCGCAGCGTTTGATGATTCCGAGTACACGAGGGTAACGGGGCGAGCGCCGGCGTGCGCGCGGCGCTCTCCCTGTTCCCTGGCGTTCGGCGGAGAGTGCGGTGAGGCCGGGGCCTCTTCTCTATTGCGCGGCGAAACAGTAGAACAACCCGGCCCCGCCGGTCTTGACCAGCGCCGGCTGGCTGCAGCCGGCGCTCGAATGCACCGCGTTCCACGACGCGTTGGCACCACCCAGCCGATCGTGGTGGCCCACGATCGTCCGGTCGGCATCATCGCTGCTCGTCCAGTTGTTGCAGGTCAGCAGGGTCGCCGCGCCGACCGGGATGCGGCCGTGCGAGTCGGATCCGGTCAGGATGTCGTGCTCGTTCGGCTTGTCCCCCACGCCCCTGACCTCTTCGCCCTTTTCGGTCAGCGCCGTGGGTTTGCGAATGTTGTTGCGGTCGCGCTCGTAATCGCCGTGCAGATCGGCGACGCTGGCCGCGATGAGCACGCCTTTGGCGTTGTACCAGGGGCCCGGCCCGATGCGATCGCGCGCGTTGACCGGCGGCTGGCCGCCGGCGGCCGCCGCGCTCAGATACGCGCGCCACGTCCGGTTGCCGGCGCCCGCCGCCGCCGCCAGCGACTGGCAGTGCTTGTCGGCGCCGGCCAGACCACCGAGATTGCCGCCGTTGCCAGGGCCAGCGCTTGTCACGAAGAACCCCATGGGCTGCGGCGGTTGCTTGCCCTGGCCGCTGAGTGTCGAGAGGTGCGACAGGGCCGGTACCAGCAGCGCTGTTGCGGCAACCACACCAAGGATGTGTCTCTGCATCATCTACTTCTCCTTCCAGGGACGAAACGAGCGCGTCGCGAGTACGCGAAACTATACCAGCGCCCGCCAACTCACAACCAGTGGTCGAGCCGCGGGGCGCGGCGGCTGCAGTCTGGCTCGCGTTCGCGCGCGCCGTCACAGTGTGAGGCGGACGAGGCCAGGCCCCCACATCGAGGCTCCTCTGTTCCGGTGACTGATCCCTCGACCCCGCGGTATCGCGCTATAATCCGCGCGCCCTGAAGCCGTCGAGGATGCACGTCACCATGCGGCACGTTCGGATCGCGGGAGATGCAGATGCAAGGTTTACCGGAACTGACCGTCGGCCTCTGGCTCATGGCGTGGTTGCCCATCGTCCTTGTTCTCGTCCTCATGATGGTGTTCAAAATGAGTGGCGGGAAGGCCGGGGCAGTCTCATGGGTGGCTTCCCTGCTGATTGGCGCGTACTTCTTTGGCGGCGATGCAAGGCTGCTGGCGTCGGGCACCATCAAGGGCCTCTGGACCACCGTGTGGGTGCTCTACATCATCTGGGGCGCCATGACTTTGTACAACGTCGTGGATGTGACCGGAAGTTTCAAGCAAATCGCGTCCACCTTTACGCAGTTGACCCATGGCAACAAACTGCTGCAGCTACTCGTCCTGGGCTGGGCGTTCCCGTCCTTCATCCAAGGAGTCTGTGGCTTCGGCGTGCCGGTCGCCGTGAGCGCTCCGTTGCTGGTCGGATTGGGTTTCAATCCAATATTGGCGGTGGTGACTGCGTTGATCGGCCATTCCTGGTCGGTGACGTTCGGATCGCTGGGCTCCTCTTATTCGGTGTTGGTCCGTCTGACTGACCTCGATCCGACGCGCCTGGCCACGTTCGCGGCGTTCTTCCTGGGCATCTGCTGCATCATGGTCGGCTTTTCCATCGCCCACTACTACGCTGGGTGGCGTGGCGTCAAAGAGTCGGTTCCCGCTGTACTCTCCATCTCGCTCACGATGGCTGGCGTCCTGAACATCATGGCCAATTTCGTGACACCTTACGTTGGTTCTTTTGCCGCCGGCATGGCGGGGCTTCTCGTTGGCGGTCTCGTGACCACCAGATTGCCATGGTACCGTCCGAAGGAGGGCGTACCGGAGTACACGGCGGCGCCTTCCGATTTTCATCGCGCCTTTTCCGCATACTACATTCTGATCGGCGTCGTTTTTGTCGTCTATCTGATTCCACCGCTCCGGGACTGGCTCGCCGGCTTGTGGGAGATCGGCATGCCCTTCCCCGAAACACGAACTGCCTTCGGCTACACCAACAACGCCGTGCCAGTTTACGCCGGCATCAGGATGTTCACGGCGCCGGGCACGTTGATCTTTCTTTCGGTGCTGCTGGCGTATGGCTTCTACCGCGCAAAGTCCATGTGGCCGAAAGGCGGCGGCAGAACGGTCCTCAACCGAACCATGAAGCAAGCCATTGGCGCGACGCTGACCGTGATGACCATGAGCATGATGGCGGTGGTCATGATGGAAACCGGCATGACCAGCTATCTGGCCAACGGAATGGCCCGATATTTCGGGAGTGCTTACGCTGTCGTGTCGCCCTTTATCGGTGTGCTGGGCGCATTCATGACCGGCAGCAATACCAACTCCAATATTCTCTTCACGGGTTTGCAGCGCGAGGTTGCGTCTCTGCTTTCCATCAGTCCTTACGTCATCCTGGGCCTGCAAACGACGGGCGGCGCCATCGGCAATATGTTTTGCCCGCTGAATGTAGCGCTCGGCACCGGCGTGACCAACACCGTCGGCCGCGAAGGGGAATGCTTGAAGGCCACGACGCTATACACCGTCGTCCAGTGCCTGTTTGTCGGGATCCTCGCCTGGCTGATGCTTTATGTGCTCGCGCCCGGAATGGAATAGGAGAGAACGGCATGAACAACACCGGGTCGCAGCCCGCGTCTCCGCACGCCGCGAAAGCGCCGTCCTTCAAGAGCAGATACAAACTCCATGGGATCATCACGGCGGTGGTCGTCATGTGGCTTGATTACGCGCTGATTCACCACGGGTTGGTCGCCAACGATCCGGTCATCGTGAACGCCGGCATGATCATCATGTTGGCCGCGGCCGCGGTGGCGTACTACTTTGGCTAGCAAGGCGGAGCCTCAGACCCGCAAGCATGTTTGGTGAGCTCCGCCTCGCTAGCCCCTATTACTTTCGCCCCGCCTCCGGCGGGGCAGTCGTCTTGACCGAGAAAACTTGACTCATTCCTCAAGATCTCACGCGGTCAAGACTCCTAAGTGTGGTCCGCACACAACTCCTCCGGCGCGCACGATCCCCGGCATTCGACGCTTGACACAGGCCGCAGATGTTTGTCGAATACCCGAGCCGAGCCGGTATGCCCGGCACGGAGGGGTTTTTCATGGCCGACAATCTCCTCGATCGAATCGGTACACTGCTGCGGCGGCGGCCCTGGTACGAACTGCCGCGCTTCCTCGCCATGCCGCGTCTGATCGAGATGCGCAACACCCTGCGCGAGAAGAACCTGCACGACACGGAGGAGCCGCCGTTCGTGCGAGAGGAGATTCCGCCGGACCTCGACCCGCGGCTGCGCGACGAGCGGACGCTCGACGGCACCCACAACGACTTGCATCACCCGCGCATGGGCTGCGTCGGGGCGCGGTTCGGGCGTAACTTCCCGCTCGAGCACGTCTTCCCGGCAACCGCTGATCGGCTCACGCCGAGTCCACGGCTCGTCAGCCGCGAACTGATGACGCGTGACGAGTTCAGGCCGGCCACCACGCTCAACCTGATGGCCGCGGCCTGGATTCAGTTCATGGTGCACGACTGGTTCGTCCACGACACCGACGTGGCCGGCGACCGCATCGATATTCCGCTCCCGCCCGGTGACGACTGGCCCACGGGCTCGATGAGCGTGGGCCGGACGGTTGTCGATCCCGCGCCTGCCGGCTCGACCCGGCCTCCGGCATTCACGAATCAGAACAGCCACTGGTGGGACGCGTCGCAGGTGTACGGCACGTCGCGTCCGCTCGCCGCGCGACTGCGCAGCGGCGAAGGTGGGCGGCTGAAAGTCGATGCATCAGGTCTGCTGCCCGTGGATCCCGACACCGGCATCGATTTCACCGGGTTCAGCGACAACTGGTGGGTCGGTCTGGCGATGCTGCACACCCTCTTCACGCGGGAGCACAACCACATTTGCGACCAGCTCGCCGCGCTGCAGCCGTCCTGGACCGACGATCAGCTGTACGGCAAGGCCAAGCTGATCAACTCCGCGCTGCTGGCCAAGATTCATACCCTCGAGTGGACCTGCGCGATCGTGACGCACCCGGTGGTCAAGATCGCCATGAAGGCCAACTGGTCCGGGGTGCTGGGAGAAGACCTGCAGGAGGTGCTGGAATTCCTCGACGACCAGGAAATCCTGGGCGGCATTGTCGGCTCCAGCGCCGATCATCATGCGGCGCCGTATTCATTGACCGAAGAGTTCGTGGCCGTGTACCGGATGCATCCGCTGATTCCCGACGAGGTCATCTTTCGATCGCTGGCGGACGACACCATTCTGGAAAGACAGGAGCTCCCGGCGCTTGCCGGCAAGAAGACACGCGCGCTCGTGTCGCGTGTGTCGATGCCGGACCTCTTCTACTCATTCGGCGTCTCGCATCCCGGCGCCATCACGCTTCACAACTACCCGAAGCACCTGCAGAACCTGGAACGGGACAACGGCGAGCGCTTCGACCTGGCAGCCGTGGATATCCTGCGCGATCGCGAACGGGGCGTGCCGCGCTACAACCAGTTCCGGCGGCTGCTCGGCAAGGATCCGGTCAGGTCGTTCGACGAGCTGACGGACAACGCGGAATGGCGTCAGCAGCTCCATCGCGTCTACGCCGGGGACCTCGAGAAGGTCGACCTGATGACCGGGCTCTTCGCCGAGCCGCTGCCTCCTGGCTTTGGCTTCAGTGAAACGGCGTTTCGCATTTTCGTCCTGATGGCCTCGCGGCGGCTGAAGAGCGATCGCTTTTTCACCGACGACTATCGTAAAGAGGTGTACACCGAGTTCGGCATCGATTACATCCGCCAGAACAGCATGCTGACTCTGTTGATGCGGCACTATCCGGCACTCGCCCCCGCACTCGTGGGCGTCGAGAACGTGTTCGCACCATGGCGCCGGCTGGGCGTCTGAAGGGAGCGTGACTCATGGAGATCGCACCCGGCATCCACAGCATGGGACAGGACAAAGGCGGCAACGTCCACGCCTTCCTGCTCGACGACGGTCAGGAGTTGACCCTGATCGACACCCTGTACGACGACGACGGCAAGGTGGTGCTGGACGAGATTGCGCAGATGGGCCGAAGGCCGGCCGACGTGAAGCACATCATTCTGACGCACGCCCACAAATCGCATCTCGGTGGGCTGGCGGCGCTGAAGGCGGCAAGCGGCGCGACCGTGTGCTCGCACGAGTGGGAGATCGACATCATCGCCGGCCGGCGGAAGGCAACACCCGTCAGCAAGATCCCGAAACGACCGCTGGCGGTACTGCACCTGCAACTGGGGCTGGCACTGGGTTTTGGCCGACACGTGCCGAGCGACGTGGATCGGAAGCTCAAGGCCGGCGACCGCGTGGGGCCGCTGGAGGTCGTCGAAACGCCGGGGCACACCCCGGGAAGCTTGTCGTTCTGGTGGCCCGCGAAGCGCGCGCTCTTCGTTGGCGACGTGATTGCAACCTGGCCGGAACTGGCGCCTGGCTGGCCGGGGCTCACGCTCGACAATCCGCAGAACCTTCGATCGGTTCAGCAACTGACGGATTTCGGGAACGCCGACATCCTGGGCGTTGGCCATGGCGAGCCGATAACCGCCGATGCCGCCGCGCGCGTCCGGGACGTCGCGCGATAACGCGGCGCCAGCCGGACGTTGCGTTTCCCCGGCCATCAGCCCGGGCCAGCCCTCGAGCTGTTTCTCTCGCTTGATCGCGCTACGCATCGAGGAATGGGACCGCATACAGCATTTCAACCGGACGTCGTGAGGCCGTGTAACTGGCGCTGTGTCCAGCGTTGTGAGTGTCCTCACGGGATGCGAGGTTGTCCGTGTGGCGGACGTAGAGCGTTCCGTCAACGCATCGGAGGGTGTAAACGAAGGCGGAGCGACGACGATGCCATCGTCATGAAGAAACGCCGATCACGGCCGACGCCGGAAGATCGGGGTCGGCTGTCCTCATTATTCGATTGAGGTCGCCCGAGGCCGTCCGCGGCCGGTTGGCTTGCAAATCCTTGCGAGGGCGTCAGAGAGGTACGGCCAATTCCCGCGCCTATTGGACAGCAGCGTCGGTAGGCCTGCCGGGCCTCGCTTCAACGCTTGATCCGAGGCCGCTCCAAGCCTCAAGATGGGATAGGAGGCGCAATGAGCGACGGCTATATCGAGCAGCGCGACGGCGCGTACATGGTCGCGGGGACCCGTGTGTCGCTCGATTCCATCGTGTCCGCGTTTCTGGCCGGCCAATCCGCAGAGGCCATCGCCCAGGCGTTTCCGGTTCTGAGCCTGGAGCAGGTGTACGGCGCCATCACCTACTACCTGGCTCATCGGGACGACGTGGACGGGTATCTCGAGAGTCGCCAGCAAGACTTCGCCGCCGCACGACAGGCTGCCCGCGATGCGGATCCGATGTTCTACCAGAAGCTGGTCGAGGCCAAAAAGCAGACTCCGCTCACGCGCTGAATGCCACTTCGCTTCCAGGCCGACGCGATCTGAACCAGATCATCGTGTCTGCCGTGGTGAGGCGCGCGCCCGCCATCGACTTCAGAACAGCTGTCCGCGGGTCTGGCGGGTTTACAGGATCAGGAAGTCCTTGCCATCGCCGCACTCGATGGCCGCATCCTGGTTACGCACGACCAAGGGACGATGCCTCGACACTTCCGTGAGTTCGTGCAGTCGCAGCACAGTCCTGGCCTGATCGTCGCTCCGCAACATCTTCCGCTTCGGGAAGTGGCCGACGATCTGATTCTGATTTGGACGGCGACACAAGCGGACGAATGGACAGATCGGATCGCCTTCCTGCCGATCTGATTTCGAACCAGAAACGCAATAACGGAGGCTCCGGCTCGCACGGAAGCGCGGGCCCGACAATTCTTGGGAGTAGACGAGAGCTGCTGGACGGCTTTGTGCAGTGTAGGTTGCAGCTTCACCGGCGTGATGCTTCTCCAGCCGGGTTGCGAGATCTGCGGCGCGCCCGACGTACAGCGTCTCATCGCAGCATCGGGGGATGTAAACGACAAAACACGCGACGACGATGCGCATCGTCGTGAACCGAAATGCCACGAAAGGAATGGTGCCCCTCGACTCGCCTGCATGATGCGCTCGCTCGGGACACCACTCGAGTCGAGTGGTGCGGAAGGGGGGAATCTACATTCCGGCATCCGGCTAGTGTTGTCTGGTGCGCTCTCGTGCGGATTTGGGGGCAATTCATGCGAACAACGGCTGCTGGCGTGCTGGCTCGTGCTGTCCAGTTATGAGGAGTTGGTAGACATTCGGTAGACAGCGGGCAGGCGGCGTCCGCTGATGGCGTCTCCCTTCTGCTACTGCATCCGTCACAAGGGTAACAAACCTCGGTTTTATCGGGTCTTTTCCTGCGATCTCGATCCGTCACACACAGTACCAATCTTCTCTCTCTCAATCATCAATTAGTGTCCGTCTTTATTGGGATTGTTACGCTGTGACGCTTAGATTTCCGCTGATCCGTCACACAGAGGGTCTTATGTGCCGGCTAGATTCGACCGGTGGCGCTCAATTACTCGACTGCGCATACCGTGGCCGTGGCCGTGTTTTGGCGTACGTGGCCGTAGCTGCTTCCGCTCGTGGCGGTTGGGTCGGGCTGTGTGTGGGGCGGCTCGTGTGCATGCGTGCATAGCGGCTGTGTCGGGCGTACACTCCGGGCGTCGCCGCGCACACCGCCAGCGCGGCGGAAACCTGCCGGGGGTTCCGGAGCGGCCGGGATTGTTTGAGGAGTTCGCTCGTCGCTGGCTGGTTCGGCTCGATCCTGCTGCGGTGGCGCGGGCCTGCTCCTGAGTGAAGCCTGTCGGCGCTCCCCTACCGGCACTGCGGCCTCAGCGTTTTGAGATGGCGTCGATCGCGGCGCGGGTCGCGCGGGCCTGCTTGGTGCTCTTGGCGGCGCGTGAGATCCCGGCGCGCGTTTTCAGAATCGAGCGCACGTACTCCCACCGCCACGGTGAGCCGCTGCGCGTGGTGCTTCCCTGCTGATTCAATTCGCGGGCGATGTCGGGCAGCGAAAACCCGGCGGCCTTGCAGTCGTCCATGATGGCCAGGGCGCGCCGCTCGTCGTCAGGCCCGGGCGCTGGCCGATGTCACGCTCCCCCTGTCGTACCACCTCCGGAGCGTCTCGGCCGTCGTGTCCAGCTTCGTCACCACCGCTTGCAGTTCGGCCCACTCCGATGGATGCGCTGGGCGCTGCTCTGTCACCACCCGAAGCGCGCGCTCCTGCACCTCCGGCGAAAACCGACTTGGACGCCCCATAGACCCCAATCCTCCCAAGAATGAGGTCTCCGAGAAACCCGGTACTTCACATCGTCTATACTCCGAAACGTGCGACTCACAAGGAAGGAGCTGCGTATGCGACCGAATGCGAACAGGAGCGTGGTCATGCGGGCGACTCTGGGCTGGGTGTCCTGCGTCTTGGTCCTCAGCGCTCTGGCGGGCTCGGCCTTCGGCCAGTCCCGGATGCCGCCGCGCGAGCCCACACGCGGGGTGGGCGACGCATCAGTCGCAGCGCAAGCCGCCGTGCAGGCCGCCACGGCGGACCAGTTGGTTGCGGCGATGGGGATCCCCCAGGTAAACGTCGTCTCGGCGACGCTCACCACGAGCGATCCAGCTGGCGTGGGGGTCGGGACGGCCTCCCTCGGCCGCTTCTTCCCGCGGCAAGGAACGAGCTTCGCGCTGCTGAGCACCGGCCTCGCCTCCAGCGCCGAGGCTCCCAACGATTCGGAATCCACAAGCGAGGTCCTGGGCGGGCTCAACACCAGCCAAGGGGAGGACATGGTGCAGCTCCGTATCCTGCTGGCGCCGCCACCAGGAGCGCAGTGCCTAGGATTCGACTTCGCCTTCTTCTCGGAAGAGTTCCCGGAATTCGTGGGCTCTGAGTTCAACGATGTCTTCCTCGCCGAGCTGGGCGGCAGCAATTTCCAAATCAACGGGGCCGACATCACGGCACCGCTGAACTTCGCGGTCGATCCGACCGGTCGGCTGATCTCGATCAATAGCGTGTTCGGCGTCACCGCCAACACGCAGAGCACTTACGATCACGCAACGGCACTCCTCCGGGCCGTGGCCGCCCTCAGCCCCTCGGCTTTCCCAACCGTCGAGCTGGTGCTGACGATTGCGGACCTGGGCGATTCGATCTATGACTCCGCGGTCTTCCTGGACAACTTCTCGTTCAGCACGACCGGCTGCTCCGCCGGGGCGGGGCTCGCTGACATGATCGTCTCCCCCCAGTCCGGGCTGATTACGTCCAGCGAGACGTTCGACTTCGCGCTCCTGGCTTCGCAGCCCCTCAACAGCTTCTCCGTCCACGTCAACGGCCTCGACATCAGCAACGTGGTCGCGGGATGCATCAGAGGAACCCAGCCTGGCGGTGGCAGCACGATTCGTTGTCCAGGCATCAGCGGCAACCTCCTGGCGGGCGTTTTCGGGCCAGGGCCGTACACTTTCGTCGTCACCGCGAACTTCGCGAACGGGGCGACCCGAATCGAGACGGTCACCTACGACCTGATCGCGCCCTCGGATATTGCCGCCGTGCCACTTGCCATCCTTCCGGCGAGCGGGCTTTTCGCAGCGAGCCAGCAATTCGACCTCGTCGTTGTCGTTCGATCTGATGTGGACCCGAACAGCGTGACCATCACGGCGGACGGGATGAACGTGACGGCTATCTTGATGCCTTGTATCCTGGCCAATCCTGTGGAGTTGGTGGCCGGGGGCGCGGCTTTTGCGGGTCGCTGTTCGCTCAATAGCGGAGTCATCGCCCAGGTCTTGGGACCCGGTCCGCACGTCCTTGGCTTGAGCGCCGCCTTCACAAGCGGGGAGACCGCATCCGCGACCTTCATCGTGCAGGTCCTACCGAACACCGAGCCATAAGCTGACGACCGACACACGGAGATCGTCTGTGCTCTGCGGTCATGAGAAGAAGTGACGTGGTGTCGGGCGGCAATTGGCCGCCCGACCTCCGCGAACGAGGGTAGTGGTCAGTTTGAAAAGCTTTATTGTCAGGGCCAATTCCGTTCTGGATCGGACAGGATTCAGACGAGGTCACGTCGTGATGCCCGGTCACCATCGGGTCGAGGTATCGCTGGGTGGTCCCGTTCTTCAGCAGGTGCAGAATGACCTGCGCGTCCTTCGGGTCATTCTTGTCCCAGGAGTTGTAAAGCGCCTCGCGTGTGCGGGCGCTGCCATCTCAGCGCGATACTCGTCGGCCTACCTGGATCGGACGCCGTTTAAGGTCGGCACCGAACCGGCAATCACGCTGGAGAAGGAGATAGCCCGCGCGTGGCGGTTCGGGCACGAGGAGGACGAAAAGACGCTCCTCGACGCCTCGGACCCACACCTGCGTGCGGTCATCGTCGCCCTGCTCGACACGGCGTGTCGCGTAGGCGAAATCCTGTCGCTCCAATGGAGGAACGTGAGCCTGGAGCGACGGGAGCTGATGATCGAGGCCGTCAAGTCGAAGACCAGGACGGCCCGCATCGTGCCGGTCTCGACTCGGCTCAAAGCCATCCTCGAAATGCGCCGTACCGACCCGAGTGGCGAAGAGTTCGGGCCGGACACGTTCGTCTTTGGCAACGAAGTCGGCCAGCAGGTCCGGTCGATTCGGGCAGCCTGGGCGAAGGCCCTGAATACCGCTGGTCTGACCGGCCTGCAGCTACGCGACCTTCGGCATTGAGGCGGGTTCGCGATTCGACGAGGCCGGCGTGCCGACCAACTACGTGAGCAAGCTGCTCGGCCACACCAACCTGACGACCACGAGTCGTTACCTCAACATCCACCGGCGAGGCCTTCAGATGGCGATGGAGAAACTCGAACAGCATCAGGCCGAGCAGAAGGCCGTTGCACAAGCGTTGCACAACGACGATAACGGCGCACCAGCCATTGTGCCCGGCTCGGAAGACACTCCTGCCCGTAAGCCGCTTCCTTCTTAACAGTTACAAGGTGGTGCGGAAGGGGGGACTCGAACCCCCACGCTCTTGCGAGCGCCAGCCCCTCAAGACGATGCGTATAGGGTAACTGGCCAACAATGACGTTGCCCATCGTCAACGCGCGCGACTGCTCGTTACCTACCGGGGGCAACCGCGGACGACACGAAGAACCAGAAAACTCGGATTTGGTCTTTACTGTCTTTTTCTTTGTCTGATGCGGTAAGGCTATAAGTGGCCAGGGTGGCCCGATGGGTGGTGTGTGGGGTGCAGGGAGCGCACAGTCAAGGAAGATTGCTGTTTCCGTGCTACTGCGAGTGGATGTGGGCCTGAAGGCGCACCTTGCTCTCCAGCATCACCGCTAGGGCCAGGCCGAGACGCCGGTCCAGGCGGCGGTCAGGATCCGGCGAGAAGTCGACCTCCATGTGAGGGCGCAGCCTGTAGAGACGCCAGACGAACGACGCGAGCAACTGGCCTCCGACGGTGAGTTCGTACTTCACCAGTCCCAGTCCGATGTCAACCTGTTCGGCCGCGCCCAGGGGCATCCCCGCTCCATTCAGCAGGCGCCAGTGGCGCCCCAGGGTACGGCTCCGTTCGAAGGTGCCGAGGAGCCGCCCTTCGGGGTCGACCACCTCCCAAGCCGTCTCCCACAGGCGACCCTTTGAGCGCACGGTGAGCAGACGCTCGCCCGTGACCTCCACCAGCCTGGTCTCGCCATGGTTCTCAGCGGTCCGAAAAAGCGGCCGCTCCTGGGGGTCATACGCGGGACCCGAAATCTCATACGGACGTCGCCCGGGCAGCAGGCCAAGCCACGGATTATGCGGCCTGACGAGATAGGCAGCATAGCGGAGTGCGGCGGTGTCGAGCCCGCCGGTCGCGGGACCCGGCCGCAAGGGTGTGTCGGAACCAGACGGGATGGTCGCCGAAGGACGAACGTCGTGCGAGAGCACCGCCTCGTCGCCCCAGCGTCCACTCCACTCCGCTACGCGTGGCTCCGGCTCGCTCTCGTCTCCGGATATCCTCGAGCGTGCCATGACAACGACCGCGACACCGAAGCCAACGTAGGCGACGAACTGCCAGCGGAGGCTCTCGACGGCAGCGGCACTCTGCTCGCGGTTCTGTCGAAGCCACGCCTGGACCTGGGCTCCTTCGGCGTCCCCCGCTTCGATCAGCGGCGCCGTCAGCTCCGACACCCGATCGAAGAGGTCCAGCGCATGGAACGACCCCCACAGGAACGCACCCCCCAACAGCACACCCTGCATCAGCGCCCGTAGAAGCGTTCCGCTTTCGGCCCAGAGCAGAAGGAGTGTGACCGCCGAGACCAACAGAAATGAGGCTGCGGTCGCGGCGAGTAATCCTGGGAGCAGGAGCACCCCCATAGCGATGGAGCCGCTCACAACGTCAGCACCGTTCCGGAGAGCGTTCCAGACGCCGCCCTCGTCGAGCAGGCGGACGCCTTCTCTCCACAGCACGAGCCAGGTGTCGGCCGACGTGATGACCCAAGAGGCCAGCACGATCATGCTCAACGTCAAGAGCACGCGAGGGCCGTCGCGCAGCTTGGCTCGCGCGAACCACTCCCGTCTGGGGGCGCGAAGCGCGAGGACGATGAGTACGCCGGCTAGGAAGGTGGCGAGGATTCTGAGGTGGAAGGCCAGCAGCGCGTCCAGCCACGGACCCTGAGCAGCGGCAAACGTCAGCGTCCAGACGGGCAGCGCGCTCAGGGCGCCGAGCGCCAGGCTGGCGACCACGAGATGTTCAAGGGTCAGCAGGACGTTGGCGGCGACGATCGCGCTCGTACGCATGGCTGTGACCTCGAAAGACGTTGATGTCCTGTTGTCGCCTCCTTGGTCTTCCCCGCGCCAACTGTGCCCGGTTCGCCGACGTTCGTCAAGGACGGCATCACGCATGCCCTTCGCGAGACACACCGCAACCGCTCTAATGCAAATGGCGCTCGCGGCCTAATCTCCAGGTTCAGTGTTTAAGTCGTTAGCGCCAATCCGTTGCCTGGAGTGCGATCAGATCGGACAAGATCGCGTCGGGAAGGAGTCGAACGGCCGGCCGGCTGCCCAGGACGATTATGACCGAAGAACTCGTGCGCAAGATGGCCCTGCCGACTCGGCAAAGTTCGTCTTGGCCTACGACTCCCGCTGGTACCGGCCTGTGCCGAGGGGTTGGTTAGCTATCGGTTAGCTGTCCTCGCCCCTGGGCACGGGCCCGTCATGCTGCACGAGAGAGGCATCAACCGCCTTCAGGCGCGGACCGACGGGAGCGATCACGCTTCATCGCCACGAGGAGTGCCTCGCGGATCTCGTGCGCCGCGGGATGCTGGCCGCGGACGACGCGCGGGCGCACGCCCGCCATCTTCACACGTCGCTGCGTCACACTTTCCCCAGCAGCCCCTCCAGCTCGTCCCGCGCTTCAGAACCCCATCCCTTTCGTCTTGAGCCGCACGCGCATCAAGTACATGTCGGCCGTGATGTAGAGCGTCCGCCCGTCGTCGCCGAAGGCGCGAAGGTGTGCCTGTCCCTGTTAAGAACGAGCTACGGGTGGCGGCGGAGCCGCGGAGGGCGCGGGTCAGCTCGCGAGGTATCGCTGCAGCAGTCCGGTCACGTGCCCCAGGCGGGTCTGGGTCTGGGCAAAGCCATCGGCGACGATGTTGATCGAGTCCCGCAGCGCCTCGAGCTCGACCTTCGTGGCCATCTGTTCGCGGATGGCCGCGACATCGCCCTTCAGCCCGCCTACGTCGCCCTTCAACCCACTCACGTCGCGCTGTAACGCACTCACGTCGTGCTGTAAACCCGTCACCGTATTCAGCGTCTCGGTCAGCATCCGCTCGAACCTGTCGAGCCGGCCGTCCCAGGCGTTGCCGGGAGGCGGCTGTTCGCGGGCCAGCGAGTGCCCACCGGAAGGACGCGATGCCCTGGATGCGGCCTGCTGGCGGTCCAGCTCTACGACCACCGCCCGCATCCGCTGCTCGAGTTCCTTGCCTTCCGCCTCGAACTTGTCCCAATCGAAATCGGCGATCTCCATGCGGACGACGATGCCATCGTCTCCGCGCCTGTGTCAACGGTCCAGATCGTAGCGCGCAGCGGAATGACGCATCGCCCCCGCGCCACCGCCTGCTGCATGTCCGTGATCGACGACCTGTAGGCGAGGCGGCACCGCCGCCGACCGCGTGTTACAGTTACATGTAACCGACGGACCGGTTATGGTCACCGTGGAGGACACATCAGCTGGACGTAGTAGTTCGACGCCCACCATCGCGCGCCGCGCGAAGGCGGGCCTGTCCCTGTTAAGAACGAGCTACGGGTGGCGGCGGAGCCGCCGAGGGCGCGGGTCAGCTCGCGAGGTATCGCTGCAGCAGACCGGTCACGTGCCCCAGGCGGGTCTGGGTCTGGGCAAAGCCATCGGCGACGATGTTGATCGAGTCCCGCAGCGCCTCGAGCTCGACCTTCGTGGCCATCTGTTCGCGGATGGCCCCCACGTCGCGCTGTAACGCACTCACATCGTGCTGTAAACCCGTCACCGTATTCAGCGTCTCGGTCAGCATCCGCTCGAACCTGTCGAGCCGGCCGCCCCAGGCGTTGTCGGGAGGCGGCTGTTCGCGCGCCAGCGAGTGACCGCCGGAAGGACGCGATGCCCTGGATGCGGCCTGCTGGCGGTCCAGCTCTACGACCACCGCCCGCATCCGCTGCTCGAGCTCCTTGCCTTCCGCCTCGAACTTGTCCCAGTCGAAGTCAACGATCTCCATGCGGACGACGATGCCATCGTCTCGACGCCGGTGTCAACGGTCGAGATCGCGGGTCGCACCCGGCGCACCTTCCCGCCTCCGCTCTTTGGGCTTCGGCGAGGCCTCGCCGTAGCACTCCGCGCGAAGGCGGGCGAGTTCGATGTGCTGGCGGTGGCCCTTCGACGCGGCTCAGGGCCGCCCCGAGCGAGGTCGACACCGGCTCTGGCTGATGCCATAATCA
>DATKDY010000257.1:0-3738 GCA_035512515.1 Vicinamibacterales bacterium
GGGATGACGCTCACCAAACGCCTGGATCAACTCGATCTCGCGAGGCAGATGATCCGGCGCATACGGCGTTGTGCGATGCAGCGCGTCGAGCAGTTCAGGGGTGACTCGCTCCGGCTCCGTGCGTGCCATCCCATGGACCACGCGATGTCCCACGGCCCTCACCGCCGCGAACTCCTCCCGCGCTTCAAGCCAGTCGATCAGAAGGCCGGTCGTGAGCTTGTCGTCCGGCACCTGCGTGTGACCTTCGCGGGACGCGCCTTCCGTCGCGCGCCACGAGAGTGTCGTTCCACTTCGGCCGATCCGGTCGAGCGTGCCGGATAACGATACCGTCGGCACTGTGCCGGCCCGGTACACCGCGAACTTGATGCTCGACGAGCCGCCGTTGATCGCGAGGACCGAGGCGGGCGCGGGTGCCATGAATCTCAACGTACACCGGAATGTCTCACTGCGATCAGGAATGGCAGTTAGCGTGCCCGCCAGAGGGTGGACCGAGACGGAGAGTGGAGCCCATGGCTGACCTGAAGAACGTCCGTGTCGCTGTCAATGGCTATGGCGTGATCGGCAAGCGCGTGGCCGCCGCGGTGGCGGTCCAGGAGGACATGTCGTTGGCCGGCGTGTCCGACGTCGTGACGGACTGGCGGGCCCGCGTCGAAATCGTCCAAACCCAGTTCAACCACTGCGTCAAAGACGCGCTGAGCGACAGCCGGGAACGATGTCGTCGCCAGTAGGGCGTTAGCCACTTTCAGGGCATCCGGCACGAGGTGCGGGTGCGCTGCCAGAAGCTCACGGAGAACTGCCGAGGCCTCGTCCCCTGTGAGGAGCTGCAGGCACTTCTCTCGCCTCGTTCCCGCTTCCGCGCGCGATCGCAGCGACGGCGAGCGCTTCACAGAGGGTGGTCAGGTGTCGCGCCACCGAGAAGAAGCACGCGTGCTCGCTCAAACAGAACCGCGTCGGCCGTTCCGCAGACCACATCGTCATCGAGCGCGCCCGCGTCGCGCATCGTTTGATACTGCTCGTCCGTCGCGACGTGGGCGGCCGATCCGATGCGCGTGGTCGTCGCGAAATACGCGGCGAGTTGTTCGGCCGTGAAGATCCGCTTGATCTCGCTCGCAAAGAGCGGCAGCGTCGCTGCCCAAGACGGATCCGAATCGGACGCGCGAATGTGATTCAACAGCTTTTCGCCGATCAGATATCCGAGCGCCTTCTTGGTTCCCCACGCCTCGCGGATCTCGCGCGTGGCGTCGCATTGCTCAATCCAGATGTCGGCGAATTCACCCATACTCGGTCCTCTGCAAGTCAGTTCGACGCCGTTATTGTCCCGGCAGCTGACGTCATTCCAAGTCTGGCAATTGAGCTCGCGTGAGACGAAGCTCGATCGAGCGCGCCTTGCCAGGTTCACGATCGATGAATCCGTGTGCGTGCAGCGTCTTGATCATTTGGTGGACTACAGGCGGCGTCACGCGAAAGAACCGACGAAAATCTGCTTCGGCCGGTGGCGTGCCGTGAATCTTCGTGTAGTAGTAAATGAACGCAAGATATTGGCCTTGCTTGGCTGTGAACGGTCTCGCGTCATCGAACGACGCGCATGGCGTAACCTTGCCACCGTCAGCGCGCGGGCCGGTCGGCTTTGGGGGCATTGCGCGTGTCCTCGCCAGCGGCTACGTATCGTCTGTCGGGCGGGCACGACGAACCGGACGCGTCGTCCAATTTTCGAGCGTCAGCCCTTTCACGCGATTGAATTCGGCGATGTTGTTCGTGACCAGCCTGAGCCCGAGGCTGCGTGCGTGAGCGGCAATGAAGAGATCGTTGGCGCCGATCATCTGGCCTCGTTTCTTCAGGTCAGCACGGATCTGCGCGTAGTGAGCAGCAGCGTCGTCGGGAAACTCTAGGACCGCGACATGCGGAAGAAACGCCTGAAGGGCGGTGGCGTCCTGAGCTCGCCGCGGAGACACTTCGACACCGTAGAGCAGCTCCGACTTGGTAATCACCGATATGCAGACCTCGGTGACCGGCACGCCGCGCAGTCGCTTGATCACTGCTTCGCTCGAACGCTTCATGATGTAGGAGCACGTGTCGGTGTCGAGCATGTACCGAGCCATCAGGGCTCGCGCTCCTGTACGGGCAGGTCCTCGACGTTCGTCATGAACGCGTCAGACGCGACGGGACCGTTCTCGAGATACGGCGCCCAGTCCGTCGGGCGGGGCGACAGGATCACATCCTCACCCTCCTTGCGAATGAAGACCTCGTCGGTATCGAATTGAAATTCCTTCGGCAGCCGCACCGCTTGGCTCCGGTTGTTCATGAACACCTTGGCTCGTCGCTGCATCGTGCACCTCCGTGGACGCCATATACATCAGTATATGCCACATGGCTCCCGTTCGGTGGGCGGGGTGAGCCGTGGCGCCCCCATGACGGTTTCCGCTTGCGAGGGCGGCGCTCTCTGGATGGACGTCTGGATCGGCCTCGGCGCGTCGTCATGTGCGAAAGGCGGTCGGACGTCCTTCATGAGCCCTCGACCAGTGGACGGCTTTCGTGCTGGTTGGGAGCTTACAGAAAAACCGTTGATCACGAAGCGGTTCGCCGTCGCCAGTCGGCCTCGATCGCGACGATTGAGGTCGCCGGAAGCCAGTGGAGACTAACTCGCCGCGGCCGAACGAGCCGCCATGACGCACAGCGCGCGCCATCAGCACGCCCCGGTTTTCTCGATGTTTGTCCGCGAGTGTGCCCAGGGTTCGCGGGCTGCATCGCGAAGGACAGGCCGTTTTTCGGCCGGATCTGGCGAAGGCGGCGGTCTGAAAAACCGTCGCCTTGCTTTGTTTTCCTTCCGTTTTCTTGGCTGGCGTTGGGTGCCGGATGACGCTCGTCGGACCTCGTTTGGGCACACTCCTGGGCACACTCGCTTCGATGCCAATGTGTGCCTACTAGGCACACGTCCGTGCTATCCTGCCGGTAGTGAAGTACTTCGCCTGGGACGACGCGAAGAACGCGAAGCTCAGGAAAGAGCGTGGCATCGGGTTCGAGGACGTCGTGTTCCACATCGAGCGCGGCGATCTGCTCGACATCCTGGAGCACCCGAACCCAGCTCGTTACGCCGGTCAGCGCATCTTCGTCGTTCAGCGGGACGACTACGTGTACCTGGTGCCGTTCGTCGAAGACGAGCACACGGTCTTCCTGAAGACGATCATCCCGAGCCGGAAGGCCACGAAGGAGTACCTCGGTGAGGAGTCCGACGATGAAGCTTGATACCGATGAAAAGGAGCTGCTCGAGTCCGTCGAGCGCGACGAGTGGAAGTCCGCCGGCGGCGGCAAGCGCGAGAGGGCTCGCTACACTCGCTACGCCAAGGCAACGTTTCGCAAGGATCGGCGGCTGAATATTCGCCTGTCGAGCAAGGATCTGGAGGCGATCCAGAAGCGCGCGCTCGCCGAAGGCCTGCCCTACCAGACGCTGATCTCGAGCCTGCTGCACAAGTACGCCGCAGGTCGGCTCAAGGAGGTATAAGGTTGGGACGTGCTGGGTTGTCTACCTCGCTGTCGACGGCAGGAAAGCGCGATCTTCATGAGTACCTCATCATCGCCGTGCGCGCGGCGGCCAACGTCCGCGGGCCGGCGTGGGAACCTGCTGTGGCGGCAGGAAGTGTTCGAGAACCCAGATCTCGCGGGTCGGTGTCCCTGCAGTGAACGTCACGGCGCGTCCGTCGTCGCTCACATCGATGTTGCGGAGCCCGCCCATCGAAATGC
>DATKDY010000258.1:0-3108 GCA_035512515.1 Vicinamibacterales bacterium
GAGGAGCTGCCTGGAATCCTCTGCCTCTTGCGCAAGGGCGAGCAGTCTGTCGGCGAGCTCGCGCGCGGTGCTCAGCGGCCCGCGCGTCAGATAGAACACCCAGAGTCCCCACAGTACGGCGAAGAAGCGCGATGGGGATTCGGCGCGCCGATGCAGCTCACTTGTAGAATCGTTACACCGTCTCCGTTCGCTGGGTGGAGTATTCGTTGCAGTGCCCGCGACATGTCGCAAGCGTCTCAGTGTTTCGTTCACATTCTTCGAAGCTTGAGCCATGTAGATCGACCTTACATCGGAGCGAATGACACGCGCTGATGCACCGCCTGGCCGCTTACGCGGCCGTCGCAGGTCTCGCAGCGATCGTGGCGATTCTCTTTGCACGCACACGGTACGACAGGTTCGTTCCGTCCCAACGTTCGCAACCCTCACCAACGGTGCCCGCGATAACTGAGGCGGCCCAATCGACCTCCCCGATGAGTCCGGCGCACGCCGAAGTCGAGTCATTCGCAAGACATCCCGGGCACGGGCTACAATTCCGGCCACTGCTGCGCACCCATGACTCTGTCGCCAGGCTCCCGGATCGGCGTCTACGAGGTCATCTCGATCATCGGCCGTGGCGGCATGGGCGAGGTGTATCGCGCCCGCGATCCCAGACTGGCGCGGGACGTTGCACTGAAGCTCCTAGCGGACGCTGAGGCATCCGATACGAACTGGCGCGCGCGCTTCGACCGTGAGGCCCGCGCCCTTGCGTCGCTGAACCACCCTAACATCGCCGGCATCTACGGACTCGAGGAAGCCGCGTCGGGTCGAACCGGTGGCGCTTCAGCCACGGCAATCATCATGGAGCTGGTGGAAGGTGAGACGCTGGCCGATCGCCTGGGGCGAGGTCCTCTTTCGCTCGACGAGGCGCTGAATGTTGCGGGGCAGATCGCCGACGCGTTGGACGCAGCGCACCAGAAGGGGATCGTTCATCGTGATCTGAAGCCAGCCAACGTAAAGATCACGGCGACGGGCATGGTGAAGGTGCTCGACTTCGGCCTCGCGAAATTTCTGGCGAATCCCGCACACGAGGAAGTCACCGTGACAGTCGTCACTGCGCCCTCACTGGTGCTCGGAACGCCTTCCTACATGGCGCCTGAACAGGCGCAAGGCAGAGCCGTGGATCGGCGTGCGGACGTGTGGGCGTTCGGCGTGGTGCTCTACGAAATGGCCACCGGCGAGCGGCCGTTTCGAGGCGAGTCGCTCCAGGAGACCTTGGCCGCGGTTCTTACCGCCGATCCGCAATGGGCGCATGTTCCACCCGCCGTGCGGCCGCTGTTGCGGGCTTGCCTCGAGCGGGATCCTCTCAAGCGGTTGCGTGACATCGCCGATTATCGGTTCCTGCTGGCGCCGTCCGAGGCTGCGGCTGCACGCGCTCGACCGTCGACTGCGTGGTCCTTGTCGATGGCGAGCGCCGCGCTTGCCGCCGTTATCCTGGCGTTCTTCGCAGGGACGTCCCTCACCCGAAGCGAGGACGCTTCAGCGCCGCCGGCACCCATTCGGCTTTCGACGCTGTTGCCGCCCGGCGTGAGCGTGACCCGCGGACCCGGCTACACGTCTTCCGTTGCCGTGTCACCGGACGGTCGGACGATCGTCATCGCGGCCACTGACAAGGATGGTCAGCGGTTGTATCGGCGATCGCTCGATCGACTCGATCCGACGCCACTCGCCGGCAGCGAACGCGGATCGAGCCCATTTTTCTCGTGGGATGGCAAGTGGATCGGGTTCTTCGCCGACGGTCGCCTCAAGCGGATGCCGGTCGCCGGTGGGGCGGCAGTTGACGTTGCCCCTGCGCCTGGGTTCTCGTCCGGCGCGAGCTGGGGTTCCGACGATCGCATCGTGTTCGCCTACGGCGCGGACTCGCGGCTGCACGTGGTCCCCGCCGGGGGGGGCACCGCCGAGCCGCTGATGACCGACGCCGCACCCGGGCGGCAGCCGGAGGTGCTGCCGGATGGACGGAGGGTGCTCTTTGAAGCTGCGGGACACATTCACGCCTACGATCGACCGACCGGGGCGATCACGAAACTACTGCCCGGCACTGCGCCGCGGTACGCGAACGGACATGTGATCTTCAGCCGGGGAACGACGCTGCTTGCGGCGCCCATCAACGTGGAGAATTCGTCAATGGGGGCGGCAATTCCGGTGGCAGCAGGCGTGGCGGCGGAATTGCCGGGCAGCGGAGGCGGCCGCCACTATGCGATCTCGCGCAGCGGTGCGCTCGTCTACGTGCCGACCGCGGAGGCGTACGAATTGGTCGTGGTCGGTCCGAACGCCGTCGAGAACGTCGTCGGGCAACTGCAGCGCTCGCTGGAAAACCCGAGGTTCTCGCCCGATGGTCGCTACGTGGTCGTGGCCGCCAGGCGCCGCGAGGAGGAACCGGCGGAGCTCTGGCTGCACGACCTGCGCGCGGGTACAGCCACTCGTCTCACATCCCACGGCGGCCGCGCAGCCATTTGGAGCAACGACGGCGTCACCATTACCTACTCACATCTCGGCGAGCAGCAGGGAATCTACACGACGCGTGTAGATCGCGCGGGTGACCACACGCAGTTGCTGGCCCTGAACGCCTTCCACTGGCTGGTGGGCTGGACGCCGAACCGCTCCACCCTCCTCTATGGCGTGATGGCGGAGGACAGCCGGTCATCGATCATGGCTTACCGCAACATGCAGTCGCGGACTCTCGTCGGGCCGGGTAGCACGTGGGGTGGCCGGCTGTCGCGCGATGGCAAGTGGCTGGCGTACTACGTCCTCAATGCAGGCGTGTTCGAAGTGTACGTGACACCGTTCCCTGAACGGGGCACGCGGTGGCTGATCGCGGAAGGTACAGACCCGGCATGGGCGCCTGACGGCAACGAGATCTACTTCCGCAGCGGCCCACGTCTGATGGTCGCTCGCGTCGACAAAACGGCAGGCGTCAAGGTCGTGGCGAGCCGGATCGCCATCGATCCATTCCTGCCACCGTTGTACGACGACTACGACATTCACCCCGACGGCCGCACGCTCGTGATGGTGCGGCCCAGCAACCGCACGCAAGGCCGCGAGGTCACGATGGTCCTCGATTGGATCAGCGAG
>DATKDY010000259.1:0-10685 GCA_035512515.1 Vicinamibacterales bacterium
GCGCACGAGCGGACGACGATCGCGATCGCGCACCGGCTGTCGACGGTGAGGAACGCGGATCGGATCTATGTGCTGGAGGATGGCAGAGTCGCGGAGTGGGGCACGCACGACGAGCTGCTGGCGCAGGACGGAGTGTACGCGGGGTTGTGGCGGGTTCAGACCGGGGAGCAGCTCGCAGTCTGATCGGCGTCCCCGGTCCAACGAGCTCTCAGGTCATTTGTCAGACCATACAGCCAGTTCGTTGCCGCTCGGGTCCCTGAAGTGGAATCGCCGGCCACCGGGGAACTCAAACGGCGTCTGTGTAATTTCCCCGCCAGCTGCCGCAACCGCCGCGACGCTGCGTTCCAGATCACTGGAGTACAGGATGACGAGCGGGCCGCCGGTTGTAACCTCGGCCGTCAGCCGCAGACCGCCGACCTCGCCGCCGCCCTGCTTCTGAATGCCGGCGTAGCCTGGTCCGTAGTCGTTGAACTTCCAGTTGAAGGCGGTTTCATAGAACCGCTGCGCCTGGACCATGTCACTGACGCCGAACTCGATGTAGTTGATCTCGTGGTGATTGGGTTGGTTATTTGCCATTGGCTCCCCGTGAAATTGTTTCAGCAAACATCCCGCTGCCTGCTACTTCCTGTCGCGCACCGGGATGACAAACTTGAGCCCGGACCAGGTATCGTCGACCGCGCATACCTTGATGTCCACCAGGCCCGCTTTCTTGCCGGCTGCCATAACTTCGCTCCGGCCGATCTGCGTCTGGACCCCTGACGATTTCTTCGGCCATGACGCCCACACCAGCCCCTCCTCCAGCATGCATGCCCGAGCTGTGGCGAACGCCGCCTCCAACGTATCCGGATCTGTCGCAAACAAGTGAGTGAAGTCGGCCTTCAGATCGCTCCCGTCTGAGAGCTGGTCCACACTCAATGCGGTCGGCTTCCCTCCGAGCAGAGTCCAGTAGTGCTCAGGCGGGTGAAGCAGCCGCACGCGCATACCTGCCTCGAGCCCGAGTTTCTTCGCCAGCGGTGTTCCAGAATACCCAGCCGTGCTTCCCATGGGAACCTCCACAAATTACTCGAGCAGCTTACGCACATCGCGCCACGCATATGCGCCAGTGAACAGACCGCGCTCATCGATCAGCCGCTCACCTCCCATGCGATCGTAGAACCCGATTGTCGGATTGCTACGTTCTGCGAACAGGACGAACGACTTGATCCCGCGATCCAGAAATCGACGCGCTGTCTCTGCCATCAGCCGCCGGCCCAGTCCAAGGCCGTGGTACTCCCAGCGCAGATACATCTTGCTGAGCTGTCCTGCGAATTCGCCATGGTCCGGCTTGCCAGCGGCGAATCCTATCAGGCGGCCATTGCGGTCCTCCAGCACGACGA
Organism: Vicinamibacterales bacterium; assembly: GCA_035512515.1. GTDB lineage: Bacteria > Acidobacteriota > Vicinamibacteria > Vicinamibacterales > UBA2999 > JACCSI01. The sequence continues at coordinate 1,377 of DATKDY010000259.1, forward strand.
CGAAGTCGCGGCGAGGCTGCTTGCCAAACACTTCGGTCCACTGGCGAGCGCGGGTGGATACGCTCGGTCCTCGTGAAGTACGATACGTCGCATTCCAGGTGATGACGTGCAGCTCAGCGAGCGCCGGGATGTCTGCCGCAACCGCGTCGCGGACGATGATGGAGTCCAGCGATTCGGCACGGTCGCGCAGGCGTTTGGCGTTCGCTTCGGCCTTCGGCCGGGACCGCGCATCAAGATAGCGCCTGATATCGGCTAACCGCGCCTTGAGACGATCGGCCACCTTGAGGCGAGGCGGCCGGTACTCCTCCACGCGGACGAGCTCAATGATTCCGCGATCGTCTCCGAACGTGTACGAAAGTCGGAGCGTCCGCCCATCAAGGCGCCCGGCGATGCGGAACGGGACCGCCGGACCATCGCGGCTGGCAACCTCCCCGCTCAGTTCGACGGTGGATTCGTTTTCGTCGAACCGGCCGTGTCGAATGGGTGCATTCTGTCGCCCGGGATTCACGATCCCGCCGACTGCACCGTCCGCGTCGACAACGATGTCGAGCAGAACCTCCGAAGGTTTGCCCCACTGTCCAGTGATCATTGCTCACCTGCACGCACGACGGCGCGTCCGGCGATTGGCCGACGCGGGATCGAATATCCGGTTTCTATCGGGATCCCAAGCACGTCAGGGTCCGATCTGCAGCTTCTGCAGCACGTCGAGTGTCTCAGTCACGATGCTGGTGAGCACGTCTCCGGCGCTTGGCACGTCATGTACCATGCCTACTCCCTGCCCAGCCCAAAGCGGGTAATACTCACGATTCCGCGTATCGGCAGCAGCGAGTATCACGTCGCGCGCTGCAATGCCCTGTACGTATCCCGTCAGTACCGGGGCGCCTGACTCTCGATACTCCGTGGTATAGGTATTCCGCAGCACGCGCGCATACAGACCTGAATATGCATCCGATACAGTTGTCGCGTCACTGTCGGCTGCGACGAGTGCTTCCTTGTAGAAATCGAGGGCGCGCGATTCGCGCGTTGCTGCGAACCGCGTTCCAAGCATGACTCCCTGTGCACCTAGCGCGAGCGCCGCCGCCACGCCGCGGCCATCGGATATGCCTCCCGCCGCTATCACGGGTATGGTCAGCGACTCGGCCACCTGGGGCACTAGCGCGATTGTCCCGATGTGCGCATGCTCGGACGTCGGCTTCTTTACCCACGTGGAGCGGTGCCCACCCGCTTCGTGCCCCTGTGCTACGACGGCGTCGACTCCCGAGGCCTGAACCGTGAGCGCGTCTTCGACGGTCGCGACCATCGCGATGACCCTGGTGCCGACTGCATGGAAGCGTGCAACGAGATCCGGCGGTGGATTGCCGAGGCCAATACTGAATACCGGCACATTTTCTTCGAGCAGCACCTCGAGCGCGCCGGGCACGTGATCTGGACGCGTCGCTGGCCGAGCGTGCGACGGCGGCAGGTTCAACCGTTGCCGGAAGCGGTTGAGAACATCATGCACTGCACCTACAACTGCATCCGAAAACGATCCAGTGTCGACTGGAGGCCAGACCTCGCTGTGCAGCAGCAGGTTAACGCCGAACGGACGGCTGGTCGCGCGCCGCACCTGTTGAATACGTCGACGCACCTCTTCAGGCTCCAGGTGCGCCGCGCCGATAATGCCAAGCCCCCCCGCGTTCGAAACAGCCGCTGCGAGCTCAGGACCTCCTATAGGGGCCATGCCAGATTGGAGAAGCGGGTACTCCATGCCCAGAAGATCGCAGAGTTCTGTGCGCAGGCCCCGCCCTGGGAGACTACCGTCCGCCGCAGACTGACCCACAGCGCAGCCGCCAACAGCGACCGCAGTGGCTGCAGCACCCGCTTTAAGAAACTCTCGCCGCGGTAACACCGAAGGATCGCGCATGGAATACCCCTCTCGTGCAATAGGCTGGATGCACTTGCTGGACAGCGTTACGGTTCGTCCCCGCCTGGCCCGTAGATCTGCGGTTCCGTCGAACCCATGCGGCGCAAAACACTACCTGCCGGGTCGACCTGTTGCTTCCTGCCTCTCCAGCGAAACACCATCGAGCCAGGCCTCTCCGTCACCAACGAACGCAAACCCGAAGGAAATCACGTCGGCGGCCGCCGAAACGTCGGTCGTGATCCGATACTCCCGCCACTCGGATGCGGTGATCGGACGATCCCCTGTGCTCTCGTAGAACACCGACTCGCTGCCGGGCTCGGTGATCTCGAGCCACAGGTAGCCCCGGCCCCCGCTGGCGCCGTCGACGCGGACCCATGCCCGAAGCGTGACACGTTGCCCCCGCCACGGGGTAGCGTCGGCCCGTTGGCTGAGCGCCGCGTGAGTCTCCCCATAGGAGGGGCCCGGCGCCCGTCGGATCACGACGGCCTGCTCACCCTCCCGAGCATCCGCGCTGGTCAGCCGCACATCCCACTCGACCAGAGACGCACCGCGCGGCATGGTCCACCCCAATGGCCACGCCCCCGGCAGACCCATCTCGAAGTCCAGATTGGCCGGATTGGTCGGCGGCCTCAATCCGGGGACACGTCCTGTCAGGTTCGCCCTGGCCGGAGTCGTCTCCTCCAGGAACACCAGGGCGTCGTATGCCTCGGCTACGGGCGCCCTCCACCAATACCAGTCCGGACGCTCATAGGTGTATCCTGACCCGATCGTGCGCATGGTCTGCGGTGTCATGAACCAGGATGCGACTGGACCCGCCTCAGGGAGGGAACGAAGATCGATCAGGGCAACTTCGGGGGCGGCTGCCCTCAGGTGAGCTTCCAGGGTCGTGTCGGGCGCGCTGCCCACGAACCAGGGACGCAGGGCACCATCGACCATCACGTCGCGCGCCTGGAACCCGCCACGGTCGAAAGCAAACCCGAAAACCCGAAGGTCATCGCCGAACATCCTTCGAAGGGCTTCACCTTGTGATCCTTCCTGCACGGCTACGTGCTGGTTGTGAGCCCAAAGAACCGCCTTCGAGTCCGGACCCTCCCGACCCAGAATCCACGCGACGTTCTCCGCCATGGCAGCGTCCCGCGAGCGGCCCTCGGTGCCCATTGCCTGGAGGATGATCTCGAGGTGCCGGCGCACAATGTCGACCTCCTCCGCCGAGGTCATCGCAGCGTACGCACCTGACCGTTCATCGAAATCGGCCACGACGCGGTGAAGCGAGTCCGCCAGCTCCTGCTGCCTCTCGTCCGGCCATCGCGATCCGATCTCCCGACTCACAAAGGGATCGGCCAATGGATCCATGACCCGGTCCGCCCTGCTGCCCGCAGCCGGGTCAACGCGGCGCAAGTAATCGAGTACGGTTCGCGCGGCCCTGGCCGTGAACTGGGTGTCGAATCCATAGAACTGGACCTTACGCCCGCTGGTCTCGGTCACGTTGTATTCGCGCATCCACCTTATGAGCGCCAACACCTCCTGCGTGTCCCAGATCCAGAAATGCATGCCAGCCAATGCGCGGGCCGGGTCGCCTTCCCCGGACAGCACGTACCGATTCACGTCCAGCGCTTCGGACAGCGACGCCTCGATCGCGAAGATGTTGAAATCCATCTCACTGACCAGGAACTCGAGCATGCGGTGCTTCAACTGAAAGAACTCCCGTGTGCCATGGGTGGCCTCTCCCAACGCGACAATGCGGGCATCGCCGACGATCCGCCGTAGCGGCTGCAGGTCGGCGAAGCCGTTCCCCGCTTCCGCCGTGGTCAACGCGATCGCATGATCGCGGATCCACGCACGCACCGCGGCCGTGTCTGCAGATGTCGGTGGGGCTGAGGTGTCTTGCGCGGAGAGCCGTGAGGTTTGCGCGGTCGGCACCTGGTCGTCGCGGATGCGTCGCGCGGGCACGGTCGCGCCGCCCTGGTACAACGTGAAACCATCGGCCTGCCCGGCATCGACCTGGAAGACGAGGCGGATCTCCTGAGGCGTGTCGAGCAGGAAGGTGTGCTCGCCCTGGTACTTCATGCGCAGCACTCCCTGTCCGGTCGCCTGCGTCATGAGCACGCCGTCGCGTTCGAAGACGCGGACCTCGAGCGACGGCAGCTGGTACGTGCCGACGTAGCGCGCGCGCTGGGCGGAGTCCAGCGGCAGATCCTGCATGACGCGACGCGGGAGTCCGAGCGCGGCACGCGCGATCGGCTCGTGGATCCGCGCCGTGTGGCCCGGCGCCGTGTTGACCAGCACTACGACACCGATGTTGTCGGTCGGATGATATGACAGGAACGTGTTGAAGCCGGGGATCCCGCCGCCGTGCGCAACGACGGTGCGACCCTCCAGCGCGATGCGCGTGAGACCGTAGCCGTAGTTCATCGTCTCGCCCGACGCGAGCGCAGCCGGCGTCGTCATGCGCTCGTAGCTCTCCGGCTGCACCACCTGCCCGGTGACGAGCGCGTGCTGCCAGCGCAGCAGGTCCGCGACCGTGGAGCAGAGTGCACCGGCCGCGCCGGGGAACTCCATGTCAGACAGCAGTGCCGTGCCGAGACCCTGTGCCCCCGGCTCGTAGCCGACCGGCACGCGCTCGCCCTGGTAGCCACAGTAGCTCGTGGCGGTGAGGCCGAGCGGCTCGAACAGCCGCTGCTCGACATACTGCGCGTACGGCACGCCCGTTACCTCCTCGAGGATCACGCCAAGCAGGTAGTAGCCGCTGTTGTTGTACAGAAAGCGCTGGCCCGGCTCGAAGTCGTATGGATGCTTCTGAATCGTGTCGAGCACCGCCTCACGCGGTACGGGGTTCATGCCATAGATCGACGTGTAACTGCGAATGCCGGACGTGTGATTGAGCAGATGGTGGATGGTGACGGTGCGCCCCTGCGTCTCGAAGTCCGGCAGATACTTCCGGATCGGATCGTCCAGCGACATACGGCCCTGCTCGACCAGCTGCAGCACGGCAGCGGCGGTGAACTGCTTCGTGAGCGAGCCGATCTGGTGCGCGTCGTCAGTGCGCAGCTGCGTGCGTTCTGCGACGTCGGCCAGGCCGTACGCCCTGGCGAAGATCACCTCACCGGCGTGCGCAACGCCGACGGCGATGCCCGCGACGGGCGCCTTCAGTACCTCGACGGCGATCGAGTCGGCCACCTTCTCGATCATCGCCACATCGGGGCGGCGCTGCTGCGCCGACACGAGCGTCGGCAGGAAGAGCAGGACGGCTGCGGTTACACGTCTCATGAGAGCATCCGTGTCGAAGAGGAGCGAGCGCCGTTAGACAGACGATGTTCCGAACTTCTGATCGAGTTCTCGACGCGCACTATGAAGTGCGGCATTCACAAAGTCTGACTTCCCGTCGGTGTAGGCTTCGCGGTCGAACTCGTACCGGGCGGCCAGATCGCGCTTCAGCTCGGCGTAGCGTGCGGCGGTTTCGGGCGATTCCCTGAGATAGTCCCGGAACACGAGCCGCTCCCGCCAGAGCGGAGAATCCACAGGCACCAGATGCAGATGATGCGTGCGCTGTGTCGGAGATGGCTTGCAGAACCAGTGCATCTCGCGCGGTCGGTACGGAAAGTACAGGTACCCTAGTGTTGCCGCTGCGTCTCGCGACGGAAGGGCTGCCTCGAGGTCACGGACACCAGCCATGATATCGATTACCGGTTTGGCAATCAGGCCAGGTACAGCTGTACTGCCGATATGCTCGATCGGGCCGACGAGCCAGGGTTGCAATACGCTCTCGAGCAGCGCGCGCTCTGCTTCGAACAGAGCCGGCCACTGCGAGTTGTAACGGACCAGTCGAACCGGTTCCTCCTGCACTTGTCGTATCATGGCGACGCACGGATCCGCTGTGGCACTCTCTGGATGATACGGCGGAGTACCCGGACGTGCAGGGTCCAGTGCCGCGGTACTGACCGCTCGCCGAGCGCAGCTGCTGCATTGTCGAGTGCGTCCTCTATCAATGCGTCGTGCAAAGGTCGGAACACCACTGGCCAGGTGAATCGAGCCTTGCCGAATGTTCTCATTACGAGTTCGTGGCGAAGCACCGTAGTCCCGTCGCTCTCGACGCCCACTTCGAAGCCATGCGTACCGTCGAACCCCTCGGGTTGCGTGAAGCGAAACCGGATCGACCGCCCGGGTTGGTACACTTCGACAGTGTAGCGGATTGGCCCATGGCCACCCGAAGCACCAGGAGCGAGAGGCCGATTGAAGCGCACTGCAGGCCAGGCATCTCGCGGCCACAGTCGGTCGCCAGATGACGCCAGCGAATCCAGAAGCGCGCCGACTTCCTCAACGGACGCGTGAAAGCGTCGCTCATGAACGTTGCGAACGATCATCCCGCTACCGTTGCGCCCAACGCCGCATGCTATCAGGCCAGAGAATAGCGAAGAGGAATCTCACCGGCATCCGTACGTAATGCCAGTCGCCATGTTCGTCGAATTTGCGGGTGGAGAACACGGCTGGGACGTCCTTCAGCCAGCCGATCGTCTGTCCGCGCTGTCGACCCAATCCTTTCAGTGCCAGGAGGAAGTGGGCGTCCTCCGCAAACATGAGTCGCTCTGAATAGCCGCCGACCTTACGCCAGTCATCCCGGCGGCAAGACACCACACCGGCCGCAACACATGTAGCGCGAGACGTTGGGATCCCGAATCCAAGAAGAGCTGTAAGTGCACCGAGGATCATCCATGTCACATCCAGCCCTGTCGAGCGGCGTTCCGGCGCCACACCGCTCACACCCAGCACACGTGTGGGTACCGCGAAGTATTCGGCAATGGCGTTGAACGTCTCCGGATGCACTCGAGCGTCGGCGTCCACGAAGACGAGGATGTCGCCGCTCGCGGCATGCGCACCACCGTTTCGGACGGCGCCAATCACGCGTGGCGAGACATGTACAACGGTACATCCAGACGCACTCGCCACGTCGACCGTCTCATCCGTGGAGCCATTGTCTGCGACTACGACCTCGACGCGCTCAGCCCCGCGTCCGTAACGAGTTCGAGCGACGTCCAACGTCTCCATCAGGCGGGGGAGATATTGCGCCTCGTTGAAGGCTGGGATCACTACCGAGATATCTACGGCCAGGCTCTCCCTCATCCCTTGTGTTCTTCCTCATCGCGCCAGTCGTAGTTCCCAACGATGCGGGCAAGCTTCCACGACCCCGCCGTCCGAACATAAAGCCAAAAATACTTGCCATCTTCGCGCAATTCAGACCGGTCATCCCTTCGGACCAGGCGTTGCGAGAAAGTTCCTCGGTCGAAAGCCCAATCACCGTTCAACCGCACCTCAGCGCTGGTCAGGCTAATATATCGCTCGAACTCGCGGTTTACGTCCAGCAACACACCACGGATGAATTCCATACAGGCCGCTTTCCCTTCGAGTGCCGGCGGTCCTGGCGCCATAATGACAGCATCGTCGGCCAAGAGGAACTCGAAGAATTCTGCGTCGCCGGTCATCTCAGCTTGCGCGAATCGATCTCGGATATCCACGAGTTCCCGGGCCGTTTCCTCACCTTGCTTTTCCATGAATCCCCTCTGCCGAAACAATGCCATTCAGTGCGCGACGTGCGTCGGCACCGTCGAAACCATCGGCCGAAGATACGTCGTGATTTGGCCGCGGTGGTGAACGATGTCGAAGAGAATGCTCCAAGCCAACGGCGACGCGGGCCGCCCACTATCGAAGAAATCGAGCGGAACTTGGTGAATAACCCCTGTTCGTCCACGCCGATTTTCTCCCTTGCTTTATGATTCGACTGCACCGATCACCGAACGATGTGTGCCGTCACGGAACTTCGTCACCCGGGCAAAAAGGTGGGCGCTCCACCGATGCCGTCGCTTCAAGGCCGGGCGCTCGCGACAGCCAGCGGAGCGTGTTCAGCAGGAGCTGCAGATTCTGGTTCGCCACCGGCGCGTTCATGCCGACCGGCTGCCGCCGCGGCCCGACGAGTTGCGCCGCGAACATCGCCGCTTCGCCGAAAATGGCGACACGGCCGTCGCCCGCCTCGACCGCGGCACCCTGCAGCCACCCGTCCACTGGTACGCGCGGGGTCGCGTCGTCGAACACCCAGGCACGCTCCATGTTGATCGACACGACCCCGGCTCCGAAGATCAGGAGCGGGCAGGCCCGCTCATCGGTCGCTCGGAAAGCATGCCCGGAGACGAAGGTCACGACCGAATCGACCCGCTCGCCCGCGCGCCGTCCATCCGTAATCGGATGTGCGCGCAACGTGGAGCGGGAGCGTCGGAAGACCAGCGGGTCCCACTCGGCCTCGACGATTGCGAACCCGTTCATGAACTCCATCCCGAACGCTCTGCCCAGGTCGGCCGCGGCGCCCGGGAAAGGCATGTGGTCCGCAATCAAAAGCAGTGAGCCGCCGTTTTCGACCCACTCACGGACGGCAGAGACTTCCTCAGGTGTGAACGCCGGCGAAGTGGGCAGCACCCAGTTGTCGACATCACGATCGGCCAGCGCGTTCACGACGATCAGCATGTCCGCGCCCGCGAGCGCTCGCGCGGAGTACTCGTCGCGCAGGGCCGCCACGCGGTAGCCGTCCTGGAGCAGGATTTCGGCGAGCTGACCGAAGGGCTCGTCGTGAGCGTGGAAGGTGTTGTGACCTGCGTCGACGAGAACGACCGGACCGGCTCCAGCCGGATACGTCGGCTCCAGGATGCGGGGCCGGTATGCAGCGTCGATCACCTGCTGCGCCGACAGCCCGAGAGGCGCTGTACTTAACAAGACGACAGCGGAAGAGATGAGAGCTATCAGGTGCCAGCAGATTGTCGGCCAGCCGGGCTCGTCGGTGGAGCGGCCGGCGCATGAGCGATCCAGGGCAATGAGCATCAGCTGTCGAAGGCGCTTCGAGTCCGACTCGGGAACAGGCATTGACACATCACGAAACTCTCCCCTGCGTCTGTCAGATCAAAGAAAGCAAGTACGTTTGGGCCGTGTTTCGAGATATGGCGGATCGTGAGGAGTCCCATGCGTTCCAACTCCAGAGCCGACTCTGGGTCCCCGCAGATGGTGTTTGACAGGGTGGCGCGTTGCGCGGCGGTCAGGGAGTCCCCAGGAATCAAGGCGCTCGCACCCCTGTTCTACGCCGACCGACGATGCCTGCTGATCAAATCACGCACTGCAGGCACCAGGTCAGCGGGGACCGTCATGGTGGTATCGGTCGGTGCGTCGTAGGCGGCTTCGTCTTCAGCGAGAGCCCCTTCGTCGGACTGTGATTCGTAGTGCTCCAGGACCGCACGCACTCGAGATTCATCCCATCCAGGCGGAAACCGGTTCTTCTGGTTCATGGGTCTTTCCTCTTCCGGCGGCGGCGGAGTGCATGCTTCGCCTTCGGCCCCAAGTCGTATGCGGTGATCACGAAGACCGAGTCAGGC
>DATKDY010000260.1:0-9156 GCA_035512515.1 Vicinamibacterales bacterium
ACGACTTGCCCAGACATTTGACGGCTCTCGAGCGCAGCCGTAGAATAAGAAGTTCCACCACGCGTGGGCCAGTAGCGCAGTTGGGAGCGCGCATGAATGGCATTCATGAGGTCACCGGTTCGATCCCGGTCTGGTCCACCATCTTTCCTAATCCCCGCAAACGCATGCAGGCACGCGGGTTAAACGGTTCGATCGCTTAGGATCCCTCTTCCGCTAAGACGTTGATTTCCAACGAGATCCATTTTCCGACCAAACCGGGATCGAACCGTTCATCTGTAGCGACCTCGCGAGGCCGTTCTTGCCGTTGTTGATCTAGATAGATGTCGAGGAGTACGTGTGCCCACACGTCGGTTGCGCACGAATTCCTTCGATCTCCTCGTCTGAGAGGCCGCTGTCTTCGGTGCCGGGCAGTTCGCGACAACGCTCGTGCGAAGGGTTCGGAATCGCCGTCACCCATCGGTGGGGACAGCTCGCCGCAGAGTCAGGCGGAGCACTTGGCCTCGCGGGCGGTGATGATCTGTGTTGTGTTGATCCAGGCCGGTTCACGGAGCGCTGAGGCAGGCCTCGCATCAACTTTCCGCCCTCATCCATCCGTTGTCTAAGACCTCGAGCACCTTCCAATTCGGCGAACTGGCGATCGAAAACGTGAGTCGATAGCAGCGGTGGTCGGCTCGCAGGAACGCCGGCACGCCCGCCTGTCCGGCACCGCTGGACTGTGTCGTGACCGGTATGCTCGTTGCGAAGAACATCAGGGCGCCGGCGATTGCTGCCAGCAATCCACCATGTGGCCAGGTCAAGCGTCGTCTCATCACTCGCCTCCAGTCCTCTTCCTAGGCTGTGTCGTCAGCGTACCCGAACGTTCAAGGCCTTGATTCAGCGCCTCGCAGTGAACCTGCGGATACCCGAGGCCAGCTCAGGGTAACCGCGGTTTACAAGGACTGTCCCCAGCAACTGACATTGCTCCCGGGGGACGTACCCGGCAACTGACGTTGCCCCCAGGTAACTGCCGTTGCCGACGAGTGACCGCACGTCCCGACCGCAGCCGGAACGCGAGTATCATCCTGCCAACTCCCATGGATATCGTCCTCCTCGGGGCTCCTGGGTCTGGAAAGGGCACACAGGCCACGCACCTCCAACACGAGCTTGGCCTGACTCACATCGCGCCCGGCGATCTGTTCCGCGACCACGTCAAGCGGAAAACTGACCTCGGCGCGCAGGCCAACGACTACATGACGCGCGGCGCCCTCGTGCCCGACGCGATTACCATCGCAATGCTGCGCGACCGCATCAGCGCTCCTGACACCGAGAAGGGCATATTGCTCGACGGCTTCCCTCGAACGATGGAGCAGGCCATCGCGCTCAACGAGATGATGGCCGGCCTCGGGCGGGACATTGACGGCGTACTCTATGTCGAAGTCCCTGACGAAGAGCTCATTGCCCGCCTCTCAGGTCGTCTGATTTGTCGAGAATGTCAGGTCCCGTTTCACGTCACCGCGAATCCTTTTCGTGTCTGCCCCTTCGGACGGTGCACCGGCGAGCACCTCTATCTGCGGACCGACGATGCCCCTGACACCGTGCGCGCCCGACTGGCGACCTACCATAAGCAGACAGCGCCCGTCATCGATTACTACCGTCTGATCAACCTGCTCGTTACCGTGCCAGGCACCGGCCCGGTCGAAGACGTCAAACAGGCAACGTTCGCAGCGGTTCGTGGCATCGAGCGCTAGCGACTTCAAAGGACTCAATCACATGTTCGAAGCGGCGGAGCTCGGACGCAAGATCGCAAAGAACGATTACAAGCAACAGGCGGTCGCGCTCCGCGGCGAATTGCTCGCCGCGCAAAGGAAACTGAGCGACGCGAAGTTTCCGGTGATTGTCGTCTTCGCCGGAGTTGACGGCGCGGGCAAAGGTGAGACTGTCAATCTGCTGAGCGAGTGGATGGATCCACGCTGGATCGGGACGCGGGCGTACGGTCCGCCCTCGGACGAAGAAGCGGAGCGTCCAGAGTACTGGCGCTACTGGCGAGATCTTCCACCCAACGGCCGTATCGGCTTCTTCCTGAGCTCGTGGTATTCGCGCCCAATCCTCGACCGCGTCAACGGCCGCAGCACCAAGGCCGACTTCGCCCAGCGCATCGAGCGCATCGTGCAGTTCGAACGCACCCTCGCCGCCAATGGTGCTGTCATCTTGAAGTTCTGGATGCATCTGGGGAAGGATGCGCAGAAGCGGCGTCTGAAGACACTCGAGAAGGACAAGGCTTCGCGCTGGCGTGTCACCAAGCTCCAATGGAAGCACTGGCGGATGTACGACAAGTTCATCGCGACCGCCGAGCAGGCGCTGCGCCAGACAAGCAGCGTCGAGGCGCCGTGGATGATCGTCGAAGGCGTCGACGAAGCGTACCGCAGGATCACCGTGGCGACGACGATTCGGGATGCGATCGGCAGTGCTCTCAGCGAAGGCCGTGGACTGCGTGCGCCCGCTACGCCCGCGAAGGAATCGACACGAGGCAAACGCGCGGTTGCCGGCCAATTGCCGGCGGACCCGGAGCCGCCAGTCAGCGCGGACGACAACCGGAGTCGATCCGCACCGGCGTCGGTGACCATCCTCAGTCACCTCGACATGAAGCAGGCGGTGCCGAAGAACAAGTTCGATACCGCGCTCGAGAAGCAACAGGGCCGGCTCAATCTGCTGCAGCGTGAAGCCCAGGAGAAAGGCGTCTCCACGATTCTCGTGTTCGAGGGGCAGGATGCGGCCGGCAAAGGCGGCGCGATCCGGCGTATCACGGCGGCGCTCGATGCACGAACCTACCAGGTCATCCCCATCGCCGCGCCGACCGACGAGGAGCGGGCGCATCATTATCTCTGGCGCTTCTGGCGTCACCTGTCACGCGCCGGGCGATTGACGATCTTCGATCGCAGTTGGTACGGACGCGTGCTCGTGGAACGCGTCGAAGGATTCGCGACGCGCGAGGAATGGATGCGCGCGTACTCCGAAATCAACGAGTTTGAGGATCAGCTTGTCGCCGGCCGGATCGTGCTGGTCAAGTTCTGGGTTCACATCACGTTCGAAGAGCAGCTCCGGCGCTTCAAGGAACGCGAGAAGACAAAGTACAAGCAATGGAAGCTGACCGACGAGGACTGGCGCAACCGCGCCAAGTGGCCCGACTATGAGCGTGCGGTCAACGATATGGTTGAGCGGACGAGCACGCGAACCTCGCCGTGGACGCTGGTCGAAGGCAACGACAAGTATTTCGCGCGCCTCAAAGTGATTCGCACCGTCTGCGATCGCATCGAGGACACACTGCGGAAGTGAACGCTCGGCTGGTGCAATGAGTTGGTGCATAACGATTTAGTGTTGACAATTCATCGGGCACGCCGATATGTCGGACACCATCGACATCTCGAAGCCCCGATGCAAACGAGCGACGACCCATCCGGTGATGACCGCAGTCGCGCTCATGACAATCAGGAATGGCAAATGCACGATGGCCCAAGCTATTGACCAACCACTGCTCAGAATTCGACACCCATGCGCCTGACATCAGAGGCATCGCGATTCGCCGGATCGGCGCCGCCAGTTGGCCGACGGCCCAGCCGGTGACCACTGTCGGTTTTCAGTAGGAAGGGACCCTAGCTTTTCAAAACCTTTCCCCCCTGAGTTGTCCAATCGCGTGAGCGCGCGTTGTGCGCTGTCAGGGTGGCGTACTGCCACGGTTTCTGTCTAGACTTTCGCCTCCTGTACTGGTCGTTCGAGAGCCTGCAGGCGCTCGGCGGCGGTGGCAGGAGCCCCGCTGCTGACCGCAGGGCGCCGCCGAGCGCCCCCGCCGTGAGGCGGGGACGTGGCCGGCGTCATCGTGCGCGCTCCTTGGCGTTGTTCGGGAGCCGCGGCTTGAGCCGCGGCCGATACGATTCGCCTTCGATGACGAGATCGTAGGCGTTGCTGGTAAACCGATCGATCGCACTCTGGGCTCGGACGGGGTCCGCAAAGGTCGCGAGCCATTCGTCTGGGCCGCGATTGGACGTCACGACGATCGAGCCGGTGCGATAGCGCTCGAGGAGCAGGTCGTACAGGTCGCGACTCTCGATGGGATCGAGCACGTCGATCGCAAAGTCGTCGAGGATCAGCAGGTCGACCGCCACGAGTTTCCGCAGCGCCGCTTCGTAGCTGTTATCGAGTCGCGCGTGCTTCAGTGTCTTGAGCATCTGGTCGGTACGGACGGCGAGCACGGTGGCGCCACGCCGGCAGGCGATGTGACCGAGGGCGTGCGCGAGGAAGGTTTTGCCGACACCGACCGGGCCGACGATGGTGACGTGGGCGTGCGCATCGAGGAAGCGCAAGGTCGTGAGCTCGTTGAGCAGCGCGCGGTCGACGGTGACCTTCGCGGTGGTGTCCCACGCCTCCAGCCGCATGGTGGGATCCAAGCGGGCCGTTTGCACGCGGACCGTGACGGCGAGGCTGTCACGTCGCGCCACTTCGTCGCTGAGGACCTGGAGCAGGAGATCTTGATGCGGCATCTTCTGCTGCCGCGCCAGGGTGAGTCGCTCGGGCAGCGTGTCGAGCATGCGCGAGAGCTTTAGCCGCCGCAGGACGATTTTCAGATCCGGACTGATCACATCGGTGGTCGTCATGAAGACTCCTCTCCTTCTGAGGCCGCACTGGGGAGCGGCAGTTTGTATTGCGTGGCCGGGCGGAGATACCGCGCGCGTGGAATCACGCGAGCGGGTGGCGCGGGCACGGGAGCGGCGATGCCCTGCTCGAGCATGCGTTTCAGGCGGTGGACGTCGAGCATGTCAGCACCGAGGGCAATCGTGCAGACCTCGGTGACGCGCGCCGCGCCGTAGCGGCGGACGAGACCGAGCAGCGCATACACGCGCCGCATGCGCGTCCACGGCAGCGGGCTGTCGAGGAGCGCCGCCGCATAGCGGCCGATGACGGCGCCGGCGCCCTCGGCCTGGCGGCGCAGCGCCTCGACATTGCGCATCGCGTAGACGCTGCGCTCGACCGGGTAATCGCTCGCGTCGATCGACTGGCCGCCGGGGCCTTTGCGCGCATGCGTCTTGATCAGGAGGCCGCGCGCATAGAACCGGACGATCTGCGCATCCGCGCGCGCGGTGATGCGCTGGCCGACGTACGGATGCGGAATCGAGTAGAGCGCCTTGGCCACCGCCGCCAGCTGATCGCGCCCGACCTTCGGCTCACTCCAGAGCGGAATGTCATACGGCGTGGTCGGCGCCGGCAGGAGGAGGCCCTGCTCCTCGACCTGAAAGTGCTCGAGCGGGCGACGCTGCGTGCGGCTGTGGCGCCGCAGGCCATAGTCATTGAGGCACCAGTGCCGGCCCCACGCGCGCGCCTCGTCGAGCGTGGGCAGGACCTCGCCGGCGAAGCAATCATCGCGGACGCCGGGGACCGCGCGCTCGACCCGCCCTTTGTCCCGGGGCGACCGGACGCGCGCAGGGTCGATGTGAAAGTGCCGCGCCTGCGCGTACTCGAGAAACGCCGGCGTGATGCGCGGCGCCAAGGGGTCCGCGCTGAGGACGATCGCCTTCGTGTTATCCGGAATGAGGACGTTGAACACGCCGCCGAAGAATTCCCACGCCGCTTCACACGCCTCGATGGCGCGGGCCGTGGTTTCCTCGAAGGTGGGATAGACGAAGCGATGGCGTGAGCGCACCGCGGTAAAAATCCAGGCACGAAACCGTCGCCATTTCCGCTCGGGCAGCGTGAGCCGGCCCACCCAGCCCGTATCGAGCTGGAGTTCTTGGCCCGGCTCGCCATCGAGCACCGGGATCGTCGTCGCGGTCTTGCCAAACTGCAGCTCCAGGACGGCGAATCGGTGCAGCGTGGGATACGCAATCTCGACGCCCTGGCGGACCAGTAGCTTGCGAATCTTCGTCAGGCGCAGGCCGTCCCCGAGCCAGCGCTCGATCGCGGCGCGCTGCTCGACGCAGCGGGCCCAGCCGTCGCCGCGTGGGCGACCGCTGGGCGGATGCAGCGCGACGAGGACCTGGCGGACCTCCTCATCGCTGATCGCGGCGGTGACGCGGACGCCGGCCATCGCCGCGGCCGTGAGATACCGGCGGACGGTTTTCGGATCGAGCCCGAGCTGAGCCGCGATCCGCTTCTTCGCCAGGCCCTCCCCGCGCAAGCGGAGGACCTCTCTGACTTCGATCATCGTGACCTCGCGATACATCCACGCCTCCTAGCCCAGGGCGCAGCCCGGGACCGGAGACCTCTATCGCGCGGTCAGGCGAAAGGGGGGAAAGGTTTTGAAAAACTCGCCCCCTGAGGGGGGAAAGATTCTGAAAAACCTCACTCCACAGGGGGAAAGGTTTTGAGAAAGTCGTCAGGAAAGGGTCCCTACGTTTTGAGAACCGACAACCACGGCGCGTGCCGCCAACCACCTATGTGCCCGAATATCTCGTGCGACCGTCCACAGAATGGCGACAAGGGTCTGCCGCCACTGCCAGAGGGCTGACCGGTGGCGCGAACGTTCCTCCAACAGATCGCCAACCAGAGGCTCTGGTACACCAAAACGATCCATCAGCCAGAACGCCAGTCTCATGCGCCGCCTCCGTGAAGCTGTGGAAGTCCTCGCCACAGACCTTCCAGCGCCCGTCGGGTATCGCGAGCCTCGCGGAGACCCTTGGCGGTTACGCGGAAGTATTTCTTGGCTCGCCCACCTCGTGCCGCAGTTGGGTCGCCGATGCTGGAGGCCACGAGGCCTTTCGCCTCCAACCGCTCCAGCGCCGCGTACACGCTCCCGAGGAGGATTTCGCGTCCGCTCTTGTCCTCGATCTCCCGCGCGATCGGTACGCCATAGGCCCCGTCACCCACTTGCAGAACGGCAAGCAGCACCATCAGCTCGAAGTTCCCTAGCGCGTCGCGACTCATTTCGTCAATGTTATAGAATAAATCGGCCTCGCGATGCAACTCGGGCCTGCGCCGCGCTGCACAGTCAGGTTCATGTCGGCAAAGAATGCGGCCATGACGTTCTCGGATATTGTCGCGAGTAAACGCCGCAGCGTTTATGTTGCGCCTCGAAACCCCAGCTGTAGCGCCGCCGTGTAGACGGTCGTAAGACCCTGCGCGGACGTAAACCGTTGACCGAATGGATCATGCGGCTTTCTTCAGCGCCTCCATTAACCCGAACCACTCCCACAGCCGGTTCCATCTGGGGAAAATCTGGGCCACCAAATTTTCCAATCCCCGCAAACGCATGCAGAAGCGAAGGTTAAGCGGTTCGATCGCTTGAAATCCCTCTTCCGCTAAGACGTTTATTTCCAACGAGATCCATTTTCCGACCAAACCGGGATCGAACCCCGTTCATGTGTAGCGACCTCGCGAGCCCGTTCTTGGTGTTGTTGATCGAGATGGATGTCGAGGAGGACGTGTGCCCACGCGTCGGTTTGAACCCGAATTGCTTCAATCTCCTCGTCTGAAAGGCCGCTGTCTTCGGTGCCGAGCAGTTCGCGACAACGCTCGATCGAAAGGGGTTTGGAATCGCCGTTACCCATCGGTTTTCGCTGACTCAATGGCTGCGAGTCCGGCTAGGACGACCGGGTCCTGATTCGGAAACTCTGCGATCAGCGACAGGCGGCCGCCCATGGCTTCGACGTAGCCGCGCAACGTCGAAATCAGGAGATCGCTCCGCTGTTCGAGTCGCGACACGCTGTCCTGACCGATGCCGAGGACTTCAGCCATTCGCTTCTGCGTCAACTTGTGCGCGTGCCGCAACTCCTGAAGCGTTCTCTCTTCAGAGATGAGCGCCGCGGCACGTGCCTTGATCTTCTTGCGGCGAGCGGGATTCAATTGCTTTCGAATGCGATCGAGATTCTTCATGATCGTTGCTTACCTTTCTTCTTCGTCTCTCGCGTCTTCAGGTCGGCTATGTGGGCATCGAAACGTCCGTCGGCCTTTGCGATGAGTTGACGATAGAACCGCTGCTCACTACCGCCGGACTTGTCGCCACCGCAAAGTACGATAGCTGTCCGCTTCGGATCGAACGCGAAGGCGAACCGCCAGACACCGTTGTCGGCGTCGAAACGCAACTCCTTCATGTTCTTGTGCCGCGAGCCGTTCAGCGTGTCGACGCGTGGACGCCCGAGCTGCGGTCCGAAGGTTTCAAGAACGGCGATGTGGGCCAGCAGCTCGTCCTGGACCGCTTCCGGGAGGGCCCCGAACTCGGGCACGAACTCCGCATGCAGGTCGACGCTCCACGGCGGCACAAGCTGATTATGACACAGAGGTCATATGTATTGAAATACATATCGGAGGCGGCCAATCGGACGCCAGTAGGGAGGTGTGTCTTGCGATGGGCCGGCTGGGTGTTCGGGACGATTTCAGCAACTGGGTCATCAGCCGTAGCGTCGTAGGTCCGTTAAGCGCCGCTCGTTCCGGGACGCGCTTCAGTCTTTTCTGAGGGTCGCGATCGGATCGATGCGGGCGGCGCGCAGGGCGGGAACGGACACGGCGAGCAGGCAGGCAGTCGCGATGGTGAGCGCGCTCACGACATAGGCCACGGGATCGAAGACATCGACCACGCCGCCGATCTCCGAGCCGGCCGGTGTCGACATCAGGACGATCGCCACCGCCACGGCCAGGCCGCCTCCGGCCGCGAGGCCGATGGCCACTGGGCGGAGCGATTGCGACAGCACCAGCTGCACGACGTTGGTCGTGGCCGCGCCGAGCGCCATGCGCACGCCGATCTCCTTGGCCTGCTGCTCGACGAGATACGACAGCACGCTGAACCGGCCCGACATCGTCAACACGAGCGCCAGTCCGCCCAAGACGACCGTGAGTCATGACACCAAAGCCTGGATCGAGCCCCGGGAGCTTGCCGACCAGAGCCAGGCGCACCTCGTCGGGGTTGCCGCGCACGCGCAGCATGAGCCGCGTCCCGGGACTCTCGGGTCCGGTCGGAAGGTACACTCCGGGGAGCTTGTCCAGGGAGGTTATCCCGGAAGTGGCCCTCGGATCGCGCATGACACCGACGACCGTCAACGTACGCGATGGCGGCGGCACGTCCGGCGACTCCGATGGCGGAGCCTCGAGGCGCACGACCTGCCCGACGCCGTTGGCATTCGGCCAGAGCTGGCGCGCGATGGTCTCGGACACGACCGCGACGCCCGCCTCCGCCGTGCGTTCCGCCCCCGTGAA
>DATKDY010000261.1:0-128165 GCA_035512515.1 Vicinamibacterales bacterium
CATCGCCCACGCGACGGCGGCCATCGCCGGTCTGTCCGCCGAACTGCATCGTCAGGAAAAAATCATCGTCAGCGTCGAGGCGCAGCTCCAGCGCGCGAGTGACGACGAGGCGCGCGTCGCTCAGCGGCGCGCGCTGGTGGCTAGCGAAACGGCGCGCGTCCAGCAGGACATCGCCGCCCTTGATGATCGCCAGACCGAGGCGCGCGCATCGATCGCGCGGCTCGCCGACGACAAGCGGGCCGCCGAGTCGGTGCTGGCCGTGGCCCAGCACGCTCTTCAGGAGGCACGGGAAAACTCCGGGATGCTCGCCCAGCGCGCTGCCGAAGCTCGTGCGACGCATGCCGCGCTCGTCGAGCGCAGCAGCGCCGTAGCAGCTGATCTGCGTCGTCTCGAGGAGGCGGCGCGCGATCTGGAACGCCGCGTCGAGGCCTGTACGACCGACCTCGCGCTCATGCGCGACCAGCGTGAGCGGCTCCTGGCCGCCGTGGCGGAGGGGCAAGCTCACATGGACGACGATGTCCGCGCCCTCGACGAGTTGCGCGTCACCATGCAGGGTGCGGATGACACGGCGCTGGCGCTCAAGACCGCCACCGAACAGCAGGAAGAAACGATTCGCGATGCCCGGCGCGCTCTGGACGCCGTGCGGGCGCTGGCTGCGGAGCTTGACGTCACTCGCGCGACCGCCGAGGCCGATCTGACGCACCTCGCCCAGCAGTGCCTGGACGCGGTCAACCTGCCCCTCGACGAGGTCCGGGCGGAGGTCGATCGCATGGAGGCGGCTGGCGAGGTCGAGCCGGACGTCGCCGCGATCCGGGCGGCCGAGGCCCCCGATCCGGATGAGGACGACGCCGAGGCAGTTGCAGCCGGCCTGGATTCAGCGGCGCCGGACTTCAGCCCGGCCAGTCCGGAACCTTCGGCTCCTGCGAAGATGACCGCGGAAGAGGCCATCGCCGAACTGCGCGGCCGGATCGAGAAGCTCGGGCCGGTCAACATGATGGCGATCGAGCAGTTCACCGAGCTCGAGACCCGGCACACGTTTCTGACGACGCAGCGCAAGGACCTGGTGGACTCAATCGCGCAGACCAATGAAGCGATCAAGCGCATCGACGAGACGACCCACGCCAGGTTCCGCGAGGCCTTCACCGCCATCAACACGAACTTCCAGCAGACGTTCTCGACGCTCTTCGGCGGCGGACGTGCGGGGATCACCCTGCTCGACGACACCGACCCGCTCGAGAGCGGCATCGACATCGTCGCGTCCCCTCCTGGCAAGCGCTTGCAGAACGTCATGTTGCTGTCCGGCGGTGAGAAGGCGCTCGCGGCGATCGCGCTGATGTTTGCGATCTTCAAGTACAAGCCGAGCCCCTTCTGTCTGCTCGACGAGATCGACGCACCGCTCGACGACGCCAACATCGGCCGATTCGTCGAGATGTTGCGCGGCATGCTCGACCGCACACAGTTCATCGTCATCACCCACAACCGGAAGACGATGGAGATTGCCAACCGCCTGTATGGCGTGACCATGGAAGAGCCGGGCGTCTCGAAGTTGATCTCGATCCAGTTGAACTGAGCGCTCCCGGGCGGTCCCCGTGAACCCATCACCCCCGCCCGCCGTATATCTGATGAAGGGGTGGGGGAGCTATGCAGCTATTGACGAGAAAACCCGCCAGAATCGGCGCGGTCCTGCTGTTCACCATCGCCGTGACGGGTTGTGACATCGCCGTCGATGGCCACGGCGGGCTCGGTTTCGGGCTCGCAACCGGCAAGGCGAGCGATCAGTGGACGCGGACCTACCACGTCTCCCCAGGTGGCCGCCTCGAGCTCATCAACGTCAACGGCCGTATCACGGCCGAGTCGAGCGAAGGAACGGCAATCGAACTCCAAGCGGAACGCTCGGCCAAGGCGACCAGCGACCAGGCCGCCAAGGACCTGCTGGACCGAGTCGAGATGCGCGAGGAAGTGGGGGCGGACCGCGTCAGGGTTGAAGTGCGGGCGCCGCGTAACATCGGCCCCGGAGGTCACCAGTTCACCTGGACCGTGAAGGTGCCGCGAGGCGTGTCGGTTGACCTGCGCACCGTCAATGGCGGCGTCCGAGTCGCCAACCTCGACGGCGAGGTCCGCGCCCGTTCCACCAACGGTGGCATCAAGGGTACAGGGTTGCTGGCGACCGCCGTCGATGCCTCCGTCGTCAACGGCGGCGTGGACATCGAGTTGGTCAAGGCGGTCACCACCGGCACCTACGAGATCGAAGCGGTCAACGGTGGCGTCAGCATTTACCTGCCGAACGACAGCCGCGCGGACATTGCCGGCCGCTGTGTCAACGGTGGCATCTCCACTTACGACCTCCCGCTCGAAATGGTGGGCGAGCAGAATCGCCGGCGGCTCGACGCCACGCTCAATGGTGGCGGCGCCAGAGTCTCGCTCGGAACCGTCAATGGCGGGGTTCACATCCGGCGCACCGGGGCAGTGGTCAATTAGTGCTACGCTGAGCTGCCCGCCTTCGCCAGGGCTTCGGCGGGGCCCGGCGTCACCTTGGCGAACGAAGACAGAGCCACTCGTTACCATCGTCTGAAGCGGCGGGCTGAGATTCTCAGCACCGTCGCTGCCGGCCTTTTCCTGCTCGCGCTGCTCCTCACCGGGGGCGGCCTCTCCCTCCGCGAGGCGGGCTCCATTGTCGGGATGATGATCGGCTCTGGCTTCGAGGAACCCGGAACCGTTGCCGGGTTTGCTTTCTTCCTCATCGTGCTCCTGCACCTCGTCGAACTGCCGTTTGCCTTCTACCAGGGGTTTCTGCTCGAACACCGCTACGGCCTCTCCAACGAGCGCCTTGGTCAGTGGGGCCGCGATCAGCTGAAGGGGCTCGCGCTTGGTGTCGTGTTGGGTGTCGCGGGGGCGTCCGTGGTCTATTGGGCCATCCGGACGAGCCCGGACATGTGGTGGGCGATTGCGGCCGCGATCTTCACGGTCCTGATGATCGGACTGGTGCAACTCGCGCCGGTTCTGCTGCTGCCGCTCTTCTATACCTTCAGGCCCCTGGATCGGCCTGCGCTCGTCGAGCGGCTTTTGCGCCTCTCGGCGCGCGCGCGCACGCGCATCGCCGGCGTGTATGAGTGGGTCCTCAGTGCCCACACCAAGAAAGCCAACGCTGCACTGGCCGGTCTGGGGCGGACGCGACGGATTCTGCTCTCGGACACGCTGCTCGCGGACTACTCGGATGACGAGATCGAAGTGGTGCTCGCCCACGAGCTCTCGCATCACGTCCATCACGATTTATGGCGCGGTGTCGCACTGCAGACGCTGCTGCTGTTCATCGGGTTTTACGTCGCCGGCCGGGCCCTTGCCGCCTTTGCCGACCCGCTCGAGCTGCGTGGGGTGGACGATCCCGCGGGCTTGCCCCTGCTGCTGCTGGCTGGCGGCATCTCGGCCCTGGTCTTCACGCCGCTCGCCCATGCCCTGTCGCGCGCGCACGAGCGTCGTGCCGATCGTTACGCGCTCGACACCACACGGCAGGCTGACGCGTTCATCTCCGCGATGAAGCGCTTGTCGCAACAGAATCTCGCGGAAGAGCATCCCTCACGGCTGGTGCAGTGGCTCTTCTACTCGCACCCGCCGATTCGCGAGCGAATCGAGAGCGCGCGCCTCTGGCGCGCTCAAACAGGGCAAACGCCAAGTCAGCAAGTTCAAAACCCTGGGTTTTGAACTGAAGCCCTTGACAGTTGTTGGTCTGTCGCGCGAGTTATTTGGGCGCGACCACCAGCGTTCCCTTCATGTCGCGGCACTGCGGATCGCTGGTGAGGCTGCAATAGAACATGAACGTCCCCGCCTGGTCGGCGCGAAATTCGAAGACAATCGTCTGGTCCGCGCCGGCGCGCTTGAGCATGCGATAGGCATCCACGGCAAAGCTGGTCGGCCGTCCTTCGCTGGTGAACGTCACGCGGACAAGGTCGTCCTGCCTGACGTCGATGCGATCCGGGATGAACTGATGGTCGCGGGCAACCAGGGTGATCTCGCGGCGGTCTGGCGCGCGGTCCTGGGCGGCGAGGCTCGCGGCCATCAGGCACGCAAACAGGAGGGGCCGCGTCAGCGCGGCCCCTCCCCTGATCGGGTTGGCCGTCGATCCGGCCATTCCCCTACTCGCGTCGCGGTCCGCGCGGGCCGCGATCCCGGCCGCCACGGTCGCCGCGCGGACGGCGTTCTTCCCCCTCGCGAGCGCCGGCCTCAGCCACCGCGGCCTCGGCGCCCTCGGCCCTGGGCGGCGGCGCCGTGCCTTCGTCGGCTCCGAGCAGCGCCTTGCGCGACAGACGAATCTTGCCGGTGGGGTCGATGTTGATCACCTTGACCAGCACCTGCTGGCCCTCCTGCAGTTCGTCGCGCACGTCCTTGACGCGATAGTTGGCAATCTCCGACACATGGAGCAGGCCATCGGTGCCCTGCATGATTTCGACAAACGCGCCGAAGTCGGTGATCCGCTGCACCTTGCCGAGATAGGTCTTGTTCAACTCGGGTGTCGCCGTCAGCTCCTGAATCATGCCGAGCGCCTTGGCCGACGCGGCTTCGTCCGCTGACGCGATGTTCACGCGGCCATCGTCCTCGACGTCGATCTTGACGCCGGTCTTCTCGATGATGCTGCGAATCATCTTGCCACCAGGCCCGATGACGTCGCGGATCTTGTCGACGGGAATCTTGATGGTGACGATCCGCGGGGCATGCTTCGAGATGCTGCTGCGTGACTGCGGCATCGCCTCGGCCATCTTGTCGAGGATATGCAGCCGGCCGGCCCGCGCCTGCATCAGCGCCGCGCGCATCACCTCAGCGGAGATGCCGGTGACCTTGATGTCCATCTGCAGCGCGGTGATGCCATCGGCGGTGCCCGCCACCTTGAAATCCATGTCGCCGTAGTGGTCCTCGGCGCCGGCGATGTCGGTGAGCACGGCGAACTTGCCGCTGTTCTCATCCATGATGAGGCCCATCGCCACTCCGGCCACCGGCTTCTTGATCGGCACTCCGGCATCCTGCATCGACAGCGTGCCGCCGCACACGGACGCCATCGACGAGCTGCCGTTGGATTCCAGGATGTCCGACACGATGCGGATCGTGTACGGGAATTCCGATTCTTCGGGAAGCATCGGCGCGAGCGCGCGTTCGGCCAGCGCGCCGTGCCCGATCTCGCGCCGCCCGGGTCCGCGCAGGAACTGCACTTCGCCGACCGAGAACGGCGGGAAGTTGTAGTGGAGCATGAAGCGCTTCCACTGCTCCCCATCGACATGCTCGACCTTCTGCTGATCGTCGGCCGTGCCGAGCGTGCAGCTGACCAGCGCCTGGGTCTCGCCGCGGGTGAACACCGACGACCCGTGCACGCGGGGCAACACGCCTGACTCGATCCAGATGGGCCGGACTTCGTCGAACTTGCGTCCGTCGAGGCGGATGCTGCGTTCGAGCACCTCGTCGCGCAGCACCTTTTCCTGAAGGTCCTTGAAGAAGGTCTTGGCCTCGCCCTTCTGCTCCAGGTAATCCTCGGGCAGCGCCTCGAGCATCTCGGCCATCACCTCGTCGACACGCGAGTAATTCTCGCCTTTGTCCTTGATGCGCATCGCCTCGGTGAGCGGCGTCAGCACCTTGTCCTGCACCAGCTGCTGGAGCGACGTGTTGCCCGAGGCTTCGGGCATCGTGAGCTTCTTGCGGCCGGCGTCCTTCTGCAGCGACTCGATGCCGTCAACGATGATCTTGATCGCCTCGTGGGCGGCTTCAAGGGCGCCCAGCGTTTCTTCCTCGGTCACTTCCCTGGCGCCGGCTTCGACCATCATGATGCCGTCGCGGCTGCCGGCGACGAGGAGGTCGAGGCGGCTTTCTTTACGCTGCGGATAGGTCGGGTTGATGATGAACTGACCGTCGATGAGGCCAACGCGCACGCCGGCAATCGTCTTCTGGAAGGGCATCTCCGACAATGCCAGGGCGGCGGATGCACCCGTCAAAGCCAGAACATCCGAATCGTGTTCGGTGTCTGCGGACAGCGTGAAGGCAATGATCTGCGTTTCGTAGTGCCAGCCGGAAGGGAAGAGCGGGCGAATCGGCCGGTCGATGACGCGGCAGGTCAGCACTTCCTTCTCGGTGGCCTTGCCTTCGCGCTTGAAGAAGCCGCCGGGAATGCGTCCCGACGCATAGGCGTACTCGCGATAGTCCACGGTGAGCGGCAGGAAGTCGATGCCCACCCGAGGAGAAGAGGAGTGACACGCGGTAACGAGCACCATGGTGTCGCCCTGCCGGACGATGACGGACCCGTCCGCCTGCTTGGCCAGCTTGCCGGTCTCGATCGACAGGGTATGCTGGCCGACTTGAATCTCACGCTTGTGCATATAGCCTCGATTCAAAGTTCAAAGTTCAAAGTTCAAAGTTCCAACCCAGGCAGCGCTCGACTGATCGTCTGAACCCATCGCCCTCAACTCTGCAGCCCGCAACTCGTAACTTTGAACTGGTAACTTTGAACTGTGAACTTTTGAACTGTGAATTTTGAACTTTGAACTTTGAACTTTGAACTTACTTTCTGATCCCGAGTCGCTTGATCAGCTCGGCGTAGCGGTCCGCGTCCTTGCTCTTCAAGTAGTCGAGCAGTCGCCGGCGCTGGCCCACGAGCTTCAAGAGGCCGCGGCGCGAATGATGGTCCTTGGCGTGTGACTTGAAATGCTCGGTGAGGTAGGTGATCCGCTCGCTCAGGATGGCCACTTGGACTTCAGGGGAGCCGGTGTCTTTGTCGTGGGTGCGATAGCTCCCGATGAGCGTGTCTTTCTTGTCTTTCGTCAGTGGCACGGTGTCCTCCACGCACGTCCCAGAGCGCCGAGTTCCCAGGTGTCACGATGGTCCAAGGGGTCTCCCGTCCAGAACGCCGTATAACGGCAAATCTGTATTGCCGAGAATCGTCAATTGTAGCGGAAAACGACGGTTGGGTGCAAAAAGCCCGGTGTTTTCGACCGATCCGCCAGGCCGACCAGGCGCCGATCCGGGCCGAAGAGCCGCACCAGCGCGGCAGCGTCGGGCCGCGGGGTCGTCAGTTGCGCAGGTCCGAGGTCGCGGCCATCATGCGCCCATTCCACGCCCTGCATCGTCAACCAGACGGCAGGGAGGTCGGTCAGGAGGCTTTCCATCGGGAGCACGCGCTCCCGGAGCGCTTCTCGCGGTGCCTGTACCAGCGCCTCGAACGAGAGCGCCTCGCTCAGGCCGAATCCTGCCGCTTCGGTCCGAACCAGCTGTTCGAGGATGCCACCGGTTGCCAGCATCTCACCGAGATCGTGAGCCAGGGACCGGACGTAGAAGCCCGCTGAGCACCGGATGCGTAGCCGCGCGAGCGGCGGCTCGAACACGAGGAGCTCGACGATGTGCGTCGTGACGACGACAGCCGGCGAACGGAGCGGTTTGCCGGCGCGGGCGTGCACATACGAGCGGTCACCGCCGATCATCTTGGCGGAGTACGCCGGCGGCGTCTGCGCGAACGTGCCCCGAAAGCGGCGCAATGCGGTTTCCAGGGCCTCGATCGACGGGACATCGCCGGACGACGCCAGGACTTCACCAGTGCGGTCATAGGTATCCGTGACGACGCCGAACCGGACGGTGGCTGCGTATTCCTTGTCGGAGCCGGTCAGATGTTGCGCCAGGCGGGTCGCCTGGCCGAGGACGAGCGGCAGCACGCCTGAGGCTTGCGGATCGAGGGTCCCGGTGTGGCCGATGCGGCTGAGGCCAAGCGAGCGGCGCGCGACGGCGACGACATCATGGGAACTCGGCCCGACCGGTTTGTGGACGACGAGCACGCCGTCGAGAGGCGGTGCCTTCACACCCTCGTCGCCTTGACGAGCAGCGCGAGGAAGGCCTCCTGCACCGCCGACAGCGGTCCGCGCGCCGAACACCCCGCGGCGTTCCTGTGCCCGCCGCCCCCGTGCGCGCGCGCGATCGCCCCGACGTCGACCTCGCCCTTCGATCGCAGGCTGACGCGCCAGTCGTCGGGGCCGGCCTCCTTGACGAACGCGACCGCCTGAATGTCGTTCACGCTCAGGGGAAAGTTGATGAGGCCGTCGGTGTCGTCGTAGGTCGCACCGGTGGCCAGCGCGTCGGCGTGGGTCATGGTCAACAGCGCGACGCGGCCTGCCGCGTCAAGGCGCATGGCATTGAGGACGTGGCCGAAGATCCGCACCCGGCCGAGCGTGCTGCTGTCGTAGTGCGTGCGCGCAACCCACTGCGGGTCGGCCCCGGCCTCGACGCAGCGGCGCGCGATCTCGAAGCTGCGTGGCGTGATGTGCGAGAAGCGGAAGCTGCCGGTGTCGGTCAACAGTCCGAGATACACGTGGGTGGCGATCGCCGGGGTCATCGCGATCCCGAGTGCCTCGATCAGGCTGAAGACCAGCTCGGTGCACGCGGCGGCCGACTCGTCAATCCAGTTGATGGCCCCATAGCGAGCGTTGCCGATGTGATGGTCGATGTTGAGCACCGGCGATCGATCCAGTCCGCTCACGCCCGTGCGATCCAGCGAACTGCACTCCATGATGATCGATCCGTCGGTCGTTTCATCCACGATGGTGTGCACGCGAATCTGGTCGACCGCCGGAAACGGGCGAAGGAACGCCGGCGGGACCGCATCCATCACGACGTCGGCTGCCTTGCCGAGTTCGCGCAGCGCGAGCGCGACGCCGACGGCGGAGCCGATGGCGTCACCGTCCGGGCGCTGGTGGGACGAGACGAGAAAACGCCGGCCGGAGCGGATGTGTGAGACGACGCGATCGAGGTCGGTCACTCTTCAGGTGGCACAGGGGCCGCAGGTGCGTCAGGCGCATCGGGTGCGGTGGGTGCGTCAGGTGCGGCGGCTGCGCGGGCGGCTTCTTGCTGCTTGAGCTCGTACAAAATCTGCTCGACACGATCCTGGGCCGCGACCGACTGGTCGAACTGGAACGTCACTTCGGGAGAACGCCTCAGCGTGATCCGCTGGCTGAGCAGACGGCGGACAAACCCCGCCGCGCGGGCCAGGGCCTTGGTGGTTTCCTTGCGCTGGGCCGCGTCGCCCATGATGGTCCAGTAGACGCGCGCCAGCGACAGGTCAGATGTCACCTTCACGCGCGTCACGGTGACCAGTCCGACCCCAGGGTCGGCGACCTCAGTCGCCAGAATCTGACTGACCTCTTCCCGAATCTGCTCGGCGACGCGCTCAACGCGGTGGGATAACGGCATACATCGTCACAGGGTGGCCCACAGGGTTCCGGGTGAGTCCCTCGTCCTACGCGGTGGCCGCGACTTGCTGCATCTGGAACACTTCGATGACATCGCCGACCTTGACGTCGTTGAAGTTCTGCAGCCCGATGCCGCATTCGAACCCGGCCTTGACCTCGGACACGTCGTCCTTGAAGCGGCGCAGCGAGGCCAGCTTGCCTTCCCACACGACGACGTTGTCACGGAGCAATCGCGCCTGCGCGTCGCCGCTGCGGGTGATGCGGCCGTCCTGGACCATGCAGCCGGCCACCGTGCCGACCTTGGGCACCTTGAAGGTGTCGCGCACGACGGCGCTCCCCAGACGCTGCTCCTTGAACGTCGGATCCAGCAGTCCCGCCATCGCCTTCTTGATCTCATCGGTGACGTTGTAGATCACCGAGTGATGCCGGATGTCCACCTTCTCCCGGTCCGCCACGTCGGCGGCGTTGCGATCGGGTCGCACGTTGAAGCCGATGATGATGGCGTTGGACGCCGCCGCCAGCAGCACGTCGGATTCGTTGATGGCGCCAACCGCGGTGTGGATGATCTTGATCTTGGTCTTGTCGTCCGCCAGCTTGGCCAGTGTGGACGCGAGCACTTCGGCCGAGCCCTGCACGTCGGCCTTGATGATGATCGGCAATTCCTTGACGTCGCCCTTGGCCAGTTCCGCCTGCAGCGATTCCAGCGTGAGCCGGCCGCCTTTGGCGCCGAGCGCGCGCTCCTTGGCCTGGGTCTGCCGGAAGGTCGCAATCTGCCGCGCCTTGGCCGGATCGGCCACCATCTGGAACGAGTCGCCGGGCGACGGCAACTGTTCGAGGCCGAGGACCTCGACCGGTGTGGAGGGCCCGGCCATTTTGAGCGGACGGCCGCGATCGTCGATGAGCGCGCGCACGCGGCCCACCACGGGACCGGCAATGATGTTGTCGCCGACGCGCAAGGAGCCGTCCTGCACGAGCACGGTCGCCACCGGCCCTCGTCCGCGATCCAGTTTGGTTTCGAGGACCGTGCCGACCGCCGCACGCTTCGGGTTCGCCTTGTGCTCGGCGATGTCGGTGACCAGCAGGATCATCTCGAGCAGCAGATCGAGCCCGGTCTTCATCTTGGCCGAGACCTCGACGAAGACGGTCGTTCCGCCCCAGTCCTCCGGCATGAGATTGAGGTCCGAGAGCTGACGCTTGACCACTTCGGGATTCGCGCCGGGCTTGTCGATCTTGTTGACCGCCACGATGATCGGCACGTTGGCGGCGCGCGCGTGGTCGATGGCTTCCCTGGTCTGCGGCATCACGCCGTCGTCGGCCGCGACGACGAGTATGACGACGTCGGTGACCTTCGACCCGCGGGCGCGCATCAAGGTGAACGCTTCGTGACCGGGCGTGTCGAGGAAGACAATCGGCTTGTCGTTCTTCTCGCCGACGGTGACGAGGTAGGCGCCGATGTGCTGGGTGATGCCGCCCGCCTCGCGGTCGGCGACCCGTGTCGCGCGGATCGAGTCGAGCAGCGTCGTCTTGCCGTGATCGACGTGGCCCATGACCGTGACGACCGGCGCGCGCGGGACGAGGTCCGCGGCATCGAACGTCTCGGCCTCGTCGTGGATCAATTCTTCTTCGAAGCTGCGCGTCTCGATGTCGGCGCCGAACTGGCGCGCGACCTCCCGGGCGGTCTCGATGTCAATCGTCGAGTTGATGGTCATCATCAGCCGCCGGTCGAGCAGCGACTTGAGCACGTCCTTGACCCGCGTATCCAGCTTGTCGGCGAGATCCTTCACCGTCATGCCCTCGGCGAGGGTGATGGTGCGTGAAACGGGCGGCAACTCGACGGCCGGCTGGGGCGCCGTCGGCCGGCTCGGCGCGTCGCGGCGATGACCGGGACGTGGACCGCTGGGCCGCTGCTGATACTGTCCCGGGCGGTACTGGCCAGGGCGCTGCGGCATCCCTGGGCGCTGCGGGTAGCCGCCGGGTCGCGGCGGGATGGTCGGACGTACCGGCTGCGAGGGCAGCGGACGCGGGCCACCCATCATTGCGGGTGTCGTGCCGGGCGCCGGCCGCGATCCGGGATAGGTCCGGGTCCCAGCAGCGGATCCGCCTGGACGCGGAGACCCTGGAGGCGCCGCCGGAGGGACCGGGGGTGGTGCGACGACCCGCGGGTGCGGCTGGGCGACGGGCCGCCGCGGTTGCAGGGGCGGCGCTTTCGGGGGCGCCTGCCCCGGCTCCTCCACGCGCAGGCGAATACTGGGGGGCACGAATCGTCCGGGCGCCACGCCCGGTTTTGCGGCGCGCTCCTCCCGGGCGGGTGTGTCAGCCGACGCGGCCGGAGCCGGGGCTTCGGCCTCAGCGGCCGTGGTTTCAGTGCTATCGGCTGTGGCGTCGATCGGCAGCGGTTCCGGCGCTTCGGACACGAGCACAGGCTCAGGCGCGGTTTCGACCACCGGAGGCGGCGGCGGTGCCGTCGCGATTGGCGTGGGCGCGTCCACAGGCGGCTCGGCGAGCGCCTCCACGACCGGCTCGGACTCCATCGCTTCGGGGCTCGGGACGGCGGCGGGCGGCGGAACGGGCGGCCGCTGGATCTTGATCAGGCGCGGCGGCGGGAGCGCCGGCGCGGCCGGTTTGGCGGGCTCTGTGGCCGCGCCCTTCCTGCCTGCCGCCCCGGAAGCCTTCTTTGCGGACTTGACGGCCGCCTCCGAGAAGATGTCGCCCTTGGGCAGTTCGATGCCGCGCTGTCGTGCGAGCCGCTCGACGAACTGGCGCGCCACGATCTCCTCGAGTGTGCTCGACGCGCTCTTCAGCTCGATGCCGTGATTCTGCTTGAGCAGCTGCAGGACTTCCTGGCTGGTCGCGTTCAGCAGTTCAGCGACTTTGTAAATCCGGACTGTTGCCAAAGGGGCTTCCTCGTTTTGCTATCAGACTATCGCTATCGACCATCGACATCGTCCGCGGCGACGTCAGCAGCCACGCGCACGGCGTCGTCGGTGGTATCGACGGCGCCGCTATCGGGGGTCTGGACCGCACCGTCGTCGGTGGTCTGGACCGCCCCGTCGTCGGGAGTCTGGACCGCCCCGTCGTCGGGAGTCTGGACCGCACCGTCGTCGGTGGTCTGGACCACAACGTCATCCGCGCCTTGCAGGGTTTCTGCGGGCATCCCGCCTTCCTCATCGTCCGCAGGGAGATCAAACGCGTCGAGCTGCGCTTCCACTTCCGCGCGCTTCTCTTCCTCGCTCTTGATGTCGATGCGCCAGCCGGTCAGCTTGGCGGCGAGCCTGACGTTCTGGCCCTTCTTGCCGATCGCGAGCGACAACTGTTTGTCCTCGACGACGACCTCCATGACCTTTTCCTGATCGTTGATGATGGTCACGCGCTGCACCTTGGCCGGCGACAGGGCATTCATCACGAAGCTGACCGGGTCGTCGGACCACTCCACGATGTCGATTTTCTCGCCGCGCAGCTCGCGGATGATCGCCTGCACGCGCGTGCCCTTCATGCCGACACAGGCCCCCACCGGATCGACATCGCGCTCGCGCGAGTAGACGGCGACCTTGGCCCGATCGCCCGCTTCTCGCACCGCGCCGCGAATCATGACGGTGCCGTCGTAAATCTCCGGGACTTCCTGCTCGAACAGCTTGATGAGCAGCGCCGGGTCGGTGCGCGACAGCACGATCTGGGGGCCCTTGGCGCTCTTGCCCACACTCTTGATGACCGCCCGGAGACGGTCACCCTGCGTGTAGCTTTCCGCCCGCGACTGCTCCTTGCGCGGCAGAATCGCTTCCACACGGCCGACTTCGATGATGATGTCGCCCTGCTCGAAGCGTTTGACGATGCCATTCATGACCTCGCCGACGCGCGTGTTGTATTCCGCAAAGATGATCTCGCGCTCGGCCTCGCGGACCTTCTGGAAGATCACCTGCTTGGCCGTCTGCGCCGCGATCCGCCCGAGGACGTCCGTGCGCTTGGGAAATTCAATCTGATAGCCGACTTCCACTTCGGCATCCGCACCGTAGATGTCCTTGGCTTCGGCGAGGGAAATCTCCGTCGCCGGGTCGGCGACCTCGTCGACGATGGTCTTGACGGCAAAGAGCTCAATCTGCCCGTTTTCAGGGTTGAACTTGGCGCGCAGATCCTCGGTGCTCTTGTAATACTTGCGCGACGCGGTGAGCACGGCCTCTTCCATCGCCTGGATGACGACATCCGGCTCGATGCCTTTTTCCTTCGCGAGCGCCTCGATCGTCTGCTGTAGCGGATTGCTGCTCTGCATGTCCTTCAGAACTCCACCTCTAACCGTGCGCGGCTGATCAACGCGAGGGGCAGACGCACCAGCCTGCCACCCTCGTTTTCGAACAGCACGTCCTCGCCCTCCATGCCGCGCAAGCGTCCGGCAAACGCGGTTTGCCGGTGCACCGGCTCGCGCGTCACGAGTTTCGCCAGCCGGCCAGCGAACCGGACGTAATCGCGCGCATCGCGCAAGGGTCGATTCAGCCCCGGCGATGAAACCTCGAGCGTGTAGCTGTCGGGCAGCAGATCCTCGACATCGAGCATCGTGCTGAGCTCCTGGCTGACGCGCTCACAATCCGTAATGCTGACGCTGTCTTCCGGTGTTGCGCCCGGTCCGGGCCGATCGATCACGACGCGCAACACATTGTTGCCGCGTTCTCGCCGCATGACCACCTCGTCGATGAGCAACCCGTATGTGTCGGCCACGCGGGCCGCAATCTCACGAATGCGCTCGAGCGGGGTCAAGCCGCCCCCTTAAACACAAAAAGTGGGCAAAAGGCCCACTCTGGTTCCCCAGACTTCGACCGGACTCTACATAATAACATGCGGCAGGCAATGCCCGCCGACGGCCGGCTGCGCCGGAGGGCGGTTCGCTCAGGCCCTCCGCGCGAGACGCGGCCTATACCGGCCTGGCCACGAGGTCGTACCCATCCGCGCCGACGATCTCGACCTCCAGAAAGGCTCCGGCGCGAACGGACTCCGGGTCCGCCTCCGTCAAGTAGACCTGCGGATCGATATCGGGCGCCTGGCCTTCGAGCCGGCCGCGCAGCACCAGCTCATGCTGGGGCGAAGGTCCGTCGACCAGGAGCCGCGTTCGCTCACCAATCCGCCCTTTCTGCTGCCGCGCCACGATCGGCTTCTGACGGGCCATGAGACGGGATTGGCGCTTCTTCTTCACAGCGGCGGGCACGTCGTCGACCAGGCCATACGCGCTCGTACCCTCCTCATGGGAGTAGGTGAAGACGCCCACGTGGTCGAATCGGACGGCCTCGATGAAGGTCAGCAGCTCCTCGAAGTCCCGTTCGGTCTCCCCTGGAAACCCGACGATGAACGTGGTGCGCAGCGTGACGCCGGGTATGCGCTCCCGAATCCGGGCGAGGAGCTTCTCGTATCCTCCGCGTGTACCGGGCCGCTTCATCCGCTGCAGCACCGCATCAGAGGCGTGCTGCAGCGGCAGGTCGATGTACCGGCACACCTTGGCGCACTCCGCGATGGCGTCGATGACGTCGTCCGTGATGGTCGTCGGGTACAGGTAGAGCAGGCGGACCCATTCGATGCCTGCCACGTCATTGAGCTGGCGCAGCAGGCGGGGCAAGGCGCCCCGTTCCTTGCGATCGATGCCGTAGAAGGTCGTGTCCTGCGAGATGAGCAGCAGTTCCTTGACCCCGCGTTCGGCCAGTTGACGTGCCTCCTGGACGACGGACTCCACGGTGCGGCTGCGGTAGTGTCCTCGCATCTTGGGAATGATGCAGAAGGCGCACTTGTAGTCGCAGCCTTCCGCGACCTTGACGTAGGCGTAATGGCCGGGTGTGCTCAGACGACGGGGCGTGTTCGCGTCGTAGAGATAGTCGGGGAGGTCGATGCCAAAGCGGGGCGCCGCCCGGTGAAAGGTCAGGGTGGTTGGGCCCGCTGTACGGCTGCGGGCCCCGGCTTCAGCCGGGGCAAGGGCCTCGAGGATGGCCGGCACTTCTCCGGTCCCGAGCACCGCATCGATCTCCGGAATCTCGCGCTGCAGTTCCTCGCGATACCGCTCGGCCAGGCAGCCGGTGACGACCAGACGTCGGCCCGCCGCCTGCTTCTTCAGCTCCGCCATCTCCAGAATCGTGTCGACTGACTCCTGCTTGGCGCGATCGATGAACGCACAGGTGTTCACGACGACGACGTCGGCGCCCGCGGCATCAGCGGTGATCTCGTGCCCGGCCTGTTCGGCCAAACCAAGCATCACTTCCGAATCGACGAGATTCTTGGGGCAGCCCAGGGAAACAAAACCGATTTTCATCAGGGGTAGAGCCTGTACAACATGCGGGGGTATGGAATGGTCTCGCGGACGTGTTCGAGCCCGCAAATCCAGGTGACACAACGTTCGATGCCCATGCCAAACCCGCTGTGGGGCACGGAGCCGTAGCGGCGCAGGTCGAGATACCACTCGAAGGCTTCGACCGGCAGCCCATGGTCCTTGATCCGCTGCAGGAGCAGGTCGTAATCATCCAGACGCTGGCCGCCGCCAATGATCTCGCCGTAGCCTTCCGGTGCGAGCACGTCAACGCAGAGCGCGCGATCCGGTTGAGCGGGATCGGGCTTCATGTAGAACGCCTTCACCGCCGCGGGATAATGCGTCACACAGACCGGGCGGTCGAACTGCTCTGACAGCACGGTTTCGTCGGTTCCGCCGAGATCCCCGCCGATCTCGAAGGGCAACCCCTTCTCGACGAGCAGCTTGGCGGCCTCGTCGTAATGGAGCCGCGGGAAAGGCGCTTGCACGGCTTCGAGTTTCGAGACGTCGCGCTCGAGCACCGTCAACTCGTGGCCGCGCCGGTCGAGCACGCGCGCGACGACTGCGGTGATCAGCCCTTCAGCCAGCGTGATGACGTCGTTGAGGTCGGCGTACGCCATTTCGGGCTCGACCATCCAGAACTCGGTGAGGTGGCGGCGGGTCTTGCTCTTTTCGGCGCGGAACGTCGGCCCGAACGCGTACACCTTGCCCAGCGCCATGGCGTTGGCCTCGTTGTACAACTGGCCGCTCTGCGCGAGATAGGCGGTTTCGTCGTCGAAGTACTGCACCGGGAAGAGCGTCGTCGTCCCCTCGCAGGCCGCCGGCGTGAAGATCGGCGTGTCGGCCAGAATGAAGCCCTGGCCGTTGAAGAAGTCGCGCACGGCGTCGATGATCTCGTGGCGGACCCGCAGGATCGCCGTCTGGCGCTCGGCGCGGATCCACAAGTGGCGACGATCGAGGAGGTAATCGACGCCGTGTTCCTTCGGCGTGATCGGATAGTCGACCGACCCCGCGACGATCTCGAGTGCACTGGCCGTCAGTTCGTAGCCGCCCCTGGCGCGCGTGTCTTCGCGTACCGTGCCGGTGACGATGATGGCGCTTTCCTGCGACAGATGATCGGCCGCCTGGAATGTCTCCTCGGGCACATCGTTCTTGCCCATGACCACCTGCAGGAACCCTGTCCCATCGCGAACCACGAGAAAGTGAATCTTGCCGCTCGACCGGCGGTTGTGCAGCCAGCCCTTGATGGTGACGGTCTCGCCCACGTGGTCGCCGATCTTCTCGATATGAACGTGTCGCATCAGCTGTGCTTTCACGAAGTCCATCGTGTTACAGCGCCGGTGGGTTCTCGAAGCTGAGGTCCAGCAGCGCCTCGAATTTCCGCCTCGCCAGCGCGGCTTTTTCCAGGACGGCCTTCGGCGTGGAGGTGTTCGCGACCTCGAACATCCAGGCGCCGTCGTAGCCGACCTTCTGAAGGGACATCAGCGTGACGGGCCAGTCGATGCTGCCTTCGCCCGGCGTCAGGTGGTCGTCGGAGCGGCGCCGATTGTCGTGCAGGTGCGTGGTGATGATGTGACCGGAGCAGCACTCGATCGCGTCGCCGAGGTCGCCCATGATATGCGCGTGCCCGACATCGAGGCAGATGCCGACTTTGAGCCCATCGAGATCGTGTTCGATCAGCGACACGAGCGCCTCGGGCGTCGACAAGGCGTTGGGAATCACCTCCAGCGCCAGACGTACGCCCGCCCGCGCGGCCATTTCATGGAGCGCTTCGACACTGCGTCGTGCGCTCTCGCGGCTGTTGTCGCCTGCGCCCGGCTTCATCGCGTCCGGCACGCCGAGGTGGACGACAAGGCACTGGAACGGAATGGTTTGCGCGACGGCCAGGGCGGCTTCGGCCTCGGCCAGCGTCCTGCGCCGGCGCTCTTCGTCGGCGACCGCGGTCGAGAACGCCTCGCCCCATTGACCCTTCGCGTAGCTCGCGGTAATCGGGGCGTGCACGGAGTGCAGCGTCAGCCGGGTGTCGTCGAGCCATTCGGCGACTGCCCGAACGGCGGCATCGTCGTGGTAATCGAAATGCGATCGGGTCGCGAAGATCTCGACGCACTCGAATCCGTGAGCGGCAATCTCGACCAGGTGGTCCCGGTCGAGACGATGATCGTGGTAGAGGTGCGTGGAAACGCCAAAGCGCGGGGTGCTCACAGGATGCTCCTTGGCCTGAACGCCAAACGCTCATTCTAGCAGGCCGCTCGCTGGCGCTCGCGGGTGGCCGGCTTCGCCGGAAGGCCCTCGCCATCACGGCTCGGGACGGCCCTTCGGGATTGGCACCCATCCCGCCGAAGGCTGATCCGGCGCAGCCGGCCCGCGACCGCTTCGTCTGCGCACGGGGCGGTCGCCCTCGCGCCGGAAGGCGCGCCCACCGCGCGCAGCGCAACCCTTACCGCAATTCGTCGATGATGCCCGCCAAAAGCTCCTGCAGCCGGCCAAACCGCGGGTATTTCGCGAGATTCGCCCGCACGTAATTGAGCGTGCGCGGGATGTACTGAATGTAGACCGTGTTGCCTCGTGTCACCGTCTGATAGCCGAACGTCCCCAGCGCCTTGAGGTTGCGCTGCAGGGCCATGACGTCGAACCGTCGCCGGAACTCGGAGATGTCGGCCTCCGATTCGCCGCCGCCGCGCGTCAGCACGACGAAATACGCGATCAGTTCGTCCACCTGACTGGACGAGAGGTCGACGTACGAATCGCGCAGCAGCGACGCGAGGTCGTAGGTGTCGGGTCCCATCCGCGCATCCTGGAAATCGATGATGACGAGCGATCCGTCGTGCAGCATCAGGTTGCGGCTGTGGTAATCCCGATGACACAGCACCCGAGGCTCGCCGGCCAGCTCCTCGACCATCCCTGACCATTCCTCGGACAGTGCCCGCTGGACGTCGAGTCCGGGAGAAGCCCCCCGGTACTGCCGAATGAAATACTTGTAGAAGAACTCCAACTCCCACGACAGCTTGTCGGTATCGAACGCCACGCTGTACGACGGATATTCAGGGGACGCAAGTTCCTGGCCGCGCTGCTGGAGCCGGGCGATGAACAACACCGCCTGTCGATAGAGCGCCGCGTGCTCGTCCGCGGTGGCCGCTCCGAGATGCGCCTGCAGGGTCACATCGCCGAGATCCTGCTGGGCAATGATGCCCAGCGGGTTCGAGTGATGGAGCAGCTCGGGTACCGGGAGAGGAACCTCGCGCATCAATCGCGACACGGAGACGAACGGCAGCGTGTCGAAATCGATCGGCCCGGCATGCAGCGCGAGGACGAGGGAGCTGCCGTCGCGCCGGATCGCACGAAAATACCGCCGGTCGGAGGCGTCCCCGGTGAGCGGCAGGACTTTGGTGACGTCCGCCGCAAGGCCTTTCTGATCCAGGTATTGATGGAGACGCGCGTGGGCGTTGTCCGTCACAGGTCCACAGAATACACAGAATCGGAACGATCCACAGAAGACGCAGAATCCGCAGGCTGGGAAGCATCCACATTCGGCGACGCGGCATCCTTCCGCGCCATCAGCACGCGATTCTCGTAGTGGGCGCCGTCCGGGATGATCACGTCGTCAGCAACGATGCAGTGAGCGAGCCGGGCGCCGCGGCCGACGGTCACGCGATCCCAGAGCACAGACCGTTCGACGACAGCGTCGTCCGCGATCTGGCAGCCCTCGCCGATATCGAACGCGCGGCCTTCGCGCGCCGCGATGGTTTCCACCGTGGCGAAGTAATCGCGGGCCGTGCCGACATCGAGGAACTCCGCATCGCTTTCGTACGCGCGGATCGCATCGCGATCCGACCGCAGCAGCCGGGGATACAGGGTCTTGACCGTCTCGGTGGGTTCATTGTCGGGGAGGTCAGCGAACACGCCGGATTCGACGGCCTGGACGCCGATGAAATGTCGCGCCCGGGCGTCTCGGTCGGCCTTGCCGAACCCGCGCACGCGCGCGTCCCGATCGAGCAGCACGCCGCCGTACCGATGCACATCGCCTTCGACGACGGCCATCGTGACGCGCGCGCGATGCTCGACGTGCTGACGGGCAACGGCGGCGAGGTCGCAGTCGGTCAAGGTGTCGCCGTTGACGATGAGAAATCGCTCGGCATCGAGTAAGGGCAGCGCGCGGCGGGGTCCCCCGGCCGATCCCAGCACGACCGGCTCCCACGAGTAGCGCACGGCCAGTCCCAGATGAGATCCATCACCCACGGCCGCCGTGATGGTCTCGGGCTTGTGATGCAGGTTGAGCACGACGCGGCGCACGCCCGCCGCCTGCAGCCACCGCAGGATGCGGACGACCATCGTCGATCCGGCGACCGGCATGGCGGCTTTGGCGCGCACCTCCGTCAACGGCCGGAGCCGTGTGCCCAGACCCGCCGTGAGGACGAGCGCGGGCCACTCGGTGAGGTCGGTCATCAGAACAACATGTCAGCGGGGTTCACGCCCTGCGCGCGGCAGTGATCGAGATACAGCGATCGATAGGAGGCCGTGACGTAATCGGTTGACGTCCTCCCGAGCGCCTGCGCTGCGCGATGGATGTGGTCTTCGGAGCCTTCGATCTCGACGAACACCCCGATAGGCGTTTCGTCGATGGCGATGACGATGTCCTCCGCGGAGAACTCCTCGCGGTACTTCTCGTACCGGAACCACACGCGCAACCCCAGCTCGCCGAGGATGGTCAGCAGCTCCTCTCCGTCGGCGACCACGGTCTCGTGCTCTTCGCGGACCTTGATGGCGCTGGGCTGGACGGGCCCTTTGAAGGTGAGCAGACTTCTGCCGTTCTCGCTTCGCAGACGCAACGCGGATCGGCAGTGGAGCAGGTGGTTGTCGGCCGTATCGAGGAGGCAGTCTTCCTGAAGCCGACGGCCGCGCAAAGGGGTTGCGCCGACTTCAGGCGACAGGACCTGCTGGCGCGCGAAATCAGCGCTGTCAAACCGCAGCTTGATCTCGCGCTCCAGCATCGAGAGATCAGCCTCAGTCCTTACGCACCGTGACGAATCGTTGCTGTCCCTGGCTGAAGACCAGCAGGAACGCGGTGCCGCCACTTGGCACGGCGTTGAGGGCGCGGCTGGCCTCCTGTGGCGTGGTGACGGCGCGGCGGTTCACCTGGAGGATGACATCGCCGCGGCCAATGCCGGCGCGCTGGGCGGTGCTGCCCGGCTCGACATCGCGGACGAGCACGCCTTCCGTTCCCGCCGGCAGGCGCAGACGACGCGCCATGTCCGACGTCAAGGGCCCGATCTCGATGCCGAATCCAGTCGTTTCCTGAATGTCAGAGTCGGTACCCGGATCATCCGGTCGCGCCGCACGGGTCGTCTCGCTCTCCAGGTTGAGTTCGTCGACGGTGACGTTCAGGGAGATCTCCTTGCGGTCGCGCAGCACTGTGACCGGCACCGTGGATCCCGGTTTGGTGGCCGTGACCATTGATACCAGATGGTCCCGCCGCTCGATGGGCTTGCCGTTGAACTCGAGGATGACGTCGCCGGGCT
This sequence comes from Vicinamibacterales bacterium, assembly GCA_035512515.1. Classification (GTDB taxonomy): domain Bacteria; phylum Acidobacteriota; class Vicinamibacteria; order Vicinamibacterales; family UBA2999; genus JACCSI01. Next base: position 20,997 of record DATKDY010000261.1, read on the forward strand.
GGATGCCGGCCTTGGCCGCCGGCCCGCCGCTGGTGACCGTCGCGACCAGGGCGCCCCGACGCTCCTTCATACCGAGTGCCTCGACCGCATAAGTCGGAATCGGCTGCACCGACACGCCAATGACGCCCCGCGTGATCTTGCCCGTGCGCAGTTGCGGCAACAAATCGCGCACCACGTTGATCGGAATGGCGAAGCCGATGCCCATGTTGCCCTGCGACCGGGAGTCCGCAAAGATCGCCGTGTTGATCCCGATGACCTCGCCCCGCACGTTCAGCAGCGGGCCACCCGAATTACCGGGGTTGATGGCGGCGTCGGTCTGAATGACGTCGGCCCACCGGCCATCGGCAACTGGAAGGCCACCGGGACGCGCCGCGCTGACCACACCAACGCTGACCGTGTGTGAGAGGCTGAACGGATTGCCGATGGCCATCACCCAATCTCCCGGTTGCATCATCGCAGAGTCGCCGAGCTTCACTTCTGCGAGCTCGCGCTGGGGTTTTTCGGTCAGCTCGATGAGCGCGCTGTCGGTCAGCGGATCGCGCCCGATGACACGGGCTTCATAGCTCACGTCGTCTTCATCGCCGTGGAGGTTGACCTCGATCTTCGTGGCGCCCTCGACCACATGGTTGTTGGTCAGGATCAGGCCGTCCTGGCTGATGATGAAGCCGGTGCCCGCGGAAAACGTGATCTGTGGCCGCTGCTGCCCCCGCGGCGGCTGTCCACCGAAGAAGCGTTCCAGCAACTCGTCGCTGCCGCCCCCGCCGCCAAAGAAGTCGGTGAGCTCCTGGGAGCGCTGGCGCGACTCGGTCCGGATGTTGACCACGGAGGGACTCACCACCTTGGCGATGTTGCGGAAGGTCGCGGCGTCCACCGGGCCGGCGAGCGGCGCAGTGTTCGCCGGCGGGATGTTGATCGTCGGCTGGGCCATCGAGACCGTCGACAGATCCAGACGCGAGGCGAGCACCATGCCGACCGCGATGGAGGCCACCGCGATCAACAACCCGTAGAACACTGTCGTTTTCCGACTAGACATTTCGTCCTCCAAAACCGCGTTGGGGCCCGAGGCCTGGCGCCTGAGGACCTGAGGTCTGAGGTCTGGCGCCTGAGGCCTGAGGCCTGCTACACAAGTCTGACGATTTCCTGCTGCCTTGGGCCGGTGACCTCCGGGCCATCCGCCGCCCAAACCACGTTGATTTCCGTTCGTACCCCGAATCGGCCCAGGTAAATCCCTGGCTCCACCGTGAACCCGGTTCCCGGCAGCAGCCGACGCTCATCGTGCGTTTCGTAATCGTCGAGATGCGCGCCGTTGCCGTGGACCGTCTGCCCCAGGCTGTGGCCGGTGCGGTGCAGGATGTACTGCCCGTAGCCGGCCCCTTCGATGACGGCTCGTGCCACCCGATCCAGCTCGTAGCCGCGCACCTCACGCCCGGCACCGGCGGCGTCTTGCACGACCTGGACGGCCGCGTCCCGCGCGTCTCGTGCCGCGGCGAACACCCGGGTCATCTCGTCCGGGACCTGCGCCCCCGTGAAGCCCACCCACGAAATATCTGCGAACACCGCGCCAGGTGTCTTCAGCTTGCCCCAGAGGTCCAGCAGCAGCAGCTCGTTCGGGCGGATCTCGCGGCTGGACGCCTCCGTGGGTGTGTAATGCGGATCGCTGGCGTTTTCCTGCGCGGCAACCAGCGGCGGCGCATCGCTCGTCAGCCCCTCCTCGTCAAACCAGTGCCACATCAGCCGCTGGATGGCGAGCTCAGTCGTCGGCACCTGGTCGTGAAGCCGTGAGCGGACCGCCTCAAAGGCGCGATCCTTGATCCGATACAGTTTTTCGGACGCACGGCGATGAGATGCGATCGCCTCTTCGTCCCAATGCGCCTCGAACTGCTGCACCAGATCGCCCGACGAGACCACTTCGACACCCTGACCGCGCACCAGCTCGATGGTGCCGGCATCCACGCGGGATACATAGGGAATGGCGCCGTTGGGCGAGTACTCCATGGCAATGCGCCGCGTGCCCTCGAGCAACTCGTTCAAGCCCGATTCGAGCTCGGCGCGCCCGGCGTACGGGGTCTTGGTGCCGGGCAGCTGGTCGAGGTTGTGCTGCTCAATCTGGTGCACGAGGGCGCGCGGCGCGCCGGTCGACGGAACCAGATAAAACCAGCGGCGCGTCGCCATGTGGCCGCCGTTGTTCAACCCGGCCATCCGCTGCGCGATAGGATTCGCGCCCTGGAAATCGTACCAGAGCCAGCCATCGAGGCCCTGCTCGTGCAGGGCCCGCTGGATCGCGCCGACATCGAGGGGCATAGAAGACAAGTATAAGGTGCCTGAGGCATCCCGAGGCACCTGAGGCACCCGAGGCACCCGTGCAAAGCGCCATGGCGTATGAGTTCTTCGATCACACCGGCGACGTGGGAGTTTCGCTGACGGGACGGACGCTTGACGAGCTGTTCAGGTCGGCGGCGCTGGCATTTGCCGACACCATCACCCCGCTCGACGGTATCGAGCCGCGCCGGCCGGAAGAGCTCGACGTGGCGGCCCCGGAATTGGATCTTCTGCTCGTGGACTTCTTGAGCGAGCTGCTCTACCGATTCGACACCCGCGGCACGCTCGTGCGGGAGGCCCAGGTGGAGGTGCGCGAGCGGGACGGTGGCTGGGCGTTGGGGGGCACGCTGATCGGCGAGCGGCACGACCCGGCGCGCCACCCGATCCGCATCGTGATCAAGGCCGTGACCTATCACGGGCTCGAGATCGCCTGGCACCATTACGAGTGGCGATCGAGAGTGGTGTTCGATGTTTAGGGCAGGTAGGGCAGGTAGAGGTGAAGGTTCAACAGATTGATCAGTTTCGATGGCGCATACCGCGCGAGGGCAAGATGCGCGTGGACGGCATCGTCTACGCGGACGAGGCGATGATGCGCGACATCCGCCAGGACAAATCCCTCGAGCAGGTGGCCAACGTCGCCCATCTTCCCGGCATCGTCGGCGCGTCGCTCGCCATGCCCGACATCCATTGGGGCTATGGGTTTCCGATTGGCGGCGTGGCGGCGACCGACGCGGACGACGGGGTCGTGTCGCCCGGTGGGGTGGGCTACGACATCAATTGCGGCGTCCGCCTGCTCGCCTCCAGCTTGACCCGGGACGAGGTGACGCTGCGTCTGCGGGAGATTGTCAAGGCAATGTACGTCCGCGTCCCCACCGGCGTCGGTGCGAACCGGCGCGACCTCCGGCTCTCGTCCGCAGATCTCCGCCGCGTGCTGCAGGACGGCGCCGGCTGGGCAGTCGAGCGGGGATTCGGCTCGACCGACGATCTCGAGCACATCGAGGAATCCGGCGTCCTGCCGGGTGCGGATCCGGCACTCGTTTCGCCACGGGCCCTCGAACGGGGGCAGTCACAATTGGGCACGCTGGGATCCGGAAATCACTTCGCCGAGCTGCAGTATGTGTCGGAAATCTACGACGAACCGGTCGCCGCCGCGTTTGGCCTCGAGCGGGACCAGGTCACCGTGATGATTCACAGCGGGTCGCGCGGACTCGGACACCAGGTCTGCGAAGACCATCTCCGCATCATGATCCGGGCCGCTGACAAGTACGGCATCGAGCTGCCGGATCGCCAGCTATGTTGCGCGCCGCTGCGATCGCCTGAAGGGCGGCAGTACCTCGCCGCGATGAGCGCCGCGGCCAACTTCGCCTTTGCCAACCGGCAAGTGATGTCCCATGGCGTGCGCGACGGGATCGCGGAGGCGATGGCGATCAGCCCGGAGACTACCGGCATACGCACGCTGTATGACGTCTGTCACAACATCGCCAAGGTCGAGACGTTCGCGCACGGCCGGGCTTGTGTGCACCGGAAAGGCGCGACCAGGGCCTACCCGCCGGGGCATCCTCAAACGCCCCCGACGTATCGCGAGGTCGGCCAGCCCGTCCTGATCCCCGGCGACATGGGCCGCTATTCCTACGTTCTGGTCGGGACCGCCGACGCCTATCGCGACACCTTCGGGTCGACCTGTCACGGCGCGGGCCGGCGCTGGAGCCGGTCCCAGGCCAAACGGCAGGCGAAGGGTCGGGCGGTCATCAAGGACCTCGAGGCCCGCGGCGTTATCGTCATGGCCGCGGGACTCGCCACCGTGGCCGAGGAGATACCGGACGCCTACAAGGACGTCGCCGACGTCGTGCGTATCGTCCACGAGGCCGGAATCGCGCGCCGCGTGGCGCAGCTCCGCCCGATTGGCGTGATCAAGGGTTGACGGCCGTGCGGTGAAACCCCGTGACCCGATCGCCGTCCTATAATGAAGAAGCCTGTCCTGATGTCGTGAACCTATGAAGAACCACTTTATTGTCGCGCTGGCGGCGGTGTTGTGTGGCGGCGTGGCGATGGGGCAGGGCGGCGGCGCGCAGGCCCCGTCCCCCGACGCCCAGCAGCCAGCGGTCACCTTCCGCGCCGAGGTCAACTACGTCGAAGTCGACGCCCGCGTCGTTGACGCGCAGGGCAACTTCGTCAGCACCCTCACCCAGGACGATTTCCAGATTTTCGAGGACGGCAAGCCGCAGCAGGTCAGCGTGTTCTCGCTCGTCGACATTCCCGTGGAGCGCACGCCGCGACCGCTGTTTGCCAACCGCCCGGTCGAGCGGGACGTTCAGACGAACGTGTCGGCTTCGGGTGGGCGCGTCTACCTGATCGTTCTCGACGACCTGCACACGACGCCGCTGCTGGCCACGCGCACCCGAAATGCAGCCCGTCAGTTCGTCGAACGCTACATGGGCGCCAACGACATCGCGGCGGTGGTGCACACCAGCGGGCGGGCTGAGGCGTCCCAGGAGTTCACGAATAATCCACGGCTCCTGGTTGCGGCCATTGACAAGTTCAGCGGGCGCAAGCTGCGTTCGGCGCTGCTCGGCCGGCTGGAGATGGAGCAGATGACGCGCGGGACCCGGGGCGCGGGCGAGCGCATCGACGATCCCGATTCCGCCGAACGCGGCTTTCACGCGCGCAACACGCTGGACTCGCTCAAGAGCTACGCGCAAGTGCTCGAGAACGTGCGCGGACGACGCAAGGCGCTCATCTATTTCAGCGAAGGCATCGATTACGACATCACCGATCCGTTCAACAATCGTGACGCCACCACGATCGTCGGCGCCACCCAGGATGCCATCGCGGCGGCCACCCGGGCCAACGTCGCGTTCTACGGGATCGACGTGCGCGGCTTGGGCGCCGGCTTCGACACCGGGATTGAGATCCAGTCGTTTCCCGAGGACACGACGCTCGGGCTGGACAACAGCGCAATCTTCAACGAAGTGCGCCAGGCGCAGGACAGCCTGCGCGTCCTGTCAGAGGAAACCGGCGGCTTCGCGGTCGTCAACAACAACAACATCCCGGGGGCGTTCGAGCGGCTCGTGGAAGAGAACAGCTCGTATTACGTGATGGGCTACTACCCGGCCAACGAGCGCCGCGACGGTCGCTTCCGTCGCATCGAAGTGCGCGTCAACAAGCCCGGGCTCACCGTGCGCGCACGCCGCGGCTATGTCGCGCCACGCGGCCGCGCGCAGGAGACCCGGCTGGCCGGGCCCAACGATGCGACGCCGGAACTGCGCGAGGCGATGAGCAGCCCCGTGCCGGTCACCGGTTTGCCGCTGACCGCCACGGCGGTTGTGTTCAAGGGTCCCGACAACAAGGGCGCCGTCGTCATCTCCACCACGATTGGCGGCCGCGATCTGTCGCTCATCGAGAAGAACGGGACGTTCAACAACGATCTCGAGATCGCGTGGATGGCCGTCGATGCGAAGGGCACGCTGTTTCCGGGCGACCGCAACACGTTGAACATGACGCTCAAGCCCGACACGCTCGCCCGGCTGCGCGCCGGCGGGTTCCGCGTCATCACCGCGCTGGATCTGCCGCCGGGACGCTATCAGCTGCGGATTGCGGCGCGCGAAGCGAACACGCGGCGCTCGGGATCGGTGCTCTACGATGTGGAGGTGCCCGACTTCGCGAAGGAGCGCATGACCATCAGCAGCCTGGCGCTCACGTCGATGGCGAGCAGTGCCGTGCCCACCGCCCGCCCGAAAGACCCTCTGCAGAAGCTGTTACCCGGTCCGCTGTCCACGTACCGCGATTTCGTACAGAACGACGAGATTGCCCTGTTCGCGGAGGTGTACGAGACCGGCGGCGGGCCCGCGTACAAGGTCGATATCAGCCTCACCATGAAGGAAGAGGGCGGCCAGACGGTCTTTCAGACTCGCGAAGAACGCGACAGCTCGGAGCTGGCCGGCAGCAGTGGCGGTTACGGGTTCACGACCCGCATTCCTCTCCGCGATATCGCTCCCGGCCTCTACGTGCTGCGCCTCGAAGCCCAGTCCCGCATCGGCGACCGCCCGCTCGTGGCCCGCGAAACGATCGTCAACGTGCTCCCGGGCATCGCCGCACCCACCTCCGCGCCGGTCGGCGCTGCGGCGGACAAGCCCACCGCACCTGCACCCGTGGCACCGAGCGCACCTGCCGCACCGAGCGCACCTGGTGCACCCGCGTCACCAGTACAAATGCAGACTCTCAACTCCGACATGATGAGCGGCATCGATCAGCCGCAGCAAATCGTCGCGCGCACGGCTGACGAATTCCAGGCGCTCTGGCGTCGCCACGCACCCGGTCGCCCCGCCCCGGCCGTGGACTTCACCAAGCAGATGGTCGTCGCCGTGTTTCTGGGGAGCCGTCCCTCAGGTGGCTATCAAGCCGAGATCACGGGGATCAGCACCGAGGGCGACGTGATGGTTGTCCAATGGTCCGAGCGGCGGCCCGGGCCTGGCCAGGTGGCGGCGCAGGTCATGACCTCGCCGTCCCATCTGGTCACGGTGCCGCGCCATCAGGGCGAGGTGCGGTTCGAGAAGGTGGGATTGTGACCGAGCCGGCCAGCACGACCGAGCCCACTAGTACTGGAGTCGATCCACGACTCTCTGCCTTGCTGTGCTACACGGCGTGGTGGCTGTCCGGGTTGATCTTCCTGTTCATCGAGCAGCAGCACCGAACCGTTCGCTTTCACGCCGCGCAGTCGCTGATCCTGTTCGGCGGGTTGTCCATCGTCATCGCCCTGCTGTCGTTGTTCAGCGTGGCGATGTTGATGGTGTCAGGCGGCGCGTTTCAGGCGGCCCGGGTGCTGCTGTATCTGGTGTGGATTGGTGCCGTGGGGTTGTGGCTGGTGCTGATGTACCGGACGTATCACGGCGAGACCTGGCGCGTCCCCTTCGCGGGGAACCTGGCCGCACGGATTGCGGCCAGGTAACCGGCGCTACCTCGGCGGCTTCTTCGTTGGGTCTGGTTTGGGCAGCTCGAGCGACTTGACCGGCGTCGGCTTGATTGTGCCGTTGGCGTGCGAGAACTGATACTGGTTGCGCGCGCCGACGACGCGGCTGCGCGGGACGGTGAGCGTGATTTCGATCACCTCGTTGACCTGCAACGGCCGCGCGTGGCGGTACGAATCGCCGCTCAACGCATCGGTCCCCTTGAACCAGTTCTCGTCGACCTTGAAACCAGCGATCGGCAAGTTGGAAACGTTCTTCACCCGCATTGTAGTGACGACATCGTTGCCCACCACGCGGGTGTCGGGCGACGTGATCTCGACCGCCGCCTCGCCTCGCACCGGGGCGACGAGCCGGCGCTGCGTCGTCGGCTCGGCGACCACAGAGCTGGCCGACAGGCCGACACCGAGTGCAATCGCGACAATCTTGGAACCCAGGCGCATCATAGAAACCTCCGAACTGCGGATTATAGCTGAACTTACGAGCGCATGCGGGGCGTCAGCGCCCTACATTTCGCCGTTCCAGTCTTCAGGCTCCGCGGCCGTCGACCGGAAGATTTCCAGGTGCCACTTTCCACCACCCCACGGCTCGATGACTTCGGTGGCAACGACGTCGACGAGCAGCTCAGCGAACGTGCGACCTTCCGGATCACCCTCGAGGTGATAGGCGGGCTCGTCCCACGCAAAGTTCGGATACAACGCCATCGTCAGGAACAGGTCGTAGCCGTCGTCGACGACGATGAGCATGCCGCACGGGCGTTTCTGCGTCGAATGATAAATCAGATACTTCTCGGCGCTGTTCGCACGAATGTAGCGCTTCAGCGCAAACTCGCGCGCGACGATCTCTTCGACGGCGATCTTCTTATCCCAGCAGTCGCGGCAGTACCGCTCCTCGCCTTTGGGCTCGGAGACTTCTTTGGCGCCGCACAAGGCGCAGCCGGGCTTCTTTGCGATCGACTTCCGGGACATGATTACGCGAATTGTACTACGCCACTTTGCAGCGATGCCGGATGAACAACCACAGATTACACAGATTACACAGATTACGCGGGTTGAGCCGCCGTCTCGCCGGTGGGTGCAGCGTGATCCTCGTGGTGCTGGCGACGGCAGTCGCGACCGACAGCGCCGCAGTCGTTCGACAGCCGCCGGCGTGGCATCTGCCTCCGCTGGACCGGGTGTTGCCGGCGCGGGTGGAGGCGATCTACGGCGCCGTTGCCCCGCGCGTCAACACGACGGTCGCCATGGAGACCGTCACCTTCATGGCGCCGCTCTGGCGACTGGCAGGTAATCCTGACTACGACCGGTCGATCGATTTCGTCGCCGCGCGCTTGGCCGCGGCCGGTCTCGCACATCGGATTGAGAGCTACGAGCACAGCGGCCAGGGCTGGGAGCACCAGCGCGGCACGTTGGCCATTGAAGGGGATCCTGGCGGACCAGTCCTCTCGCGCGAGCAGGATCGATTGGCGCTGTGCATCAACTCGTTTTCGACCAGCCCGGGCGGGATCGTCCTGCCACTGGTTGACGTGGGCCCCGGCGCCGCGTCTGATTTTGACGGTAAGGCGGTCAAGGGGGCGGTCGTGCTGGGTGACGCCGCCGTTGGCCAGTTGTGGACGCGCGCGGTCCGTGAACGCGGCGCGGCCGGCGTCGTCTCGACGCAGATCGCGGCGTATCTCCGTCCGGAGAGCACGCCCGAGGTGTTGCAGTGGGGGACGATCCCGTACGACGACCAGCGCCGATCCTTCGGGTTCAAAGCGACGCCTCGTGCGACTGCGCGGCTGCGGCGCGCCCTGGCGTCCGGGGAGGTCAGGGTGCGGGTCGACGTCACGACGACCTTTCACCGCGGATCCAATCGCACCCTCGTGGCCGAGATTCCAGGTACCACACGTCCGCAAGAACGCGTCGTGCTGGTCGCCCATGTCCAGGAACCCGGCGCCAACGACAACGCGAGTGGTTCGGGAACGCTGCTGGCCGCGGCGCTCGCCATCCACGACGCCGTTCGTCAGGGGGCCATGCCGCCGCCGGCGCGCACCGTCACCTTCCTGTGGCTCGACGAGATCCGTGGAAGCGAGCAGTGGATTGAGCAGGACGCCGCTCGTGCCGGTCGTGTCATGGCCATGATGTCCCTCGACATGACGGGACAGGACACGTCGAAGACCGGCGGAACCTTCCTCATCGAGAAGATGCCGGATCCGTCCGCGATCTATCCGCGTCCCTCGGATCCACACTCCGAGTGGGGTGCCGGCGAGGTCGATCGGTCCTGGGTCCGGGGACACCCCTTGAACGACTTGCACCTTGCGGTCGCCCTGCGCCGGGCCCGCGACACCGGCTGGGTGGTGCGGACCAACCCGTATGAAGGCGGGAGCGATCACACGGTGTTCACCAGGGCAGGCGTGCCGGCGCTGCTCAACTGGCACTTCACCGATCGCTACTACCACTCCAACCTGGATACGGCCGACAAGACGAGCCCGGCGACGATGGGGCACGTCGCAACCGCCGTGGCCACCACCGCGTCGTTCGTCGCCGGCGCGGATGCGTCGGATGCGGCTCCGCTGGTGAAGCTGGTGAACGAAGCCGAGCGCACGCGGTTGGCGACCGAAGCCGAGAACGCCGCCAGCGAGGACATCGTGGCGGCGTGGAAGAAGTGGTACGCCGAGGCGCGTGCGAGCGTCGACGTGATCGCGCGATGAGCGGCCGTCCGGGCCGAAGGCGGCCTTACGGCGTGGTGATGGTCGACTGCGCCGCGGGCGTGTACATTTCGTTGACGTACTGCTTGACCATGCGGCGCGCCGAGAAGCGCGGCAGGTTCGACCGCATCGCCTCGCGCACCACTTGCAGCCACCGCCGCGGGATCAGGCGCTCATCCCGTTCGTAGAAGGCCGGGACAACCTGCTCTTCGAGCAAGCGATAGAGCGACTCGGCGTCGGCCGCATCAATGGCCGCCTGATCGTCCAAGTCCGCCGGGCTCTCGATCAGCCATCCGTTGCGGCCGTTGAATCCTTCGGCCCACCAGCCGTCGCCCACACTCAGGTGTGGGACACCATTGAGCGACGCCTTCATGCCACTCGTCCCGCTGGCTTCGAGCGGCTTGCGCGGGTTGTTCAGCCACACGTCGCATCCCCCCACCAGGCAGTGCGCCACATGCATGTCGTAGTCATCGATAAACGCGATGCGGCCGGCGAATAGCGGATCGAGCGCGTTGTGGAAGACCTGTTGCAGGTGGTGCTTCGCCGGGTCGTCCGCGGGATGGGCCTTGCCGGCGAACACGATCTGCACCGGACTTTTCGGCGCCGTGAGAATCCTGGCCAGCCGCTCGGGATCGTGAAAGATCAACTCGGGACGCTTGTAGGCGGTGAAGCGCCGTGCGTAGCCGATGGTGAGCGCGTGCGGATCGAGCATGGCCCCGCCACGCACGACCTGTATCGGATTGACGTGTTCTGACGCCCAGCGCTGGCGCAGGCGCTCGCGAATGAAGATGAAGAGCTCGGCCCGGAGGATTTGCCGCGCCGTCCAGAGATCTTCGTCTGGAATCTCGGCGAGACGGTCCCAGAACGCCTGATCGTCCTGCTGATCGAGCCAGTTGGCGCCCAGCTGCTTGTTGAACAGGTCGAGCATCGCCCCGGCGATCCACGTCGGGACGTGGACGCCGTTGGTGATCGACTTGACCGGAACCTGTTCCACGGGGAGATCCGGCCAAATCGGCTGCCACATCGCGCGCGTGACGTCTCCGTGCAGGGCACTGACGCCATTGACGTTGGCGGCCGTGCGCAGCGCAAGCGCCGTCATGTTGAACTGTGGGCCGTGCCCGTTGTCGTACTCGCCGAGCGAGAGGAAGCGCTGCCGATACTGCCCGATCTCTCCCCAGCAGCTGGCCAGATGCTTTTCGACGAGATGAAACGGAAACGCGTCGTGGCCTGCCGGCACCGGAGTATGCGTGGTAAAAACGGTCGTGCGGCGGACTTCCTCGAGGGCATCGTCGAACGACGCACCGCGCTCGAGCCGATCGCGAATGCGCTGCAGCGCCACGAAGGCGGCGTGGCCCTCGTTGAGATGCCAGACGGCCGGTTCGAGACCGAGGCCGCGCAGCACGCGCACGCCGCCGACGCCGAGGATGATTTCCTGCTGCAGACGCGTCTCGCGATCGCCGCCGTACAGGCGGGCCGACAGCTCGCGATCCCACGGCGCGTTCTCTTCGAGATCGGTGTCGAGCAGCAGCAGGCGCACGCGCCCGGCCCTGACCCGCCAGACGGCCGCGAGCACCGTCCGGTCGCCAAGCGGGACGGCGGTAATCACCGGCTTGCCGTCCCTGGTCAACGCTGTCTCGATCGGCGTATCGGTCCAGTTCACGCGCTCGTAGTGTTCTTCCTGCCACCCGTCGCTCGAGACGCGCTGGTGAAAGTAGCCCTGCGGGTACATGAACCCCACGCCGACCAGCGGCACGCCCAGGTCACTGGCCTCCTTGCAGTGATCGCCCGCCAGCACGCCCAGCCCGCCCGCATAAATCGGCAGCGACTGATGCAGGGCAAACTCCGCCGAGAAGTAGGCGATCACCTTGCCGTTGAGCGGCGGGCCGCTCTCGGCCCACCACGTGCCTTTCGCGGCGCGCGCCTCGTCCAACCCGGCGATCGCCTGGTCGTAGCGCGAGAGAAACTCGGGGTCCTGCGCGGCCTCCTGCAACCGTGCCGCGGAGATGGTCATCAGCATGCGCACCGGATTGTGCGCGGAGTAGCGCCAGAGCGGATAATCCAGCCGGCGAAACACGATCCGCGCGGTGGGCGTCCAACTCCACCAGAGATCGAGCGCAAGCTCGTGAAGACGATGAATCCGGCTGGGGAGTGAAGCAGCGACAGCGAAACGTTCCATGCGACCAATCAGCTTAAAACAGTTTTATTCCCGGCGGCACTTGACTTGACGCGCCGCCAGCTGCAGCTTACAGCGCTCGGCTGTCGGCGTTCGGCGCGGAAAGCTGATTGCCGATTGCCGAGAGCCGCCGCAATCCACGGCAATTCAAGTGGCTTGCGGGATTAGTCAGCGCACGCGCCGGTCAGCGAGGCGAAACGCGCCAGGTCGATGTTCCCGCCAGAAACCACAGCCACGATTTTGCCGGTGCCGGCCCGGCCGCTCAGCGCGGCGGCGACCGCGCAGGCGGCGGCACCCTCCGCGATGACGTGCACCCGCTCGGCGGCGCGCCTCATCGCCGCGGCCGCCTCCGCCAGCGAAACGACGATGGAGTCGTCGACCAGGTCCCGCAGCAGGGGCCACATCGTCGGGAGCACGGACTTGCCGCCGGCGCCGTCCACGAACGACGCCTGCCAGTTGTCGAAGTAGCTGGCTCGTCCACGGGCCAGCGACGCCGCCAGCGGCGCCGCGGTTTCGGGCTCGGCCGCGTAAACCTGCACGCCGGGCCGTCTCGCCCGCATCACCGCGCCGATGCCGGACAGCAGTCCGCCGCCGCCGAGCGGCGCGATGACCGTGTCCACGTCCGGCAGGTCCTCGAGAATCTCGAGTCCCGCCGTGCCATTGCCGGCGATGAACCGGTCATCGTCGAACGGATGCACGAACGTGCCTTCCATGCGGTCGGACTCGTGCTGCTCGACGGTCCTCCACGCCTCGTCGTACGTCGCGCGGACGATGCGGGCGCCGAGCCGCTCGATCGCCGCGATCTTGGTCTGCGGTGCCGTGTCCATCACCATGACGGAGCAGGGGGCGCCGGCTCGCCGTGCGGCGAAGGCGACGCCTTGCGCGGCATTGCCCGCGCTCACCGTCCAGACTCCGCCCTGCAGTTGCTCGCGCGTAAGCGCACGAACCGCGTTCCAGGCCCCGCGGATCTTGAACGATCCAATCGGCTGAAGCGATTCGAGCTTGAGATAGATCTCCGCGGGCGCCTCGTCACGGGTCGCAAACGGGAGGTCAAGGCGCACGAGTGGTGTACGGACGGCAGCCTCGTAAACAGTTCGCGACGCCTCTTCGATTGCGGTGATGGGGATGTGGCGCATAGTTCTGGCCCGACACGGCCTGGCGGCGCGCGGGGTGGCGAAAAGCGGTGCGATCGTATCATGCTCGCATGCGCGACTTCTCAAGTGCGGTGCTCGTCTTTGCGCTCGTCGTGACCGCCGTTTCGGCACAGCCGGGGCGGCCGCGTGCCCGTGACATCGGTCTCGCGACTGGTGTGCTCACCCCAGGTCCACTCAACGCCATTACCGATGTCGCTGGTGTGCACGTGGGACACACGACACTCGTCGTCGGTGACCACGTCCGGACCGGCGTCACGGTCGTCCTCCCGCATCCCGGCAACGTCTTTCAGGACAAGGTTCCGGGGGCCGTGTACGTCGGCAACGCGTTCGGCAAGCTGGCCGGCTCGACGCAGGTCGACGAGCTCGGGACCATCGAAACACCGATTGTGCTCACCAACACGCTCAGCGTGGGAGCGGCGCTGGAAGGCATCGTGCGCTGGACGCTCGCACAACCTGGCAACGAGCAGGTGCGATCGGTCAATGCCCTGGTTGGGGAAACCAACGATGGCGGTCTCAACGATATCCGCGGACTGCACGTGCGCCCCGAGCATGTGGCGTCGGCCCTCGGCGCGGCGCGTGGCGGCCCGGTCGAGGAGGGAACCGTGGGCGCCGGCACTGGCACCCGGGCCTTCTCCTGGAAGGGGGGCATCGGGACGTCGTCACGGCGTCTCGATGCGCGCGCCGGCGGTTACACGGTGGGTGTGCTGGTGCAAAGCAACTACGGCGGCAACCTGACCATGGGCGGGGCGCCCGTCTGGCGCGAACTCATTCGAAAACCGACCGGCATCGCGGATCCGGCCTCTGCGGATCACGATGGCTCGTGCATGGTCGTCGTCGCCACCGATGCGCCGCAAGACGCACGCGACCTGAAGCGGCTGGCGGCGCGCGCCATTTTCGGTCTGGCGCGGACCGGGTCCGCGTACAGCAACGGCAGCGGCGACTACGCGATCGCCTTTTCAACCGCGCAGGATCTGCGCGTGCGGTTTGGAGCATCCGCGCCGCAGCCCAGAACGCTGCTGCCGACCGATGGCGTCTCGGCGTTGTTTCTGGCGGCGCTGGAGGCGACGGAGGAAGCCGTCTACAACTCGATGTTGCGGGCTACTACCGTGACGAGCCGGAGCGGCAGCGCTGAAGCGATTCCCGTCGATCGCGTGATCGACGTGCTCCGGCGCTACCGCGTGATCTCCTGAATCAGGCGACCAGGCGACCGCGTACCGCGCGGAGCCGATCCGGGTCGCCCGGGATGCTGCGGGCCCGACGCGGCGAGCCGACGACCCATCCGGGCGATGTATGCCCGCACGCCACGCAACGCAACGCCATGCGCTCAGGTTCGGTGTGGAGCACCTTGTAGTGCCCGCCATTGACCACACACCATGTGCTTTGGAGTGCGCGCACGAGGCGAGTCCAGACGGACGTTCTCCGGGCACAGGCAGTCGTGCTGGTCAGTCTCGCCGGGTTGGACGCCCTGATGGAGATCGTCGTCATATCGTTCACATCGCTCCCGCGGCCGCCTCTGCAAGGAGCGGACCGACTATCAACTCGAGCTTTTCCAAGCTCGTGGAAAGGGAAATGAGGAGCCGGCTGCCACGTCGTGTGTAGTCAATTGCCGACCTTACTTTACGGGTGGGGTCAAACGGGATGCAGTTCGCCGTTTCTTCTACGGCTTCAGCTCAGCCGTCAGTGCGGTGGCCGGCACTGCGCGGCCGTTCACTTCCTGGTAGCGATACCGCATCGTGAAGGTCGATTTGCCGAACAGTTTGAGATCGGCGTGCGACTCGATGACCGTCGGCAGGGCGATGCCGGCAATCCGGCCATATCGCTTGACGATCCGGACGGATTTCACCCAGAAGGACGGACTCCTGGCCAAGGTGCCCTCGAGCTGGAGCGGGTAACCGTCGGGGCTCACGATCAAGACACCGTCGATGAGTTTCGAGTCGCCACGCCGTGGCGTCAGCCGAATCTGCACCTGGCGGGCACTGGCGGAGGAGAGACGGGTGAACGTGTAGTTCTCGGGGGTCAGGGCCGCGGCGTCGCGGGCCCCGGCGCGCCAGGCCGCCGCCTCAGTGTCGAGCACGGCCCGAAACACCTTCTCGCGAGTGCGATTCGAGCCGCCCTCGGTCAGCACATTCCAGGAAAACGCGCCGCTCGGTGAGGCGGAGGTTTCGACCGTCATCCAGCCCTGGTGCTTTCCGCTCGCGGTGCCTGCGCGCAGCTCCCGGACCGCGCGAATCGCCAGCCCTGATCGCGTCGTCTGCGCGACCACCTGTTGAATGAACCTGTCCGGAGGAACCGAATCGTTCGCCCGAACTGTGATGTCGGGCACGGCCAGCCCGCCGATCGCGACCGCGGCGCGGATGGCCGAAATCCAGACATCGGTAGGGCGCGGGTGCCGGCTCATATCGGTCCTTACCCTTTGGAATAGCAATACCCGCGCCGCTCGCTTCGGCCGCAGGCCGCCATCGCTGGCCACCGACTTGCTTCTGCAGGGCTTTCAGTAGGACTTGCCTATGTGGACGCGCGCAGCACGATGGGCAGTCGCGGCACTGATGGGGTCGGCGATGACCACGATTGGCTGCGGACGAGCCATGGTGCCGGATGAGCCGCGATGGTCCCGACAGCCCATCATCGCAGACGAGAGCCTGACCCATGCCTTCATTGATGTCGCCAACCATCTCGGGGTCCGGCCGCCTGGGTGACTCGGCGACGCTCGGCGGAGTGGCGCGCATCGGCTGCTCCGGGGCACCAACGGACGAAGTGCTCGATGAGTGGGCACGTGGATCCACTCGCTCGCGCCGCGTATCCGTCCTACCCCACCCGACACGGGCGGCCGCTGCGGCCGGCGCGCCGCACTCGAACGGTCGCGTGATTCCAAGGAGACAGTTGTGACTCGCATGAAGACGACATTCTTGAACGGCCTGGTGATTGGCAGCGCCTTCGGCGCCGTGACGGCGTTGCTGTGTGCGCCCAGGCCCGGCTACGCCATCACCGCCATCCGCCACCGCCGCAAGCGGCGACAGCAGGAGCCGCGAGTGGACGAAATCCTCGATGAATCCTTCCCGGCGAGCGATCCGCCATCGTGGACGCCTTCGACCAGCACGACGGGGGTGTAACGTGAGCGAGCCTCGAAAGGACCAGCAGCCGGCGACGACCGCCCAGGCGAAGCAGACGCGTGCCCGCGATGTCGCCGCCGACAAGCCGACGCCGCCGTTTCCGCCACAGCACCAGGATCATCCTGGCCTCGAGCAGCGCATGACGCCGCAGCCAGCCCAGCCCGAGGAAGTGGCTCCGGCGTTCGTCTTCTTTGCGTCGCAAGGCGATTCGAGCTATATCACCGGGGAAGTGCTGACGCTCCTGGGCGGCGAGACCAGGGCGGGGTAGCATTCCCGCTGACCCGCCGTTGGGCTATAATTGGAAGTTCCTGCCTGAGACAGTTCACTTCAGTGCGGAAGTGGCGGAATTGGCAGACGCGCAAGCCTCAGGAGCTTGTGCCCGCGAGGGCGTGGAGGTTCGAGTCCTCTCTTCCGCACCATATCAATCGATGTCATCGGACCTTCCCCAACATTCTTGCCGGTCTTTTCTTGACGGCTCTCTACGGCTCACGGCCTCGTCGCAGCGCCACATGTGCAGCGCGCGTACGTACGAGGCACCGATGGCGCGTCGGTAACGCGCCGATCAGTCAGAGGAACAACTATGGCGGCAACAAACGGCACTATCAAGCGGCTTACCGATAAGGGCTTTGGCTTTATCGCGGCGGCCGACGGCACCGAGTACTTCTTCCATCAGTCCGCGGTGCAGGGGTCGTCCTACAACGAACTGCGGGAAGGTCAGCGGGTCAGCTTCACGGTCGGCCAGGGTCCAAAGGGGCCGCGGGCCGAGAACGTGCGACCGGAGTAATCGCGTCGTCGGTTGGCCGGCCAGGACGTCGGCTCCTGTCGTGGCGTGCTCGAGATTCCCGGCAAGTTTCTCGAGCCGCCGCACGACGTCTTTGAGATCTCGCTCCGCTTCCCCTAGTCGATACGGGGGACTCACGCCTGAGCTTCTCGAGTCAGGTACAATCCAAAGTCCCCTTCATTCATCAAATGGGAGTTTCCGCAATGCGTAGTCGCACGCTCATAACCGTGGCACTTGTCCTCTTCGCGTCGTATGGGGTGCTGGCCGACGTCCGCACTGAGCAGAAAACGCAAGTGCAATTCGGCGGCATGCTCGGCCGCGTCATGAATCTCTTCGGCGGCAAGGCCGCCCGCGAAGGGATCACGTCCACCGTACTCGTCAAGGGCGACCGGAAAGTCACGGCGACCGACAACACGAGCCAGATCATCGACCTGTCCGAAGAAAAGGTGTACGACCTCGATCTGCGACGGCGCGCCTACAAGGTCACCACGTTTGCGGAGATGCGCCGCCAGATCGAAGAAGCGCAGCGCCGCGCGGAAGACGACGCACGCAGACAGCAAGAGCGCGGGTCGCCGGAAGCGGCCGAGGGTGACCAACGCGAGGTCGAAGTGGACTTCGATGTGAAGAACACCGGTGAGACGAGGACGATCAACGGGTTCGATACTAAACAGGCCCTGGTCATCATCACGGTCCGGGAGAAAGGCAAGACGCTCGACGAGAGCGGCGGTCTGGTGTTGACTTCCGACATGTGGCTCGCACCGCAGCAGGCGGCGCTCAAAGAGGTCGAGGAATTCGATCGGCGGTACGCGGACAAACTCTACGGCGGTCTGGCCGGCGTATCAGCCGATCAGATGGCGATGGCTGTGGCGATGTACCCCATGCTGCGTCAGGCGATGGAGCGGTTGAGCGCGGAGGGCGACAAGATCGAAGGGACGGCTATCCTGACGACCCTCACGTTCGACGCCGTGCGATCCGCCGAGCAGGTGAAGTCGGAGGCCAAGGACGAGGCACAGCCGACCACCGGGCGCGGCATCGGCGGCGTGCTGGGCGGACTGGCCCGCCGCGCGCGCAAGCCCGCGGACGAAGAGCCGAAACAGCGGACCACGTTCATGAGCAGCACCGTCGAAGTGCTCAACGTCTCAACGGACGTGCCGGCAGACGCGGTGGCTGTTCCGCCCGGCTTCAAAGAATCGAAATAGTCAGGCCGCGGCGTTGCGCCCGCCGCGCCGAACCGCCCGGAGCGCGGCGCCCCACGCGAGCACCTGATCGAGCATCTGCTCGACGGTTCGTTCATGCTGGGGCGCCGGCTTGAACGTCGAGTAGTTTTCGAAGTCTGTGAACAGCGAGAGCATGACCTGCGCGCGGACGTCGGCAACCTGCAGCTCAGCCATGATCAGGCGCAGGTGCTCGACCGCACGCACACCGCCGGCGCTGCCGTAGGACACAAAGCCAGCCGCCTTGTTGTTCCATTCCTTGATGAAGGACCGGCGCATCGGAGGTAAAATTGCCGCCTCACAAGGAGACGTCGAATGCGCAAGGGATGTGTCATCGCGGCGGCTGCCGTTCTCGCCCTTCAGGGCGGCTCGGTACTCGCACAGAACAAGACTCCATTGGGTTTTTTCATCACCAGCGTAGGCAGCGGTGATGGCGCCAATCTCGGCGGCCTCGCTGGTGCTGACGCTCACTGTCAGAAGCTGGCTGCTGCTGCCGGTGCCGGTAATCGCACGTGGCGCGCCTATCTGAGCGGCACCGAGAAGGGCAAGCCCGTCAATGCCAGAGATCGAATTGGATCGGGACCGTGGTTCAATGCCAAAGGCGTGCAGATTGCCGCCAACGTCGAGGAACTCCATAGCGAGGCGGCGAAGACCGGAAAGGAAAACTCGCTGACTGAAAAGGGCGAGCAAGTCCCCGGGCGCGGCGACAAGCCGAACCAACACGACATCCTCAGCGGATCGCAGGTGGACGGCACGGCGTTCACCGATGGTGAGGATCACACCTGTAACAACTGGACCAGCAACAGTACCGGTGCCGCACAAGTGGGTCATCACGATCGCCAGGGCGGCGGCGCCAATCCGACGTCCTGGAACAGCGCGCATGCTTCGAAGGGCTGCAGCCAGCCGGCGTTGGTTGGCACGGGCGGCAATGGGTACTTCTACTGCTTCGCGGCGAAATAGGCCCTTCGACTCGCTTCGCTCGCTCAGGGCAGGTGGGGCAGGTAGGGCAGGTAGGGCAGGTAGGGAGGCGACACCCGGCCAACCCAGGCCCTGCCTGCCTGCGATTAGCGGCTTAGCGATCGGCCGGCGGCCGCCGTACTCCAGGGCGGGCGTCTCGTCGATTCGAATCGCCTGATTTCGTCCTCGTGCTGCAGAACCAGCGTGATGTCATCGAGCCCGTTCAAGAGACGGTATCGTGTGGCATCGTCGATCGCGAACGGCGCGTGCCACCCGGCAGCGTCGCGCACCTGCGACGCCTCCAGGTCGATTTCGAGCGTATAGCCGGCTCCGGCGGCCGCGTTCGCCGCGAGAAGGGCCACCGTGGGTTCGGCGAGCACGACCGGGAGCACACCGTTGGTGACGGCGTTGTCTCTGAAGATGTCGGCAAATGACGGCGCGATGATGACGCGGATGCCGAAGTCGTGCAGCGCCCACGCCGCATGCTCGCGTGACGAACCGCAACCGAAGTTGGCGCCGGCGACGAGCACCGAGGCGCCTTCGTAGCGGGCGTCGTTCAGCACGAAGTCGGGGTCGGGGGAGCCATCGGCACGGCAGCGCCAGTCGAAGAAGAGATAGCGGCCAAACCCACTGCGCTCCACCGACTTGAGAAATTGTTTCGGAATGATTTGATCCGTGTCGATATCGCGGCGGAGCAGCGGCAGGGCACGACCCCGATGGACGCGCAGTGGCTGCACTAGCGGTACTCCCAGTCGCGCACGTCGTCGAAGTGCCCGCGGACCGCCGCCGCGGCAGCCATCGCCGGGCTCACGAGATGCGTGCGCCCGCCGCGACCCTGCCGGCCTTCGAAGTTGCGGTTGCTGGTGGAGGCAGATCGCTCGCCAGGCTGCAGTGTATCGGGATTCATGCCGAGACACATCGAACAGCCCGGCTCCCGCCACTCGAATCCGGCGTCGAGGAATACGCGGTGCAAGCCTTCCCGCTCTGCGGCGTGCTTGACCCGCTCCGAGCCGGGTACCACCATCGCCCGCACGCCATCGTGGATTCGGTGGCCGCGTGCCACGCCTGCCGCCTCGCGGAGGTCCTCGAGTCGCGCATTCGTGCACGACCCGATGAACACGCGATCGATCGCAATCCGGCGCATGGGCGTTCCGGGTTCGAGCCCCATGTAGGCGAGCGCGCGCGTCATCGCGTCGCGCTCGGCACTGTCTCGTGCGGCCTGCGGATCGGGCACCGCGCCGGTGATAGGCATCACCATGTCCGGCCGCGTGCCCCAGGTGACCAGCGGCGTGAGATCCGAGACGTCGATTTGCAGCGTCCGTGAGAACGACGCGCCGGCATCGCTGGCGAGTTGACGCCATCGCGTGACGGCGGCCGGCCACGCGACTTCCCGGGGGGCATAGCGGCGGCCAGCGACATAGCTGAACGTCACATCATCCGGTGGCACGATCGACGCGGTCGCGCCAGCCTCGATGCTCATGTTGCAAAGCGTCATGCGTTGCTCCATGGAGAGCTTCGGGATGAGCGTCCCGGCAAACTCAATCACGTGGCCGGTTCCGCCGGCCATTCCGAGCCGGCCGACGACGGCGAGCGCCACATCCTTCGCGGTGACACCGGGAGTCAGCTGCCCGTCGAGCACCACCCGCATCGCCTGCGGCTTGCGCCGAACGAGGCACTGGGTCGCCAGCACCTGCTCGACTTCCGTCGTGCCGATGCCGAACGCCAGGGCGCCAAAGGCGCCATGGGTCGTCGTATGACTATCGCCACAGACGATCGTCATGCCGGGCTGCGTCAATCCGAGCTCTGGACCGATGACGTGCACGATGCCCTGGTTGCCGGATGCCAGGTCGAAAAGAGGAATGCCGTGCGCGGCGGCGTGCCGGCGCAACGCCTCGAGTTGCGCCCTGGCGAGCTGGTCGGTGATCGGCAATCGGCGGTCCGTCGTCGGGACGTTGTGATCGACCGTGGCGAAGGTGCGATCTGGACGTCGCACCGCGCGGCCCGCGGCGGCCAGCCCGCTGAACGCCTGGGGCGATGTCACCTCATGAACGAGATGCAGGTCCACGTAGAGCAGCGTCCGCCCCTGGTCGAGCTCAGTGACCGTATGCGCGTCCCACAGACGATCGAGCAGTGTCCGCGCAGTCGCCGGGGCTGCGCCGGCGCGGCGCTCACGATACGCGGCGTCAGGAGTCTTGACGGCTGAAAGGTGTGGTGAATGAGTCAAGTTTTCTCCGTCAAGACGACCGCCCCGCCGGCCGGACTTCCCCGCCGCGCGGACTTTGCGCGGTGGGGTGGTGGAGCCGGGGCAAAACAACGTAGTGGCTAGCGAGGCGGCGCGACCCTCCATGCTTGCGGGTCTGAAGCGCCGCCTCGCTAGACAGCATGGTAGGCGTGCTGGCGATCGATCAGTTCTTCGAGGGCGCGGACGACGGCCTCGCCGACCTCTGTCGTGGAGGCCGCATACCGGCCCATCCGCGCCAGATCTTGCGGCCGCAGACCCGCATCCAGGACCGCCGCGATGGCGTCCTCGACGAAGTCGGCTTCACGCGTCAGGCCCGCGGTGTGGCGCAGCAGCATGGCCACCGAACCGATCGCGCCGAGCGGGTTGGCGCAGTTGCGTCCCGCGATATCCGGGGCCGAGCCGTGCACGGGCTCGTACAAGCCGATACGACCTCCGATGGACGCCGACGGCAGCATGCCGATGGACCCCGCGACAGCGGCCGCCTGGTCGCTCAAGATGTCGCCAAACAGGTTCTCGGTGACGATGACGTCGAAATGTGTCGGCTGGAGTGCCAGGCGCATGGCGCAGGCATCGACATACATGTGCTCGAGTCTGACGTCCGGATAGTCGTGTGCCAGATCCGTCACAGTCGTACGCCAGAGCTGCGAGGTCTCGAGAACATTGGCCTTGTCGACCGAGGTCAGCAAGCCTCGCCGATGGCGCGCTTGTTCGAAGGCGACCCGTGCGACGCGGACAATCTCGTCACGCGTGTAGCGCATGGTGTTCTCGGCGGCATCCGCCGTGAGGCGTCGCGGCTCGCCGTAGTACAAGCCGCCGAGCAGTTCGCGCACGATCAGGAGGTCCGCGCCGGCGACTGTCTCCGGCCGGTACGGTGTCGCGTCGATGAGCGCCGCGTAGGTTCGCGCCGGCCTGAGGTTGGCAAACGCGCCCAGACGTTGACGCAGCACGAGGAGCGCGGCTTCGGGACGCCGCGGGCGGGGCAGGTGATCGGCCGACGGGTCACCCACGGCGCCGAGGAGCACGGCGTCGGCCGCCAGACATCCCTCGAGGGTTTCGTCGGGCAGCGCCACATCGTGCTGGCGAATCGCCGCCGCGCCGATGGGCCATTCGCGCCACTCGAACGTGTGCCCGCAGGTTTCGCCAATCAGGGTGAGCACGCGCTGCGCCTGGGCGATCACTTCGGGACCGATTCCGTCCCCGGGAAGAACCGCAATCGTCACACGCACCGTCTCAACTCCGTTTCGTAGTGGACCGCCTCGAGGACGTGAGCGTCTTCGATCGTTTTGACGCGGTCGGCAGTGGCCACCAGTTGCGCGTAGACCCGCGCCAGCGCATCCTGACGCAGGGTGAAGCCGAGCGCCCGGCAACGCGCGTCCACTCCCCGTGTCCCGGAGTGCTTGCCCAGGACGAGGCGGGTGCCCGCGGCCCCGACGGCCTCCGGACGCATGATCTCGTAGGTGAGCGGGTTCTTCAGCACGCCATCCTGATGAATGCCCGCTTCATGCGCGAACGCGTTGGCTCCCACGATCGCCTTGTTCGGCGGAACGGGCACGGCAACGATGTCACTCAGGAGCCGGCTCGTCGCGCAGAGTTCCGATGCCTGGATCGCGGTGGTGAACGGCAGCCGGTCCTGCCGCACGCGCAGCGCCATGACGATCTCTTCGAGCGATGCGTTGCCAGCCCGCTCGCCAATCCCGTTGATCGTGCACTCGACCTGACGGGCGCCAGCCTGGATGGCAGCCAGCGAATTGGCGACCGCCAGCCCCAGGTCGTCGTGGCAATGGGCGGACAGCCTGGCGCGTCCGCCGAGGCGCTCACCGACAGCCCCGAACATCTGTGCGACGTCCTGAGGCATGGCATATCCGACGGTATCCGGCAGGTTGATCGTGGACGCGCCGGCGTCCACGACCGCGCTGGCGACGTCGCACAAGAACGCGAGATCGCTTCGCGTCGCATCTTCCGCCGAAAACTCGACGTCGTCGACGTGGAGGCGGGCCAGCCGCACGGCGGCCGCCGCCTGATCGAGGCACTCGGCGCGCGTGATGCGCAGTTTGTCATGCAGATGCAGATCGGACGTCGCGAGAAAGACGTGGATGCGAGGACGTGCGGCACACTCGAGCGCGCGCGCCGTGCGCTCGACATCGGCCGTGACCGCGCGGGCGAGGCCGGCCACCACCGGCCGCTTCAGTTCGGCGGCGATGGTCCGGACGGCGGCGAAGTCGCCGTCAGACGCGATCGGAAAACCCGCTTCGATGATGTCGACCCCCAGCCGGTCGAGTTGCCGCGCGAGCCGCACCTTTTCGGGCGTGGTCATGCTGAAGCCAGGCGCCTGTTCGCCATCCCGCAGGGTGGTGTCGAAGACACGAACGATCGCCGGGTCCGCCATGGGTGGCAGTGTGCCCTCCCCGCAGGGCATAAATCAAATTGATATTTGTTTCATGGCAATAAGCTGAACTAATATAGACACGAATCGCCCATGGATCTGTTCGAGCTCGAGGTGTTTCTCGCGATCGTTAGGGAGGGAAGCTTCTCCAAGGCCGGCAAGGCCGTTTATCGCACGCAACCCGCGGTCACCCAGATCGTTCACCGCCTCGAATCCGAGCTGGGCCAGCCGCTGTTCGACCGCTCGAGCCGTAGGGGCGTACTCACGGACGCCGGTCGCGTGTTGCTTGAGCACGGCGAGCGGCTGATGAATTTCAAAGAGCAGGCATTGGCGGCCGTGGCCGACGTTCGCCACTTGCGGCGCGGCCAGCTCGTTCTCGCCACCAATGAGCTCACCTGCCTGTATGTGTTGCCGCTGCTGCGCGAATACCGCCGCCGCTATCCCGACGTTGCCGTGTCGGTACGACGTGGGCTCGCCAGCCGCATTCCGGCCGATGTCCGCGATTACGGCGCCGATCTCGGCGTCGTGACGTACCAGCCGGCCGACGCCGCGCTCGCCTCGGTCGTCGTCTACCGTGATCAGCTCGCATTCGTCGTGCCGCAGGGCCATCGCTTCGCCAAGCGACGCGAGGTCCGCATCAAGGATCTGGGCGGGGAGGCCTTCGTGGCGCACCACGTCGCCTCGCCCTACCGGGCGAAGGTGGTCGAAACCTTCCGCCGGCGGCGCGTCACGCTGTGGATGCCGGTCGAGATGCCGACGATCGAGGCGATCAAGAAGTTCGTGGCAACGGGGCACGGCGTGGCGCTGCTGCCTGCCATCGCTGTCGAAAGCGAGTTGAGTCGCGGGGAACTGGTGCGCGTGCGCGTCGCCGAGCTGTCGTTCGAACGGCCCGTCCGTGTGGTCTGGCGGAAGGCGGGTGTACTGTCGCACGCCGCCGCCGCGTTTCTCCAGGTTGCGGAAGCGCACGCCGGCAAGGTTCGTGAGCCCTACTCCTTCGTGCGCGATTAGCGCCTCTGCTCATCGCGTGAGGAGCCCGCGATCGGGCATCACAAACGTCTGTCGCGCAAACTCGGACCACAACGTCTCGGGCGTGTAGTAGTCGTCCAGAATCGACGGCTTCCACGCCAGCAGGTCGGTGTTGGCGGTCGCGAAGTCCTCCCAACCGGCTGCGTGGCAGGCCTGCTGACGGGCGTGAATCAGCAGCAGATAGGCCCATGTGATGGTCACGTGATACAGGTGCGGCGCGCCCTGTGCGAGAGCGAAGCGGCCTAACGCCGCCGGGAAGGCCTCCAGTGCACCAGGCAGTCCATAGCGACGCACGTACAGCCACGCGACCCGTACGTGCTGCGCATGGTGAAACTGACCGGCCGCGAGCGTGGCACGTTCGAACTGCTCGACCAGATCGGCGTCCGTCAATGGCGCGGTCATCGCGACCTCACGTCCCCGGCCTCCGTCAGGCCATGTGCATGGC
The DNA here is from genome assembly GCA_035512515.1 of Vicinamibacterales bacterium. Classification (GTDB taxonomy): domain Bacteria; phylum Acidobacteriota; class Vicinamibacteria; order Vicinamibacterales; family UBA2999; genus JACCSI01. Next base: position 46,445 of record DATKDY010000261.1, read on the forward strand.
GTGCATCGAGCGTCAGATTGAACACCTGTTTGAGCTCCGCGATCTTCGAGAGCGATTCGTCGCCAAACGGCGTCGTGCCGTCGAACGCATGCAGAACGATGCCCTCGAGGAGGTCGCCGAGCGTCATGTCGTGGTAGTCGGCCAGCGCTTTGAGCACCTTGAGCAGCCGTTTCTCGAGACGCACGCCAGTTTGAACGCGTTCGACGACCGTCGTTGGTATCATGGTAACTTGGTACCAAACTACCACATTGCGCACGTTTATGCTCGCTGTGGCGCAATACATGCAACGGTTCAGCTGCCGCGGCCCGAGAAGACACCATCCACATTGTGAAAACGCCTGTAGAATCAAGAGGTTGCGTCCGTCTGTGTCGTGGGCGCAAGGTGCGCGGAGTGAGGCTGTTTTCCGCGAGGTGCACACGAGAGGCGGGGCAAATTACCCCAGTTCGAGCGTCGGTGACTTATGAACAAGAGCACCCCAGTGAAACCCACGCTCCCCAATGGCAGATTGCCCGAGTCGCCGCCCGTGGAGGTCACTGACATCGACACCTTGCGGGGGCGAATCCAGGAGCTGGAACTTCTCTGCGCGGAGGTCTATGTCGCAGCGGTCGAGATCGGCCTGCCGCAGCCCCTCCTGAACCGGCTGTGGACGGTCGCGGCGCATGGAAGCACCCCGCACGCATTCGCTCTGGATCTGCCGCCGTCTCCGCCGGCTCGTGCCGCGGTCGCGCCGATACCGCTCCCCGATATCAAGCTGACGGACCGACCGGGGCGCGATGCGCAGGCGCGTCCCAAGGCCGTCAAGCCCGAGCTGGATCCGCTGCCCGTGCGGCGCCACGTCATGGTGGTCGACGACGACCCGATGATGATGGAAGTCCTCGTGCGGATCTTGCAGCGTGAGAATTACGAGTTGACGGTCGCCGCGAGCGGCTCTGAAGCGCTCCACAAGGCGGCCGCCCTGCCGCACCCCCTGGAGTTGCTCATCACCGACTACGCGATGCCTGGAATGAGGGGTCACGAGCTGGCCGAACGAATGCGCGAACGGTATCCCGGTTTGCGCGTGCTCTACCAGACGGGGTTCAGCGACATGTTGTTCGAGAACAAGGTGGAGCTGGAAGAAGGGGCGGCCTTTCTGGAAAAGCCCTTCACCGCCCGTGGCTTGCGCGAAGCGGCCCGTTTCATTCTGTTTGGCGCCATCAACCCGATCGCTTGACGTTCCCCCGTCAGCGCCGAAAGCTGGGCGCTGATCGCCGATCGCATTCACGTGTCATCGGCGGTTCGGAAGGCACCCAGTAACTTGAACGACGTCGTCACACGCTGCAACTCGTCGTACACCGCGGCCGGAATGGTCCCGCCGTCGGGTGCGATCATCTCGACGACGAATCGGTACTCGAAGTCGGTGCCCGCAATCGGGCGCCCCTCGATTTTCGTCACGCTCAATCCGTAGGCGGCGATCGGTTGTAGCGCCGACACGAGGGCTCCGGGCTGGTGCCGCAGGCCACAGGCGATGACCGCTTTTTGCGCCTCTCGGGCCGCGGCGCTGTGAGCGCGATGCGACAGTCGCAGAAATCGATTCCAGTTGTCCTGCTGATCCTGAATGTGCTCGGCGAGCACCACCGCTCCGTACAAGGCGGCCGCGCGGCGTGACGAAATCGCGGCGGTCTTCGTGTCGGCGCCGGCGAGAATCATGCGCACCGCCCCGGCGGTATCAAACACGGAGACTGCCTCGATGCTCCGGTTCTGGCGAAAGAAATCTGCGCATTGTGCGAGCGCGAGCGGGTGGGACAGGACGCGCCGGACGTCCTCGCGCCGCGTCCCCTCAGGCGCAACGAGCACGTAATCGATGTTGATGATCGTTTCGCCAGTGACGACGAGGTCGTGGGTGAGCAGCAGCTCATAGACACTCGGCACGGTGCCGGACACCGCGTTTTCGACCGGGACGACCGCGTGGCTCGCCCGGCCGTCGACGACGGCCTCGAAGGTCTGCTCGAGCGTCGCGCAGGGCATCAGCCGGGCCTCGGGGCCCAGCAATGCCAGAGCCGCCTCTTCACTATAAGCGCCGGGTGCCCCTTGGTACGCCGCATCCGCGTCGGATTTGTAGATGTCGAACTGTTGCATCGGGTTGACGATATGATTGATCGGACGCGGCCAGGGGCCGCGCCACCATTGTCTATGAAACGCGGCCTCGGTCTCGTCGCCCTTTTGATCGGCCTTGCAGTGCTCGCGTCGGCCGCGGCCATGGTCGTCCTTTACCTCATGGTGGCGCCCGGCGCTCGCATCCCCGACAGCTCCACGCTGGTCCTGCGGCCTGGCGGCGAGCTGTTCGAGGTCGCGCCCGACGACGTGCTGCAACTGGTGTCGCGGTCAGACGCGCGCACCGTCCGCGGGTATGTCGAGTCGTTGCGCAAAGCGAAAGTGGACCGGCGCATCAGCGCCGTGTTGCTGGCGCCACGTCCGCTGAGCTCGCCGTTCTGGGGCAAGGTGCAGGAGCTGCACGAGGCCATCCTCGACTTCAAGACGTCGGGCAAGCCGGTTTATGCATTCCTGGAATACGGCGGCGACCGCGAGTATTACCTCGCGACGGCCGCCGATAAGATTTTTCTGGTCCCCACCGCGACGCTCGATTTGACCGGCGTGGCTACCTACGAAGTGTTTCTGCGCGGGACCCTGGACTGGATTGGCACCTACCCGGACTTGATGCACATCGGCGATTACAAGACGGCGATCAACGTGTTTACGGAAAAGACGTTTACGCCGGCGCATCACGAAATGAGCGCGTCGCTCAACCGCGACCAATTCGACCAGTTGGTGCGCACCATCGCTGACGGCCGTCACAAGACCGAGGCTGACGTCCGCACCGCCATCGACGAAGGCCCGCACCTGCCAGAAGATGCCTTGCGGCATGGGCTGGTGGATGATCTGGCCTACGCGGACGAATTGGACGACCTGGTGGGTGAGCTCGGCGGCCCGGGAACATTGCGGCTTGTGGAAAGCGACGACTACGCCCGCGTGTCGTGGGAATCGCTTGGCGTGCCGCGCCGCCACAAGATTGCGGTGCTGAATGCCGTCGGCGCCATCACCGGCGGCAAGAGCGGATACGACCCCATCAACGGCGCCGTTCTGGGCTCGGATTCCCTCGTCGAGTCCATCAGACGGATTCGCGCCGACTCGTCAATTCGCGCCATCATCCTCCGCATCGACAGCCCCGGCGGATCGTCGACGGCCTCGGACGTGATCTGGCGTGAGCTGATGATCACCAAGAACGGCTCGAACGGCAAGCCGATCGTGGTGTCGATGTCCGATCTCGCCGCTTCTGGTGGCTATTACATTGCCATGGCCGGTGATGTTCTGGTCGCACAACCCGGGACGCTCACCGGTTCGATCGGCATCTACACGGGTAAGTACGTCACCAGCGGCTCGTTCGAGAAGCTCGGCGCGAACATCGAGGCGACCAGCGATGGACGACACGCTGAGATCTACTCGCCCGAACGGCGGTTCACGCCCGAAGAGCGCGACAAGATGCAGGAGTCGATGCAGGCCTTCTACGACCAATTCGTCGAGAAGGTCGCGGTGGCGCGCCAAACCACGCCCGAGAAAGTCGATCAGATAGCGCAGGGCCGCGTTTGGACGGGACAGCAGGCGAAGCGGGTGGGATTGGTGGACGAGCTCGGCGGGATGCAGGTGGCGGTCGCCGCCGCGAAGCAGCGCGCACGCATTGCGGCCGAGGAAGAGGTGGAGCTGGTCGTCTATCCGCCGCGCCGGAGCTTCTACGAGCTCCTCAGCGAATCATTCGATCAACCTACCACAACGCGGGAAACGTCCACGGCCGAAGCAATCCTCACGTTGCTCGGCCCGCGCGACCGCAAGGTCCTGGCCGCCATCCTGGCGCCCTCCCGGTTGTTCCGTTCCGGCGAGGTCCTCGCCCACATGCCATACGTGTTCCTCCGCTAAGGGTTCCAGGGTTCCAGGGTTCCAAGGTTCCAAGGTTCCAAGGTTCCAAGGTTCCAAGGTTCTTAGAACTCTCGAACCTTGGAACTCTGGAACCCTGGAACTCTAAGCGTTAGAAAATGGGCGGGCCGCTCGGCGGCGCGCCTGGCGGGGTGGCCGGCGCCGGGCCCACCGCGCGCTGCAGGGTTTCCTGGTTGATTTGAATCCGCAGGTTCTTTTTCGCCTCGACCATGTAGCCGCTGAAGAAGCGGTCGCGCCGCTGGTTGATCAGCTCGTCGCGCATCTGGTCCATGCCCTCGGCGACTTGGGCGTCGGTGACGCCTTCCTTGTCCACGACGCGGATGATGGCGGTTCCTTGGGGAGTCGGGACTGGATCGCTGACGCCGCCCTCGGGAAGCGTGAATGCAACGGCGTCGACCTCTGGACTCACGCCCAGGTCCGGGATGGGTGAGCCGCGCGGGATCAGCTCGGTTGGCTTCACTTCGAGTCCCGCCTTCGCGGCCGCGGCGGCAAAATCCTTGGAACTCTTCAACATGGCGGCGATGTCCGCGGCCTTGGTCTTCGCCAGCTCCGCCGCGCGCTCGCGCGTGAGATCATCGCGAACCCGCTCGCGAACTTCGGCGAGCTCGGGCAGGCGCGGCTCTTCTTTGCCGATCACCGTCGCCAGCACCCAGCCGCGCGACACCCGCAGTGCGGGGCTGACGGCGCCATCGGCGAGCTGAAATGCCTGCGCCGCGACTTCGGGGGCGGGGCCGAGACCATCAATCGGTTCGTCGCGCAGAAAGGCGCCGGTGTCCTGGACGTGCAGGCCGCGTTCTTTGGCCATGCGATCGAGGTCGTCGGGCGACGTGATCTGCGCTTCGAGCGCCTTGGCGATCGATTCGGCCTGCTCCTGCGCTTCCTGCCACTTCACCTGGTCTTCGATTTCGGCGCGCACCTCGTCGAGCGTGCGCGTGGTGGCGGGCTCGTTCTTCTCGACCTTGATGATGTGATAGCCGAACGACGTCTTGACCAGGTCGCTGATCTCGCCCGGCTTCAAGGCAAACGCGGCCTGCTCGAATTCCGGCACCATCGTGCCGCGGCCAAACTCGCCCAGCGAGCCGCCGGTCGTGTTGTTGGAGTCGTCCTGGGAAAACTGTTTGGCGAGCGCGGCGAAATCCTCCCCGGCTTTGGCGCGTTTGAGCACCTCTTCGGCCTGCTTGCGCACGGCTTCTTCGTCGGTGTCCTCGAGCCGGAAGAGGATGTGGCTGGCGGCGAGCTGCTCGGGCGTGGTGTACTGCGCGATGTTCTGTTGGTAAAACGCCTGCAATTCGGCCTCGGGCACCGTGATCTGCTGGCGCACCTGATCGACGTCCACGAGCGCGTAGCGCAGGCGGCGCTTCTCGCCGATCCGGTACATCTCCTTGCTCGCTTCGAAATATGCCGCCACATCCGCGTCGTTGAGGGTGACCTGGCTGCGGAACGCATCCGGCGTCAGCGGCACGACGTCGAGCTGCACTTTCTCGTTGCGGCGGCGGAATTCGTCGGCGACCTCGCCGTCGGTCACCGACATCCAGCCGGTCACGGCGTTTCGCAGCTTTTCGACCAGCAACGCGCGCCGGAGGTTGTTTTCGAACTCGGTCGTGGTGAGCGGCGGGTTGTTCATCTGCAGCATCTGGCGGTAGCGCTGCTCGCCGATGAACTGCCCGTTTTCCTGAAAGGCCGGAATCGCGAGAATGCGCTCGCGGACCTCCACGTCACTGACACGGATGCCCTGGCGGCGGGCCTCGGCGACCATCGCCTCTTCGTCCACCATTTGCTGAAGAATCTGCTGCTCGATGCCGAGCTGGCGCAGGAGCTGTTCGCTCAACTGCGACCCGTAGGCGCTGCGATACGCCTGCAGTTGTGCGGTGTACCGACGCTGGAAGGCGCCCACGGTGATGTCCTCGCCTTCGACTTCGGCGAGGATTTCGTTCGGCGCCGCGCCCGCGGTGGGCGTGATGAAATCGGGGATGTAAAACACCACAAACGTCAAGACGACAAGGGCCAGGCTCCACTTGAGCCAGCCCTTGTGGCGCCGCATCTGGTCGAGCATCGTCATAGGTAGATTTCCTGGGAGGAAACCGTGATCGTACCACAGGCTCAACCCCCGATGATGGTTCTTCGCGGGGGCCTCATGAAGGTGGTTGACGGCCGTTCGCCCGCGGCGGCCCGGGAGGAGGGTTTGGGTTGGCGGGCGGCTTCGGTCGCGAACATTGTGGGAACCGCTGTGCAGAACCGCTGTGCAGAACCGGCGTGACGACCTCTTTTCGTCCTACGCTGTGCGTGGTCGTGATATATTCCTTCGCTATAGAAGGACTTACGGCGGTTTGTGACGCTGGAAGTCGAGTACCCGATGCCACCCTCGCAGGGTGTCCGCCCCGACCTCGCCACCCGCCTTCGTCATCGCCAGCGCGCACTCAAGAGCCGTCTTGGCAAACCAGACACGCACTTGGCGCTGATTCGCGCCGCGCACGAAACGCTGGACCCTGAAAAGATCGGCGATTTGGTCGTCGGCCACGCGCTCGAGTGGCTCAACGCCACGTCCTGCGCGGTGATGGCCGCGGGCGCCGATGGGCAGGTGCTGCCGGTGGCGGGTCGCGGACTCGGCGGCGGCCTCTCTGGGGTCGCCACCGATGTGGCGCGCTGGGTGCTGAGGCATGGCCGCGAATTTGCGGCGGCCAATCTTCGGCGCGATACTCGGGTGGAAGGCGCGTGTGGCGCCGTGGTGGCATTTCCGCTCCGCTGCCGGGCCCGCACCATCGGAGCCGTGGTGATTCTCGAGCGCGCGGCGTCCTCGGCAGAGCCGAAACTCGGTGGTGTCGCGGAATTGATGGCGGCGGCGCTCGAAGGACCGGCCGTGGCTCTGGAGAATGCGCTGGCGTTGCGGCGCGCCGAGGCACTGTCGGTCACCGATGATCTGACACAGTTGTACAACTCGCGGTATCTCAATCAGGTGCTGCGGCGCGAGGCCAAGCGGGCGTCGCGAAGCGGCCGGCCGTTGTCGCTGCTGTTCATCGACCTTGATGGCTTCAAAGGCGTCAACGATACGCACGGCCATCTTGCCGGGAGCCAGGCGCTGGTCGAGGCAGCGGACGTGATTCGGCGGTCGGCCCGCGAGACCGACGTCGTGTCCCGGTTCGGCGGCGACGAGTTTTCGCTGATCCTTCCCGACACCGGGTCGGAGGGGGCGGCGGCGGTAGGCGATCGTGTGCGCGAACGCGTCGCCGACCACGCGTTTCTCGCGAGGGACGGTCTTGACATTCATCTCACCGTCTCAGTCGGGGTGGCGACCCTGCCGGACGTGGCGGCATCGGCCGAAGAACTGGTCAAGGCGGCGGATGGCGCGATGTACCGGGTGAAGGAATCAGGAAAGAACGGCGTTTTCATTGCACGCGGCCTCGACGCCGCGGACTGATAGGGGAAATCACTTGGGTCTGGGGTCGTTTTTGTCGTTCCTCTCAACGGATCTTGCGATCGATCTCGGGACCGCCAATACCTGCGTCTACGCGAAAGCACGCGGGATTGTCGTCAACGAGCCGTCGATTGTGGCGGTGAACAGAGTCAATGGACGCGTCGAAGCCGTCGGCCGCGAGGCGAAGGAGATGCTCGGCCGCACGCCGGGCAACATCGTCGCCATCAAGCCGATGAAGGATGGCGTCATCGCGGATTTCGACGTTACCGAGAAGATGCTGACGTATTTCATCAAGAAGGCGCACAACGGCAACGTCTGGGTCCGCCCGCGCATCATCATCGGCGTGCCCTCGGAGATCACGCAAGTCGAGAAGCGCGCCGTCAAAGACAGCGCCTACCGCGCCAAAGCCAGTGAGGTCCACCTCGTCGAAGAGGCCATGGCCGCGGCCATCGGTGCGGGCCTCCCCATCACCGAGCCGGCCGGCAGCATGGTCGTGGACATCGGCGGCGGCACGACCGACATCGCCGTCATCTCGCTGGCGGGCATTGTCTACAGCAAAGCCGTCCGCGTCGCCGGCAACGAAATGGATGAAGCGATCATCCAGTACATCAAGAAGACGTACAACCTCCTCATCGGGGAGCGCACGGCCGAACAGATCAAGATGGAATTGGGGTCGGCATATCCAGTCGATGAGCGCATCACCATGGAGATCAAGGGCCGGCATCTGATCGAAGGCGTTCCAAAGACCATCACCGTCACCGACGAGGAGATCCGCGAATCGCTCGCCGAAACGGTCAACGTCATTGTGGACGCCGTGCGTGTCGCACTCGAGCGGACGCCGCCGGAGCTGTCGGCCGATATCGTCGATCGCGGCATTGTCCTGACCGGGGGTGGGTCGCTGCTGCGCAATCTCGACAAGCGGCTGCGCGAGGAAACGGGACTGCCCGTGACGATGGCCGAAGATCCGCTGTCGTCGGTGGTGCTCGGGGCGGGGAAGATGCTCTCGGATTTCGACTTGCTCAGGAAAATTGCGATCGACTGATCACCGGGTCGACACTCCGCTGCGACGATAACCACGATGGGTACGAAGTCCACGAAGGACACGAAGGTTTGGAATAAATTGTCCCCGCCCTTGGTGTCCATCGTGACCTTCGTGACCTTCGTGACCTTCGTGTTGGGGAACTGATGGCATCTGTTCAACTCTCCCAGCGGCCGCTGCTCGTCTTCGCCGGCGCCGTCGTGCTTCACGTCATCCTCATCTCGGCGCAAGTGAGTACGACCGCCGGCATCCCCTTCATTCAGGTCGTCACCTTCGGCGTGTTTTCCGAAGTGCAGCGCGGCACGATGACCAGCGTCGACAGCGTGCGCGGCGTCTGGACCGGTTACGTGGCGCTGCGCGACGTCCAGGAAGAAAACGAGGCGCTCAAGCGCGAGTTGCAGACGCTGCAAGTGCGCCTTCAGGAAGAACGCGCCCAGGCCCAGCGCGCGGAGAATTTCCGGCAGCTCCTCGAATTGCGGGAGCGCGCGGGTGTCGACACCCTGGCCGCGGAGATCATCGCCGGGCCGGCGGATCTCGAATTTCGCGATATGACCATCGACAAGGGCAGCGTCGACGGGATTGCACGCGACATGGCGGTGGTCTCTCCGGCCGGCGTCGTCGGCCGCGTGACGCTGACGAGCCCGCGAGCCGCACGCGTGCAGATGTTGATCGACCGCAATGCCGCTGCGGGAGCGATGATCGAGCGCACGCGCGCCCAGGGCCTGGTCAGGGGTAAAGGAACGACGCTCAGCATGGACTATGTGCCGGGCACGGCCGACGTGAGGCAGGGGGACCTGGTCGTCACCTCCGGGATCGACAAGATTTATCCGAAAGGATTCGTGATCGGGACGGTCGAGGCGATCGAACGGGGCCGGGGGACGTTCCACGAGATCGTGGTGCAACCGTCAGTCGACTTCTCGCGGCTGGAAGAGGTCCTGGTCGTCACGACGCCCCCACCAGCAATTACGGCGGAGCAGATCGCCAGGGAAGCCGAGGCGATCGCCGCCGAGCAGCGGCAACCCCAGAAGAACCAGTCCCCGGCGCCTCAGACCCCACCGTCGGACGCCGCGCCCCCGGCCCGCGCGCCCGCCAACACCACCCCGCGGCGGGTGAGCCCTGGGGAGCCAGGCGCGTGAAGGTGGTGACGTCGCTGCTGGCCATTGCCGCCGCGCTGGCTTTGCAGACGACGCTGGCAAGTCTCGTGATTCGTGGGACGGCCGCCCTCGATCTCGTGCTCATCGTCGTGGTGTATCTGGCGCTGATTTCGGGGCCGGTCACGGGGTTGCTGCTCGGCAGCGCCGCCGGCCTCGTCCAGGACGCGTTGTCGAGCGGCATCATCGGCATTGGCGGGCTGGCCAAGACCGTCGTGGGGTTTGTGGCCGGCGTCCTCGGGACGCAGTTCATCGTCACGGCGCCGCTGTCACGGTTTGTCGTGTTTCTGCTCGCGACCGTGCTGCATGCGGCGGTGTTCATGGGCCTGTATAGCCTGCTTGGCCTCCGACAGTTCGACAACCCCTGGGGCGCGGTGCTCGGCCAGGCCGTCGGCAATGGTTTCCTCGGGGTCGTCGGAGCGCAACTCATCGAGCTGCTGCCCGGTCTGAGGGAGCGCCGCAAGGCCAAGCGAATGGTTCGGCATTGACGTAAACTGGTGATTACAGGGGGCTTTCGGCTCACAGCTTTCAGCGCTGGCAGGCGATAGCTGAACCCAGAAGGCTTCCGGCTCACAGTCTTCAGTGCTGACAGCCGATAGAGCTGATAGCCGATAGAGCTGATAGCGCTGATAGCTGATAGCTGATAGCAGAAAGCTTACGATGGCAGTTGCCGAAGACAAACGTCGGTTGAGCGTCCGGGTCACCGCCATCCAGACGCTGGTTCTCGTCGCCTTCGTCCTGCTCGCGGGCGGGTTCTGGTTCTTCCAGATCGCGCAGGGCGACAGATTCAAGGAGATGGCGGAGAACAACCACACGCGCACGCTGCCGCTGCGCGCGCCGCGCGGGATCATCGTCGATCGTCATGGGCGCGTGGTCGTCGAGAACCGCAACTCATTCAACATTTCCATCCTTCGCGAGCACAGCAAGGATCTCGATCGTACGGTCCGTCTGCTGGCCGAGCTGACCGGTGTGCCCGAGTCACAGCTCCGCGATACGATCGCGCGCCATCGACACGAGCCCAGCTACCGTCCCATCGTCGTCATCAACGACGCCACGCTCGATCAGACGGCAGCCGTCGAGGCGAGAAGCCTCGATCACGAGCTGCCAGACGTGGTCGTGCAGGGAGTACCCACGCGCAAATATCCGCCCGACGCGCTGGCGGCCCATCTCATCGGCTACGTGGGCGAAGCCAACGAAGTGCAGGTCAATGTCGGCGGCTATGCACTCGGTGCCATCGTCGGCCAGACCGGTGTCGAGAAAAGTTACAACGATGCGCTGATGGGTCGCGATGGCGCACGGGTCGTGGTCGTCAACAGCCTGGGCCGCGAGATCGAAGAACTCGACGAGCTCCTCATACCGCCGCTCGAGGGCCAGCGTGTGCAGTTGACCCTGAGCCTGGCGATGCAGAAAGCCGCGGAAGACGCCTTCCGCGCGATGGGGTTCTGGGGCTCGGCGATTGTGCTCGATCCACGCAACGGTGATGTGCTGACTCTGGTGAGCCTGCCATCGTACGACCCCAACGCGTTTGCCGCGGGTATCGACCGCGCCGCCTATCAGGCGCTCATCACCGACCAGTTGCGGCCGCTGCAGAACCGCGCCATTCAAGGACGCTATTCTCCAGGGTCCACGTTCAAGGTCCTGGTCGCGACCGCCGGACTGGAAGAAGGGCTCATCACACCGTCGTTTCGCGTGAACTGTCCCGGGGGCGGCAACTTTTACGGACGCTGGTTCCAGTGCCACTTGAAAACCGGCCACGGGAGCGTGGATCTGCGCGAGGCTCTCGCGAGGTCGTGCAACACCTACTTTTACACCCTGGGCAACATGCTCGGTGTCGATCGCATTCACAAGTGGGCGGTCAATCTCGGGTTGCACGGCAAGAGCGGCATCGATCTCCCGAACGAGCAGGACAGCCTGGTGCCGTCAAGCGAGTGGAAGAAACAGCGGACGGGCGAACGGTGGTATCCGGGTGAGACGATCTCGGTTGCGATTGGGCAGGGCCAGAACGCGGTCACGCCCATGAGCCTGGCCGTCATGATGGCGTCGGTAGCCAACGGCGGGATCCGTCATATTCCGCGGCTCGTGAGGGCCGTGGACGACGGGGAGGGGTGGGATGAAGTGCCGCCGGCCCCCAATCCTCATCCGCCGGCGCTGCTGAAGCCCGAGACGGTGCAAGCGGTGCACGACGGATTGTGGATGGCGGTCAATGGCGCGGGCACCGCCTCGCGCGCGCGGATCGCCGGCCGCGACGTCGCGGGCAAGACCGGCACCGCACAGGTCATCTCGCTGCAGGGTCGTGAACGCGCACGGGGCAGCGGTCTCGACCATCGCGATCACGGCTGGTTCGTGTTCATGGCGCCGCGGGACAATCCCGAGCTGGCCGGCGTCGTCTTCGGCGAGCACAGCGAAGGCGGTGGACGGACGGCGCCCATCGCCAGGCACATCATCGAAACCTATTACGCCGAGAAAGAAGGCCGCCCCCTCCCGGTGTTCCAGAACCCCTTTGCCCCGCTGCCAGCTCCATCCCCTAGCGCGGTGGCCACGGCGGCGAGCGCAAGCGAGGCGCCCAGGCCGGCTGGGGGCGTTGGCGCAGTGCGCCGCTGATGTCCATGCTCGAGCGGCGTCTCTACTTCCACTTCGACTGGGCGCTGATCGCGGCGATCGCGGCGCTCTGTGCGATCGGGCTCGCCATGATATTCAGCACGACCGGCGGCGCGACGCGTCTCTACTGGACGCAGATCTACGCCATCGTGATTGGGCTGATGATCATGGTCGCGGCAGTCGCGATCGACTATCGATCGCTGGCTGACAAGTCGCATCTGCTGTACATCGGCTTCATCCTCGCTCTCGTCGCCGTGATGCTGGTCGGATCGCGGCAGATGGGCGCGCAGCGCTGGCTCAACCTCGGCTTCTTCAATCTGCAGCCCTCGGAATTCGGAAAGGCTGTGCTGGCATTGGTGCTCGCGAAGATGCTCGGCGAAAGCCGGCGGCCGGCGCTCACCAACAACGAGTTGTTTCTCGCCTGCGTCTTGACCGCCATTCCGTTGCTGCTCATTGCCAGACAGCCGGACCTCGGCACCGCGGTGACGCTGCTGCCGGTATTGCTCGTCGTGACGTTTGCGGCTGGACTGCCGCTGAAATATCTCGGTGCGATCGCGGTCATCGGCGTGCTGTCCGCGCCGGTGGCCTGGCAGTTCGCGCTCGAGGATTACCAGAAGGAACGAATTGAAACGTTCCTCGATCCGGCGCAGGATCCGCGCGGGGCGGGTTACCAGCAGATTCAGGCACGCATCACGGTCGGGTCGGGCGGACTGTGGGGCAAAGGGTTTCGCGAAGGCACGCAGGGCCAGTTGCGGTTTCTCCCGGTGGCGCACAACGACTTCATTTTCTCGGTGCTTGCCGAGGAGCAGGGATTTGTCGGCGTCATCGCCGTCCTCGGCTTGTACTTGTTCGTGATCGTGCGGTCTCTCGAGGCGGCCAAGCTGGCCAAGGATCGCCTCGGCGCGTACTTGGTTCTGGGCGTGCTCGCGACCTTCACGTTCCAGGTTATCTACAACATCACCATGTCGGCTGGCCTCGCGCCGGTCAAGGGATTGACGCTGCCGCTCATGAGCTATGGCGGGTCGTCCATGATCGCGACGCTGGCCGGCTTCGGCCTCATTCTGAACGTCAGGATGCGGCGGTTCACAAACTAGGGCAGGTCGGGCGGGTAGGGCTGGTGGGCCGGGTCCTGCCCGCCCAGCCCCACCAGCCGCACCAGCCCCACCAGGCCCAGACCATGAACAAAGAAATGATCATTGCCTCGAATGGCCACGAAACCCGTGTGGCGATCCTCGAGGACGATCTCGTCGCCGAGATCTTCGTCGAGCGCGAGCGCAATCGTGGAGTGGCAGGCAACGTTTACAAGGGACGCGTGTCGAAAGTCCTGCCCGGCATGCAGTCGTCCTTCGTGGACATCGGGCTCGAGCGCGACGGGTTCTTGTATGTCTCCGACGTCGTCAGCCCCGCCGATCTTTTCGACGATGACGAAGAGGAGGACGACGGCCCGGACCAGGCCCGGGAGAAAGCGAAGCGCGCGGGCCGTGGCCGCGGCGATCAAGCGCGCGGGGCGGCGCAAATCAGGAGTGAACGCGTGGAAGGGCGGATCGAAGATCTGCTGAAGGAGGGCCAGGAGATTCTGGTCCAGGTGGCCAAGGAGCCGCTCGGCACCAAAGGCGCCCGTCTGACGTCACATGTGACCCTGCCCGGCCGATTCCTGGTCTTCATGCCGACCGTCGATCACATCGGGGTCTCGCGCAAGATCGCAAGCCGCGAAGAACGCGGACGGCTGCGCGGCATCGTGCGCGAATTCCGGGAGCAGCATTCGTTCAGCGGCGGCGTCATCATCCGCACGGCGGCCGAGGAGCGCTCCAAGGAGGACATCCTGGCCGACCTCCAGTACTTCTATCGCATCTGGACCGACATGCGGCAGAAGATGGAGTCGCATCGCGCACCGGCTGTCGTTTACCAGGAGCCAAGCCTCGTGGCCAAGCTGCTCCGCGACCTGCTGACGGACGATTACACCGCCATCCGGATCGATCATCGGGAAGAACACCAGCGCGTCGTCGAGTTCATCGAGCGCATCATGCCGGCCCTGGCCAGCAAGGTGAGGCTCTACGACAAGGATTTCCCGATCTTCGAGGAATACGGCGTTCAGGCCGAGCTCGAGAAGGCGCTGCGCAGCAAGGTGTGGCTCAAGTCCGGCGGCTCGATCGTGATCAACCAGACCGAAGCGCTGGTCGCCGTCGACGTCAACACCGGCCGTTACGTGGGGAAAAAGACGGCCGGTCGGCTCGAGGACACAATTCTCAAAACCAACCTCGAAGCGGTCAAGGAGATCGTTCGCCAGATCCGGCTCCGCGACCTCGGCGGCATCATCGTCCTCGACTTCATCGACATGGAGGAGAAGAAAAACCGCCAGAAGGTGTTCCAGACCGTGGAGCAGGAACTGCGCAAGGATCGCGCGCCGTCCAAACCGCTTCAGGTACAGGACTTCGGCCTCGTGATCATCACGCGCAAGCGAGTGAAACAGAGCCTCGAACGGGTGTTGACCGAACCGTGTCCCTACTGCGCCGGCGGCGGCACCATCAAGTCGAGCTCGACGATTTGCTATGAGATTCTTTCAGAGGTGAAGAAGGTCGGCGGCGACATGGATGGCCCTGGCGTGCTGCTGCGCGTGAACCCGGACATCGCTCGCGCGCTCAAGGAAGAGGAGCGGAACGTCGTCAAGGACCTCAGGCATTTGCTGGGCAAGGACGTCATCGTCAAGCCCGACGTGCACCTGCATCACGAGCAGTTCGACGTGATGTCGATCGGCGGCTGATGGCGCGGATTACGACGGGATTACGCAGATGAATGGTATCCGCAGATTGCGCAGATTACGCAGATTCTCGCTTTTCATGTTGGCAGATGTCCTCACGGCGTGCGGAGTCGGACGGTTCCAGAACGGATCCGATGGTAAGTAATCTGCGCAATCTGCGGAATCTGCGCATACCATTTCATCTGCGTAATCCCGTCGTAATCCGCGTCATCAACGCTTCGCGAACGTCAAGGAAAAGCCAATCAGGTTCTGACTCGGATCGAGCCCGAGCGGGACGTTTCGCACGCCGTGCACGGTAGCGCGTGCGACGTTGATGTGCAGGTTGGCTTCGCGCTTGACCCAGGGAAACGCAAAACTGGTCAGACGATAGCCAATGCCAAACACGGTCGCCGGCTTCCATTCGTAGCCGCCGCTGCCGTCGGCAAGCGCCATCAACCCGACTCCTACCGCCGGCAGCGTGACGCGGCCGACCTCGACGATGCCGACCTGCATGCCGGCCACGAGATAGACCTTCGGCGCGGGCAGTTGTGCAGGGACCCATCCTCCCGACAGGTGAACGCGCTGCAGGAATGAGCTTTTCGGTACGACGTCGGTCTGTGGCTGTCCGCTGGCATGCCGGCCGCTCAACAGGAACGGGCTCACATCCCGCCATCGCGAGAGGATGCTGCATGCCCGGGCAAGCGCGCCCTCCGCCCCGATCACCGACTGGCAGTCGGCCCACAGCCACGCGGGCGGCTCGGGTCGCAACGGTCTCTTTTTGACGATGCCCCCCGCCGAGTTATAGGCGACTCTGTTGCCCCATTTCATCGCCCACGCTTCCCAGCTCGCGTACTCATCGAGCCAGCTCAGGAGTTCCTGGTAACGAAGGTCCAGTAGCGGCTGCGGGGGTGACGCTTGCGCGAGGCACACCGACGGCGCGAACAGCAGAAGAACGAGGAGGATTGCCGGAGCAACTTGGCGCTGCACGTTCCTGGCCGCAAACAATGCCTGAAAGCCGCGCCGCTTTCAAGCAGTTTCCGGCCAGGCCCGGGGTCCGTGCGAAAACGCGATCGGTCAGGGTCCTTAGCCCTGCGGGGGCAGGTGGAGCAGGTAATTGTGTCCGTTGCGCGCAATCCAGATACGGAGGAACTCGCCGCCCTTGAGCATTTCGACGCGCGAGCCCGTCCGGCCCACCCGGCCGGGCATGTCAGGCCCAGGCATCGTGTCCTTCACTTCATCAGCCGGGACGATACTGGCAATTTCGCGTCCACGCACCTGACCGCCCTGGACGAACTCGACCCAGCGATTGAGGTCAGTCTGCTGGCCGGGGACTGGGGTCGCCGCCTCGCCAGTGAGCCGAACGGTATAGCGACCGGCGGGCAGGGGCTTGCCGTCGGCCAGAACGGCGCGCGGGATGGTAATGGTGCCGAGTCCGGTTGGACCCGCCGGCACCGGCGCGCTCGTTTGTCGGGTCTCGGTTGCCATCGGCGCTGCCATGTTGGTCATGAACAGCACACCCGCCACGGCTCCGACGAGCCACATCTGCGTCATCCCAGTCCTCCCTGCGTGAACGTCTGTGTCGATTATAGCTGGATACGGGGTGCGGAAAGCGCGAACCGGATGGTAGCGCTACCAGCTCATGTTGAGGCGTGCGTGCCGGGCGGCTCAGCCCTTCTATCGCTATCGCTTGGTGATGACGACGTTGCCGGAAAAGCTCCGGAGCGCGAGAATCGCGCCTGCGTCGCCGTACGTGCCGCGAATGGCGCGGGTGGCGGTTCCGCGGCGTCCTGGCCCGTCGTTGGTCGATCGCAACGTGATGGGGAAGTCGGACCGGACGCTTCCGCTGAACGTGCTCGCGTCGAGCTCGAACCCCGGGGCGTTCGACGTCAGCATCACACGCACGTCGCCCGAATGGGCATTGAACTCGTATCGCCCTCCGCGGGCCAGCGCGCCTTCAAAGGTAATCACGCCGCTGAGCGTCTTGGCCGTCAAGCGCTCGACCTGCAGACTCGACAGCTGCAGGTCGCCGCTGACGCTGCTCGCGTCAAGCGTACGGACCTTCAGCCCCGATGCGACGACCGTGCCGCTCACGGTGCCGAGCGTGAGCGAGGGGGACGCGATGTCCCGCGCGCGCACATCGCCGGACACGGTTTTTGCCAGCGCGAGATTGGGCGTGCCGATTGCCTCGACGTCGCCGCTGATGCTTTCGGCCCGCACTTCGCCGCGGACCCCGTTGACCGAGATGTCGCCCGACACCGTTTTGAGCGACACGCCGGCGTTTTGCGGAACGGTGATGGTGTAATCCACGCTGCCATTGAAGCCGCGATTCACGCGTGGATAGATCGTGCGAACCTCGATGCGTCCGCCCACCTGCGCCACTTCAATCCGTAATGCGGTCAGCAGGCGCTTCGCTTCCGCGGCGTCGCGCTGGCGGACGCGCTTGATGGCGTCGATCTTCACTTCGTTCCCGGGACCTGTCGTGACGCGGATGTCGCCGGAGATGTGGGTGAGATCCAGTGAGCCGTCGCTGCCCAACGTGTAGGTTCCGCTGAATGTCTCGGTTTGCTCAGGGCCCTGCCGGGATTCCTGGAAGCGCTCGAGCCACGCCAGGCGGGGGTTCTTCTCGCCGGCCGCATCGGCGCCGAAAGCGGCCATCGCCGGCGCGTGGACGGCAACGAGCGCAGCGGCGAGGAAGAGCGTTCGAAGTGAAATCATGATTACTGGTTCAGCCCTTGAATGAGTCGTCCCGCTTCGGCCTGGTTGCCTTTGCGCATTTCGTTGATGAGTTCGACTGTCTGCTGCAGCAGCGCCACCTTCGACCGCATGGCGTCGAACAGGCCTTCCTGCACCGCGGCGCTCGCCGGCTGCATCTGCAACGCGGCCCGGCTTTCGTCGATCGCCTGGTCAATCACCTGCAGATTTTTCTGGAACACGGCGGCGACCTGCGGGTCGAGCGTGCCGTCGTCGCTGCGTGCGATCTGTTCGAGTTGCTGGATCGCCTTTTCGTAGTGCTCGGTTGCCAGCTGCAGTTCGGCTTGCACTGAGGCGACCGGGTCTACAGGCGCCTCGGCGGGTACCGCGATTGCCTGCTGAGTGCCGGAGGGGTCTGCCGAACGCGTCAACGACATGATGCCGGCCGTGGTGATTATGAGCAACGCCGCCGCCGCGGCAAGCCAGGCGGTGCGCGCTGTACGTGATTCGGGAAACGCCAGGAGGCGGCCCCGCGCCGACGGTCGTGGTTCGGCGGCGAGGCGGGCGCGCACGGCCGCGAGAAGATGCGGCGGCAGCTCCAGGCGGTCGAGCGTGAAGGCCGCGGCTTGAATCGTTTTCAGGTCAGCCACCAGCGCGCGACAGGCCGGACAGCCCTCGACGTGACGCTCGAGCTCCCGCTGACGGGCGGGGGCCAGCGCGCCGTCGACGAACTCGGCAATCGCTTCGCGGTAATCGTGGCAACTCATAACGGCTTTCGGCTCTCAGCTATCGGCGCTCTCAGCTCCCGGCTTCAGCGCTTTCAGCTCACGGCTCTCGGCTGTGTCAAATACGCACGGATTCGTAAGCGGGCCTTGTGGACCTGTGATTTCGACGTCCCTTCCGAAATACCCAGAATCGCGCCCACCTCGCCGTGTCCAAACCCCTCGACGTCGTGGAGCAGAAACGCCGCGCGGCAGGCAGGAGGCAAGCGGTGAATCGCCCGATCCAGATCAATCCGGCTGACCGCACCGAGCGCCGGGGTGCCGGTGGGTTCCTGCGCGCCATCTTCGTCGAGTGAGTCAGTCTGCTGACCCATCCGCGACTGCCGGCTGCGCAGTGCGTCGAGACAATGATTCATGGCGAGCCGGTACAACCACGTCCCCAGCGACGACTCACCGCGAAAGCTCCCAAGCTTCCGGTACGCGAGAAGGAAGATGTCCTGCAAGAGGTCGTCGGCATCGTTCGCCGTTCCCGCCATCCGATACGCCAGATTGTAAAGGCGCGGCGCATGCTGCCGGTAGAGCTCTTCGAACGCCGCCCCGTCTCCGGATCTGATTTTTCCGGCCAGCTCCAGGTCGGCGTTTTTCACGTCTCCTATGGGTTTAGACGAGGCCATCTGGAAAGGGGTTGATTGCATTGATCGCGGGACCGGTCGAAGGCCTGCCCCCTTTGCGATACGGGAATGCGGCCGATTTAGTTCTACGGCCACTTGACCTTGTCGAAGTGGTGAACCCTGGTCGCGGTGCTGGAGAGCCCCTCAGCGGCCAGCAGGGCCCGCTTGAGGCTCAGATTGCCACCGTAGCCACCGAGCAGACCGCCTGAGGCGATGACGCGATGGTAGGGCACGTGTGGAGCACGCGCCGCCCGCATGATGTTACCTACCGCTCGCGCGGCGCGTGGCTTGCCGGCAAGCCGCGCCACGGTCCCATAGGTCGTGACGCGGCCGACGGGGATACGTCGCACCACCGTCAGGACGCGGCGCGTGAACGCGGATTCACTGGCCAACGCTGATCTTCAATCGCAGGGTTGTGCCCCCGAGATTGTCTTCGTTGAACGTTGCGGACACGCCGCCGCCAAGCGCGTCCGGAATCGACGCCCAGGAGACCTCGCCGCCGACCGCCAGCCAGCGACGCGGCTGATACTCGGCGCCGCCGATGATGTGAAAGCCTGCGAAGCGTTCGTCCACGTTTTCGTCCGGGTCGGCGAAATCGGACGTCTCGCGATACCGATACGAGCTATAACCGACGCCGCCATACGGCACCACGCGCGGCCATTTGCGGAAGCGCCAGCCGCCCGTGATTTCGAGAGGCGTGATCGTCACGGCCACTGGAATGCCCAGCCGAAACACGTCGCCGGTTGCCGTCACGAACGCCCGCTCGCCTTCCTGTGCGAACTGCGAGGCGGCCACTTCGACGAAGATCCCCCAGGGCAGCAGCGCCTGCCCCCCGCCGCCGATAATCGGTCCTGCGTGCCGATCGAAGATGGCGTCGAAGCTGCTCTGGGACTGAAATGTGATGTGGCCGAAGGTCGCAAAACCACGAACGCCGATGGCATTGTCGCGCGGCTGCGCGTAGGCCGGCGCCGCCGCCAGTGCGGTGACCGTGAGGAGCGTGAGAAGTCCCGCCATGTCTATTTCGCCAGACCAAGCCCACGCAGTGTGGCGCGTGGCTGGATCAAGCCGTGTCCGTACTGGTTGTCGACGCCGGGAGGGCCCAGGTCCCTGGCGAATTGCTTCATGGCCGCCTCGATCGCCGCGGGGCTCGTGATGCCCTGCTGCATCAGCAGCGCGGCAAATGCCGAGACGTGCGGCGTCGCCATCGACGTGCCCTGGAAGAAGTAATACGCAAACATGTCGGCCCGCGGGGCGCCGAAGCTGTCGGGACCGAGTTCGTACGTATGCAGGACGTCGAGGTCCAGCGTCTGCTGCAGGATCCCGCCTGTTCCGCCATCGCGGCGTTGATCGCCGCCGGGCGCGGCGATTTCCACATAGCTGTTTGTCGTCGAGTAAAACGCACGCTCGAGCGCGCGGCCCACTGCACCGACTGCCACCATCCCCGGGATACCGGGTGCGGACTCCGCGGTCCGGCTCGGCGCGTTGCCGGCCTCGGCGGTGTTGCCGGCCGCCACGGCGACAAAGACGCCGCGCGAGATCGCATAGCGAATCGCGTCGTCGACCACCGTGGAGGGGCCACCTTCCGATCGCCCGATGCTCATGTTGATGACCTGGGCGCCGTTCTCGGCGGCGTAACGGATCCCTCGAGCCACGGTATCGTCGGATCCGACGTTGGGAGAGCCAAAAATGAAATCCCACACGTCGTCGATCACCTTGATCGGCATGATCCGGACGTTGTACGCCATGCCGGCGACACCGATGCCGTTGTTGGTGAGCTGGCCGATCGTGCCGCTGACGTGTGTGCCATGGCCGTCCAGGTCGAGCGGAAGATCGTCCTCCCAGATGAAGTCGCGCGGCATCTCGAACTTGGCATCGCCGAGTTCGGGCGCCACGGCGAAGGGCATCTCGATCCGGCCCAGCGCGGGAAACACGGGCCCGTCCTCGCTCAAGCGGAACGGTGAGACGTCATAGCCAACGGTCAGGGTGCGAAACGCGACGCCGCTGTCAAGCACAGCGACGACGATCTCGCTGCCGGCCTCCGGTTGAATGTCCCACGCGCGTTCCATGTCGATGGCCGGGAAGTTCCACTGCCGGTCGTAGAACGGATCGTTCGGACGCAGCATCGGGTAGTTGCGATATCGCGGCTGGGCGTATTCGACGTCCGGATTGAGGCGCAGCCGGGCTGCGACCGCTTCCGGATCGGCGTCCGGCGGGATCTGCATGATCTCGAAGTTCGCGTAGGAGGGCCGCTCGATGCCCGACGCCGCCGCCACCCGCATCGCCGAGCTCACGGCGTTGCCCCCGGTGCCCGCGCGAAATTTGACGATGACCGAGCCGGTCAGAAACAGCCGCTCGTTCGGCGTGCCGTCGAGCCGCTCCATCTGCACGCGAATCCCGCGGCTGCCACGCCTGCTCGGCTCAATCGGGACGTCGTGTTCGCGCAATCCACGATCGATGCCGGGCAAGCCCGTCGTCTTCAGCACGACGCGACCAGCGGCACTTCGCACATCCTGTCCGCGTCCGGGAATGACGAGCAGCGTGGCACATGCGGCCAGCGTGACGCCGGCTCGCGCCCACCTTGTCGATCCAGGCGATGTCATCGGAGAGGTCCTGTCAGTCTGGGGCAGATGGCTCGTCTATGTTACCCGCTTCGCGGGGCCGGCTTCGCCCGCAGGCCACGCTGCGCGTGGAAGGCCGCTTCGCGGCGGGCCGCGCTACGCGCGGGAAGGCCCGGCGCGCCTGCGGCGCGAGAGGGTGTGATCGGCGCGAAGCGCCTGGCGCGAAGCGCCGCCCTCGCGGCGAAGCCGCGCCTGCCCGGCCGCAGGCCGGCCGTCAATGCAGCGCGTCGGTGAGCACGCGCCCGTCGATATCGGTCATCGCGAGTCTGATCAACGACGCCAGTGTCGGCGCGAGGTCCGCGGGCGAGGCGGCTGTCGTGTAACGGCCGCGCTTGAAGGCGGGCCCCATGAAGATCACCGGCACGTGCTGGTCGTACCAATGACCGGAGCCGTGTGTCGCCGCCGACGTGTTCGTGCCAATCCAGTTGCGCCACAACACGACTACGATTTCCCCGCTTTCCTCCGGATGGTGCCCGAGCGCTGCGGCGCGCTCGACTGGGTCCACACTCTCGCGCTTCGAGGGCAGATCGTGCGCCGGAAACACGCGCAGAACACCAGGCATCTGTGAGACGGCTGTCACCAGCGGCTGCACGAACGCGCGGTCCTGCTGGGCACGGTGCCTGGCCTCGTCGGTCAAATACACGTTCGAGTATTCGACGTGTGCGACATACGACCCCGGGCCGTGTGCCGCGATCATCGCCGCCTCGGCCGCCTTCTGCACTTCGGTGTTCAGCACACGGCCGGCATCGCCGCCCGCGGCGCGAAGCGCTTCGGGAATGGCTGACACACCGTGATCCGCCGACACCGCGACTGCATATCGATCACGCCCGACGGTCGCGTCGAGCACGTCGAAAAGGTCGCCAAGCGTCCGATCGAGACGGAACAGCGTGTCCTGCACTTCGTGACTCGCGGGACCGAAGTCGTGGCCGACGTAATCGAGCGCCGAAAAACTGATCGCGAGATAGTCCACCGCGTCACGCTGACCGAGCTGGTAGGTGCGCGTCAGCGCGGCCGCCATCCGCCCCAGGTATGCATCCGAGTACGGACTGCGCTCCCAGAAGTCGAAGAACCTGTCGGCCGCGGTCCCGGCTGCGCCGGACAGCGGGTGTGGGAACGTTGACGTCCAGCCGGTGCGCGGCCGCTCGTGGGCGCTTGCATCGGTCCCCACGTAGTCGCTTGCCGGGCGCACGCGTTGCCAGACCTCGTTGCGTTCGCGCTCGACCGGATTGGCGGTGACGAACTGTTGCACTGCGGCGACCGGCGCAGGCGCGTAGGCCGTGGAGGTGGCCCACACGTTCGTATCGGCAAACCAGGACACGGCGGTGCCGCGACGGCCAGCCAGCATCACCGTGCTGCGCGGCTTCATCGACAGCACGACGGCGCGTGACGTGGGCGAGACGTCGCGGAGCCGATCGCCCAGTGTCGGCACGCGAAGGCGATTGGGGCTGTGCCCAATCGGTTCTGCGGGCGCCGTATACGGGACGCTCCTCGCGGTTGGGTCGTCCGTGCACGACATGCGTCGCTGCGAGGGGCGCCGGTACCACTCGTTCATGATGACGCCGTGGCGGTAGGGCAGCGTGCCGGTCCCAATGGTGGCATGGCCCGCACACGTGACCGTGTTGAGGTACGGATAGAATGCGCGTTCGAAGACGGCACCCTCGGTGACCAGGCGATCGAGCCCGCGGTTCCATGTCTTGCCGTAGCGGTCGATGTAGTCGAAGCGCATCTGGTCCACGACCAGCATCACGATCAGTTTGGGCGCAGACGGGGGCTCTCGCGTCGGTTGCGTCGCCGGCTGGCCATCAGCGCCCAGGCCCAGCGCCAGCGCAACCGAGGCCGCGGCGGCGAATCGCATTACTGCTGCCTGTGATACACGACTTCGCCGCCGACGATCGTCACCAGTGGACGTGTCGAGAGGATCTCCTGCGGTTCGACGGTCATCACGTCCTTGTCGAGCAGCACCATGTCGGCCAGCTTGCCCACCTCGAGCGAGCCCAGGTCTTGTTCCGCGTGGGCGGCATAGGCGGCGTTCCAGGTGAACGACTTCAGCATCTCGTCACGCGACAGACGTTCGTCCGGCATCCAGCCGCCCGGCGGCTGTCCGGTGGGATCCTGGCGCGTGATCGCTGCGTAAAACCCGAGCATGGGGTTGGGTTCCTCGACGGGGAAGTCCGAGCCGTTGGCGAGCACGACGCCGCTCTGGATGAGCCGCTGCCAGACGTAGGCGCCTTCGTCGGCCCGGGCATCGCCGATGCGTGCGGGCACCCAGGGCATGTCCGATGTCGCGTGGGTGGCTTGCATCGACGCGATGACGTTCAGCTGGGCAAACCGCGGGATCTCGGCCGCGTCGAGGATCTGCGCGTGCTCGATGCGCATCCGGAGGTTGCGTGCGCCAGAGATCTCGGCCTGGACCCGTTCGAAGACGTCCAGCGCCACTCGATTGCCGCGGTCGCCGATGGCGTGAATGCATGTCTGAAAACCGGCGCGTGAGGCCGCCAGGGTCTGGGCGTAGATCTCTTCCGGCGGCGTCGTCATCAGCCCGCTGGTGGACGGTTCGTCGCTGTATGGTTCGAGCAGCGCGGCACCACGGGAACCCAGCGCGCCGTCTGCGCCGATCTTGATCGCGCGCACGGACAGGCGGTGTCCTCCATAGTTGATGAGCGGCCCTTTCTTGAATTCCAGTTCGAGCATCGACAGCGGTCCACGCAACATCACGTAGAGTCGCGTCTTGAGCCTGCCCGCATCGATCAGCCGCTGGTAGGCCGTGACGTTCTCGGGGGTCGTGCCCGCATCATGCACCATCGTCAGGCCCAATTTGCGCGTCTCCGTATCCGCGAGCAGAATCTGCTCTTCGAGCTGCGCCGTGCTGACTGGCGGGATCTTCGACCCGACGAGATCCTGCGCGCTGTCGATGAGGACGCCGGCGGGATCGCCATTGGCATCGCGAATGATCCGTCCGCCCGGCGGGTCCTGCGTGCTGCGGGTGACGCCGGCGGCGTCGAGGGCGGCCTTGTTGACCAGCGCCGCGTGCCCGTCCACCCGCGTCAGGTACACGGGGTTGTTGGGGGCCGCGGCGGTCAGTTGCGCGTGGTGTGGCCAATCCTTGACTGGCCACAGGTTCTGATCCCAGCTGCGGCCCTGGATCCACTCGCCCGGCCGCGCCGTGGCCGCTCGCGCACGGACCATTTCGACGATCCGTTCGTAGCTGGTCGTGCCTCGCAGCGGCAGGATCTGCAGGCTCGCGCCGAGATTCGTGAAATGCCCGTGTGAGTCCTGGATGCCGGGAATCAGCGTCGCGCCCTTGGCATCGATGACGCGTGTCTCTGGCCCGCGCAGGGCGAGCGCAGCGTCGGTCGAGCCCACGAGCACGATGCGATCCCCGCGCACGGCCACGGCCTCGGCTTGCGGCTGCGCCGCGTTGACCGTGTAGACCTTCGCGTTGTGGACAATCAACGTGACGGGTTCCACGGGCCCACGTGCCTGACAGGCGGCGAGCGCCATCGCGATTGCGGCGACGAAAACACGAACCATCATCCTCTCACTGTTGCACACTGCTGACTCCGGGGCGGATGTCCGGGGGCGCAAGGCATCCACGACGTCGAATTTCATCACGATTGCCCCTGGGTGTGCCACCGTTTCTGAGGCCGGCGGCCCGATCGCTCAGAGATAGGTGAGCGGGTCGATCCCTGCCACGGCGGGATCGACGGGGCTGACGACGGTCTGGGGTCCGCCGGTTTCGCCCGTGGTTTCCCACAGGTTCACGTCGTAGGGGCGCTGAAGTTTCTCGGCCTCGGCGCCGACGATGACGCGCACTTTGGGCCGATAGGGATCCGGGGCGTAGACCCGAAGCACGACTCCCAGCTCCCCCGTGTCGAGCCGCACGAGATTGCCGGGCGGGTAGATCCCCATCAGTTGCGAGAAGCGCCGCACCAGGTGCTGGTCGAACTGGATGCCATCGTTTCGTTTGAGCACGGCCAGGATGCGCTCGGACGGGAACGATTGCTGATAGGCGCGCTGCGACCGCATCGCGTCATAGACGTCCGCAATGCTGCACAGCATCGTCCCGACGTTGAGCGCGTTGCGCGTGACGCCAAAGGGGTAGCCCGTGCCGTCGAGCCGCAGATGATGCTCGAATGCCACCACCGCCGCCAGCGGCGGCATTTCCGGCGTGCGGCGCAGAATCTCTGCGCCGTCCACCACGTGCCTGCGCATGATATCGAATTCCTGATCCGTCAGCCGGTCCGGTTTGTTCAGGATTTCGACGGGCGTGCGCACCTTGCCGATATCGTGCATCAGGGCGGCGAGGCCGAATTCGCGGAGCAACGCTCCCTCGATGCCAAGCGCCCGGGCTTGCGCCATGGTCAGGATCGAGACGTTCACCATGTGGGTGAACGTGTAGTTGTCGTACTCCTTCAATGCCGTCAGCGCCACGAGCGCCGTCCGGTTCTGTGCGACTGCCTGCGCCAGGTTGTCGACCAGTTGCTGCGCCTTCTGAGGGTCGAGATCGCCGTCCTGCTGCGTACCTTCCCAGAGCGTCCCGGCCAGGTTGACGGCATCGGAGTACAGGCGCCGGATGGTGGCGACATCGGCGGCCGACGTGCTGACGCGATCGTCCAGGCTGATCCGCCCGACCTTGATGTGAGGCAGCGACTGCAACAGCCCCAGCGGATCGGCGGGCTGGACCCCAGGCCGCCCGGACGAAGTGGCGCGTTCCGGGTGCGCGAGCGTAGCGATGAGGGTTCGGAGTGCCTCCGCCGTGACGCCACGCTCGAACGCGATGCGCTCGATGCCCACCCCCTGCAAGCGCCGAATGAACTCGCCGTACTGCTCGGCCCCCTTCGGCAGCGGCGTGTCGCCGACGACGATTTCCTGTTCGATCAGACCAATGGCAATCGACGGTTGGTCGGCGACCAACTGGGTGATGGTTTCACCCAACGCATCGAGCGATCGCTGAACGAGGGGATGGCCGCTTGCGTACAGCTGCGCGCTCCGCACGGCGGCGGCAAAGCGCCGCACCGCCTCCTCCGAGAGCCGCGATCTCCGCCCGGCTTCCATCAGCCCGTCCTCCGCTGTATCCGCGGCGCCGGCGCGCTCAATGCCGTCCGGGCGGCACGCCGGACCCCGCGTCGCCCGTCGCTGGCGGCGTCTTCGAGCGCGCGCTGCGCAGCGTCGGACCCTGCGGCGCGCAACGCGAGGGCGGCCGCGCTGCGTAACCGGTTCGTCCGTCGTGGCGCCCACCACTCTCCGCGATAGAGGACGTTCTTCAGGGCCTTGACCGATTCAGGATCGCCTCCCAGCTTGCCCAGCGCGTCGATGGCAGACAGACAGACCGACTCGAGACGGCCACGGTGGTCGCTATGCTCGAGGATGTAGACGAACAGCGGCGCGGCGCGATCGTCACGGGTCGCCACGAGCACCTGCATGATCACGTCACGGGTGCGCGTGTTGCCCGACTTGAGCGCTTCCTGCAAGGTGGCGTAGGCTTCCGCGGTGCCAATTTGAACGATCGCGCGCAGGGCTTCACGCTGCACGGCGGGCTCCGCATCGTCGAGGAGCCTGGCCAGATCGGGAAGCGCATCGGCACCGCCAAAGGCGCGCAACAGTTCGACGGCGGTTCGTCGCACCGCGGGATTGGCCGACGAGCGCAATTCATCGGCGTAGCCGCGCCCGGCGGCGCCGAAGCTCAGCAGGACGTCGCGCAACCGCTTGACCGCGGCGCCCTGCTCACTCGCCAAGGCTTCGGCAAGCGGCCCGATGACCGACGGCCCCAGCGCGCGGCAGAATGCTGAAATGGCCTGCACTTCCGAATCCTGCGCCTGGCGGATGAAGAGCACCACGTGGCGCGTCAGAGGTCCGCTGCGCAGGCGCTCGAGACCGCTCCGCGCCGTGTCGGCAAACGGCTGCCCGTCTTCTGCGGCGCCGAGGATCGCGTCGAGAACCGGCTGGGCCAATGCTAGATCCCCCGTCAGCACGTGCTGGTGGATGCTCCGAATCGCCGATTCGAGCACGTGCGTCCACGCATCGGGCCGCGTCTCCAGGGCCAGCAGATCGAGCAGCACCTGATGATCGTGCTGGCGGATGGCCGCTTCGCTCACCGTGGCCAGCCAGGCGCTGACCCGTTCCGGCGGGTCGTCGCTGACGCGTTCCACTTCGATGGCATGGGCGCGGGCGGTCGCCAACTCACGTCCGTACTCGTCCGACACGAACTTCGAATCGGAGTACGTCGTCAGCAGATCGGCCGCGCTCTTCCACAGATGCGGGAACTCAGGCTGCCGGCCGATGGGGAGGTTGGCTGCTTCACGTTCGGCCATCTCGAGCAGTTCGCTGCGCTTGCTTTCGTCCGCGACGAGTGCCTGAAAGGCCTGGGCCAATCGGCCTGTGGCGCCCTGTTCGCGCGATACCGACTGCGCGACGAATTCGGCCACCGTCTGGTCCGACAGTCGCGCGCGTACTTCGCCGGGCAGATCGATGCCGGGCGGTCCGCCCTCCTTCGGTGCGCCGGTGGTAATCAGCGTGACGACGAGATCCGGGGTCAGGCGCGGCAACACGCCAGAAACCTGCGTCAGAATCCGATCGAGCTGTTCGGGATGGTGGGTTGCCACGAAGTCGGCCAGCGCCTGCAGGATGCGCAAGACGACTTCCTTGTTGCCGGCGGCGTTCGACTCCGCCGCTTTCGACACCAACTGCTCGGTGAAGTCCTTGAAACGGTTCGTTTCACCAGCAATGTCGAGCAGCGCCGTCATGGCCTCGTCGTTCAGATTGGAGAACTCGCCCTCGAGGTAATTGGCGACGATGCGATCCCAGCCGCCATCGAGTCCACCCGCGCGTTCGCGCAACACCTCGTTGTAATCAATCTGGCGAATTTCGATCGGGCCGCCGCCGCTCGACATCCACACCCGCTCGATGCCGCCCTCGCCACGGATGTCCTCGGCCGAGCGGGACAACAGCATCAGAAACGCATGCCACGCCGTATGAGAGACCTCGCCGGTCACGCGCAGTTCGCCGATCAGGTGCAGATGAAGCAGCGCCGCGAGCTCGCCCAGTGCGCTGTCGGGCTTCACCGCCGAACGGCCATCGAGGAGCACCGCATCCGGGAGCACGGTCAGCACCGCCGCCCCCTGGGATCGGAGCCGTTCAGCCGACTCGGCGACGCGGCTGAGTGACGTCTGAATGGCAGGATGCGTCGCGGGGTAGAGCGCCACGACGCGCACGGCCGCCTTGCAGGCACGCGCGAATTCCGCCAGTCGTGAGGCGTCGTCCGGGGAGAGCGCTTCAGCGGGATCGATCGCGGCCATTCTCGAGATAACTCAGTGGATCCACCGCATACGATATATCCTTTCTTCGGTTTGAGAGTCGTCGACATCATCCGGTCCAAACGCGACGGCCATGCGCTCTCGCGTGACGCGATCGAGGCGTTCATCCAAGGCATCACCGACGGATCGTGGACGGACTATCAGGCGTCGGCCCTGCTGATGGCTATCGTGCTGCGGGGCATGACGGCGGAGGAAACCAGCCGGTTGACCGATGCCATGGTCCGCTCCGGCCAGCGGGTGGACCTGTCGTCGATTCCGGGCATCAAGGTCGGCAAACACAGCACCGGCGGGGTGGGCGACAAGGTCTCCATTGTCCTGGCGCCGGTGGCCGCGGCGTGCGGCGTGATCGTGCCGAAGATGTCGGGCCGCGGCCTGGGCCACACCGGTGGCACTCTCGACAAACTGGAATCCATTCCGGGGTTTCGCGTCGCCCTTTCGCTCGACGAGTTCATCGCCATCCTGCGCGACGTCGGGTGTTGCCTCATCAGCCAGACCAGGGACGTCGCGCCCGCTGACAAACGGCTGTACGCGCTTCGGGACGTGACCGCGACGATTGAGAGCATTCCGCTCATCTCCGCGTCGGTCATGAGCAAAAAACTCTCCGAGGGCAGCGACGCCGTCGTGCTCGACGTCAAGTGCGGGAGCGGAGCCTTCATGAAGGGCCGCGACGAGGCGTTGGCGCTGGCCCGATCACTGGTGTCCATCGGGGAATCGCACGGCGTGCGCACCGAAGCCTTCATCACCAACATGGACACGCCGCTCGGGGGCGCTGTTGGCAATGCCCTGGAGATTGCGGAGTGCATCGACACGCTCAAGGGCGCGGGCCCCCCCGATCTCGTGGCGCTCATCGTCCGGCTCGGAACGCGCATGGTGCAGTTGGCGAACCGGGCCAATAGCGAGGCCGAGGCCGAGGCCTGCGTGCGCAACGCGCTCGAGTCCGGCGCGGCCTTGGGCAAGTTTCAGGAGATGCTCGTGCGGCAGGGGGGAGACGCCGGCGTGATCGACGATGCTGGCAAGCTGCCGCAGGCGCGGAGCCGCAAGTACATCGAAGCGGCCGCCGCCGGTTACATCACCCGCCTGGATGCCGAAGCGGTGGGGCGCGCGGCCGTCATGCTGGGCGCCGGGCGCGCCCGCGTGGATGCGCCAATCGATCTGGCCGCTGGCGTCACGGTGTTGAAGAAACCAGGCGATGCGATCAATCAGGGTGACTCTGTGCTCGCCTTGCATTACAACGAGGGGCGCCAACTGGACGAAGCCATTCGGCTCGCCGAATCCGGCATCGACATCGGCGACACGCCGCCCCCGGCGACGCCGCTGGTACTCGGCTGGGTCCATGCACAAGGGGAGATGAGCTATGTATGACTGACGCGGCGCCGGTTCGAACCGATGGACGATTGCGCCTCCTCGCCGTCGCCGTGGCGATCGTGGTGCCCGCTATCGCCTGGGCGATGGCCGACGTGATCGGCTACCGCGGGCAAGCGGGCGCCGGCGCGATCTGCTTCATCGCCATTTGTGCCGCGTGCTCGACCAATCTAAGCGCGGTCAGCTGGCGAACCGTGCTCTGGGGCATTGCCCTGCAGTTGACCCTCGCCCTCTTCATCCTGAAATTTCAGATCGGCGATTTTCGACCCGGGTATGCCCTGTTCAGCGCTGTCGCGAACATCGTCAGGCGGTTTCTCGAGTTCACCAACGCGGGTTCGTACTTCGTGTTCGGCGCGCTGGCGAATCAGGAGGTGATGGGGAAGGTGCTGGGGCCTGAGAACGGCTTCATCTTCGCGTTTGCCGCGCTGCCGACCATCATCTTCATCTCGGCGTTCTTCACCGTCCTTTACTACTTCGGGGTCCTCCAGGTCATCGTGTGGCTGATGGCGCGCGGGATGATGTACGCGCTGCGGACGAGCGGCGCGGAAACCCTGGCGAGCGCGGCCAATGTGTTCATGGGGCAGACCGAAGCTCCCATCATTGTCAAACCCTATGTGGCGGCGATGACACGGTCCGAGCTGCTGGCAATGATGGTGGGCGGGATGGCGACGATCTCCGGCGGCGTGATGGCGGTCTACATTGGGCTGGGCGCGGACCCGATCGCCATTTTGACCACCAGCGTGATGGCGGCGCCCTGCGGGCTGTATCTCGCCAAGCTGCTCCTGCCCGAAACGGAAGAACCCGAAACCCGCGGTGACATTCAGCTGCGCATCGAGCGACGGCACGTCAACGTCATCGATGCCGCGGCCTCGGGTGCCAGCGACGGTCTGAGCCTCGCGCTGAACGTCGCTGCCATGCTAATCGCGTTTCTCGCCTTCATCGCGCTGGTCGATGCCCTGCTCGGCTGGGCCTGGCCCGGGCTGACGCTGGCATCGATCTTTTCCATCGTGTTTGCTCCGGTGGCGTTTCTGATGGGGGTGCCGTCGCAGGACATCCCGGCCGTGGCAGACCTGCTGGGGACCAAGCTTGTCGCCAACGAGTTCGTCTCGTTCGTAAAGCTCACGACGGAGTATCGGGACATCGATCCGCGCAGTTACATCCTCGCGACGTATGCGCTGACGGGGTTCGCCAATCTTGGCTCGATTGGCATTCAGCTGGGCGGCATTGGCGCGATGGCCCCGAGCCGGCGCGGCGATTTGGCGCGGCTGGGGTTCCGCGCGTTGCTGGCCGGGTTCATCGCGACGCTGGTCAACGCATGCGTCGCCTCCATGCTGTTGTAGGTGTGCGCGCATTGACCACTGAATATTTCGATCAGGTCACCGAAGCCGCCGAGTGGCTTCGCGGTAAGGGATTTGGCGGCGGAGACGTGGCGCTGGTGCTCGGTTCCGGCCTCGGCTCGTTTGCCGAAACGATGCCGGAAGCGTTCGGCGTCGACTATGCGGAGATCCCGCATTTTCCGGCCTCGCCCGTCATCGGCCATGCCGGGCGGTTCGTCGGCGGCACGGTGCGCGGCCGTCATGTGCTGGCGTTGTCGGGACGCGCGCATTATTACGAAGGGCACGACCTGCGCACGGTGACGTTTGCGGTGCGCGTGCTGGGCCGACTCGGCATTCGCACGCTCATCCTGACCAACGCGGCCGGTGGGATCAACACCGCCCTCACGTCGGGCTCGCTCATGATCATCGACGACCACATCAATCTGCTCGGAAGCAACCCGCTCGTGGGACAGCACGACGACCGATTCGGCCTGAGGTTTCCTGACATGACCGAAGTGTACTCGGCGCGGCTGCGGGGGCTGGCCGACGCCACGGCGGGCGAAATCGGGTTGCCCGTCCGGCACGGCGTGTACATCGCCGTTCACGGGCCAAGTTACGAAACGCCGGCCGAGATCCGCGCGTTCCGCACCCTGGGCGCCGATGCGGTCGGGATGTCCACGGTCCCGGAGGCCATCGTGGCGCGGCAGATGAACCTCGAGGTGCTGGGAATCTCGTGCATCTCGAACATGGCGGCTGGCGTCCTGCCGCAGCCGTTGCACCATGACGAGGTGATGCAGACGACGCGTCGCGTGCGCGAGCAGTTCATCGCGCTGCTGGAGGGCATCATTGGCCGGCTCTGACGCGCTCTTTGACGCCGCCCGCGCGGCCCGCGATCACGCGATTGCCGACTACTCGCAGTTCAGAGTCGGCGCCGCGCTCGAGACCACCGACGGCCGCGTCATCTCCGGCTGCAATATCGAAAACGCGTCCTACGGGCTCACGATGTGCGCGGAACGCGTCGCGATGTTCAAGGCGCTGTCGGAGGGGCATCGTGATTTTCCGCGGATCCTCATCCTCGCGGACACGGCCGAGCCGACGCCGCCGTGCGGCGCCTGCCGCCAGATACTTTGGGAGTTCGGCGGCAACATGGAGATCCTTCTCGCCAACCTCACGCGCGTCACCGCCGCCCACCGGCTCGGCGAACTTCTCCCCGCCGCCTTCGACCGGCGGTTCCTTCGCTAACCAGCCAGGGGCTCTGCCCTTGATATCCCCTCGGGAGACGTCTTGGCTGGTTGGCTATTACTCTCGGCGCGCTCCGCGCGCTGAGTCGGCGTGAGAGAATCCGGTGGAGATGCTTCCGACGATTGAGTGGAGGGGCGATGTGATCGTGATGGTGGACCAGCGCAAGCTGCCATCGCATGAGGTGTATGTGCAATGCAAGACCGCCACCGACGTCGCCAAAGCCATCAGGACGATGGTCATTCGGGGTGCGCCCGCAATCGGGGTTGCGGCGGGGATGGGCATCGCGCTCGGGATGGAGCGGAGCAAGCAGACCGGCACCCGGCAGTTCGCGACGGAGTTCCAGAAAACGTGCGATCTGATGGCCAGCACTCGTCCGACAGCCGTCAACCTGTTCTGGGCCATCGACCGGATGAAACAATGCTTCTCGGACGGGGCGCTGGCCGGCGAATCGGTCGATCAGCTGAAAGCGCGGCTCAAAACCGAAGCGGTGAAAATCCACGACGAAGATGTGGCGGGCTGCCGGGCAATCGGCGCGTACGGCGCGACGCTGGTCCCGGCCGAGGCTCGCATCCTCACACACTGCAACGCCGGCGCCCTGGCGACGGCCGGTTATGGCACCGCCCTGGGCGTGATTCGTGGGGCCATCGAAGCCGGCAAGCGCGTCAAGGTGCTGGCGGACGAAACGCGGCCGTTTCTTCAGGGATCACGATTGACGGCCTGGGAGTTGATGAAGGACGGTATCGACACGACCGTGATCACCGACAGCATGGCCGGGGCGCTGATGCGCGACGCCCAAATCGATCTCGTCGTCGTCGGGGCGGATCGGATTGCGGCCAACGGGGATACGGCCAACAAGATCGGCACGTACACGGTTGCGGTTCTCGCCCGCGAGCATGGAATTCCGTTCTATGTCGCGGCGCCGTGGTCCACTGTCGATCTGTCGACGAGCGACGGCAGCGACATCCCGATCGAGGAGCGGCACAGAAAAGAGGTGACGCACGTCGGCAGCATTCAGCTCGCGCCAGACGGCGCGCAGATCCGCAACCCCGCATTTGACGTCACGCCGCATCGGTTCATCACGGCCATCATCACCGAACGCGGAATTTTTCACCCGCCCTTTGGAAAGACCCTGGCGGGAGGGAACCAAGAACTAAGAACTAAGAACTAAGAACGGAACTAAGAACGACACGAACGACGGAACGACGGAACGACATGAACGACGGAACGACACGAACAGCGGAACGACACGAACAGCGGAACGACATGAACAGCGGAACGACATGAACAGCGGAACGACACGAACAGCGGCACGAGGAACGACCCGAAAGAACGGCACGAGGAACCATACGAGGAACGACACGAGGAACGACACGAGGAACGAACCGACACGAGGTACGAAGCAGCGCCGAGAGCCGAGAGTCGAATGCTGGTGCTAGGTATCGAAACGTCGTGTGACGAAACGGCCGCTGCCGTCGTGAGCGCAGGTGAAGGGGGGGTGCCTCCGTGGCAGTTGCGGTCCAGCATCGTTGCGTCTCAGGTGGACATTCATCGGGAATGGGGAGGCGTGGTGCCTGAGCTGGCCGCGCGGCAGCACGTGCGCGACATTTGTGGCACCGTCGAGCGGGCGTTGCACGAAGCCGCGGTCACTTGGGCCGACCTCGACGCCGTGGCGGTCACGCAGGGCCCCGGATTGGTCGGATCGCTGCTGGTCGGCGTCGCCTTCGCGAAGACTGCGGCGTGGGCCGCAGGCACCCCTCTCGTCGCCGTCAACCATCTGGCCGGCCATATCGAATCGTTGTGGCTGCAAAACGGCGAGCTTCCGGCACCGGCCGTGGTCCTCGTGGTCTCGGGCGGCCACACCAGCCTGTATCTCGTGCCGCGCCCCGGAGAGTATCGTCCAATTGGACGAACGCGGGACGACGCGGCTGGGGAGGCGTACGACAAAGTGGCGAAGCTCCTTGGCCTGGGATATCCCGGCGGACCGATCATCGACCGGTTGGCGAGAGGCGTGGATCCAGGCGCCATCGCGTTGCCGGCGACGCGGCTGACGCATCCGGATCGCAACGCGCCCACGCGCGAATACCGCTTCGATTTCAGCTTCAGCGGGCTCAAAACCGCGGTGCTGCGGCACGTGCGCGACCGGCAGGCTCGAATCGGGAGCGACCACTTGCCCGAAGAGGAGATTCGCCTGCTGGCGGCGAGCTTCCAGGCCCGCGTCGTGGACACGCTGGTGAAGCGGACGTTTGCCGCCGCGCGCTGGCACAACGCCCGGTCCATCGGCATCGCCGGCGGCGTGTCGGCGAACTCGCGCTTGCGCGAGGTCGCCCAGGCGCGCGGTGAGCGCGTCGGCACGCCGGTGTTCGTGCCCAGTCCGCACCTGTCCACCGACAACGCCGCGATGATTGCGGCCGCCGGGCTGCGAAAACTCGCGCGCGGTCAGTTTGCCGCGCATGACCTCAACGCGGCGGCGTCGCTTCCGCTCTGAGCAGCGATGGAAGCGCCTCCTGCCGGTAGGCGAAGATCCGCCCGACGTCGCGCCGGACAAACGCGCTGCTCACCCATCGCATCCGCAGAACCTCGCTCCTCGTCGAGGGCCGGCTTCGCCGGTGGGCCGCGCTTCGCGCGGGGGGCGGGGCCTTCGGCCCGCGGGCGGCGCTGACGCGCCGATCACCGCCTCGCGCCACGGCGCGCCCTTCCGGCGCGAAGCTCCGCCTTCGGCCTGGCGCGCATACAGGACCTCGCGCCTCGAGGGCCGGCTTCGCCGGTGGCCGCGCTTCGCGCGGGGGGCGGGCCTTCGGCCTGCGGGCGGCGCTGACGCGCCGATCACCGCCTAACGCCGTGACTTATCCCAACCTGGTTCGGCCGTTCGCCGAAATCGGCATCCAGACCCAGCCGTCGGACATGTCGTTCTCGGTGGCGTGCCCGCCGTGATTGTGCCCGGGACCACCCAGTCAACAGGCCAGGTTGCATTAGCCGAGCACTCGAAGGCCGGGGATCGCGTCGAAGTGCCTGCGGTTCGCGGTTACGAGCGTGGCGTCGTCGACAACGGCACCCGTCGCGATGAGCAGGTCCATCGCGCCAACGGTCTTCCCCGTTCGCTGCAGCTTGACGAGCGTGTCGCCATAGACCGGCGGCGAAACGCTCGTCGGGGTACACGACGGTCAGGACCTGGGAACAACGCCCGCACGCGCGCCAGCTCGCGAAGCAGATCGATCAGGTACGACGAATCGGCGTGGATCACCATGTCGGAACGCGCGCGGCACTGCGGCGGCGCGCCCGAATCTGCGACCCCACCGCGTCAAGGGTTTCCTCGGAGATCGAGAGCCGCTTCACGGCCTCCAGCAGGTCCTGTCCCGTCGAGCCGCCGGCAAAATGTTGCTTGATCACCTCGGAGAAGGACTGGCCGGGGCGTTTCCGGCGCGCCAGAGTCTCGTACGCTTCGAGGTCGATCGTGATGGTCTTGACAGCCATGCACTTAGCGTGCACTTTCGGTGCGCTCGGGTCAACGAATCCTCGATGTACACGTCCTCGATGGAGACCTCCAAGCTCCATGCCTGACGCGTGGCGGCGGCCATTGTCGCGGCCGTCAGGTCCCGGCCTGACGCCGGCGTCGCGTCCAGTCGCCACTTTGCGGCCGTCGCCGTCAGCATCCCGCCGTAGCTCTTTGACACCGCGCTTGACTGAGCATACGCAGCTTGCGTAGGATCGAGTAGTGGAGTTCATTGAGGCGCCGCTATTCACGCAGCTCCTCCAGGACTTCCTAACGGACGACGAATATCGCGCGCTTCAGCAGCATCTGAGCCGCGACCCCGAAGCCGGCGACATGATCCCTGGCACCGGCGGCTTCCGGAAGCTGCGGTGGGCGGATGCGCAAAGGCAAGCGCGGCGGACTCCGCTTGATTTACTACTACTTCCTCGCGGATTCGCAGATCTGGCTGATGACCGTTTATGACAAGGATTTGATGGCCGACCTGAGCCCCGCCGAGAAGCGCGTTCTCAAGTCAGCAGTCGAACGCGAGACGCGAGAGCGCGCGAGACGTAGGGCGGAACGGAGCAAATAGCGATGGCAAAGAGGACCAAGCGAGGCACGACACCGAAAAAGCGGAGCCTGTTCCGCGAACTCATGTCAGGTGTGCAGGCGATGCGCGACCATCGCGAGGGGCGCCTTACGTTGCGGACTCATCAGGTAGAGCCCATCACCGTTCCCACCGTCGATCCGGATTTCGTTCGGGAGACACGCGAAGCGCTCCACATGTCCCGACAGGTGTTCGCGTTCAAGATCGGCGTCAACCCCCGGACTCTTGAAAGGTGGGAGCAGGGACGCAGCAAACCCAACGAGCAGGCTTCCG
The DNA here is from genome assembly GCA_035512515.1 of Vicinamibacterales bacterium. Lineage (GTDB taxonomy): Bacteria > Acidobacteriota > Vicinamibacteria > Vicinamibacterales > UBA2999 > JACCSI01. Next base: position 83,632 of record DATKDY010000261.1, read on the forward strand.
CGCTGATCAGACTCGTTCGAAAATACCCGGACACGCTTGAACGTCTGGAGTCGCTAAGCATATCGTGAGGAACACCCGTGACCGTACTGACCGAGTATCTCTGGTTCACCACTGAAAAACGCCAGGAGTTCGTCCGCATCACGGACGAAGTCGCTGCCATCGTGACGAAAAGCGGCGTCCACGAAGGCATGGTGCTGGTCTCGGCGATGCACATCACGGCGGCCGTCTACGTCAACGACTGGGAAGACGGCCTCATTCACGATTTTCAGGTCTGGCTCGAAAAGCTGGCGCCGGCCGGCCTCAATTACAGGCATCACCAGACCGGCGAGGACAACGCCGATGCGCACCTCAAGCGCACCCTGATGGGTCATCAGGTGATCCTGCCCATCACCAAAGGCCAACTCGATCTCGGTCCCTGGGAGCAGGTCTTCTACGCCGAGTTCGATGGCCAGCGCAAGAAGCGCGTCGTCGTCAAGGTCATGGGGGAGTGAAGCCAGGTGCGGCCGGGTGCGATCGGGTGCGACCGGGTGCGGGCAGGTGCGGCCGAGGTGTCCGGGCGTGAGCCCGGCCCGCTCGCCGAAGGCGTGCCCTCGCGCCGCAGGCGCGCCCTCGGCCGAAGGCCGCCGAGGCTGCGGGCGGGTGCGGTGGCACGCGTGGCGCGGTAAGGTAATGACATGACGCGCGAGCAGCAGAAGGCCTACGTGAAGAACTGGGGCGAGACGGGTCGCTGGCTCGAGGAGATTCGCTGGCGGGAACTGGCCAGCCTTGACGACACTGCCGCGTTGCGGGCGACCAAGGACCTTCTGGAGCTGGGATTATTGACACCGCTGCCGCCCCATCGTCACACGTGGTCCGGCCTGATCGACCTTCAGGATCTCCTGCATTCGCGACAGGACCCATGACTCGGCTGCTGTTGGCGGCCCTTGATGTGCAGACGTTCTGCGAATCGCGAGGTGGCGGTTGTGTATCATCGGCGGCATCGCCGTACAGCGGTGGGGCGAGCCCCGTGCCCGAGCGCTCGCACCTGGAGATCCGCTTTCCACGCGTTGAGGGCTACCGCCAAGCGATCCGCAATCGTGTCAGCGTTGACTGGGACCGGGTGCCGCCGCTCTGGCTCGATCCCGGCAAGATTCCGCCGGAGGTCGAGGTCAAGGCCTCGCTGCCCACCAACACTGGTCGGCCGTCGTTGATGGGTCCCGGTCGGCACGAAAGTCTCAACCTCAATCCCTACCGCAAGGGCCGTCGCGTGCAGGAATTGGTGTTCGAGATGGCGAAGGACCTGACGCGTGAGTACGTGAAGAACCAGGCCGAAGTGCCTGCGCACGTGCTCTTTCCGCAGCTTGCGATCATCGTGCAGCGGTATGTCCAGGACAAGGTCGTCCCGATCGCGCCGGCAGAGAAGGTGGATCTGTACCTGTCCCCGTACTACGGCTGGGCGATCGAGCAGCTCGTGAGCGCCATTCGCCCCGACGCCAGCAGGGGCGAGGCGCCGGAAGTGCCGCGCTACGAAACGAACCGGGAACCGGGCTCCACCGCCGAAGTTGATTACTGGACCTCCAAGGACGTACGCGAAACGCTGAAAAGTCATGTCAACTACGTCGTCGCCGATACCAAGGTGTGGGAGCAGTCAGCCGCCTACATTCTCGACACGCACCCGTTGGTGCAGGCGTTTGTCAAGAACGCAGGACTTGGGTTCGCGATCCCTTACCTGCACAACGGCCAGACGCACGACTACGTGCCGGATTTCGTCGTCCGACTGGAGTCCGTGGAGCCGCGACATCTCATCGTGGAAACCAAGGGGTTCGATCCGCTCGCGGAGATCAAAGCAGCGTCGGCGGAGCGTTGGGTGGCGGCCGTCAATGCGGACGGCCAGTTCGGGCGCTGGGAATTCCGAATGGCGCGCAGCGTCGGTGCCGTCCGGCAAGCGCTCGACGAGGTGAGTGCCGAAAGCCGATAGCGCTGATAGCTGATAGCTGATAGCTGATAGCTGTAAGCTGAAAGCCGAAAGCCCAGAGCTGCTGTGTCGAACGAGTTTCCCTCCTCGCCCATCCTCGGCGTCGGTGCTGTCATCGTCAAGGACGGCAAGGCGCTCATCGTCAAACGTGCGAACGATCCGTATAAAGGCCAGTGGTCGATTCCCGGCGGACGGGTCGAACTCGGCGAGACGCTGACCGATGCCGTGCGACGCGAGATGCGTGAAGAGACCGGACTCGAGGTCCGCGTCGGGTCGGTGATTGAGGTGTTCGAGCGCGTCGAACGCGAAGACGACCGCATCCGGCACCACTTCGTGATCGTCGATTACCTCTGCACATGCGTGGGCGGGGCTCTCTGCGCCGGCGACGATGCGGTCGATGCCGTGTGGGTGACGAGTGAAGGGCTCGAAGCGTATCGAGTCAGCGAATCTGCGGTGGCGGTAATCCGGAAAGCATTGTCGACTGGTTGGCCGGGCTGAAGCCCGGCCCCGCGCATTCACGTGGCCCGCGCACTCGCAAGCTGGCCGGTTGTTGTAAGGTGTGCACATGCAGGTGTCGAGGGATCTCGCGTGGCAGTTGCTGACGGAGTGGACCGCGAGCGAGAGCTTGCGCAAGCACGCGCTCGCCGTCGAGGCGGCCGTCTGTGGCTACGCGCGCCAGTTTGGTGAGAACGAAGAAGAGTGGGGCGTCGTCGCGCTGCTGCACGACTACGATTACGAGCGCTACCCGACGCTGGGCGATCATCCGCACAAAGGATGTGAGCATCTGCGGTCTCTCGGCTACCCCGAGTGGGTGATGCGCGCGATCCTCTCGCACGCGTCCGAGATCACCGGGATCGAGCCGGAGACGCCTCTGGAAAAAACCCTCGTCGCCTGCGACGAGATGGCCGGGTTCGTGACCGCCGCCTCGCTGGTGCGGCCATCCAAGAGCGTGTTGGACCTCGAGGCGGCATCGGTCATCAAGCGAATGAAAGACAAGGCGTTTGCCCGGCAGGTGCCGCGCGATCACCTCGCGCGCGGGGCGGAGCTCATGGGGTTGCCACTCGACCGGCACGTCACCAATGTCATTGTCTTCATGCGCGAGAAGGCTGACGATTTGGGACTCCGAGGAACGCTGTAGCGCAGGGTTCCGTATACTTCAACAGCATGCCGGAGCCGATCGGCGGGGCGGAATCCCCGCCCTCCCCGCCTCAATTTCACCCTACGCCCCCTGTCCTGAGCGACGCGCAGCGAATCGAAGGCACTGATCCGACCCAACCGGTGGTGCACTGCGAAAACCTCAGCGTGCGGTTCGGCAAGCAGTGGGCGCTCGAGGACGTGTCAGCGCAATTCATGGGCGGCGCCGTGGGTCTGCTTGGGCCAAACGGCGCAGGGAAGAGCACGCTCATCAAAACCCTGCTGGGTTTCGTGAAGCCGGATCGGGGCAGCATGTCGGTCCTGGGTATGAACGTCGCCGAGCGCCCGCTCGATATCCGCGCGCGCATCGGCTACATGCCGGAGAGCGACGGTCACATCCCCGGCATGAATGCGGTCTCGTTTGTCGCCTATTGCGCCCAGTTGTCCGGCCTTCCCGTGTCGGATGCCATGCAGCGCGCGCACGAGGTGCTCTACTACGTTGGCCTGGGCGAGGCACGCTATCGCAACCTCGAAACCTACTCGACCGGCATGAAGCAGCGCATCAAGCTCGCACAAGCCCTGGTGCACGATCCGGACCTGCTGTTCCTCGACGAACCCACCAACGGCATGGATCCGAAAGGCCGTGACGAGATGCTGGAGCTGATTCGCGACCTTGCGCACAACAAGGGCGTCAACCTGATCCTCTCGTCGCATCTGCTTCCGGACGTCGAATACACCTGCGAGCGCGTCGTGGTGATGGACAAGGGCACCATTGCCGCGGCCGGACCGATCGAAGCGCTCAAGGGGCCGGCCGGGCGCGTCTACGAACTGCGAATCAAAGGCGACAGCGCCGAATTCATCGCCGTGCTGCGGCGGGAGGGGTACGAGTGCCACGACACGGAAGAAGACGTGATGCGCGTCTTCGTGCCGGGCACGTCGGCTGAGGGTGCGCTCGTGCTGTTCCAGCTTGCGGCGCGCGAGGGCGCGCAAATCCGGCACCTGCGTCCCAGCGTCCCGACGCTCGAAGACGTGTTTGCCCGTGCCGTGGGTGAGATCTAGCGATGCCCATTCACGATCAGGGCTACCGCCGCTATCTCGGATCGAAGGCAGCCGTTGGCAAGTCGTGGCAAGTGATTGCGCGCGCCGGCATCAGGACCGTCCTGTCGAAGCGCAGCTTCATCGCGCTGATGCTGCTGGCCTGGGCGCCGTTCCTCGTCCGGGCAGTGCAGGTCTATATCGCCGCCAACTTCCAGCAGGCCTCGTTTCTCGCGCCGCGTGCCGAGACGTTCCGGGAATTCCTCGAACAACAGGGCGTCTTCGTCTTCTTCGTGACGATCTACGTTGGCGCCGGGCTCATCGCCAACGACCGTCGCGCCAACGCGTTGCAGGTGTACCTCTCGAAGCCGCTCACGCGCGCCGAGTATGTCGCCGGCAAGTTCGCGATCCTGTTTCTGTTCCTCGCGAGCGTCACCTGGCTCCCCGCGATTCTGCTGCTGCTCGTCCAGACCATGTTTGCCGGCAACTTCGCGTTCGTCCAGGAGAATGTTTTCCTGCTTCCGGCCATCACGTTGTTTTCGCTGCTGCAGGTCCTGGTCTCGGCGATGACCATGCTGGCGCTGTCTTCGATGTCGAAGAGCAGCCGGTTCGTGGGCATCATGTATGCCGGTCTCATTTTCTTCACGGCGGCGTTCTTTCAGGCATTGCGCGGCATCACCGGGCGCAGTTCCTGGGCGTGGCTGTCGCCGACCGACACCCTCGAGCAGATTGGCGCCTATATTTTCCGGATCGATCCCCCGTACCAGCTGTCGCCGCTCGTGGCGATTGCGACCATCGTCGTCCTCATTGCCGGATCGGCGTGGATCCTCGAGCGCAACGTACGTGGCGTCGAGGTGGTGAAATGAGCGGGGGGCCGGGTGGGGCCATCGTGCACGCGACGCAATTGTCGAAGTGGTACGGTCAGGTGAGCGGCCTCAACGACGTCACCGTGGCGATTCCGCCGGGCATCACCGGCCTGCTCGGCCCGAACGGCGCCGGCAAGTCCACGTTCATGAAGCTCATCACGGGCCAGATCAAGCCGAGCAAGGGTTCCGTCACCGTGTTCGGCGAGCCGATGTGGGGCAATCCCACCATCTACCGCCGCATCGGGTTCTGCCCCGAGCAGGATGCCTTCTACGACCGGATGACCGGTCTCGAGTGGGTCACGGCGCTGGTTCGGCTCAACGGGCTCACGGAGCCGGAGGCCGCGGCCGCCGCCACGAGCGCCCTCGAGCGAGTCGAGTTGATGGATGCCGCCAACAAGAAGATCGGTGCTTACAGCAAGGGCATGCGCCAGCGCGTGAAGCTGGCGCAGGCGCTCGTCCACGATCCGGAGCTGCTGATTCTCGACGAGCCGCTGAGCGGCATGGATCCGCTGATGCGGCGCAAGACCGTGCGGCTCATCAAGGACTGGGCCCGGGCCGGCAAGCACATCGTCGTGTCGAGCCATATCCTGCACGAGATCGAGGCGATGACGTCGAACATCCTGTTGATCAACAACGGGCGTATTCTCGCCGAAGGCAACGTGCATTCGATTCGCGAGCTGATCGATACGCATCCCCACACCGTGTATGTGCGCGGCGCCGACCCGCGCGCGCTGGCGCGCAAGTTCCTCGCGGAAGACGACGTGCTCAGCCTGCGGTTCGAGCCGGGCGCCGTCGTCATCGAGACGTCGAAGCCGGACTCGTTCTACGCGAGGCTGACGCACCTGGCGACGACGGGTGAGGCGGGAACGGTCGACGAGGTGACCTCGCCCGACGACAACCTGCAGGCGGTGTTCCGCTATCTGGTGAAACAATGACGGACCGCTTCGACGCCGCTGGCGCGACCCCGCCGTCCACGCCTGTTTCGGCGACCGCCGGCCGCCCGCTGTCATTCTGGGCCGCGTCGCGGCGCATCTTCGACCTCTCGCTCGGGGAAATGTTGTGGTCACGCCGCTCGATCTTCATGGTGCTGGTGGTCGGAGGGCCTGTCCTGCTGGCGCTGATTGTCCGCGTGCTCGAGTCGTTTGGCATGCCCGCGCTGCGCGTCAACGGTCAACGGATCGGCGGGATGGGCGTGTTCGGCATCATGATTTGGATGCTGTATCTGCGGTTTGCCATCCCGATCCTGGGGGTGTTTTACGGCACCGCGCTGATGGCCGATGAGGTCGAAGACAAAACGATCACTTATCTCTTCACCCGTCCGGTGCCGCGCGGTGCCGTGCTGGTTGGCAAGTACCTGGCGTATCTCGCCTGCACCTCGCTGGTGGTGCTGCCGGCGGTGATGGTGGTGTATTTTCTGCTGGTCCGGCCCGCGGAGATTCCCGCGACCTTCCCGCAACTGGTGACCGATCTGGGACTGTTGTTTGTCGGCCTCGCCGCCTACGGCGCCCTGTTTGCCTTTGTCGGCGCGTTTTTCAAGCGGCCGCTCGTCATTGGCCTGGTGTTCGTCACCGGCTGGGAACAGACCGCCATGGCCATGCCGGGCTACATGAAGCGGTTTACCGTCGCCTACTACCTGCAGTCGCTGGTGCCGCACAGCATGCCGTCGGATGGGGTGGTCAGCATTCTCCAGGGCATGTTCCGGGACACGCCGCCGGCCTCGGTCTCCTTGTTCTGGCTGGTCATGTATGTGGTCGTTTTCCTGTATCTGGCAGCAAAAATCGTCGACCGCAAGGAATACATTCTCGAGCAGTAGGGCTGGCTTGACCGTTGGGCCGGCTTCGCCGGTAGGCGCGGCTTCGCCGCGAGGGGCGGGCTCGCCGGCTCGCGCGGATCACCGGTCGGGCTGAGGGCGGCCGCTTCGCGACCGCAGGCGGGCCGTTGGCCTGATCTCCCCATCGGCACGCAGTGCGGCCCGCGCGGCGCGGCCGCGCCCACCGCGCGCAGCGCGGCCCCCCGGCCGAAGGCCGGCAAATATTGGGAACATTGCCCTTAGCTGACTTCGTATAATCCATCAGGGGGGTCCGGATCGATGTCGAAGAAGACGCGGTATTTCGTGATCACGGCAGCGGCAATCCTGGCAGTGGGGTTGACGACTGGTTTGGTGGCCTCCTACATGGGCTTTCCAGTGGCGTTTTCACGAGCCGCCGGTCCCGATGAGCTTCAATACGTTCCCGCCGACGCGGCCGTGGTGGCGTATGCCAATGTCCGAGAAATCATGGACTCGCAGTTCCGCGAGAGCTTCCGACAGTTCGAGCCCGACACCAGGGAGCGCGACGAGTTCGAGGCCAAGACCGGAGTCAACATCGACCACGACATCAACTCTGTCGTGGCGGTGCTCACCACGGGTGCGACCCAGGCGACGAGCCCGCACAATGGCATGCTGATTCTCGCGCGCGGCCGCTTCGAACAGTCACGGCTCGAGGCGCTGGCCCTCGAGCACGGCGGCCACGTCGAGGACTACAACGGCAAGCGACTCCTCCTTCACCGCCACGAGGCTGGCCACTCCGAGATGGCTATCGGCTTTCTCGAGGCCGACCTGATCGCCCTTGGCGGCTACGAGGCCATCAAGCAGTCGATTGACGCCAATGGCGGTCGCAACATCGTCTCGACCAACGCGGACCTGATGCGCCAGATCGGCGAGCTCGACGCAAGCAACGCCTGGGCGGTCGGCCGGTTCGACGCCATCGCTGACAGCGCCCACGTCCCCTCCGAAATTCAGGCCCATCTGCCCGCGATTCAGTGGTTCTCTGCGGCGACTCACATCAACGGAGGTGTGAGCGGCGTCTTCAAGGCCGAAGCGCGCGACGAAGAGTCCGCCAAGAACATGCGTGACGTACTCAACGGCTTCCTGGCGCTGGCCAGGATGCAGTCCTCAGCGCAACCCGAACTGAAGACCATGGTCGATTCGCTGCAGTTGTCGGGTGACGGCAAGAACGTCGCGGTGTCCTTCACGCTGCCGTCGGAGCTGTTCGACGCCCTCGCGCAGCTGAAGAAGCTCGAACAGCCGCGATAGCACGAAGGGCACGAAGGGCACGAAGGAGACGAACGATCAATAGATTGGTTCTTCTTCGTGTCCATTGTGTCCATCGTGTCCATCGTGAGGCCGGATGTATAATCCGCCCAGGTCATAACCTGTGGCGGATTTCGTCTTTTTTTACGGCACGCTGATGACGCCCTTCAATCGTCCCGGGCGCTTGCGCGTCGATCCGCAGATGTCCTTTGCCGGGCGCGGCACGATCCGCGCGGCCCTGTTCGACCTGGGCATCTATCCGGCGGCCGTTCCGACACATGATCGCAGCACGGTCTGGGGCGAGGTCTACGAGATGCTCGACCCGACGACGGTGCTCGCGACGCTCGACGAGATTGAAGGGTATCGAGCGGCAGAACCCGAGCGCAGTCTGTACACGCGCGTCCTCACAGAGGTGACGCTCGATGAGGGCGGCAACGTACAGGCGTGGGCGTACTTCTACAACGCCCCGTTGGGCCGGGCACAGCGGATCGAGTCTGGCGATTATCTCGAACACCTGAACGTCAAGGGGTAGGCGCTACGCCGCCGATGTCTAAATCCAACAAGCGTGGTTCGGAACGGCTCGACCTGCTGGGTTCCCTCGGCGGCGAAGTGATGGTGTATCAGCCCACCGCCATCCGGCAGATCAGCACAGGCGGCATGCAGATCGAGACCGGGTTCCCACTGCAATTGGATTCACTGCACGATTTTCGATTGACCCTGGGGGAGCGGTCGATTGTGGTGAAGGGCCGCGTCGCGCATTCCCGCATCAGCGACGTGGATCAGGATATCGTGACCTACCGCTCGGGTATCGAGTTCATCGAGCCTTCTGAAGGCGTCGCGTCGGTCATTGCCGAATTCATTGAACTGCTCCGACAAGAACGCCAGAACGCTTAGTCCGCCAGAGCGCATTGTCCACAGGGTTCCACGCCCCCCGTCGCTTCAGAACTTCGTCCCTCAGAATTCCACACCGGGTCACCACGTTCTCCTGCTGCCCGCGGCCCCGGCTTGCAACCAGTCAGCGATCAGTGCCGCTGCGCGCGTGTTATATGCGTGGCTGGCAGGCGCATTGGACTGTGCTCCACGCTGGCGTCTCCACTGCCTGACATGTCGTCCTGGTGGACGTAAGACAGCACAGGGATTTGTGCGGTCTCGGGATCGAGTCGAAGCATCGTCAGCAACTGGAACCCGGCGTCGTTTTCGAGATCGAGATTGACCACGATCATGTCCGGCTTGAGCGCGGCGACCGTCGCGTAGGGCTCGTCGTCCATGGCGACGAATTCAACGTCGTAGGCTCGCCCGATCAGGATCGGTTCGACGTGGGTGAGTGCTTCGATCCCGCCCCCGATGAAGACGGCGAGCTGCCTGTTGGCGTCACGGAGCAGTAGGTTCGGCGTCATGTCGGCCTCGGCCTTTTGGGATTCAAGAACCGCGCCACTCTTACGCACGAGGTCACGGTAGCGAATCTGGAACAAAATGGCGCAAAGCGAAGATTTGGCGTCAGGCAGGGGGGACACGCCGGCCGGGGCAATTGTGGGTGCGCGGCGGGCAGGTAAGATCGTGCGCATGTCCAAACCTACTGTGCCGATGTTCGACAATTACATCGGCGGCCGTTGGACGCGCTCGGCGTCTGGCGCCACGTTCGAGAATCGAAACCCCGCGAACACCGAGGATTTCATCGGGAATTTCCCCGAATCCTCCGCGGAGGATGGATTGGCGGCCATCGCGGCGGCGAAGGCCGCGTATCAATCCTGGCGCCTGGTGCCGGCGCCGAAACGGGCCGAGACGCTGTTCCGGGCCGCGCAATTGCTCGTGGAGCGGAAGGAGCAGTGTGCCCGCGACATGACCCGCGAAATGGGCAAGGTCCTCGACGAGACCCGCGGGGATGTCCAGGAAGCCATCGATATGACGTACTTTCTGGCCGCCGAAGGCCGACGAATGTACGGCCAGACCGTTCCGTCGGAACTGCCGGACAAGTGGGCGATGTCCATGCGCCAGTCGATGGGCGTCTGCTCCATCATCACTCCCTGGAACTTCCCGATGGCGATCCCCTCATGGAAGATCATTCCGGCGCTGGTGTGCGGTAACACGGTTGTCTTCAAGCCCTCAGAACTGACGCCGCTGTCGGCGCTCAACTTCGTGCGGATTCTGGACGATGCGGGGGTGCCGCCCGGCGTCGTCAATCTGGTGACTGGAGGACCCATCATTGGGGAGCTGTTTAGCACCCATCAGGACGTCTCCGTGGTGTCGTTCACGGGATCAACCGCCGTCGGCCGGATCGTCAATCAGAACGCCGCGCCCTACTTCAAGAAGGTCCACCTCGAGATGGGCGGCAAGAACTGCATCATGATCATGGACGACGCCAATCTGGAGCTGGCGCTCGAAGGGTGTCTATGGGGTGGGTTCGGAACGACAGGGCAGCGCTGCACGGCGGCCAGCCGCGTCATCGTGCACGAGCGCGTGCACGATCGCTTCGTGGAACAGTTCGTGGCGCGCGCAGGAGCGTTACGCGTGGGCGACGGATTGGATCCGACGACCCAAATGGGCCCGTCCGTGAGTGAGAAGCAGCTGTCCAAAGTCATGAGCTACGTTGACATTGGGCAACAGGAAGGTGCGCGGATCGCGTGCGGTGGGAAGCGCTTGACCGACGGGACGAGATCGAAGGGTTGTTTTCACGAACCGACGGTATTCGTCGACGTGACGCCACACATGCGCATTGCGAGGGAAGAGATCTTCGGGCCGGTGGTGTCGGTCCTCAAATGCCGGTCGCTGGATGAAGCGATTGCGATCGGCAATGACGTCGACTATGGTCTGTCCGCGTCGCTGTACACGCAGGACATCAATCGGGCGTTCCGGGCGATGCGGGAAATGTATACCGGAATTTTTTACGTCAACGCCCCGACGATTGGGGCCGAGGTGCACTTGCCATTTGGCGGGACGAAAGCCACGGGCAACGGCCACCGTGAGGCGGGGACCGCTGCCCTGGATGTGTTTTCGGAGTGGAAGTCGATCTATGTGGACTTCAGCGGCAAGCTGCAGCGCGCGCAGATCGACAACAACTGACGTCGCGGCTTCGCCTTCGGCGAAGCGGCCCTCCATGGGCCCTCCGCCGAAGGCGGCCGTTGTCTAGAACTTCATACGAAGACCCAGGAAGGCGCGGCGTGGTGTCACCCACTGGATGGGATCGCTGAACGCGGTGGTGCCCAGGCCTGCGACCAGGTCCTGCGTCCGAATCGCTCCCTGAGTGTTCGCGATGTTGAAGACATCGACGAACAGTTCTGCGGCGACTTCACCGGCGAGCCTTTGGGTGTACTGGGCGCGCACGTCCAGTGTGCCCCACGAAGGATTCTCGATGGTGCCGACCGTGTCCGGTGCGATCCAGCGCTGCACCGTTCCGGCATAATCGAATGCGTCAGCCGGATCGACCCGGATCGGCAGGTTGCGGCCCGACGCCCGGAACGTGCGGCTCGCGAATGTGCCCGAGTTCCAGTTGAGGAACCCGCCCAACTGCAGACCGAAGTCGAACGTGTAGGAGCCGCCGCCCTTCAGCAGGTGCGTGATGCTGCCGGGCTGACGCCCAAACTGATTGGGCGCGCGCGGGTCGAGAAAGAGCACGTCTCCCTGGAAGTCGGCGTTGGAGTCGGAGTTCGTGTTGCCATCGGCGTCGTTCCAGTTGTAAGACGCGAGCGTCTGCCAGCGGTCCGAGAAGCGCTTGCGGAACACGAATTCGAGGCCTTGATAATTGCGCTCGCCGCCCGCCAGGGTGGCGATGACAAAGTTCGATCCTGGATTCTGTGTGTAGCCGAAGTAATCCAGACCGAGAAACAGTGTGTTCGGATCGTCAATCGAACCGGGGTAGTGGATCTCGCCATCCTGTGCGGTGGCATACAGCTCGAGGTCGTAGTCCTCGAGGATGTCCCGGGTACGGCGGTTGATGTACAGTGCCTCGAAGCTCATGTTCTGCCCAAGGTCTACTGCGTAGCCCACTTGAACGTCGTCGGTATAGGGGGTTTGCGTCGTCGGCGAGAAGAACGCGTCCTGCACCGCAGGGCCGCCGCGGGTGCGGTACGTGATCCACTCACCGCCGGCGAAGACCTGCTCTTCGAAGATCGAACCGGTGAGGGTCCCGGCGAAGTTGGTCATGTTGTTGCGGATTGGGTCGTAGTAGCGGCCGAAATAGCCCGAGAGCTTGTGCCGGCCGTCGCCCATGAGGTCATACACCGCGCTCAGCCTTGGGGCGAACTCCCACGGGAACGTGTAGATGTTCTCGCCCGTCGTCGCGAAGTGTTCCCAGCGTTCCGCACGGACACCCACGTTGAGGGTCATGCGATTGAAGGTGACCGAGTCCTGCACGAAGAAACTCATCCCACGCGAGCTGGTTTCCTGCGGACCGGTGGCGGACTGCAGCGTCCGGTCGTAATTCACCATGTTGCTCGGATTGCCCGAGGAGCTGTTGAAGACCAGCGCCTGACCGAGTTCCGTCTGACTGATCGTGCCGTCGCCGTTGAGGTCGAACATGCTGTAGAACCGTGCCCGATCGCTGCGCCCGTCGATTGTCCGGAGGAAGCCGGCGTAATCGCTCGGGTTCGAATGGTCAAAGCGAAGCAGCGTCCAGCTCCCGCCGACGACGTTCGCGGCCGTTACGCCAGCGTCAGCGTAGCGCGAAGAGATCGACCGGTAGATGGCCTCCCCGACGTACAAGGTGTCGCGATAGTTGATGTTCTTGGACCAGTCCACGCCCCCCTTGACAGTGTGGCGTCCGGCAATGTACGACACCGCGCCGCGGAACCCGATTGTGTCGCGCTCACTGATGGAGTCGATGCCAAACCCGCCGAGCTGTTCTTCGGAGAGCGTGCGTCCATCGGTGCGCTGGAACAGGACGTCGTTCGAGGGCTGCCGGATCGCGGAGAATTGCGAAACCTCGCCGTTGTGCTTGTTGGCGCCAATCTCGAACAGCAGGCCGCCGGTCACGCGGGTATACAAGGCGCCGAAGCGGTGCCCACCTTGTTCCTGCGCCCGATCGCGCGCATTGGTGATGTCGCGGTCGCGACGGCCGCTGATCTCGGTCGGATCGCTCAGGTAGGTGAAGCTGATGAGGTCGCTATTCGCCGGGGACCAGGTACCCTTGGCGAAGCCTTGATGCTGGGTGTTCTCGACGGTGCGCAGGAACTCCTGCGTATCGAGGGTCGAGACGTCGTCTTCGCGGTTGGTGAAGCGATAACTGCCGAAGAACCATGCCTTGTCGCGGAACAGCGGTCCACCGAAGGTGTAACCATTGTCTTTGGTCGCGAATTCATCGGACGCGCCGTTGATGTTTTCCGCTACCAGATTCGAGTTCTGGAAAAAATAGTTCACCGAGCCCGAGAAGCGGTTGGACCCCGATTTCGTGATGACGTTCGAGATGAGCCCTGGCGTTCCGACGAACTCTGCGGGGATGCCACCGGTGATGACTTTCTGCTCCTGAATGATTTCCGTGTTGAGGTTGGCGCCAAACGTGCCGGTCAGCGGGTCGGTGACGTTGATGCCGTCGAAGTAGTAGGCGTTGTCCGTGGACACGCCCATATTGCCGGCAATGTCACTGTAGTTGACGCCGCCGCGCGCGGCCGGATTACCGCTCGTGGTCGGATCGTCGGGCATGACGCCGGGAACGATCTGCAGGTAGCTCTGATAGCTCCGGCCCGTCGGCAGCGATTCGGTCAGCTGCAGGGTGATGTCCTGGCCGGTGGTGGCGCTGCGGGTATCGACGACCGGCGAGGCCGCCGTGACGGTCACCGCTTCGGTGACGCTGCCGAGCGCAAGGGTTAGCGGCACCGAGACCGTCTGACCTGACCGGACAAGGATGTTCGGCCGGATCAGATCTTGGAAGCCAGACAGCTGGGCCGAAATTTCATAGAGAGCAGAAGGGGCGAGTGCCTCGAGCGTCGCGACGCCTTCCTCGTTGGTCACGGCGGACCGCGTGGTCACCGTGTCAGCGGCTCGGGCTGTGACGACGACGCCGGGAAGGCGGCCGCCGTCCTGATCCTGCACAATCACGAGGACCGTGCCGGTGGTGGAAACCTGAGCCGTGGCGGGGCCGGCAACGCCGACCGACAGCGCAAACAGCGCAAGCAATGTACGAAAAACCATAAGACTCCTTCGTGAACTCCTGAACCGGTCAAAATCGACCGCGGAGGGCATGTCCAAACGACTCGACTGAGGCGTGGGGAACCTCAATCACATGAGGAAGTCCCATGCCATCCCGTTTTTGACCGTTCGTTCAATGTTTTTGAACATCCGGTCAACAGCACGGCGGAAAAGGCAGAATTTCTGGTTTTTCTGTCCAAATGCTTGGAGTAATCAGACGAATTACCCGTCCACGATCGCCGGCGGGTCCTCATGAGTTACGAATCCTCGTATCCAAGGCCGAGCGAATCGAGCACCGCCGCCTGAATTTGAACGAGCGTTTGATAGGATGGCTAGGTTATGGCTGCACGCGAGGTGGTCATTCTTGGTGCGGCGCGGACGCCGATTGGCCGGTATGGCGGATCGTTTCGCGACCTTCATCCCGCAGAGCTCGGCGCGGTGGCCGTACGAGCCGCGCTCGAACGCGCCGGGGTGCCGGCTGACGAAGTCGGCGAGGCGGTCTTCGGCCACGGCCGCCAGGCCGGGTCGGGGCCCAATCCGGCACGCCAGGTGGCCCATCGAAGCGGCCTGCCGTCCTCGGTTCCTGCGTACACCGTCAACAAGGCGTGCGCGTCAGGGATGCAGGCGTTGACCTCCGCCGCACAAAGCATCCTGCTGGGCGAATCGGAGTGCATCGTCGCCGGCGGCATCGAGTCGATGAGCCGCATGCCGTATCTCGTGGACAGCGCCGACGCGCGGTGGGGCCATCGCATGGGCCACTTCCAGTTCGTCGATGCGATGTATCGCGACGGGTTTCTGGATCCGCTCTCTGGATTGATCATGGGCGAGACCGCGGAGGTATTGGCGCGCCAGTACGGCATCACGCGCGCTGAATCGGACGCCTTTGCCGCAGAGAGTCAGCAGAAAGCGGAAGCCGCGCAGAAGGCCGGGCATTTCTCCTCCGAGATTGCCCCCGTCACGATTGAGCAACGCGGTCAGACGATGCTGGTGACTGCGGATGAACACCCCCGGCACGGTACGACGGTCGACACACTCGCGAAACTCCCTCTGGTGTTTCCGGATGTCGAGGGGCACCCCGGCATCATCACGGCCGGATCATCCTCGGGGATCACCGACGGCGGCGCGGCCATGGTGCTCGCCTCGGATCGGTGGGCGGCCGATCGCGGATTGAAGCCGCTGGCCCGGATCACAGGCTGGGCAAGCGCGGGCGTCGATCCGCGCATCATGGGAATTGGCCCCGTTCCGGCGATCGCGAAGCTGCACGCGCAGCATGGTCTCGATCTCGAATCGTTCGACCTGGTCGAGCTCAACGAAGCGTTTGCCGCGCAGGTGCTCGCCGTGTTGAAGGACGTACCCATCCCCCGTGAGAAACTCAACGTGAACGGGGGTGCCATCGCGCTGGGGCACCCCATCGGGTGCACGGGCGCGCGCATCGTCGTGACGCTGCTGCACGAGATGCAGCGGCGCGATGTGACGAGCGGCCTCGCGACGCTGTGCGTGAGCGGCGGCATGGGGATGGCGCTCGCAGTAGAGCGCCTGTGACAGTCCGTGCGGGGGAGAAGTGCGTATAGCGGTCATCCCGGGTGACGGGATCGGAAAAGAGGTGACGGCTGAAGCAGTGAAAGTCATCGAGGCCGTGGCCAAGGTGTCGGCCTTGAAGCTCGACCTCGTGCACCTGCCGTGGAGCGCCGAGCACTATTTGGCGACTGGTGAGACGATGCCCGCGGATGGGTATCGTATGCTTCGCGACGAGTTCGGCGCGATCTTCGTCGGCGCGCTCGGCGACTCCCGGGTGCCCGACAACCGGCACGCACGCGAGATTCTGCTGGGCACTCGGTTCGAGCTCGATCTGTACGTGAATTACCGGCCCGTCCGGTTGATCGACGACCGGCTGTGTCCACTGAAGGACCGCACGCGCAAGGACATCAATTTCGTGGTGTTCCGGGAGAACACCGAAGGCGTGTACGTCGGCATCGGCGGACGGTTCAAGGCAGGAACCGAAGACGAAGTGGCAATACAGGAAGAGATCAACACGTTCAAGGGTGTGCATCGCATCATCCGGCATGCCTTCGAGCACGCGCAGGCCAGCGGGTTGACGAAGGTCTGCATGGCCGACAAGAGCAACGCCATGCAGCAGGGGCACGCGTTGTGGCAGCGTGTCTTCCAGGCGGTGGCGGCAACCTATCCGGGCATCGCGGCAACACATATGTACATCGATGCATTGGCGATGTTCCTGGTGAAGGATCCGGGACAATTCCAGGTCATCGTGACCAATAATCTGTTCGGCGACATCATCACCGACATCGGGGGGGCGCTTCAGGGCGGTCTCGGGATGGCCGCGTCGGGCAACATTCATCCCGGCCGGACGTCGCTCTTCGAGCCGGTCCACGGTTCCGCGCCACCGCTGGCAGGAAAGAACATCGCGAATCCGATGGGTGCGGTACTGTCGGCAGCGCTCATGCTCGAAACACTCGGACGCGTGGACGAGGCACGCGTCATCGAATCCGCGGTTGAAGCCGCGGTTCGCGCCGGCCAGACGACGCCGGATATCGGCGGCACGCTGGGTACACGGGAGGTCGGCAGCTGGATAGCCGATCAGATCGAGCAACAATAGAAGGGGCTCATGGCCAAAGAAGTGTTCATCATCGGTGGTGCGCGTACTCCCATGACGGAGTACGTCGGCGCGCTCAAGGATGTCTCCGCTCTCGAGCTGGGCGCGATCGCGTCGCGCGCCGCGTTCGACAAGACGGGCGTCAAGCCCGACTGGATTGATCACACCGTGATTGGCAACGTGCTCCAGACGAGCAGCGACGCCATCTACGGCGCGCGGCACGTCGCCCTGAAGGCCGGTGTGCCAGTCGAAGTGCCCGCGCTCACGGTCAATCGCTTGTGCGGGTCCGGTATCCAGGCCGCAGTGAGCGGTGCGCAGCTCATTCAGCTCGACGAAGCGGACCTGGTCCTCACGGGCGGCATGGAGAGCATGAGTCAGGCGCCGCATGTCATCCGTGGATTACGTTCCGGCCTGCGACTCAATCAGGGAAAGCTCGAAGACTATCTGTACGAGGCGCTGCTCGATCCATATTGCGGGTTGTTCATGGCGCAGACGGCGGAGAAGTGCGCCGGCAAATACGGCATCTCTCGAGAGCAGCAGGATGCCTTTGCGTGCCGCAGCCAGCAGCTCGCGGCCAGCGCCTGGGCGGAGGGCCGGTTCTCCGACGAAGTCGTGCCGGTCGAGATCAAGACACGCAAAGGCGTGACGATCGTGGACAAGGACGACCACCTGCGTCCGGATACGACGATGGAGGGGCTGGCGAAGTTGCCGTCGGCGTTCTCGAAGGACGGGACCGTCACGGCGGGCAACGCGAGCGGTATCGTCGATGGCGGTGCGGCGTTGATTCTGGCCTCGGCCAGGGCGGTCAAGGACAGGGGGCTGAAGCCTGCTGCGCGGCTGGTGGCATGGGCTGCCGTCGGAGTTGATCCGGCGTACATGGGGATGGGCCCGGCGCCGTCGACGCGCAAGGCGCTGGAGCGGGCGGGGTTGACGCTTGACGACATCGATCTGATCGAAGTCAACGAGGCGTTTGCCGGGCAGTATCTTGCGGTCGAGAAAGAGCTCGGCCTCGATCGGAACAAGGTGAACGTGAATGGCGGCGCCATCGCCCTGGGCCATCCGCTCGGCGCGAGTGGCACGCGCCTGTTGCTCACGGTGACCCTCGAGTTGAAGCGGCGAGGCCAGAAGTACGGTCTCGCCACCGCATGCATTGGCGGCGGTCAGGGGCTCGCCGCCATCGTGGAAAATTTGGGTTAGGCCGCTTCGCGGACGGCGCGCTCACGCGCGAGGGCGCAGAGCCTTCCCGCGCCTTCCGCGCAGCGGCCATCCACGCGAAGCGTGGCCCACCCGAAAGGGCCAGGGAGAGAAATGGCAATCAACACAGTCGGCGTGCTCGGTTGCGGATTGATGGGTTCCGGCATTGCGCAGATTTCGGGCGCGTCCGGGTTCAAGACGTTCGTGCTCGAAGTCAACGATGGCGTGCTGCAGAAGGGGCTCGGCCGCGTGGACAAGTTCCTCGGCGACGGCGTGGCGAAGGGCAAGCTCGCCGCGGAGGATCGCGACAAGACGCTGGGCAATCTGACGGGGACCACGAGCTATGCCGACCTGAAGGGTTGCGACCTCGTCATCGAGGCGATTGTCGAGAACGTCGAGGTCAAGAAGCAGGCCTATGCGCAGGTCGAGGCCCATGTCGGGCCGCACTGCCTCATCGCATCGAATACCTCATCGCTCTGCATTACGGAGCTTGCCGCTGGCACGAGCCGTCCCGACAAGGTCGGCGGGCTTCATTTCTTCAACCCCGTGCCCCTGATGAAGCTCGTCGAGGTGATTCGCGCGCTCACCACGAGTAGTGAGACGTACAGCGAGCTCTTCGCGTTCGCCAAGGCGGTGGGGAAAGAGCCCATCACGGCGCCGGACAAGGGCGGCTTCATCGTGAACCGGCTGCTCGTGCCGTACTTGCTCGATGCCATCCGCTGCGTCGAAGAAGGGCTCGGGACCGTCGAGGATATCGACAAGGGGATGAAGCTCGGGTGCGGCCACCCGATGGGGCCTCTCACCTTGCTGGATTTTGTCGGGCTCGACACCACCTATTACATCGCCAACATCATGTTCGATGAGTTTCGTGAACAGCGCTTCGCGCCGCCGCCGCTGCTGAAGCGGATGGTGCTGGCCGGGCATCACGGACGGAAGAGCGGCAAAGGCTTTTACGGGTACACGTAGCGTCCCATTCACCTGAGCGTTGCGAGCAGCCTCTGCGCCTGTTCCCGGAACACGCGGTCTTCAGGGATCCATTCCGGATCGTGCGGGGCGGCGATGGCCGCCTCCAATTCGTGACGCGCCTCGTCTTTCCTGTTCAACGCGATCAACGTCTCGGCGAGGAACAGCCGTGTGATGACGCTCTGCCGGTTGTACGCGAGCGCCTGGCGCAGGTGCGCTTCCGATTTCCGCTTGTCTCCGCCGAAGAGCCTCGGCACTTTGTAATACCACCGGCCCAGGGCGCGATCGGCCGACCCGTGTTGAAACGCCGGATCGAGGCGCAGCACGGTCTCGAGTGCGTCGCGAATCGCACCCCGGTATCGAAGGCCTTGCCGCAGCCCGAATGACTCGGCCAGCGCCCCCATGTTGGCCGCCATCCAGAAGTGCCCTTCCGGCCGGTCGCGGGCAATGGCCACGGCTGTGCGGCCAGCGGCAATGCCCGATTCGAGCGCGGCCTTGCGGTCGCTGACGGGGAGTCCGTTCGTGCCCAGCCAGTACTGCGTGCGTGCCAGCTTCCAGGCCGCCTCGAAGTCCGTGGGGTTGGTGGCGAGGCGCGATTCCCAAAGCGCCGCGGCACGTGTCGCGCTCGCGAGGTTCGCGCGATCGCGATAGAGCGCGTCAGGGTCCGATAGCTCCTGTGCCGCGAGGCCCAGGACGCCAAAAGCCGCGATATACAATACGCAGATGCAGGATCTCATCACGCGGCTGCTAGTGGAGCTCGGCGAAGATCCGTCGCGCGAGGGACTGGTGCGGACGCCGACGCGGGTGGAAAAGGCGCTGCGGTTTCTCACGAGCGGCTACGACACCGATGTTGACGAGATACTCAACGGCGCGCTGTTCACCGTCGATTATAGCGAGATGGTGATCGTGCGGGACATCGACTTCTACAGCCTGTGCGAGCACCATTTGCTGCCCTTTTTCGGCCGGTGCCATGTGGCCTACATCCCGAATGGCCGCGTGCTTGGTTTGAGCAAGATCCCGCGACTGGTCGAAATCTTCGCGCGCCGCCTGCAGTTGCAGGAACGCATGACCAATCAGATTGCCGACACCATTCGCACGAAGGTCAACCCGCTGGGCGTGGCGGTCGTGTGCGAGGGCACGCACTTGTGTATGTCGATGCGCGGCGTCGAGAAGCAGAACTCCTACACCATCACGTCGGCCATGCTCGGCTCGTTCCGCGACAACGCGCGGACGCGGATGGAATTCCTCGAGCTGCTGAAACACCGGGGACCGGGCCCTGTCCTCGACATTCCCGTGGCCACCCCCGCCGGCGTCTCGTGCCTGGACGAATAGCTGGCTCATCCGAGTCCAATCAGGCTAGAATGGCGCATTGTCCGGTACGCCGTGACTTTCGAGCAACTGATTGAAGCCAAGCGGCCCTGCATCGAGCAGATCATCGCTGATCTGTCCCGCAGGCACCTGCTTGCGTTGCCGGAGACCGACGAGTTCCGCAAGGTGGTCGAACGCGCGCTCGAACGCCACGATTACGAGCTGCTCCGCGCATTCGACGGGCGCTCGACCTGGGACACTTACCTGAACACCGTGCTGACGCGAGAGTTTTTCATCTTTCAGGCCGCCCTCTGGGGCGAGTGGCGTCCAACCGCAGCGGCGATGCGTCTCGGCTCGGTGGCGATGCTGCTCGAAGAGCTCGTGGTGCGGGATCACTTCAGCGTGGGCGATGCCATCGAATGGATGCGCACGTCGCACCGCGTGGACGAGCCGCGGCACAAGATTCGAGAGCTCGCGGTGGCGTTGAGGCTCGCCTCGCCGGAGGAGCCCGCTCGGAAGCCCTCACTGGTCTCTCCGGTGGAACTGCAGGTGGCGGATCCCCATCTCCGTGCGGCGCTCGGCGACGCGCTCGCGCTTCTGTCGCCTGACGATCGCCTGATTCTGGAATTGCGGTTCCGCGATCATCAGCCGCTGACGCGCATCGCTCGCCTGCTCCAGATCGAGGCGCGGCCACTCCAGCGGCGCATCGACAACATCAAGGAGGTGATCCGGGAGTCGCTTCTCACGCAAGGGGTCAGCCTGGACGATGTGGACGGTGTGCTGCGGTCGGTGGACAGCGCCGCGGCCGAGGCGTCCCACAGGTGGTGGCACTTCGTTTTCTCCCGTTCGTCCAGGTAGGCCGTGATGGACGCCCAGCGGCCCTGCCCCGATTCAGCCCTCCTCGCGGCGTTTCTCGACGGCGCACTTGACGGCTACGAGCGCGCCGCCGTGGTGACACACCTGGCCGAGTGCCGGCAGTGTCGCGCTGTGGCGCTGGCCGTCGTCGAGTTCCACGAAATCCAGGCACACGACGACCTCTGGCAGCCCACGATCCCACCCCCGCCTGCGCCGCCTCTGGTTGCGACGCGCGCCATCCGTTGGTCGCGCGAGAAGACGCGGGCCCCTGCGCTGGTCCTTGCCGCCGTGGCCGCGAGCGCCGCACTCGCGATCCCGATGTATCGTCTGATTCCTGCCTGGTCTGCCCAGCGCGCGGTGGCGGCGCTCCTCGACGTCGCGGAAGGTCATCGACCTCTCGAAGCGCGCCTCTCCGGCGCCAACGCGTATGCGCCGCCGCCCTCTCTGAACCCGCCCGGCGCGGCCCCTCGACGACCCACCCTTCAACTGATTGCCACGGCGACCGATGTTCGAACGTCCTTCGAACACGATGATGCGGCGCCCTCGCGTCGGGCAGTTGGTGTGGCGGCGTTGCTCACTGGCGATTTGGACGCGGCGATCGGCACGCTCGAAATCGCGGCCGAGGCTGCCCCGCGCGATACGAAGCTGGCCAATGACCTTGCCGCGGCGTACTACGAGCGCTCGCAGCGTGCGGATCGACCCGATGATCTCCCGGCGGCGCTGAGCGCGGTCGAGCGCGTCCTGGTCGTCGATCCGTCACACCTCGAGGCCTTGTTCAACCGCGCGCTGATCATCTCGGCGCTGGGTTTGCGAGCCGAAGCCGGGTCGGCCTGGCAGGACTACCTTGCCCGCGATCCGGATTCTGCCTGGGCGCACGAGGCGCGCACGCGTCTGGCGGCGACCACGTCAACGGCGGTGCGCCCGGACTGGGCGTCGCTTCGGAGCGCGCTCGACTCCGTACCCCGCACCAGCGATGCGGAGGCGGCCGTCAGGTACCACGCCAGCGCGGCGCGCGATTACATCGAGAACGAGTTACTCGGCCGCTGGGTGGCCGCAGCGAAGGCATCGGATCGGCTCGCCGAGGAGCAGGCCCTGGCACGGATCGAGATGCTGGGCGACGCGTTTGCGAGGCTCGCCGGGGATCATCTGTATCAGGACGTCGTGATGGCCGTGCGGCGCGCGCGCGCGGAGAACCGCCAGGCGCGCAGCGTCGCCGCGTATGAGGAGTATCTCGCTGGCCTCGACCTGATGGCGAGCCAGCGATTCTCGGAGGCCGCACCGGTTCTGAGGCGCGCGCGTCGAAGCTTGGCAACCGCCGGCAGTCCGTTGAGCGTCAGGGCCGACATCGAGTTGGCGGCGACGGCGTATTACGCCCTGCGGTTCAAAGAAGCCGAAGGAGCGATGTCCAGGGCCAGGTCGCTCGCGCGCGAGCGCCGGCACGCCATTCTTGTCACCCGCGCGGCCTGGCTCGAGGGGATGGCGGCCTTTGGCCTCAATGAGTTTGCCAAGGCGCGAGTCGCTTACGAGGAGATGCTGGCGTCAGCCGTGGCGGCTGGAGACACCGATCAGTGGGTGATGGCGAAGGTGCTGCTGGCCAATCTGCACGAGATCTTGGGTGAGCCGAGTCGAGCCTGGCAACACCGCATTGATGCGGCCGACCGGTTGGATCATTGCTTCAGTGATTACATTCGCTCTACTGCATTGGCGAGCGCATCCGGTGATGCGTTGGCCGGTGGGCATCACGCAGCAGCGCTGCTTCTTCAGTCGCTATTGCTTTCCGCGCCCGCGGGTGTTTCGGCGAACCTTGAGGTTCAGCTAAGGGCACAACGTGCTCGGTCGATGTCTCAGCTCGGGCGACAACTGGATGCGAGCCGCGAATTGGCAATTGCGCGTGAGCGAGTTGATACGATAGCCGATCAACAGAGTCGCGCGCGCGTTCAATACGATCTGCTGGGCGCCGAGGCAGAGGTTCTGCGTGATGAGAATCCAACACTCGCCATTGCTGCAGCCGAACAAGCGCTTACACTTCCACTCGTTCGGAACGATGGCTTGCGGCGCGCTCGTATTTACTTGCTGCTTGGCGAAGCCGCCGTTCGAAGCAATCAGTTGGATAGGGCTGAAGCGGCCGTAATCAACGGACTGGCAGCGCTTGATTCGTTTCGTGCGTCGCCGGCGGCTGAATTTGCCGTTCGCAGATCGGATTCGGTGTGGCGGCTTTATGCAAATGCAGCGCAAATATCGCTCCGGCGTGGCGACCTCGCTCGCGCATTTGTGTATACGGAACGTGCTCGTATGCGCACACCGCAAGAGCGACGCGCCTGGGAAGCCGGCATTGCTTCGCTGGACGAGGTGCAACGATCGTTGGGACGCGACACGGCATTGGCGGTGCTGACGCAGCTCGACGAGCAGCTTCAGATCTGGGTCATCCGCAGCGACGACATAGCGGCACACACACTGCCGATCAGCTCCTCACGGGCGTCGGCGCTCGTGGCCCGCCAACTACAGGAAATGATGCTCGGCGTTTCACGGCCGCGAGCGAGTGCCGAATTGTTCGATTTGTTGTTTCGGCCAGCCAGCCGTCTGCTCGTCGGCGTAGGCCAGATCGTGGTTGTCGCGGACGCTCCGTACAACCAGATTGCCTATGCCGGTCTCTGGGATCGGCGGAGTAATCGCTACGTTGTCGAGGATCACGCCGTTGTTCTCGCGCCAAACGCCTCGGCCTTCACGAGAGCTGTTGAACGTTCACGCTTCGGGCAAGGTCGCCCCACATCGCGACGTGCATCCATTGTCGGGGCGCCTCATGGTCAATCGGCGCCTCTCGGCAGTGCATCCCTGGCGCAATCGCTTGGGGCCGTCTACGGCGAGAGCCGCCTCACGCGGAACGAGGCGGCGACGGCCACCACGCTCGTGGAAGAAGTCGCCAGCGGCGATGTGGTGCATGTGGTCGCACAGGTGGTGGTCAACGAGCAATTCCCCGGCCTTTCACATCTGCAGATGGCGGACGATCCCGGCCAGAAGTACTCCGGCTCGGTGTTCGCACGTAATGTCGCGGATTCGCGGCCGCGCGCGCAGCTCGTCGCGCTCGAGAGCCGCGCCGGTGGCACCTTCGGTTTTGCCCGTGCGCTGCTTGCGGCGGGGATTCCCAATGTGGTGAGTTCGATCGCTGATATCGAGCCCGGCAGTGTTGAACGCACCTGGCTCGACTTCCACCGGCGGTACGCGGCGGGCACGGCCGCCGCGGAGAGCCTGCGGCGCGCCCAACTGGCCGCCCTCAGCGCATCGGATCGCCGCCCCGGCCCGTGGGCGACGCTCACCGTCTTCGGCTCGACGCAGTAGTTCGTTCGTTTCTCTCTCTTCACCTCAACCAAGGAGTATCGCCGTGAACCGAAGACACTTTCTCGGGCAAATTGTGCTTGGATCTGCTGCTGTTTCTGCATTTGGTCGCTCGACTGGCACCGCGCGACAGGGCGGGGGTTTGGCTGTCAAGTTCGTCGGGATGATGGGCTACATCTCGCGAACCGACGGCTCGATTCTCGTCGCACTCCCGGGCCTTCACCCGATGGGCCATTACGCCCATGTACCATTCTTGATGGCGCGATCGGGAAGCGCTATCGCGAGCGCGCTTCAGATGACTCCGATGCCAGGAGTGGTTGCAGGCGCGTTTGACGATCGACTGGTGAACGCACCCGATAGCGGGTTTGTGTTCAGGTGCCTGGAAGGATGTGACGTCGACATTGATGCCCGGAGCGGCATCAGTGCCGTAGCCAACCGGGCGTCACACCTGGCGCAGATGTACACGATCGCAAAAGGCAGGCGCCTACGCAACGACGTGCGGCGCTGGTCCCAGGCGACCGTTACCCTTCGCGGCGGACGACTGGACAATTCCGCGGCTCATCCAGATGCCGGCAAGATCTGGTCATTCGGGTCACATCAACAGCCGCTGACTGATGCCACGCTCTACACAGCGGATGACGCGACGCTACAGCTCTCCGCGGGAAGCAGCATCGTGTCTTACTCTGCTGATAACGAAACGCCCGGGGAGCTCTGGGTGATCAGTTCCGCTGGCCCTCGGACGGATGCGCCCAATCCCAAGCGCTTGGAACACGGTGCCATCCTGTTTCAGTATTTCGCGGAGGCGGAGCCGGTCATCGCCACGTGCGAGGAGGCCGAAGGGCGATTGACACTGGCAACCGAACTGCCTTGCTCCGGAAATGGTTTGGCGTCGCGGGTGGGCCGCATCACTGCGACAGCTCCCCCACACGTCGATCTTTGCTACGGCGGCGGATGGTGCGACGATCCTGACGGCTGCGTCTAGCCCCGGGCGAGACGGCCATACGAGGTGGGTGCGCAACGCGCACCCACCTCGCTATACTTTGTGCATGTACGCGCGCCAACTGAGCGCCCTCGCGGTCCTTGTCGCCATCGTCATGACGCTCGACGTCCACGGCGCTCAGCGGACCGCGCCGGCGAGAAAGGCCGCGCCCGCGACCACTCGCGTCGAAGCCGAGATGCAGTGTCCCTCGGACCTCGGGACCGGCATCAGGACCAAACGCCGGTTCTGTGACGTGCTGACCGGCAACGATCCGAAGGACGGCGTCCTCGTGACCATTCCTCCGCACCGGGGCCCGGTCACCTTGTCGTTCGAGCTGCACAATCGGCACATGTACTCCGAAGAGCTCATCAAGGCGAATCGCGCGTTCCGGCAATACACCGCCACGATCGGCGTTCTCGCGATGGACAACACCCTCATCGACCGCGCCGTGATTCGAAGCGAATTCCGCACGGCTGCTGATCTGTTCGATCGCGTCGGCGGCGGCGCAGGCCCTGGCGGCGTCAAGGCAGTTGCGCCGTCCGGCGCCGAGCTCATCACCATGGAACTGCCGGGAGACATCGGCGAGCAGGTGAGCATCCTCGGCGAGCATCTCAGCGTGAAGCGGCCCGAAGGCGAAGACAACTTCGTCGCGCCCGGCCGGCCCATCGCCACCATCAGTCAGGTGATGCTCGACTATCGTCCCGCGCCTGCCAAAAGGGCTCCGGTCAAGAAAGCGCCGCCGAAGAAGCCTTGACCAAGCGATCCCTGGCTCGCTCCGCGCGTGTGGCATGGACGCTGGTTTCGATCTTCGCCGTCGAAAGCCTGGTGTTCGGCTTGTCGGGGCTCCCAGCCTTCCTGTTCTGGACGTGGGCGCTGTCATGGGCCACGCCGCCGTGGCCGCTGGTTCGTCCCCTCGTCCTTGCGGTGTCGCTGGTCCCCGCGTATCTGGTGTTTGCCACGACACTGGTGGCGCTCTCCGCGGCGTCAACACGGATCTTGGGGTGGCGCACGGCGCCGGACGGCGCATGGCGTCTGGCGGACCTCGAGTGGGGGCTCCTCAATTGGTCCCGCTACATGATCTCCACGCACGTCGTGCGCGTGCTCGTGGGCACGTTCTTTCGCAGTTCGCCGCTGTGGACGTGGTACATGAAGCTGAATGGCGCCCGCATCGGCCGGGGCGTGTACATCAACAGCTTGTCGATTTCCGATCACAACATGCTCGAAATGGGCGACGGCGTGGTCATTGGCGAGAGCGTGCATCTGTCGGGACACACCGTCGAAGGCGGCGTCGTCAAAACCGGCTACGTGCGTCTGGGCCGTGGTGTCACCGTCGGCCTTGGCAGCATGATTGGCATTGGTGTCGAAGCAGGTGACCGCTGTCAGATCGGCGCGCTCAGCGTGGTCCCGAAGTACACCAAGCTCGCAGCGGGCGCGATCTACGCCGGGGTCCCGGCCCGCCGCATCGAGAAATCATCGCCGAGCCCCGTCGAAACAGGCTGACCGACGCCTGCGCGAATTGCCTGTCGATCGCTAGTCCATCACCGCTGTAATGGGCAGATCGCGTTCACGTGCCCACTGCTCCCACTCACTGGCGGTGCGGGCCCGGAACGCCTCGGTCAATTCGGTTCCATCGACCAGATTGAGTTCGTGGTAGAGCCGTATCCGAAAGTGCCGTTCGAGCGCGGCCACCGCGATCCGGCCTTCGCGCGCGTCGTAGATACCATAGGCCCGGACGGCGCCGCCGAGCATGTTGCCTGGGCCTGTGAGGCCGTGGGCCCGGGCGGCGGCCAGCGGCGCCAGCGTGTCGTACAACCCCACGTCCGCGCTCGACCCGGGGGGCTGGCGTAAGAGCAGGACGGCCGTCGCGAACGCGTGCAAGCCGGCGAGGACGTCGGCAAACAGGCTCCTGGGGATTTCACGTCCGAGCAGACCGGCCTTGGCCAGATACGTGAGATCGTGGCCCGGAGTCTCGGGGTTCTCCAATTCGCCGACGATGTTCACCCAGCGCAAATGATTCAGTCGCGAGTGGGGCGACAGCAGAGTGGCTGCGTCGAGCCCCAACCGCTCGAGGGCGGACGGACGCTGGCTTGCGAGGAGGAGGTCAGCCTTCGCCAGTAACTCACCCATCCGCGATCGGCCGCCAGCGCTCTTGAGATCGATCCGCTCAATCGTGATTCCTTCGTGAAGCTCGCGATACCAGCCGGTGCAGTAGCCCTCGAGTGGATCGCCGCTGAGCGGTTCAACCTTCGTCACCGCGGCGCCGGCATCACGAAGCCGCGCAGCCGCGACGGGACCGGGGGCGTTGAGCGCCATCGTGACGACGCGAATGTCGTGGAGCGGGAGCATGGACTTACGATATGGCAGGTAGGGCAGGTAGGGCAGGTGGGGCAGGTGGGGCAGGTGGCGCGTGAAAAAGTGAAAGGCGGGACTGAGGTCCCGCCTTTCGCAATTCCTGGCCTGGGGCGGTTTACACCTCAGGCTTGTGCAAGACGTCCTGCACCGGCGAATCCTTCTTCTTGCCGCCGAGCCCCTGAATCTGAATCACGGGGGAGCCGGGCTCCTCTTTCAACACGTGCTGACGATAGAGCTTTTCCATTTCCGCGTGATGGCGCTGCTCTTCCGGCGTCTGCTCCTTGGCCGCCTGCCGCGCCTTGAGCTTTTCTTCGCGCGCGTTCTTGGCGATGCCCAGCACATCGAGATCGGTCTGCGCGCCGGCGGCCACCGCTTCGGCGTTCAGCTTCAGCGTGTGTTCGCTGGTCGTGAGCGGCACGCTCTTGTTGCCGGCGAAAATCTCGTGACGCCCGTGCGCTTCGTACCATTTGGTGAGCGTGGCCGTCATGTGCATCTTCTCGATGATGTTGCGCCACCCGATGCCCGTGTTGTAGGCGCAGAAGGAGATCTCGCCTTGCTGCGTCGCATACGGAATGATGCACATCTCGGTCCGCCGGAAGTCGTAGTTGAACAGGTCCTGGAACCACATGCCGGCGATGAACAGGAAGTTCCAGCGGTCGGCGCGGCGTTTTTCGATGTCGCTGACAGTGCGTTCGCCAGTCACCGTGCCGTATTTGCCCTGCTGTGCCGCTTTGGTGGCGCCGAACGTCTTGTCGAATTTCTTCATCAGATCCGACAGACGGAAGTGCGTCGGCGACTTGAACGAATCGTAGTTGCGCATGAGCGCGAGGGACATACCGACGATCGACAGGAACCGTCCGCGCGCCGCATCGTTGACGTCGGCCACATCCTTGGCCAGCTGCTCGGCCCTCAGGAACGCCGTGACCGGCACCGCCTCTTTCGTTTCCTTGTCGACCATCACCGCCATGCCGATGCCGCAGTTCGGATGACAGCCGCACGTCACGTTCCCCCACTCCTGCTCGGGGCCCTTGACCGTATCCGCCCAGTCCGTGAACGTTCCCATGAACGAAATGGGGAACCAGTCGCGAATCGGCTCGCCGAGGCCGGTCTGGTTTTTGACGTCATGCGCCAGGTGGCTGAGCGTGTAGCGCTGCGCGGCGCGCCGCTCCGGCGTCACCTCTTCGTCGCGCCCGGTGAACGAGACGGGCTGGAACGAGAGGAAATTGATTTTCTTCGGGTTGTCGAGCGCAAACTCGATGACGCGGCCGACCTGCTCGTTGTTGACCCCGTTGACGATCGTGATCACAGGCACGATGTCCACGCCGGCGGCATGAAGGTTTTCGATCGCGCGCAGCTTCACGTCGAACAGGTTGCCGACGCGGCGATGGGAGTTGGCGGCATTGCCGATGCCGTCGAACTGCAGATACGCGTAGCGGAGACCGGCCTCGGCGGCCGCCCTTGCGAAGTCGGTGCTCTTGGCGAACTCGATGCCATTGGTGGCGGCCTGCACCGAGTTGTAGCCGACCTTGCGCGCGTACCGGACGGCGTCGAGGAAGTACGGCGACAGCGTCGGCTCACCGCCGGAGAACTGGACCGACATCTGCCGGCGCGGCTTGATGGTGATGGCGTTGTCGAGCACCGTCTTGATGTCTTCCCACGTGAGCTCGTGGACGAACCCGACCTGATTGGCGTCCATGAAGCACGGATCGCACATCATGTTGCAGCGGTTGGTGAGGTCGACCGTCAACACGGCGCCGCGCCCGTACTTCACGGTGCTGCTGCCGTGGTTGTGCAGTTTCTCGTCGTTGTGCGCACGGATGTCGCGGCCGGGAAACACGTCTTCGAGGTGCTTGAAGAACGCGGTGTCGATGGCCATGGTGTCTTCGAAGTGCCCGTGAACGGGGCAATCCTTGACCATCACGATCTTGCCGTCCTGTTCCTCAATGCTCGCCTTGATCTCGCCAACCTTCTCGTTGAGGAGCGACTCGAGCGGCTTGGTTCCATCGAGAATGGCTTGTCGCGCCTCACGCACGCATGTCGGGCACAGCGAATCGGTCTGACGGGGCCAGCCAAGTGGCGGCTTCGTCTTTTGATACGACTTCAGCAGTGGCTTGTCCGACCACTTCGGGACGAAGGACGGGTTCTGGCTGATCTTGTTGACGTGGGAAAATACCTGCCAGGCTCCGTTGGCCGCAATAGCCAATCCTTTTTCCACGTACTTGATGGGCGCGTGCATCTCAGGTCCTCCGGTCTGGTCAGGTGGGTAGGGCGACAGCCCGTCACCGCCTGCTTGACAATCCGGCCAATTTTACGGAGGTTTTTCGCGATTTCGCGCAGTTTCACCGAGTGGGCCCGAGCAGGCGGTGAGCGGGCCAGGGCTTGCCTCAACGGTCATATACGACCAAACCAGTCTGGTATTGGCCCGCTTCGCGGACGGCGGGCGCCATCCGAAGGCCGACTTCGTCGGAGGGCGGGCTTCGCCCGCGGGCGGGCCTCCGGCCCGATGGCAAGATTCGGATCCGCGCGAAGCGCGGCCCTCGTGTGAGCGTCCTCGGGCGTGGGCCCGCCGTCCGGCGAAGCCGGCCTTCGGGCGAGAGCCCCCATCGGGCGAGTCGGCCCGCGCCCGCCCAGTACGGCAAAATAGGCGACATGGCGCGTCTGTTCGTCATCATCATTGCGTTGGCCTGCGCGACCGTGGTTGCCCGGGCGCAGCCCGGTCAGCCGGAGGCGCTCGCTCTCGTCAACGCCCACGTCGTCAATGTCATCGACGGGTCCGTGCAGCGTGGCGTCACCGTGATGCTGCGCGGCGGACGCATCGAATCGGTTGGCGCGGCCGCGGCACCTGCCGGCGTGAAAGCCATCGACGTCCGTCAGCGTTTCGTGGTCCCGGGGCTCATCGACGCGCACGTCCACATCGGCAACCTGCGTGCGCTCAGGACGGCACTCGAAAGCGGAGTCACGACGGCGCGCAGTGCCGGTGTGTCCTACTACGCCGACGTCGGCATACGCGAGCTCGTGAAGAAGGGCGCGTTGACGGGCCCGGAGATCGTGGCGTCGGGCTATCACGTGCGCACGCTCATTGCCGAGGAGGCGTTTGTCGATCATCCGAGTCTTGCAGACTTGATGCGCGGTGCCACGACCCCCGAGTCGTTGAAGCGGGTCGTGGAGGCCAACCTGTCTCGCGGCGTCGATTGGATCAAAGTCAACGCGACCGAACGGGCGGGCACGCCCGACACCGATCCGCGTAAACAGATGTTCACGGAAGCCGAACTCCGGGTGATCGTCGAGACCGCCGCCGCGAAGAACGTGCCCGTGCAGGCGCACGCGCACGGCGCGGAAGGGGCGCTTGCCGCCGTGAAGGCGGGAGTGCGCAGCATCGAGCATGGTACCTACCTCACGGACGAAGCGCTGCAGCTGATGGCGAAGCAGGGCACGTATTTCGATCCCACGATGGAGGCGATGAAGGACCTCACGGAGGTCGGGGGTGATTACGACCACCGCGATCTGATGCTTCGTGGGCGCCACATGCTGCCGAATCTGCGAGACGCGATTGCCCGCGCGGATAAAATGGGCGTGCGCATCGTCGCAGGGTCCGACACCGGCTACGGTCCGGCCAGCATCGCCCGCCTCTCCGTCGAAGTGGCCAACCTCGTGGATTCCGGCCTCTCCACGCTGGCGGCCCTTCAGGCCGCGACGCTGATCAATGCCCAGATGCTGCGCCGTGAGAAGGATATCGGTCAGGTCGCGCCCGGCTTCGAGGCTGATCTGATCGTAGTGGAGCGCAACCCGCTCGAGAATGTATCGACGCTCCAGGACCCGTTGCTGGTAATCAGCAATGGCCGGATCGGTCTCGATCGACTCAATTTTGGGAGATAAGCACATGAACCGATTGATCGCTTTCGTGGTGTCGTGTACGGTGCTCGCGCCGATGGTTGCTCTCGCCCAACACGAGCAACACGGTGCGATGGCTACCGATGAGATAGGCGCCGCGCACGTGAAGTTCGAAACGTCCTGTGTGCCGGCAGTTCGCGACGACTTCAACAAAGGCGTGGCGCTGCTGCACTCGTTCTGGTTTCCGCAGGCGGTTGCCGTCTTCGAGCAGGTGCTGCAGAAGGATCCCGCATGTGCGATGGCCCACTGGGGCATCGGACTCAGCTCCTGGGGCAATCCGTTTGCCGGCATCAAGAACCCAAAGACGGTGGAGCTCACGCGCGTGGCAATCGAGCGGGCGAAGACGACAGGCTCGCCCACGCCACGGGAGCGCGCATTCATCGACGCGGTCGCCCAGCTGACGACCGATGCCACGCCGGGCACGCATGCGGCGCGCATCGCCGCGTATGAGGCGGCGATGGCAAAGGTCGCGGCCGACCATCCCTCGGACCAGGAAGCGAAGATGTTCTACGCGCTGGCCATCAACCAGACGGCGCCGGCGAGCGACAAGACCTATGCGAAGCAGCTGAAGGCGGCAGCGATTCTGGAGCCGCTCTTCCAGCAGATGCCCGACCATCCGGGTCTGGCCCACTACATCATTCACGCGTACGACACCCCGCCGCTCGCCCCCAAGGCGCTGGATGCCGCCCGGCGGTATGCGTCGCTGGCGCCGGCGATTCCGCACGCGCTCCATATGCCGTCACACACGTTCACGCGCGTGGGTTCCTGGACGGAGTCGATCGAGACGAATCGCCGATCGGCTGACGCCGCGCGGAAGGCCGGCGGTCCGGCCGGCGCCGGCGAGGAACTGCACGCGCTGGACTATCAGATCTATGCCTACTTGCAGCTCGCGCAGGACACGGCGGCCAAAGGCGCGCTCGACCGGGCGCTGTCGGTCGTCGGCGGCGCCGACGGGATCGCCGCCGGCGCAGCCGGTGCCGGCGCGTATGCGCTGGCCGTGATGCCGGCCCGCTACGCGCTGGAGCGCGGCAAGTGGGCCGAGGCCGCCGCGCTGACGCCGCGTCCGGCGAACACGCCCTACACCGAAGCGATCACGCACTTCGCGCGTGCGGTCGGTGCGTCGCGCAGCGGCAATCCCGCTGCCGCCTCCGCTGACATTGCCCGCCTCGCGGAACTGCGCGACAAGCTGCAGTCGATGCAGGATGCGTACTGGGCCGAGCAGGTCGACATTCAGCGACGTGTGGCGCAGGCGTGGCAGACCTTTGCACAAGGCCAACGCGATCAGGGCGTCAAAGAATTGATGGCCGCCGCGGACGCCGAAGATCAGACCGACAAGTCGGCCATCTCTCCGGGCCCGCTCGCACCCGCGCGCGAGTTGCTCGGGTACATGCTGCTCGACGCCGGCCGCCACCGAGAGGCGCTCCAGGCGTTCGAAGCGACGACGAAGAAGGAGCCCAATCGCTTCCGCGGCACGTACGGCGCTGCCCGCGCGGCAGAGCTCGCCGGCGATCGCACGAAGGCGACGATGTATTACAAGCAGTTGCTGGAGCTCGGCAAGGACGCGGACGCGGAACGCTCCGAGGTTACCAAGGCGAAGGAATTCCTTTCCGGCAAGTAGGCCCTTCGACTCGCTCCGCTCGCTCGGGACAAGCGGGCGGAGCGTCACCACCCGGCGCCGCGCCGTCCCAGACGTGCAAGTGCGCGGACGCAGCAGCCCGGCAGTGGGTCAACTCAAAGGATTCCTGAAGCGGTCTAGAGGCCGCGCAGATACGCCATCCACGCGTCGACGAGTGCTTGATGCTGTCCCCTCAGCGCGCTGTACGCCTTTGCCCATCCTTGCGCGCGATCGCGGTCGGCCTGTAATGAATCCGTCCGCGGCGTCGGAACGTGCGCCGCGTAGGTCACGTAGATGCCCGCGACGAGCGCTTCGCCATCGTTCGGGTTGTCCGCGAGATACTGGGTGAGTAGCGGAGCGGCCTCGATGGCACGGTCGGCGGCAATATAGGCCAACGCCAGGGTGCGCGCCACGTCCACATCGCCCGCAACGTTGGCGCGCTCGAGTGCCGCGATGGCATTGGGGGCGTCGCCGGCGCGAAGCCAGCTGATTGCGGTCAGCCGCGCGACCGGCGCCGATCCGGCCACGTCGCTCGCGACGCTTTGCAGCAGGCCGGCGGCCTCGCGATGACGGCCCGCCTGACTGAGCGCCGCGCCGAGAAACAAGCGCGCCGGCGCGAAACCGGGCGCCTGCTGCATCGACACTTGCAACTGTTGCAGCGCACGACCGTTTTGTCCTTGCGCAAAAAAGTCGACGCCGCGCAGAAAGGCGGCCGCAGCCTGATCACCAGAAGACAGCGCTTCGAGCGCGGCCGGTCCCAGACCGCCCTTGCGGGCAGACGCGAACGCGGCTTTGGCGCCGGGCCGGGCGCTTTCGGCGGCGGTCAGCACCGTGGATAAGACGGCGGGGCTGACCAGCTCCTCGAGCGGAACCGGTGGCAGATTGTCGACGAGCCCGGCCAGAAACTCTCGCGGGACCATCGCCGCCGCCGTCGCCGACGCGTCATTGGCGGTGCGCGCCGGAACGACCACCCGGAATGGCCGGGTAAGGTGCCCGTGGGGTTTGCCGGCCTGACTGACGCTGGCGCGTGCGAGGTAGCGCCCCGGTGGAAGGGCGGAGGTGTTCATGACGCCCTGCAGCACACCGACTTCGGGGGAGCCGCCGATCGAGACGTTCAACGGCACGGTGAGCAGCGGGCGCGTGTTCTCGTCCGCCACCACGTCCAGCGTGGCCTGGATGGAGTCAGCCGTGAGCGGCGTCTGGTACACCTCGAACAAGGCAACCAGTTGCCCGTTCTCGACGACCGGCTCGATGGCGGGGATGACGGCCGCGCCGGCCGCAGGTGCCGGACCGATCAGCAGATCACCCACCGTGAGTCCCCCCGCGGCCATGTCCCAGGCGTCGATTTTTCGCTCGACCGAGCCCAGGCGGCCCTCGCTGTCCGCCGCGGCGAAGCGCAGCAGATAGGTGCCGGAATCGACGAGCAGGCTGCGAACGAACACCGCCACGCTGGGATCCGCCGTGCTCCGGTCCAGCGGCCGCGTCTCCACGTTTGATGCCACCGCACGATTGTTGCGATCCACGAGGAGCAGACCGGCCGTGTAATCCAACGGCTGCTCGCGCGTGCGCTCGAGCTCCGCCGTGATCAGCAGCCGCACCTTGGAACCGCCGGGTTCCTTGTAGGTCCAGGTCGCCAACCGCATCGGCACGTCGTTCATGGTCAGCGGCGCCCGCAGCGCGCGTGCCACGGCGTCGGCCGGCGACGTGGCGGCCGGCGAGGTCGTTGCCAGGAACCCGCGCCGCGAGAACAGCGTGACGCCGCGCCGGGTGGTCTTCACCGAGATGCGGTGGCGCCGGCCGTCGCGGTCCGAGGGCTGCGCCTCGACACCGATCAGATAGTGCCCTGCCAGCGAACGCATGATCCGGGTGAATGCCGGATCGCTGGACGAAAACACCCGATGAAGCGCACCGCGGGACAAGCCGGCGATCATCTCGAGGCCGGTGACCTGCCTGTCGCGATCCTCACGTGGCGTCGTTGGCCGCTGCGCCTGCGAGACATCCACCGAGGGAACGTCGAGGAGCATCACGTCGAGGCTCGCGCGGACGTCGGCGGCGGTCGCCGCGATTTCCTCCACTTCGCCGCCGAGCCCCTCGAGGACGAGCCCCTCAGAAATCAGGATGACGGACTTCGGTCCGTCGAGCGCGGCGAGGCTTCTCAGCACTTCACGCATTCCGTGCAGCGACGCCTGTGTTTGCTGGCGCTGATAGTGCACGAACTCGCCGGCTTCCTGTTCCACTTCGATTTCGCAGCGCGTCAGCTCCACGGGATTGTTCAGCACGGCGGCGCACTCGCGCATGAACAACTGGTTCCGCAGCGTCGCATCGCTATGCTCGTACGCGGCGATGGCCTCGCTGAGGCTCATGAAGAAGCGGCCCTTGAATGGAGACGCGCGACCGACCGTGGCCAGCAGCGCCTCGCGAACGCGCTCGTGGTCCGACGTGAAATCCACGATGGCGCCGCGTGGAATGGCGACGACGGCGACGCGATCGTTCGGTGAGAGGCCATCGACGAACTTCACCGCACTGCGCATCACGTCACGGCCCTGACCGAGCCGGATGTTGCCCTCGTCCACCAGCAGCAGGATGACGCGGCCCGGCGACAGCGTGCGTGCGTTGGTGGAGAAGAAGGGGTTCTGAACCGGCGCGGGCGCGGCCGCGCGGCGGGCGCCCACGAACACCGGCGCATCATCGACGAGCTTGACGTATTCCGCCGATACCACCGGCCGCGGCCTGCCGTCGACTTCGACGATGAACTCCGCAACGGTGAGGTCGGTGATCTGACGGCCGTCACGATCGACGACGGTGGCATCCACGGTGAGCAGGTCGACGCCGGTGCGGAAGACCGGCTGTTGGGATTCAGGCGCCGGCGGTTGCGGCGTCGGCGTTTGCGCGGAGGCGACCGCAAGGCCAAGCGCCAGACAAGCGACGATCCAGAGCACGCGCATAGGCCGCATCTTAACAGCCCGTGGTGAAAGTCCCGCCGGCATTCGACCGGCGATGCATCCCCGCTGGCTGCGTTGCTCCTCCTTTAAATATGGCCCGATATTTTCAGTCGTCGCGCCTTGCCACCGGGGCGCCTCGCCGCTCTCGGTGCTCGCCGGGACTTCCACCACGGGCTGTTAAACCGGGTGCCTCCCGGCCGCACCCGGATATCATCGAGCCCATGTCGGTGCGCGACGTCATCATCGTGGGGGCTGGACCGTCGGGACTGGCCACAGCCATTGCGTTGAAGCAACTGGGGCTCGACTACCTGGTTCTTGAAAAAGGTGCGCTGGTGGAGTCGATTCGGCGCTTTCCCCTCAACATGGTGTTCTTCACCACGCCTGAGCTGCTGGAGATCGGCGGGATTCCCCTGACCACGGCTTACGACAAGCCGACTCGACTCGAGGCGCTCCGGTACTATCGGAAAGTCACCGACGTGTTCGGTCTGCAGATCGCGCTGCGCGAAGAAGTACTGAACATCGATCGCGACGACGAGGCCGGAGACCAGGTGTTTCTCATCGAGACGCGGTCGCATCTCGGGGTGCGCCGCGTGCGCCGGGGACGGACCGTTGTGCTGGCCATGGGGTACTACGACGCGCCGAATCACCTCAACGTTCCCGGCGAAGAGCTGCCGCACGTCAAGCACTACTACGACGAGCCGCATCCGTACTATCGGCAGCGCGTGGTCATCGTCGGCGGGAAAAATTCCGCGGCTGAGACAGCACTCGACTTGTACCGCAACGGCGCCCACGTGACCCTCGTCCACCGGCGCGCAACCCTGGGCGATTCGATCAAATACTGGGTCCGTCCCGATATCGAGAATCGCCTCAAAGAGGGAGCGATTGCCGCCCGTTTCAGTTCCTGCGTCCTCGAAATCCGGCCGACTGAGGTGGTCATCGCCCGAGTCGACGACGCGGGCCGCCCCAGCGGCGCGACGGAGACGCTGCCGGCCGAATCGGTTCTGCTTCTGACCGGCTATCACGCCGACGCCGACTTCTTGCGCCGCGCCGGTGTGAGGGTCGATGCCGGAACCGACGAGCCGAGCTACGACCCCGACACGTTCGAGACCAACGTGCCGAACCTCTTCATTGCCGGCGGACAACTGGCCGGCAAGCGGACGGGCACCGTGTTCATCGAAAACGGCCGGTTTCACGGCGAGCGCATCGCCAAGGTTCTCGCCGGACGGTTTCAGCAGGCCTTCTGACCTCAGGAGGCGTCTCAGTCGAGTAGAATTCTGCAGAGCGTCGTGTTCGAGAGCCTCTTTCAACTTCTCTTCGAGTACCGGCCCGTCGTCTTTTCGCAGGGTGACCTTCGGTTTGCGGCGTGGAGTGGTTCGTACGTGGCCTTAATCCTCGCGATTCTGGCTGCCGGGACCGCTATCGTGACGTATCGAACCGCCGGCCGCGTGAAGCGGCGCGACCGCATCGTGCTGGCCGGGCTCCGCGTGGCGCTCATCACTCTGGTCGCCGTGTGTCTGTTCCGCCCGGTGCTCGTCGTCAAGGCGGCGGTGGAGCAGCAGAACTTCGTCGCAGTCCTGCTGGACGACTCCCGCAGCATGCAGATTGCGGATCACGATGGCGCGCCCCGCGCCAATTTCGTGCGCCAGGACTTTGGCGCGCTCGACCGCGGTGTGCTCAAGGCGCTCTCGGACCGTTTCATGGTGCGGACGTTCCGCTTCTCGACGGCCGCCTCGCGTCTCGATGTCGAAGACGAGCTGACCTTCAGCGGGGCGCAGACCCGGCTGGGCGTGGCGCTCGACGGCGCCCGTCAGGAACTGGCCGGGCTGCCACTGGCGGGCCTTGTCGTCGTGAGCGACGGCGCCGACACCGCCGAAGACACCCTCGGCACCTCCTTGCTTGGGCTCAAGTCGCAGGGCGTCCCGGTCTTTACGGTCGGCGTTGGCCGCGAAACGCTCCCACGCGATATTCAGATTGGCCGTGTCAGCACGCCACGCTTCGCGCTCAAAGGCACGACGCTGATGATCGACGTGCTCATCACGCAGACAGGGTTCGCGGGCCACACCGTCATGCTGGACGTCGAGGACGACGGGCGCATTGTCGGCTCGCAACAGGTCAAGCTGCCCGACGACGGGTCGGCCGCGACGGCGCGCGTCCGCTTCAGCGTCGCGGACGCCGGACCCCGGCTGTTCAAGTTCCGTGTCGCGGCGCAAGAGGGCGAGCTGGTCATCGAGAACAACACGCGCGAAGCGATGATCGACGTGCGTGATCGCCGGGAGAAGATCCTCTACTTCCAAGGCGAGCCGCGTCACGATGTCGGCTTTCTGCTGCGCGCGGTAGCCGCGGATCAGAACCTGCAGGTGGTGCTGCTGCAGCGGACCGCCGACAACAAGTACTACCGCCTGGGCATCGACGGCCCCGACGAGCTGACCGCAGGCTTTCCCAAGACGCGTGAGGAGCTGTTCTCCTACCGCGCAGTGATTCTGGGAAGCATCGAGGCCGGCGCGTTCACGGGCGATCAGTTGCAGATGCTCGCGGAGTTCGTCGATCGCCGTGGGGGCGGCCTGATGATGCTCGGCGGCGCGCGGTCGTTTTCGGAGGGCGGCTATGCCGGCACCGCCGTGGGCGACGTGCTCCCGCTGGTGCTGGATCCCAATCAGCGCACGCCGCAACTGGCTCGCCTGACGGTGAAGCCAACCCGCGCCGGCGCGGGACATGGCGTCACGCAAATCGCCGAAAACGAAGCGGCGTCCGCTGAACAATGGGAGTTCCTGTCCACGCTCGAACCGAAAGTCACCACGCTCAACGCGGCCGACAGCCTCAAGCCAGGCGCGACGCTGCTGCTGGCCGGCACTGACGAGTCGCGCCGCGAGCGGCCGGTGCTGGCGTATCAGCGGTACGGGCGGGGCAAGGCGTTTGCGTTCACGCTGCAGGATTCGTGGTTGTGGCAGATGCACGTGGCGATCGACGTCGAGGACATGAGCCACGAATATCTCTGGCGCCAGCTCCTGCGCGCGCTGGTGGACGGCGTCCCCGACGTCGTCGAACCGCGACTGACCGAGCGCGTGGAGCCGGGCGAAGCGATCACGTTGCGTGCAGATGTCGTGGACAAGGGATTCGTCGAGCTCAACGACGCGACGGTCCTCGCTCACGTGTCGCGCCCTGATGGCAGCACCGTGGACGTGCCGATGCAGTGGAGCGGCGAGCGCAGCGGCGAGTACGTCGCCACGATGCCTGCGGCAGACGCCGGCGCTTACGAGGCACGCATCGAGGCCTCGCGCGGGGAAGAGACGCTGGGCACCACCATCGCGCACGTCCGCGTGGCACCTGGGGATGCGGAGTATTTCGATGCGACGATGCAGGCAGCGACCCTGCGGCGCATCGCGGAAGAAACCGGCGGGCGCTTCTACACCGCCGATGCGATGCAGGGATTGACGGAGGATCTGCGTTACACCGGCCGGGGGGTGACGTCGGTCGAGGAGCGCGACCTCTGGCACTTGCCGATCGTGTTCATCCTGCTGGTCGGGCTGATGTGCGCCGAGTGGGCGTATCGGCGGGCCGTGGGGTTGTCCTAGTGCGGGTGCGGCTGTGGGCGACCGGGTGCGGCCAGGTGCGCCGGGTGTTCCAGGTGCGCCCGGTCCGGCGGGTCGCGACCGTCCTCGGTATCGTGCTCGCGCTCGTCGTGTCGGCCGTGGCGCAGGACTTTGGTTTTCGCCGGCGCTGGTCGCCGCCGATCACCGCTGAGAAGGCGCCCTATGACGGGCGATTCACCTTCGCGCGTCTGCGGCACGGTGCGGAATTCGGGCGCGAGCCTCCCTGGGCGCATGATTACCCGCGGGCTGAGCGAAATTTCACGCACATTCTGCAGGAGCTCACGCTCGTCAATCCCAACACCCGGTCGAGCACCGTGGTGACGCAGGACGATCCGGACCTGTTCACCAGCCCGATTTTGTATGTGTCGGAGCCCGGCTACTGGACGATGACCGAGGACGAGCTCGCCGCGATGCAGAACTACGTGAAGAAGGGCGGGTTCATCATCTTCGACGATTTCCGGGGGGAACACTGGTTCAACTTCGAGGACCACGTGCGCCGGATGATTCCGAATGCGCGATTGATGGAAATCGATCCCGGTCATCCCGTCTTTCATTCGTTCTTCAGCATCAAGACATCGGAGACGGTCGGCGTGTATGGCCAGGCGTCGTTCCAGGGCGTGTTCGAAGACAACGATCCGACCAAACGCCTGCTGCTGGTGGCCAATTACAACCACGACCTTGGCGAGCTTTGGGAGTATTCGGACACCGGGTTCGTCCCGGTGGATTTGTCGAACGACGCATATAAGTACGGTGTCAACTACGTCGTCTATGCGATGACGCACTGACGCCAGACTGATGATCGCAGGTACCCGTTCGGGAGGAATTGTGGAAACAGCCGCACGAGATCAGGTCGTGGAGCTTCAGTCCGACGATGTCGCATTGGCGGACCGGATGAATGAGGGACGCAAGCAGATCGTCACGGAGCTGCGGAAGGCGATCGTGGGTCAGGAAGAAGTCATCAACCAGGTGCTGCTC
Organism: Vicinamibacterales bacterium; assembly: GCA_035512515.1. Classification (GTDB taxonomy): domain Bacteria; phylum Acidobacteriota; class Vicinamibacteria; order Vicinamibacterales; family UBA2999; genus JACCSI01. The sequence continues at coordinate 124,419 of DATKDY010000261.1, forward strand.
ACGCTGTTCGTCGGCGGCAACAGCCTGATCGTCGGCGTGCCCGGGCTGGCGAAGACGCTGCTCATCCACACCATGGCGAGGGTGCTCGAGCTCAGGTTCAACCGCATTCAGTTCACCCCTGACCTGATGCCGTCGGACATCACCGGCACGGACATCATCAACGAGGATCCGGACACGGGCCGCCGCCAGATGGTGTTTGCTCCAGGGCCGATCTTCTGCAACATCCTGCTGGCGGACGAAATCAACCGCACGCCGCCCAAGACGCAGTCGGCGCTGCTCGAAGCGATGCAGGAGCACCGGGTCACGATTCAGGGCCGCACCTACAAGCTCGACGAGCCGTTTTACGTGTTTGCCACGCAGAACCCGATCGAGCTCGAAGGCACCTACCCGCTGCCGGAAGCGCAGCTCGATCGCTTCATGTTTCACATCGTCATCGAGCATCCGCCGGAGGACGAAGAGTTCGACGTCGTGCGGCAGACGACGGCCATTCAGGAGCCGGTCTTCGAGCGGCCGGTGAGCGGCGACGATCTGGTCGCGTTTCAGCGCCTGGTGCGACGTGTGCCGGTCGCGGAGCCGGTGATGCGATATGCGTTGCAGCTCGTGCGCGCCAGCCGGCCGAAGAACGCGTCGTGTCCGGAAGCGATCAAGAAGTGGATTGCGTTTGGCGCGAGCGTGCGGGCGGCGCAGTTCCTGGTGCTCGGTGCCAAAGCGCGCGCCCTGACCAGCGGCCGGTACCACGTGACGTATGACGACATCCGGGCGCTGGCGCATCCGGTCATGCGGCATCGCGTGCTGACGAACTTCCACGCGCAGTCGGAAGGGTTCACGAGCGACATGCTCGTGGACAAGCTGCTCGAGGCGGTTCCCGTGCCGCGCTCGGGGATGTAGCCGAGGGCCTCAGGCCTTCAGGACAGAGGAAAGCATGCGATTGCAGAGTCCGGTGCCGGGATCGCGGTTCATCGATCCGGCGGTGCTCGCCAAGATCGGGAACCTCGAGTTCGTCGCCCGCTCGGTGGTGGACGGGGTGATCAACGGCAGCCATCGCTCGCCGTATTTTGGCGCGTCGGTGGACTTTGCGGAGCATCGCGGCTACGTGCCGGGCGACGATATCCGGCGCGTGGACTGGCGCGTGTACGCGCGGACCGACAAGTACTACATCAAGGAATTCGAGGCCGACTCGAACGCCAACTTCAGCGTGCTGCTCGATGTCTCGAAATCGATGGCGTTCGGCAGCCGTATCACCAAGCTCGATTACGCCAAGACGCTGGCCGCCTGTCTCACCTACCTGGTGAGCAAGCAGCGCGATCGTGTGGGGCTCGTCACCTTTGACGAGGACATCATCGATCATGTCCCGCCGTCCGCGAAGCACGTGGACGTGGTGTTGCACGCGCTCGATCGCGTGCAGGCCAAACGTCCGGGCCGCTTCGGCGTGCCGATTCGAAAGCTCGCCGAACACTTCGGCCGCCGGGGCATCGTGGTCGTCATCTCCGATTTCTACGAAGAGCCCGACGAAGTGCTCGATGCCGTCAGCCTGATCCGGTTCCGCGGCAACGACGTCATCCTGTTTCACGTGCTCGATCCGGCCGAGATCGACTTCTCCTTCGAGGACGCGTCGAGCTTCGAGGATCTGGAAAGCGGCGAACAGCTGCCGGTGGTGCCTGACGCCCTGCGCGCGCAATATCGCGCGATGATCCGCGAGCACATCGACGCGCTGACCACCAAGGCCGCCGCCCAGCGCGTTGACTACAACTTGCTGAACACATCGGCGCCGCTCGACTACGCGCTGTTCAATTACATGGCGATTCGCGATCGCCTCTCGCGGATCCGATAGAGAGATGTCGTTTCTCGCTCCACTCTTCCTCGCCGGCCTGGCCGCTCTGGCCGTGCCCGTGCTGATTCACCTGATTCAGCGCGAGCGCAAGAACGTCGTGCCGTTCCCGTCGCTGATGTTCGTGCGGCGCATTCCGTACTCGTCGATTCGTCGCCGGCGCATCCACAACTGGACGTTGCTCCTGCTGCGCCTGGCGGCGATCGCGCTGATCGTTGCGGCCTTTGCCCGGCCGTTCGTCCGAAGCACGACGCTCACGGCGGCCGGTGGCGGGGCGCGCGACGTGATCATCCTGCTCGACCGGTCGTACAGCATGGGCCATGGCGATCAGTGGGAGCGCGCGAAACGCGCCGCGGCTGACGCGGTGGCGAGCCTGGTGGACGGGGATCGCGCCTCGCTGATTCTGTTTGCCACGACGGCAGAAATCGCGGTTCAGCCAACGACCGATCGCGCGCGGCTCCAGGCGGAGATCGACGCGACCGAGCTCTCGGCCTCGGCGACGCGGTATGGCCCGGCATTGAAGCTGGCTGGAAGCCTGTTGTCCGCCTCGAACTTCCCCCGGCGCGAAGTGGTCCTCGTCAGCGACTTCCAACGCAGCGGCTGGTCGCCTGGTGATGGCCTGCGCCTGCCAGCGGGTACGACTGTCACGCCGATCACGGTACAGGCGGATGACACGCGCAATATCGCCGTCACGCCGGTGAGTATTCAGCGCGAGCAGGTATCCGCGCAGGACCGCATCACCGTCACGGCCGGCTTGCTCAATCGCAGCGACCAGACCGTCACCGACCTGCCGGTGTCCCTCGAGATCGATGGGCACGTTGCGCAGACGGCGCGGGTCACGCTGCCGCCGCATGGCGCGGCCTCGACCGCTTTTCCCGCCGTCATCCTCACCGCGTCCAACACGCGCGGCACCGTCCGCATTGGTGACGACGCACTCGCGCGGGACAACGCCTTTCATTTCGTGCTGTCGCCGCCCAGAGCGGTGGCCGTCACAATCGTGAATGGCGCGCGCGCCGCGCGCGGCGATCAGGCGCTCTTTCTCACTCGGGCGCTCGGCATCGGCGATTCGCCCAAGTTCGACGTCGCCACGCGATCGCTGGACGACCTGACGGCCGACGTTTTGGCGCGTACGCGCCTGGTCATTCTCAACGACGCGAGCCCGAGCGAGGCGATCACCGGACGACTCGAACAGTTCGTCGAGGGTGGGGGCGGACTGCTGGTCGTGTACGGTCCACAAGCGTCGTGGCCGCCGAGCGCGCAGGCGTTTCTGGCCGCGATGCCCGCCGGCAGCATCGATCGATCCCGTGGGACCGCCGGAGCGCTCGGCGGGCTCGCCTACGGACATCGGGTGTTCGAGCCGTTCCGTGCGCCGCGCAGTGGCGACTTTTCGGCGGCGCGGTTCTACGGGTATCGCAGCGTGACACCGGCACAGGACGCGGAGGTGCTCGCGAGGTTCGACGACGGCGCGCCGGCGCTCGTGGCCCGGACGGTCGGCCGCGGGCACGTGCTCGGCTGGACGTCGACGCTCGATTTGTTCTGGAGCGACCTGGCCCTCAAACCGGTGTACCTCCCTTTCGTCCACCAGATGAGCCGACACCTCGCCGACTATCGCGACCGTGCCAGTTGGGCGATGGTCGGCGAGGTCATCGACCTGTCGGAGGAAGGCGATCCGTCGCGCCCGCGCGTGGCGCTGGCGCCCGCCGGAGGGCGGCTGCCGCTCGAGGGCGAGCAGGGCCGTGTACTCGAACTGAGCGAGCAGGGCTTCTACGAAATTCGCGAGCAGGATCGTCAGGCAGCGCTGGTCACGGTGGCGGCAGCCAACGTCGACTTCGGCGAATCCGATCGGACAGCCGTCGATCCCGAGGAAATTGTCGTCGCGGTGGCCGGCGGCGGGGCCGATGGCAGCTCGGCGGGGCCCC
>DATKDY010000262.1:0-2723 GCA_035512515.1 Vicinamibacterales bacterium
CAGACGGTGGAGTCGCGACGTGCTCGAGGCTCTGCCGAAGGTGTACGGCTGTCAAGCGAGATTCAGCTGCCACGACACGCCGAAGCGGTCGGCCACCCACCCGAACTTCGAGCTGAAGCCGTAGTTGTCCATCGGCATCAACACCGACCCGCCGAAGTCCGACGAGCGGGTTGGCTACACCTTCGCCGTTTGGAGCGCCGACCGCACGTAGGCATCCCGGAACGGCACCCGGCGCAGGCGCACCCCGGTGGCGTCGTAGATCGCATTGGCGACCGCGGCGAGCGTCGGCTTGCACACCGTCTCGCCCGCGCCGTAGTGTGGCAGGTCCGGCCGATTCGGATTCGGGTCGCCGTTGACGAGCACGATGTCGATCCGCTCCGGCGTGTCGGCATGCCTCATCGTCGGGTGCGTCGCCCAATCGGCGCTCGTGACCTTCTCGGTATCGAATCGCACTTCCTCGTGGAGCGAACGGCTCAGGGAGTGCAGCATGCCGCACTCGAGCGTGCGGCGCAGCGCTTCGGGGTTGATGACCAGCCCGCAGTCGTGCGCGCAGACCATGCGCCTGGCCCAGATGTGCCCGGTCCTGCGATTCACTTCGACTTCGGCAATCTGCACGGCGACGGTCTGGCTGCGGTACGCGTAGGCGATGCCGCGACCGGTGAGGATGTCGCCGTTCCCGCGCGGGCGTGGCGACGTGCGCGCCTCCCAGCCAAACGCGTCGGCGGCCGCTTTCAGACAGGCGATCGATCGCGCGCGCTTGAAGCCACTATCGTCGCTCGTGCTCCCCGAGAGCAGCTTCAGCCGAAACGCCACGGGGTCGGCCTTCGCCGCGGCCGCAAGCTCGTCGATGAACGACTCGGACGCAAACGTCACCTGCGGGCCATCCGGATCGCGCAGGTTGCCGGTGCGAAGCGGTGTTTCCCACACCAGCGGCAGGGGAATGACATGTGTCGTGAAGCGGCGATTCGGAACGACGTACATGTCCGACGGGATGGACGCGCGTCCACGGGCCGGCTCCTTGCGACGCGTGCCCATGAGCTGCGAAATCAAGACCGTCTCGTGTTCGTTGTAGCCTAGATGGTTGTGATCCGCTGCCCGCGCGTCGTAGTCGAGGGCGATGAGATTCCCGTCGGCGTCGAGCGCGCCGCGCATCTTCACGGCGTAGGCCGGCCCCTTCGTATCCCACGCGGTTTCTTCCTGCCGCGACCACTGCACGCGCACCGGCCGGCCGATCTCCTTCGCCAGAAACGCTGCCTCGAACCCGGCATCGTCGGCCGCCGTGCGTCCGTAGGCCTGCGGCCCTTCCATCCAGACGACGCGCACGCGGTCGCGCGGCATCTGAAGAAACTGCGCGACGCCGTTGCGCAACCCGTACGATTTCATGTCGTTCGAGTAGATCGTCATCTGATCGTTGGTGGGGTCGGCCGTCGCGTGGGCCGGACCAAACGCGGTGTGTCCCTGAAACGGCACGTCGTACTCGGCCTCGATCACCCGCGCGGCGCCGGACAGCGCCGTGTCGGGATTGCCCGTCACGTTGGGCGGGCCGCTGAACGACGGCGTCGCGCGCCGCATGAACGAGAAGAGATCGTCGGACGCCGGGAACGGCGCCGTCGCCGGCTTGCGCCAGTTCACTTTGAGCTGGCGCGCCGCGCGGATCGCCTGCTCTTCGCGCTCGCAGAGGACGGCGATGTAATTGCCCTTGCTGACGACGCGGACGAATCCGGGAATGCCGCGCACGCTCGATTCGTCGAGGCTGACCAGTGTGGCTCCCGCAAACGGCGGCCTGACGTTGCGCGCATGCACCATTCCCGGAAGCGTGACGTCCACGGCCCACTCGAGCGAGCCATCGACTTTGGCCGGAATGTCATAGCGCTGGGGAGAGTCTCCGACCGGCTTCAGGTCCTGGACCGGTTTGAGCGGCGCGATGCCGGTCGTCGTGTCGGTGTTCTTGCCGGTCAGCGTGACGTTGAATCGTCGTCCACCGATCAGCTCTCCGTACGAGATGCGGCGCGAGCGCTCCGCAGCCACCGAGATGATGCCGTCGCTGACGACGAGCGCGTAGACGGGGACGCCAAAATGCGTCGATGCCATGTCGAGCAGCACGCGGCGCGCTTCGGCCGCGACGCGGCGCATCGGGTAGCCGTCGGTCTGCAGCGCGTCGGAGCCGCCAGACCCGCCCTGATCGACAGTGACGTCGGTGCGGCCCATGACGCAACTGGTCTTCTCGTATGGCATATCGAGCTCGCCGGACATGATCTGGCGAAATGCCGTGCCAGTGCCCTGACCGAGATCCGTTTTGCCGACGTAGAACGTCGCGGTGTTGTCTTCGCGGATGACGATCCACGAATCGAGCTGCCTGAAGTCGGGATCGGGATACGGCCCGGCGCCCTGCCCGCGGGCCACGGCTTCGGCCGTCGCGCCGAAGAGATCCAGAGGCATCGCCCCGGCGGTGACGACGAGCATGCCTGAGGTTTTCAAGAAGTCTCTACGCGTGGCCCTCATCGCGACACCTCTTCTTCCGCCTGTTCTTCGGCCTGTGTCCGAGTGCCCGCCATCGTCTTCGCCGCCAGTTTCACCGCCGCCTGCACGCGGTAATAGGTCATGCAGCGGCACAAGGCGCCCTGCATGCCCTCGCGGATCTGTGCGTCGGTGGGGTTGGGCGTGCGATCGAGCAGCGCCTTGGCGGTGAGAATCTGTCCGTTCTGACAGAAGCCGCACTGCGG
>DATKDY010000263.1:0-14665 GCA_035512515.1 Vicinamibacterales bacterium
GGAATTTCGCGCGCTTCGCGCGACCGTACTGCGGCTGTACGCGGAAAGCGGCGCGTCTGACCTCAACGACGTGCTCCGATTCAACGAAGCGATTGACGAGACGCTGACGGAATCGATGATTCGATTCGCGGTTCAGACTGAGCAGTTTCGGGATCAATTCGTGGGCATCCTCAGCCACGATTTGCGCACCCCACTCGGGGCAATCATCGCGGGCGCCGCGCTCCTCGCCTTGCCCGAGGACAATGCGCCGCGGCGCAGCTGGGTCGTGACGCGCATCATGACCAGCGCGCAACGTATGGAGCGGATGATTGCGGACCTCCTGGACGTGACCCGCGCCCGATTGGGTGGATCAATTCCGCTCACGCGACGGGCCGCCGATTTTCAACAGGTGTGCGAGGAGGCGGTGATTGAGATCCGTGCCGGCCAACCTGAGGGAATCGTGCGGCTGCAAGCGAGTGGGCACCTGCGAGGCAAGTGGGACGGCGACCGGCTGACTCAGGTCGTATGTAATCTGATTGGCAATGCGATACAGCACGGCGGCGGAACGCCCGTCACGCTCAGGGTGCACGACGACGGCGACTCGGTCACGCTAGCTGTCCACAATGGGGGGCCACCGATTCCGCCGGATGTACTCCCGGTCGTGTTCGAACCCCTCGCTCGCGGTCATGGGGAGACCGCCGGGCACAGCATTGGGCTTGGCTTGTTCATCGCGCGGGCGATCGTGTTAGCACACGGCGGGGACATTCAGGTGAGTTCGTCGGCCGACGCGGGGACCACGTTCACTGTGTCGCTGCCCAAGGGTTAATCGCAGTAGCGTTCCCAGCCGGATCGTCGCCTCGGCCCTCAGGGCCACCGCTCAACAACTTCCTGGTCCAAAATGTTGCTCTGCGTGACACCATAAACGAGCGTATTACTCGCCAGTTTCCAGCCCACCTTACACAGTTCTTACACAGTTTCCGCGTTCGGTTGTCGGCTTCCGCGACGTGTGCTTGCGGGCGTATACCGGCAAGGGCGGTCGCCTGACTGCTCAGGCTTCTGACCGCCTCGTCTGCGAAGCGCCGCCGTCGTCACCGCGACTCTCGTGCGGCGCAGCGGGACTTTACTCGAGCGGTAACCGGATCGTGAACACAGCGCCACCACCCGGCGCACCGCTCGAGGCGCTGACCGTGCCGCCGTGCAGCTCCGCCAACTGTTTGACGAGTGCCAGGCCGAGGCCGAGACCTCCTCGGCTTCGATGAATCGTCCGAACGTCTTGCACCAATGGCTCGAACACCTTGGCGAGCATTTCCGGAGCCAGTCCTCCCCCGTTGTCTTGCACCTCGATTATTGCGGTGTTGTTCTCGGCGGCGTCGAGCGAGAGCACCACGTACGTCGTCAAGAAACTCGAAGAACGTGGGTTGATGCGCCGGAGAACCTGCACTGAAGACCAACGGGTAGTCTTTGGCGAACTGACAGCGAAGGGGCGAACGCTGATGGATGAGGTGTTTCCTGGCCATGTCGATCGGTTGCGCCAAGTCATGGCCGGTCTCGCCGTATCAGAGAAACGTGAGGCCGTTCGGCTCCTCCGTCGCCTCAGTCACCATGCCCGCCGCACGACTGGCGACAGGGTCCTGGAAGACGACTGAGGCAGCGCGGCAAAATTTTTGGCCGGATATTTAGATTGCTAATTTGATTTCTAACGTTAACCGTCTCAAGCGTCTGGAGGCTGTCATGTCCCGTTCGACCGTCATCAGTGTGAATCCGTCATTGCCGATCCACCGGAACCGCGTTGGGCTCATCGCGCTCAGGGGTCTGCAGATTTGCGGTTCGCCGGCACTTCCGGGCCTCCTCCTGCTCGGATTGCTCGTCGTTGTGGGGACACGCCGCGACCGGCTCTCGGGAGTCTTGTCGACCGTGCGCTGAGTGCGTGAAAACGACGACACGGAAGTCGGAAGCGAGGATGACATGAAACGCACAATCGTCCAGAGAACGCGAGGTTACGGCCACGGTCCGATCGTCCGGCTGATGAGTCCTTCTGATCTCGGCGAACAGCTGAAGCCGTTTGTCTTCCTCGACCTGAACGCCGGCGAGCGCGTGTCCAACGGCGAGCTCGCGATCTTCGACAACAGTGAAGCGCCGATCACGCTCGAGGGTGTGGCCGGTACAGGTGCGACGTTCCGAGAACTGAAGGCACGGCTGGACGCGTCAGGCGATCGGCGCACGGAGCGGGGATCGACGCCGGTGTTCCGCGGGTGAACCGCAGGCACGGTAGACGAAGGGCACGTCACTCGAAAGGAAGGAGCTTCAAATGCACACAAACGTATTCACACCAGAGAACGCCGCGATGCTGCTGATCGACGACCAGGCCGGCACGATGTCCCGGACGCACTCGCACGATGTCGAGGAGGTGAAAAGAACGCCTTGAACCTGGCGACCGAGACGTCAACATTGTCCTGTCGCCCTCCTGCACGGCTCGTCACGCTTTAAAATGCGCGACAATAGTGGGCTCGCAATCCGCCGCCGCTGCCTAACATGGAGACATTTGAATTTGCTTCCTTTTCGCTCAATCCGGCGACTCGACAGCTCCTGCGCAACGGGCAAGAGGTATCGCTCTCGCCCAAGGCGTTTCAGCTGCTCCTCTTGCTCGTGGCGAACCGCGCTCGCGCCATGTCGAAACAGGAGTTGCACCAGAGTTTGTGGCCCTCGACGTTCGTGCTCGAGACCAACCTGGCGAGTCTGATCGCCGAAATCCGTCGCGCCCTCAATGACGACGCCGCGAAGCCACGGTTCGTTCGCACCATCCACCGTTTTGGGTATCGATTCGTCGGGCAAGTGGACGAGTCAGGCGCGGTGTCTGGTGAAGTGCCCGCGGCAGCAAAGTACTGGCTCGCATGGGAACTGCGGCAGGTCCCGCTCACGGAGGGAAGCAATGTCATCGGTCGCGGCACGGACACATCGATCTGGATCGACGCGCCTGGCGTGTCGCGCCATCACGCGCGCATCGTGATCAGGGGCGACGAAGTAACGATTGAAGATCTCCGCAGCAAGAACGGCACGTACGTCGCGGGCGACCGGGTCACAGCCCCCCGCCGTCTGGATAACGGGGACCAGATTCGTCTCGGTTCGGTCGTGGTGAGATTCCGAATCACCGGGCTGTCAGCGGCTACCGAAACGGCCTCGTGATCGACTGCGCATCGGACCGACCGACGCAGATGGGCCGCCCAGCCCACTCAAGCGCGATCCGAATCCGAACGTCACGCCGGCGGCAATGGTTCGCCCGCGATGCGCGCCGTTGCTTCCCGCCGCTGTGCCCATCCACAACGCGTAGACATCGGCGGTACCGATCGGCAAAGAGAGGCCTATACCCAGGTTCGTGTAACTGGGCGCGATAAACCGATCGTGATGCTCCCAATCGACTGTCAATTCATTCACCGACGGACCCTGATGGCGGATCTGCCGGGCGGCGAGGCCTCGTATCACCAGGCGTGACCCGACTGGAACGCCGACCTCGACGTCGGCGTTACTGCGAGTGAACGCGAACCCCTGAATCCGCTGCGCCGTCGCGTATCCATAACGCCCGTAAGCGTATGCGCCGGCGAGCAAACGATCGAGGTTCACGCCAATGCTCGCTCCAACCTGGAGGTCGCGACGGCCACGACCCGGCACCGCTTCTCCAACCGTCTCGTAGTCGTGAGTCGGGAAGGACGCGCCGATGAACGGCGCCACTGGAACCGGCCCCGCCCAGAACAGCCGGCGAACTTCCAAGCGCAAATCCTGAAATGCGCCGTGATACCTTCGATCGTCGAGCGGGCCCGGGTGTGTCTCCACACCGCCGACAAAGTAGACGTCAGGTCCGGTGTACTTCGACGCAATGAATGGCAGGCCCACCGTAAGGCTGATCGTATCCGTGATGCCGTAGTCAACCTCGATTATCGCCGTCTGCGACTGCGTGCCGCCGTTGTTGTTCTTTCGTCCCTGTGCGTCGTAGTGACCGGCGACGTCGTAGTTCTGATAGGTCAGCGAAACCGTTCCCTCACCCTTGCCCGGTGTCCATGCCTGCGCCTGCAGGACCGAGCCGCATCCGTGAATGACAACCGGAATCAGCAGGGCGCACGACAACCAGGTGGTCGACGTCCCGTGCATGGCCCACAGCCTTCAATCATTTCGACGCGGCCACGCCGGTCTGACTCTTCGACTCCATCAAGCGGTCGATTTCGGCGAGCGCGTCATACCTGGTCATCGCGTGAGGTTTGATGAGAAACGGATACTGCCGCGTCGCCGCATTTTCGATGTCCTTGCTCGGTTGATTCAGGATCGGCAGCAGCGCCGCCTTCGATGCCGCGGATTGCAAATCAACTTTCAGCCGATCCGCGTCCAGATAGTCCGCGATGACGATGTCGTACGGGGACGCGGTCAGCGCAGCCGAGACACTCGCGGTGCGATCGAGGACGACCGGCTTGTGGCCGGCTCGCTTCAGCAACGCCTTCAGCGCGTCGATCCCTGCGCGCGTCGAGTTGACGGGACGGTAGATCAGGATTCCAGAGGGATGGACGGCGGCATAGCGGCGAAATCTCGCGCTTCGACCCACGCGCAGGAACTTGTCGCCGCAGGCACTGAGATCAATCGAGCGGCCCAGCGTCATCGCCAGCGCACCACCGATGAAGTCTCGTCGTCGCATACCCCCTCCGTGGATGCCGTAGCGTACGTCACGCGGGTCATCGAGTCAATCGCGGGCGGATGGGAATTCTGTGGGGTTTCTATCGCCTGCGAAGCCAGCGCCACCAGGCCGGCGCTGTGGTGCGCGAGTTCACGTTCGCGGCCGTCCACAGATCGCCGCGCAAACTGACTATGGAGGTCACAAAGCGTTCGCCGTCGGCTGAGACGGTCAGCCCTTTCACCGGGTTGTTTACCGGAGGCGATGGTCCGAGATCCGCAATCACGCGCAGCAGGCCCGAACGCCTATCGAGGGAGACCAGCGTCAGGCGCAGATCCTCTGTTTCCCGGATGGCGAAGATACGCGTTCCATCGCGAGACCAGGTGTGAGCGAGCCAATGCTCATCAGACAATAGGCGCTGCCCCGTGCCATCAGGGGAGACGAGAAGGAATCCGTCCCGTGTCTCCCAGGTAATCCAATCGCCTGTGGGTGACCACGCGGGCGTCGCATTCGGAATGCCATCGCTGCGCAGGATGATCGGACGGTCGCTGCCGACGCGCACCTTCGCCAGGCGCCACTCCCGATCGGTCCCGTCTGCATAAGCGATCCACTCACCGTCGGGCGACCACGTCGGCGCACTCTGATAGCCCTCGATCGTCGGAGGCAGCAGAGGTACCGGGGGACCGCCAGCCGTTTGCGAGATCCAGATCCTGAGCGGCCAGAGTGGTTTGTAGCCGTTGCGCTGATACGCGACGCGCCGTCCATCAGGTGAAAACATCGGGGCGGCAAGCATGATGGTGCGATCGTCGCCAAAGAGGTTCTGCGCCACCAGGGGGCGGTGCGCTGCGCGACCGTCACCACTGCTTACCCAAATTTCGTCTTGACCACTGCGATCGGTGACGTAGGCGAGCAGGCTTCGATCCGACGACCACACCGGATCCGACTCGTTTCTCGATCCTCCAAACATCCGCCGGATGCCACGAGTGGACACCTCAACGACGTCGTAGTCGGATTCGCCTGCCGAAAACGCGACCTGCGTGCCGTCGGGAGACGACGATGGATCAGATTCGCTGCCCGATCCACGAGTCAGCGGCCACGCCCGGTCACGCTCGAGATCTGCCATCCATAAATGCGATTCCAACGTGCCCATCGACCGCAGACTGAGAACCAGATGCCGCGAATCCGGCATCCAAGCGAGGTTTGTGACGCGTGGGACGACCTCAGTCAGCGCCTGCAAACGACGATACGGTTGGCCGCCGGACATCGGCAGGACCCACAGTTGCCATCCCCGCGCGTCGGGCGGCACGTTGATCGTCCTCGGGACCGCGCTCAGCGCGAGCGTCCTTCCATCTGGAGAGAATGCAAGCGCAGCCTCAATGAAGCGTCGGCCGTGAAACCCTTGATACGTCTGTTCGCCGCCGCTCGCGGTCCAGAACCAGAGCGCTACCGCGCCAACGATGTCCACCGGACGCTCGTCCCGCAGAAACGCAATCGTTGCAGCGTCGGGCGAGATGGCGGCACGAATGACGTCTTCTATGACGACCTGGGGAGTTCCGCCGGCGGCGCTGATCGACCAGAGGCTCTCACGGTCCCGAGCCAGAGAGTTGAAATACAGACGCTTGCCGTCCGGCGACCAGAAGGGATTGCGGCAGTCGTAGGCAGCCTGCGTGATCTGCGCGGACACCGACGAGGACCGCAGTCGCGTGAAGAGTTGCAGGGTGCCGTCGACATCGGCGACGTACGCGATCGTCTCACCATCCGGGGACCATGCCGGCATCCCCTCATACCCCGGTTCGCTCGTGAGCGGCGCAAAAGTCAACGCGTCGTCTGCCGCGGTCGGGATGTCGTCGCCAGCGATCACAAGCAACACACCCGACATGACGGTCGCGGCGAGTGCTGTGCCGACCAGCAGGCGGCGCCACGGGGATGTCCGGGATGGCGTGCTTGGCGGCTGTGGTGCGACAACCTCGCCGAATCGATCGCGAAGCGTCTCAAGGTCGCGGTAAAGGTCGGTGGTGGACGCGTATCGCTCGCTTGCGTTCTTTGCCAGGCACCGTTCGACAATCCACCGGTACGGCGGCGGCACGGCCCTGTCGGTCAACTGCCTAGTCGAAGGCTCGTCGTTGAGGATCGCATCCAGCGTCGCAGCCGCGGTGTCGCGCTTGAACGCCGGGTGCCCTACTGCCATCTCGAACAGCACGAGGCCGAAGGAAAACTGGTCGCTGCGAAAATCGGTGAACGTTCCTTGCGCCTGCTCAGGGCTCATATAAGGGACGGTGCCCGCCCGCAAGCCGGCGTCGGTCTGCGTCTGCATATCGGCGCCGGTCGGTGGATCCAGCGCCAGTTGCCATCCACCCGACTGCGCCAACCCGAAGTCGACGATCTTCACGCGTCCCGACCCGGTCAGCATGATGTTCTCGGGTTTCAGATCCCGATGCACGATGCCGGCTTCATGCGCCGCGGCGAGGCCATCGGCAATCTGCGTGGCGATGTCCAGGACGCGACGGACCGGAAGTGCGGTGTTGGTGATGTCGTGGCGGAGCGTGCGTCCGTCGATCAACTCCGAGACGATATACGGCGTGTCGTCATCGAACGACGCGTCGAACACCGTGACGATGTTCGGATGATTGAGGGCGCTTGCAGCGCGCGCTTCGGCCACGAATCGTTCAGCGCGAGCGAGGGTGACGCCGCGTCGGCGATGCAGCACCTTTAGCGCGACTTCGCGATGCAGACGTGGATCCCAGGCGCGATAGACCACGCCGCCACCACCTTGCCCGATCAGCGCAAGGATGCGATAGGGCCCGAACGCTGCTGGCTCTGCCGGCGCCGAAGCAAAATCCACGGTAAGACCATACCAATCCAATGACTCCTTGCAACAGAAAAACTACCCTTCGCGCCGGGACACGAGAGCGTGACAAGACCAGGGTATTCGGCCCAGCGTCTGGTGACGATTCTGGCACTGGCGCGGCCGCAGGGAGGGACCAAATGAGATCGCATGAGAAACCGGCTGAAACGAACCGACCATGGCTGTGGTGCGCACTTGCCTGTCTCGTCGCGACGATGGCGATCGTCGGATGTTCAAGGCAGAACGCTCCGACCAGTCCTTCGGCGCTCGGCTCGCACACCGAGGTCGGACAGGTCCACGGCGGCGCAGTATCCGAGGGGTCGCCAAACGTGGCGTCCAGGCTTGCTGCCGTGCGGGCGGCCACTGCGAAGTACCACGACGTCTCGGCGGCTCTCGCCGACGGTTATCAGCTCGGGTACCGCGGCGTCGTCACCGGTTGCATTTCCAATCCAACTGCCGGCGCGATGGGATACCACTACTTCGACTGGGCGAAGATGGACGATCCAGCGATTGTCGAAGGTGATCCGGAAGTCCTCGTCTACCACACGGCAGATGATGGCACCCTGGTGCTTGGAGCGGTCGAATGGGTCGTTCACAAGCCACTCTGGGAACAGGCCGGAAACACCGAGCCGCCTGTCGTGTTCGGTCAAACACTGCACGTGCTCAATCCCGTTCTCAACTGGTACATCGCACACGCGTGGATCTGGAAGCACAATCCAGCGGGCATGTTCGCGGACTGGAACCCCGAGGTCAGCTGTCCGTGACGGTGTGTCATCCGGCTCGTGCCGACATCGTGATCCAATCCTTCGGAATACCGGACGGTGGACCCCAACGGTACGAGCAACTGACTCGCCCAGCCCACCAGCGATCCACTACGAGTCCGGGCATCGCGGCATGGTCTCGCCTGCCACCGATGCCCGGACTGCTCCCGGTGTCCCGCGGTGGCATCTGCCTGGCCGAACAGGTCGTGGGTAGCTGGTACGCGGAAATGTTTGATGCACCATCGAAACTATGAGCAGCACACGGTGACGAATGTTGCGAGTGTCCTCGTGCGTGTGCTCGACTGTCAGCGCTCACCTGAAACCGCGTATTACGACCAGCTGGTCGTAATACGCCCTATCCGATTGCGTAATAGGCGGCACACGGGCATCACGGAGCTTGCCGAGATGGGTGTCGCCGATCACGTGCTCGAATCGATCAGCGGCCACTTGTCACGCCGGATGCTGGAACACTACTCGCACATTCGCATCGACGCGAAGCGCCAGGCGCTCGACGCCCTGGACGCGGCTCGCCGCGCGCCAGCGGAAAACGGGCACGGGAACGGCGCCGGCAAAGGGAACGGAGAAGCCCCGGAGGAGGGCGACATTAACGCCCTCGTCGAGCTGTCCGACGAGCTCACGTCACAGTCACGTCACAGTTTGACTTTGAGCGGGTCTCCGCCTCACGGTAAACTATTGATTCCACTCAGTCGGAGAGATGTCCGAGTGGTTGAAGGAGCACGCTTGGAAAATGCTCTGACGGTCTGCGACGGCGTGCTACGGATTTCGATTACCGTTGCGAAGCCAACCACTTAACTGCGATCGCGTCTACTCCATCGATCGCCGTAAACCTCGGTAGATCTCGCCGAATCGGCAGCGTCACGTCACGATTACGTCACAGTCCATCAGCGAGCGTAGAATGTCAGGTATGCCCCGTAGCGCACGAGTCGTGACCTGGAGCGACTGCGGCGTGAGATCGAGCAGTCCCGCCGAGAATCTGAACGACTCCGTCAAGACAAGGCGCGGCTGGAGCGAGAGCGCGAGCAGTTGCAGCGCGATCGTGACCAACTGCAGCAGGATCGGGAGCGGCTGGAACGCGATCGGGATCGGCTGCGGCGGGACATCGAGCGCTTGACGCGCGCGCTGGAGGCGGCGCGACGCGCCGGCAAGCGTCAGGCGGCTCCGTTTTCGAAAGGCGCGCCGACGGCGCAGCCGCGGCGGCCGGGACGTCGCGCGGGGCGCCGACATGGGCGACATGCTCACCGACAGCCGCCAGACGCGATCGACGAACGGATCGACGTCCCCCTCCCTGAGGAGTGCCCGCATTGCGGCGGCGGGCTGACCGAGACGCGCATCGCCACCCAGAGTCAAGAGGATCTGCCGGTCGTGCGGCCGCAGGTGCGTCGCTTCGATGTGCATGTGGGCCGGTGTGGCGATTGTGGTCGGCGCGTGCAGGGGCGCCACCCGTTGCAAACGTCGGATGCGCTCGGGGCGGCGAGCACCCATCTCGGGCCGCACGCGGTCGCGTTGATCGTGCTGCTCAATAAACACCTCGGCCTCTCGCACGGCAAGATCGCCGCGCTGTTGCGCGACTGGTTCGGGGTGCGCGTCCGGCCCAGTGGCGTGACCCACGCGCTCCATCGGGCTGCGCGCCATGCGGCGCCGACCTCTGCGGCGTTGCGCGAACAGATCCACGGCAGTCCGGTCGTCAGTCCGGATCAAACCAGTTGGAAAGTGGGTGGGCGGCTCTGGTGGTTGTGGGTTTTTGCGACCGCGCGCACCGTCGTCTACTCCATTCAAGACGGGCGCGGGTTTGACGAAGCGGCGGCGGTGCTCGGCGCCGCGTTCGACGGCTCCTCGTCCGCGACGGCTGGGCGCCGTATCGCCAGTTCGATCATGCGGCGCATCAGACCTGTCTCGCGCATCTGATCCGGCGATGCCGCGAGATCGCCGAGGAACATCCGCGGACGGCCTGGCCGCGCCACGTCCAGGCGGGTGCTGCAGGACGCGCTCGACGTTCGAGATCGTGTTGCGGCCGGGGAGATCTCCGCGCATGGCGCCGCGGTCGCACGCGGGCGTCTGATGTCGCGGCTGCTGGACCTCACGACCGCGCTTCCCGACGACAACCAGCGGTTCGTCAACGCGCTCGCGGAGATTCTCGGCCGTGGCGAAGATCGCCCCATTTGAGGCTCACCACGAGCGGTATGAGCAGTGGTTCGAGGCGCACCTGGCGGCCTACGTCTCGGAGCTGCTGGCGTTGAGGCCGTTCGTTCCCCTGGAGGGTCACGGCCTCGAGATCGGCGTTGGCACGGGGCGCTTTGCTGGCCCCCTCGGCGTTCCCGTGGGACTCGACCCCTCGAACGCGATGCTCACCCGCGCCGCTGCGCGGGGCGTCGAGACGGTGAAGGGCACGGCAGAAGCGCTGCCGTTTCCCGATGAATCCTTCGCCTGTGCGCTCATCGTCACGACAATCTGCTTCGTCGACTCACCAGACAAGATGATCGCCGAAGCTCATCGCGTGCTGCGCCCGAACGGTACTCCTGGATCCAGAACGCCGCGCACTCGGGTGGCCTCGAAGCCAATCACAAAGATCGCTCCCTCGCACCAGATGACATCGAAGGAGCCCGGCGCGAAATCGAGTTGCCGCATGCCTCCGACGCGCGCGTCGATTCGGTCGGCGAGGCCGAGCGCCCGCGCCTGGCGATTCAGCTCCTCGACGACTGGCGCGTGATTGTCGATGGCCACGAACCGGGCCGGTAGGTGCCGGGCCAGCACGAGCGTCTGCGCTCCTGTGCCGCAGCTGACGTCGAGGATGCGCGTGTTCGGCCCGATGCCTGGCACGCAACCATGACCAGGGTGCGCGGGATCGTGGTGATGGGCAAGAGGGAAGCGCTGGCGATCCACGTGCTGCGCTGAAGGACGCACGATGACCGATCTGTTCTACGAGTTGTTCAGTGGTCTTTCTCGCCATGGGCCGGGCGACGTGGCGAGCACGCTTCGAGCCACGGCGTCGATTAGCGCTGCTGGATTGGCGTTTCACCCAAGAAGCCGCCGGATCGGCAACCGGTAACGTCAGGTTCTTGCCGCGAACGTGGCTGCCAAACACGGTGGCCATGGAGGGGTTACGAAAGAGGTTGTCGAAAATGTCTGACGTGTTCCAAATTGAACAGTAGAAATCTCCCCACCGAAGTACGTTCCCGGCGTCGATCGCCGAAGGCCAAGAAAGGGTGAGACGTCTGAGCGGCATGAGATGGAATGTGCCCCTGGTGGCCGGTGTGGGGTTCGCCGCGCTCGTGTGCGTTCCCTCCACCATATGGGCCCAGGTGGCCCCGCCACTGGGCACGGCGGCGCAGTTCGGGGCCCTCGGGAACTCGGGCGTGACCGGGTCGACCGGCGCCGGCACGATCGTCAACGGCGATGTGGGTTCGTCCCCCACCGCCACCATCACCAACTTCAACCCTCCATCGACCACGGTTGCTCCCTTCATCGTCCATACCACGAATGATGCGATCGTGCAGCAGGCTCACGCGGATGCCAAGACGGCCTACGATGCGCTCGCGGCCCAGGGGCCGGGCACTCCGTTGGCCGCCAATCTGACGGGAGTCACGCTCACCCCAGGGGTCTACTCTTTTGCCGCGGCGGCCGATTTGCCGGCTTCGACGACCCTGACGCTCAACGGACCTGGGGTCTTTGTCTTCAACGTCGGGAGCACGCTGACCATGAACGTCGGGTCCGTGGTGGCCGGCACCGCGGACCCGTGCAATATCTACTGGCGGGTCGGCACATCCGCGACGCTCAATGGCACCAGCTTCATGGGAACGGTGATCGCGGACGCGAGCATCACAGTGGGTGGGGGCAACGTGTCAGGGCGTGTCCTGGCGGGAACCGGTGCGACCGGTGCGGTGACGATGTCCTCTGGCGGCAACACGATCGGGGGCTGCAGCGTCCCCCCCGCGCCGCCGACGGTCGCGAAGGCGTTCGATCCGGCGAGTATCACGGCGGGCGGCGTCTCGAGGCTCACCCTTACCCTGAGCAACCCCAACGCGACGGCCATCGACCTGACCGCCCCGTTCGCCGACACCTTGCCCGCTGGCGTGCTGGTCGCACCAATGCCCGACGCCGCCACCACGTGTGGTGGCGCGGTGACCGCCACGGCCGGTGGATCCACCGTGACACTGGGGACGGGGAGCACGATCCCTGCCGGGTCCTGTACCGTCGCGGTCAACGTGACTGCGGCGGCCCCGGGCTCGTATCTCAACACGATTCCCGCCGGCGCCCTGCAGACCACCACCGGAAACAACGCCGCTTCGGCCACCGCGACCCTGACGGCCACGTGTCCCACGATCACGCTCGGCCCGGCGACGCTCCCCCCCGGACGGGTGGCGGTCCCCTACAGCCAGCAGCTCACGGCGAGCGGCGGGACCGGCCCCCACACCTTCACGGTGTCGAGTGGCGCGCTGCCGGCAGGCCTCACGCTCACCTCGGGCGGCCTGCTCTCGGGGACGCCGACCGCGCTCGGTTCCTCCACGGTCACGATCCAGGCGACCGACGGGAGTGGGTGTACCGGTTCCCTCGTGTACACGATCATCATTGCTGCGGCGACGTGCCCGGTGATTACGGTCGGCCCGGCGACGCTGCCCCCCGGACGGGTGGGCGTCGCCTTCAGCCAGCAGCTCACGGCGAGCGGCGGGACCGGCCCCTACACCTTCGCGGTGTTGAGTGGCGCGCTGCCGGCGGGCCTCACGCTCACGCCGGGCGGCCTGCTCTCGGGGACGCCGACGACGCTGGGCTCCTCCCCGGTCACCATCCAGGCGACCGACGAGAATGGGTGTCCCGACGTCATCGCGTACACGATCGTCATCGCGGCCGCTGTCCCGACCCTGCCTCAGGTCTTCGTCGTCTTGCTTGCGGTGGGGCTCACAGCGGTCGGATACTCCCGGCTGCGGCGGCGGGCACGAGCGGTTTAATCTTAGCGGCAAGCCACGGAACGATTTCCGCCACGCGCTGATGGATGCCGACTTCAGCGTGAAGGCAGCGGTCTGCTAAACGGAATCCGCCCCTCTGTAACCCTCACTTTTCCGAGTAAACCTTCCTCCTCTTGGCTTCTCCGATCCAGCGACTTGGCTGCTATTGGCTCTGGAGGCGCTGTTTCGGCGCGTCACAGGGACAATTGCGGGGACAGTTTCACCCCAACCGTGAGAGTAACTGGTAGCGGGGTCAGTCTATTGCAGCGTGGAGAGCGCCGGGGAAACCGTCGGCTGAGGCGATCGCAGCAGGTCCACGAGCACGTCACGGGGATCGAGGTCGTGTAGACGCGCCGTCTGGACGATGCTGCTGAGAATCTCCTGCGTCGCTGCACCGCGCTCGGACCGATTCCCACCGGAAACCTTGCGATTGACGACGGCCGGACGCGGCGCCTGCTCGGCTCGCCAATTCGTGGCGTCGAGCGTGAAATCGAAAAGAAAGCCGAAGACGGGCGGGAGCTCCGTCGTGAGATGCGCCGCGAGGCGTTGGCAGTCCGGCACGGTGCCGGGAGCGGCGAGGACCCGCATGTAGCATCAGATGAGAACGACGCAATACGACGGGCTGCCCGAATGGCTAGTCGACACACCATTTGATGCTCCGGACGGCCGCGGCGCTCGTTGCCTTCGCCTCAAGACCACTGATCCGCGATCCCGCATCGACCTTGGTTGCACTCGATTTCGAGAGACGCTCTTGCGGCCGTTTCAGAACACTCGCGGGACGAATCCTGACCGCCGCGGAGAACCTGAAGACATCTGACACAATATGACTCGGACAGTGCTGTAGGGTCACCGTAACTTGTTGACTCGCATAGTGGAGAGATGGCCGAGTGGTCGATGGCGCACGCTTGGAAAGCGAATTCGGTGAAGCTCACCGAGTGATGCCGAAACACCGCGTTGCACATGCGATTCAACGATTTACAGCGTCAAAATATTCCTCGATGTGAGCCCGTAAACGTCGGTATTCGTCGCTGGCTTCGAGCCCACTTTACACAGTTCTTACACAATTCCGGTTTCAGTTAAGAGAACGCTCTCGGTAGAGGAACGAAGCGAGAACGAGTTCCTCAGTGCCCCTTCCGGCCACCTGCAATTTCGAGCCCGTCCACTTCCTCTTCAAATCTGGTGAACACATCGTCGCCGATCTTGTCGTTGGCTCGCCTGGAGAACGTAACCGCCGATCACCAGGCCGGTGGCCACGACGTGGAGCATCTCGGAGGGGTCGTCATCCGCCCTGCTCAACTCTCGTGTGCTGCTGACGGACTCGCGTGCAAGGAGCGCAGATCGACGCTCTCGTCTCGAAGCTGGTCGAGATTCACCGCCTGCCGCGCCTTGATGAGCGGCACGATGCGGCGGATGTCCTTCGCGCGGTTGAGACCGACCGCCGCATCGATCCGGCCCTCGTTGACGT
>DATKDY010000264.1:0-23166 GCA_035512515.1 Vicinamibacterales bacterium
TCGTGCGCCGGCAATCCCGGAAAACTCTGCCGGCATGACCACGCCGCGAAGCGCGCGGTACATCTCGCCTGACGAACCGAGATGATCCCGCAGATGACCGAGTCGCGGCCCAAGCGCCTCGCCCATCGCGAAGGTCGCCGCCGCCGCCGCCAGAGGCGCCAGCGATCTCGCGTGCGGGCCGAGACGCAGGAGACGTGGCAGGCGGCGAAACGAGGGATAGCCTCCGAACATCTCATCGCCGCCGATGCCGGAAAGGACGGCTTTCACCCCGCTCTGTCGCACCGCGCGCGCCACGTAGTACGTATTCACGCCGTCGCCGGTCGGCTGATCGAGATGCGCAAACAGGTGAGGCCAGTCGCGCCCCACATCGGGCGCGTCGATACGCAGTGTTTCGTGCGTGGTGCCGAGCGCCGCCGCCACGGCACGCGCGTCAGCCGCCTCGTCCAGTTGGGAATCGGCCACGCTGACCGTGTACGTGCGAATCGCGGGCGCATGCCGGCTGGCGATGGCGGCCAGCAGCGCCGAATCGACCCCGCTCGACAGAAAGACCCCGACCGGGACATCGGCCACGAGGTGCGCCTTCACGGAATCGTCCAGGGCCGCCGTGACGCAAGCACGAAACTCCTCCGGGCGGTCACCAGACGGCGCACCAGTCCACAGGTCGCGCACGTCGGCGAACTGTCCGCACCGCGTCGCGCCGTCGCTGGTCCATTGTCGCCACGTGCCGGGCGTCAGCGACTCCACCCCGGCGATCCAGGTCAGCGGGCCGGGGATGCTGCCCCACCGTAGATAGGCGGCAATACCCGCCGCATCGACGTTCTTCGGCACCAGCCCCGCGTCGAGGAGCGGCCGGATCTCCGAGGCGTAGGCGATCGTACCGGCACGCGCCGCCACGTAGAGCGGCTTGATTCCGAAGCGATCCCGTGCGAGCAGCAACGCGCCGCGAGCCTCATCCCACCAGGCCAGCGCGAACATGCCGCGGACCGTATCGAGGGCGGCCGGGCCACGGTGCACGAGCAATTGCAGCAACACCTCGGTGTCGCTCCCGGTAAGGAATGGCACGCCATCGGTTTCCAGCGACTGGCGCAGCGCCCGATGGTTGTAGACCTCGCCGTTGTAAACGATCCAATGGCGTCCGTCAGCCGTGCGCATCGGCTGGCGTGCCGCGGGCGAACAGTCGATGATGGACAGCCGTTGGTGCACGAGCAGCGCGCGTCCGTCAGACGACTCGTGCGTGTCCTGGTCGTCAGGCCCCCGGTGGGCCAGCGCCCGGCCGAGCGCCGTCCCCAGCGCGCCGATCTCGACGATCGGCGTGTGAGACAGCACGCCAGCAATACCGCACACGAAGTGTTGTCAGGAAAGTGCGCTAGAAGAAGCGCATCTTGACGATGACCATGTCGTTCGGCTGCACGAGGTCCTCGCGCTTGACGCCGAACTCTCTGGAGCCGCGTCTGATCGCCAGACGCCGCAGCGTGCCGCGCTCCGTGACGCCACCAGCCAGCGTGATCGCCTGTTCGACAGTCATGCCGCGCTTCCAGACGATGGCGCTCGGATTCTTGACGTGACCCGACACGAACACACGCTCCGCCGCGGGCACGTAAATCGTATCGCCGTTCTCGAGCATGATATTGCCGACCTGCTTGCCCGACCGCAGATCGCTCAGGTAGATGCGCGTCAGCACGTTTCCCGACGGATTGTCCGGGGTCAGGGCGGCATCGCCCGCATTGTCTTTCGGGCGGACGACGACAATCTCGTCGCCGGCGGTCGCATTGACCGATCCGGCCAGCGCGATGATCTCGAGCAGCGTGACTTCGCCTTGCAGCGCATACTTGCCCGCCTGCTTGACCTCACCCAGAATGAAGATGTGCCGGCTCTTGAACTGCTCGACGCCAACGCTGACCTGCGGATTGTTGATCCAGCCGGCCGCCAGGCGGACCTGTATCAACTGTCCGATCTCCTGCACCGTCAGCCCCGCCACCGGAAGGCGGCCGAGAAACGGGTAGCTGATCGTCCCTTCACTGTCCACGCGAAAGCTTCCCGTCAGCTCTTCCTCGGAGAACACCTCAATCTTCAGCTCGTCGTCGACACCGATCTTGTAGGCCGTGGGATCAACGGGCGAAGTGAGGCCCTGTGTGCCCTGGACGGCAACCTGCGGGACCGCGAGCGCGAGCACGAGCGCAATCACCCAGTTCATCATCGTTCCACCACGTAGGTATACGACCCGAACAGCCGGCGACTGACATACCGCCGGTCGGCGAACGAGTCGGATTCCCGGGTTTCGTGTTCGTAGGTGACACCGAAGCGACCGCCGTTGTTGAAGTTGTAGCCGATGCCGCCGGCGAGGGTCCGCATGGTGTCCTCCCGGGCGTCGAGGCCGGCGCGCCGGCCGTAGTCCATCGTGCCGACCCCGAGACGTGTCAACACGTCCAGCGCGCCGATGACGCGTTGCGTGTAGGTTCCGACCATCTCAGTGCCGACGTAATAGCCCTCGCTGACGTCGAAGGAGTGCGACACATCGCGCGACGCGTCGAAGTCCATGTGTCCGCGCCAGAACCCGGTGAAGGACAGCCCGGCCGCCGATGTGACGCCGCGGAAGCGTGACACGGAGGGGTCGGACGGCTTGAAGTCGCGATAGCCGACGTTGACGTGCCCCTGGAGGATGGCGTAGCGCGCAAACGTGAGCTCGGCCTTCGCCGATTGGCTGTCGCTGTCGCGACGCGAGTCGACGGCAAACCGGTCCTCGGTGCGCCGGCCCGACACCAGCAGCGTGGTCAGTGGCGTGACGCTGAGGGCAAGACCCGCCTCGACCGCATCGGTTCGTCGATCGAGCGCGTCGCTCAACACCACGCCCCGGTAAACCTCGTTGTCCTGAAACTCGCGGACCGTCTGGTGGAGGCTCGTATAGACGCGAGCGATTGGTGAAATCTCGAATCCCACGCCGCCCCAGGCCTCGCTCTGACTCCGCCGCGCGCGCAGTTCGATCTCCATGCTGGGCCGCTCCCGGGTCTGGACGATCCCGCCGCCCACGGACAACCGCAGGCGCGACGGCAGGAAGTCGACGCGTCCCCGTGCGACCCGTCCGAGCGAGCGCTCGTTTGCGTACTTCGCATACCACGTGAAATCCGTGCTCGAGGTGAGGGCCGCCTGCAGCAGTCCGACCTTGCCGAAGACGTCGACCGTGGGTGACAGGGACACGACATAATCCCGCTTCGGGTTCTCGTGCTCGTCGAAGACGTTGGTATCGACGCCCAGTTCGCGAATGATCAAGGTCGGAGAGATCGCGAACGGCCCGACGTAGTACCGCGCCCTTTCCGGAGCTTCGACCGGCAACCCGTTGTCCAGCAACCCCTGTGCGGCGGCCGGAGCGGCCATCACCAGCATGGCCGCCAGTAATGCAAGGCATCGTGTCATTGAAACGTCCTGACTATTTGCGAACGAAAACGCCATCGCCCTTGCTGTCGACTTCCAGGTAACCGAACTGCCCCGCCTGGTCGTAAACGAGGCGCCGATCCGGCCGGCCCGCGCGGCCCGACGTCTCGAACGCGACGCTTCGCAATCGGCCCGCTTCGAAGGTTTCCCACTTGTCGGCGATGCCGTCCCCATTGGTATCTTCCTCGGTGCGGACCAACGCGTCGTCTCGATAGAATTCGCGGCGCACCGGCCGCCTGTCACCAACGTGCGCCCGGTCGACGATGACCTCCCCGTTCTCCGCCCGCGCCAGAGTCCAGGTATCCTCGACGCCGTCGTGACCGCTTGACGTCCCGACACGGACAACCTGGTTGGCCGCCAGATATTCCCAGCGGTCGACGCGGCCGTCAGCGTTGGTATCGGCTTCGGTTCTAAACGCCGCCGCGGCTCGAAGGTAAGTGCGGGCGTCGATCACGCCGTCGTGATTGGTATCGGCGTCGAGCCGCACCAATTGCCGCGTGACGGCGTCGTACACAGGGGCGACGCCGGGGGGTTCGCCCCCGCACGCCGCCGCTCCCACTGCTGCCGCGACGATCAGACCGACCCGGTGTCGCATGGCGCTTCGCCCTCTCACTCACACTCCACGCACACATCGCACTCACCGTCTTATCGGACGCTGAAATGTGCAGGCGCAGTGCCCGGATGGGCTGTCGGCCGCCAGGTCACGCCGCGGGGGGTGTGTCCGCCCGCTTCAGTTGAATGCTCAACTGCCGGGCTTTCCGGTAGAGGTTCGGTCGCTGCAGGCCGAGCGCTCGTGCCGCCGCACCCACGCGCCACTCGCAGCGTTCCAGCACCGTCAGAATATAGTGACGCTCGAATGCGCGACGCGCGTCGCGAAGGGACGGCATCTGCCCGTCCCTCAGTCCAGCCTCAACGACCACATCGGCAAGCTGCGTATCACTTATGGACTTCATAGTGCGCTTACGATACCACAAAACAAGACTCAATATGACTTTAACGTAAATAAAGTGCAAGAAAGGGAAGGAATGCCCGTGTTTCCAATAGGATACCGATAGTCGCGTTAGGATCCGAGCCGCGACATGCCGTCCTCACAGAAAGCTCAGCCATTTCTGAAGTGGGCCGGTGGCAAGCGTCAATTGCTGCCCCACTTGAGGCGCTTCTACCCTCCGGGAGTGACCCGCTACGTCGAGCCCTTCCTGGGCAGTGGGGCGGTGTTCTTCGACCTCTGGAGCTCGGGCCGGCTGCGCGGCGCCCGGGTGCTGCTCAGTGACGAAAATGCCGATCTGATCGGCACGTATCTCCGGGCAGCCGATTCGACCGAGGCGCTGCTGGCGGCACTCCGCGAGTTGGCGACGGGACACGCGCGTGGAGGAGAGGAACACTACTATGCGGTGCGTGATCGTGCCTTCAATCCCGCGCGCGCGACGTGGCGGACAAGCGGTGGCGTGGCGGATGGCTATCCCGTCCCGCTCGCAGCCATGCTCGTTTACATGAACCGCACGGGATACAACGGCTTGTTCCGCGTGAATCGCCGCGGGGACTTCAACGTGCCGGCCGGCCGTTACAAGACCCCGTCGATCGTCCAGGACGAGCGGATTCGCGCGGCGGCTGCGGCGCTGGCGGCGCCCGGCGTGTGTGTGCGGTGCCGTGCGTTCGACGACACGCTCGCCGAGGTCGGACGCGGCGACCTGATCTACCTCGATCCGCCGTACGCGCCGCTGAGCCTCACGGCAAACTTTCGGTCCTATACGGCGCTTGGGTTTGGAGACGACGATCAGAAACGGCTGCGCGATGCCGTCGTCCGCGCGGCGCGGGATGGCGCGTCGATTCTCCTGAGCAACTCGACGGCGCCAGCGATCGTCCGCCTCTACGAGGACGCCGCCGTGCACCGCGCGGGTTTACGATGCCTTCTCGTGCCGGCACGCCGTGCCATCAACTCGCGGGCCAGCGCGCGCGGAGTCATCGAAGAACTCCTCGTGACCAACCTGCCCGAAGCCGGCTGACGCCGCGTCGCGTCATGAGCCGGACAGCCAGATCAATTGCCGGCAACTGGGGCAGGCGTAGACGAGTCGCAGATCCAAGCACCCCGACAAGCCGCTGATATTGGGTGTGATGGCACTGGTGTGAGACCTGAGGCAGTGTTACGCTTCTCGAGATCTTCTGAGCGAAAGTGGCGGAACTGGCAGACGCGCCGGACTTAGGATCCGGTAGCCGCAAGGCTATGGGGGTTCGACTCCCCCCTTTCGCACTCCTTCGCTCGCCTGCGATTGCGCGCGAGCTTCGGAGCGCAAGCACCAACAGGCGAAGGAGTGTAGCGAGCATCAACGACTCTTCCCATGAAGACCGAACTCGTCGACGTCAACGAAACACGCAAGAACCTGATGATTGAGATCCCGTCGGACATCGTCGACGCGGAGATCTCGAAAGTCGCGTCGCGCTATGGCAAGCAGGCGCGCCTGCCCGGATTCCGTCCCGGCAAGGTGCCGCCGAAGGTCATCCGCCAGCGATTCAAGAGCGAGATCATGCACGACGTCGCCCACCATCTGGTCGAGCACGCCATGGAAGACGCGCTCGCCGAGCGCGGGGTGGAGCCCGTGGACACCCCGGAAATCCGCGATCTCAAACTCGAAGAGGGCCAGGCGCTGACCTTCAAAGCCGAGTTCGACGTGGTGCCCACCTTCGACCCTGGCGAGTTCGGCGGCATCGAAGTGCGCCGGACGCCCGTCGTCATCGAAGACACCGCCGTCGAACACGCCCTCGAACAAATGCGCGATCGCGCGGCGCGCTTCGAGCCGGTCGAAGACAGCGTGGTGGGCGCGGGCCATACCGTGGTGCTCGACATCGAGCGGCAAGGCTTCGACAAAAATGGCCGGGCGGGCGAGAAGACGAAGCACGAACGCGTGCCGGTCGAAATCGGCGCCGCCGCCAATCCTCCGGGATTCGACGCGGAGCTGCTCGGGCTCACCAGCGGCACCACCAAGTCATTTCGACTGCGGTTCCCTGACGACTACTCGGTTCCGGAGCTGGCGGGCACCGATGTGGCCTACACCGTCACGGTGCACGATATCCGCCAGCGCGTGGTTCCCACCCTCGACGACGAATTCGCCAAGGATCTGGGAGAGTTCGACAACCTCGAGGCGTTGCGCGCACGCGTGCGCCAGGACCTCGAGGTTGAGGCGCGCGAGTCGGCGGAGCGGCAGGTGCGCACCGATGTGCTGAAGAAGCTCGCGGAGCGGGTGCCGTTCACGCTGCCGGCGTCGCTCGTCAATCGCGAGATCGATCGGCGCATCGAGGAATTCGCGCGGCGCCTGATGGATCAGCGGATCGATCCGCGCCAGGCGAACATCGATTGGGCGGCGTTTCGCGAGGCGCAGCGCGAGCCGGCGACCGAGGCGGTCGCCTCGGCGCTCGTGCTCGATGAAGTGGCGCGGCGCGAAGACATCGGCGTCAGCGAAGCGGACATCGACGGCGAGCTCGAAAAGTACTCGGCGCGCTCGGGCCTCACCGTCCCCGCCGTGCGGGCACGGCTGGAGGACGAGGGCGCCATTGGCCGGCTGGCGGCGGGGCTCCGGCGCGAGAAGGCGCTAGGCCGCGTGATGGATCGCGTGAACATCGTCAGCCTGTAGCACGCTGCACGGGATTCCGGAGGAACTGCTCAGCAGGCGTCAGTTTTGCATGGAACGATACAATGTCCGAGCCGGGCGGCGACTGGCGCTGCGGGCCCTCACTATCCCGAAAGGCCGCGGTCAGCCGATAAGTCTCGAGGAGAGTTACACTGGAGCCGTCTCACACCTGCCCCTTTCCACGACTTCCGACTTTTATTCCAGTGAGTCCCGAATGAGCGCTGTTCCCCACAACCAGCTCGTGCCCATGGTCGTCGAGCAGACCAACCGCGGCGAGCGTGCGTACGACATTTATTCCCGGCTGCTGAAGGACAACATCATCTTCATCGGCACGCCGATCGACGACAATATCGCGAACCTGGTCGTGGCGCAGATGCTGTTTCTCGAGGCGGAGGACCCCGACAAGGACGTCCTGCTCTACATCAACAGCCCGGGCGGGTCGATCACGGCCGGCTTCGCCATCTACGACACCATGCAGTTCATCCGTCCCGACGTGCAGACGGTGTGCATCGGCCAGGCCGCCTCGATTGCCGCCGTGCTGCTCGCCGCCGGGACCAAAGGCAAGCGCTTCTCGCTGCCCAATGCGCGCATCCTGATCCACCAGCCGTGGCTGTCCGGGCTGGGCGGACAGGCGACCGACATCGATCTGGCGGCGAAGGAAATCTTGCGCATGCGCGAGCGCATCAACGAGATCCTCGTGCATCACACCGGGCAGGATGCCAAGCGTATCCAGACGGACACCGAGCGCGACTACATCATGTCCGCGGAGCAGGGGAAGACCTACGGCATCATTGACGACGTGATCCGGAAGCGTGTATAGCCGCGGGTGAGAATCGGGTGTAACCTAGATTGCGGGTCCTCCTGCGCGGACGGTGCGCGCCGGGGTGCCTCTACCGGGAGCATAGAACCGAATGGTCAAGAAGACCGGAGACAGCGGCGAGATTCTTCGCTGCTCGTTCTGCAACAAGGACCAGAACGACGTCAGAAAGTTGATTGCAGGACCCACCGTCTTCATCTGCGACGAGTGCGTCGAGGTCTGCAACGACATCATCGCCGACGACAACCGGTTCGAGAACCGCGGCGTGCGCGCCTCCTTGCCGACGCCCCCCGAGATCAAGAAATTCCTCGACGAGTACGTCATCGGCCAGGAGCTGACCAAGCGGAAGCTGGCGGTCGCGGTCTACAACCACTACAAGCGGCTCGAAATTCAGAAGCAGCCGAAGAGCCGCAACGACGTCGAGCTGACGAAATCCAACATCCTGCTGATTGGCCCGACCGGCACCGGCAAGACGCTTCTCGCCCAGACGCTCGCCAAGCTGCTGTCGGTGCCCTTCACCATCGTGGACGCCACGACGCTGACCGAAGCCGGCTATGTCGGCGAGGACGTCGAGAACATCATCCTCAAGCTGCTGCAGGCGGCCGGCGGCGACATCGAAAAGTGCCAGCAGGGCATCGTCTACATCGACGAAATCGACAAGATCGGCCGCAAGGACGAAAACCCCTCGATCACCCGCGACGTGTCGGGCGAAGGCGTCCAGCAGGCGCTCTTGAAGATCCTCGAAGGCACGGTCGCCAACGTCCCGCCGCAGGGCGGCCGCAAGCATCCGCACCAGGAATTCTTCCAGATCGACACGACCAACATCCTGTTCATCTGCGGCGGCGCGTTCGTCGGGCTCGACAAGGCCATCGAACGGCGCGTGGGCAAGAAGACACTTGGCTTCAAGGCCGACATCAAATCACAAAAGGGCAAGGATCTCGGCGTCATCCTCGAGCAGATCGAGCCGCAGGATCTGATCAAGTTCGGGCTGATCCCCGAATTTGTCGGCCGTCTGCCCGTCGTCGGCACGCTCCACGAGCTCGACAAGCCGGCGCTGGTCCAGATTCTGACGCAGCCCCGCAATGCCATTACGCGGCAGTACCAGAAGCTGTTCGAGTACGAAAACGCCAAGCTGCGCTTCACCGATGATTCGCTCGAAGCGATTGCCGAGATGGCCCTCGAGCGCCGCATCGGCGCCCGCGGCCTGCGTATGATCATCGAGGACCTGATGCTGGACCTCATGTACCAACTGCCGGGTCAGAAGAAGCAGCGCGAATTCGTCATCACGCGCGAGATGGTGATCAGCAAGAGCACGGGTTTGGAAGTCATCGAAAAGGCCGGATAGTCAGGTGCCTAGCTAGGGTGCCTAAAGTGCCTAGGGTGCCTAGGGTGCCTCGGGTGCCTCGGGTGCCTCGGGTGGGTGCCACCGGGCGTCTTCGCAGAGCACGCACCCTCTGGCACATCGCACGCTCGGCACGCTCGGCACGCTCGGCACATTAGGCACTGGGGCACATTAGGCACCCCAGGCACATCAGGCACCCTAGGCACCTTAATCACTTATGGTCGAAGTCTACGAAACGCTCCCAATCGTGCCACTCCGCGACGTCGTCGTGTTCCCGCACATGATGATGCCGTTCGTGATTGGACGCCCCTCGTCCATTCGTGCGCTCGAGCATGCGCTGGCCAAGGACAAGCGGATCTTCCTCGCCGCCCAGCACGACGCGGCCGTGGACGATCCGGGCGCCGACGATGTCTTCACCATGGGCTGTGTCGCCAACGTGGTGCAGAGCCTGAAGCTCCCCGACGGCAACATCAAGGTGCTCGTCGAAGGGGTCGACCGTGGGCGCGTCATCGAGTGGAAAGAGGACAAGGGCTTCCACCGGGTCGTCGTCAAGGTGCTGAGCAAGACGAAGGAAACGGCCGGCGAGGTCGAACAGACGATGACCAAGGTCGTCACGCTGTTCGAGCAGTACGTCAAGCTGTCGAACAACCTGCATTACGACGCCATGATTGCGGCCGTGAAGGTCGACGATCCGGGCAAGCTCGCCGACACCATCGCCGCGCACCTGCTCGTGGGCGTGGACGAAAAGCAGAACCTGCTCGAGATCAACTCGCCGCTCGAGCGGCTCAACCGCATCGCGGCCATTCTCGAAGCCGAGGTGGACAAGCTCCAGGTCGATCGCCGGATCCAGTCTCGCGTGAAGAAGCAGATGGAAAAGGCGCAGAAGGAGTACTACCTCAACGAGAAGATGAAGGCGATCCAGAAGGAACTGGGCCGCAAGGACGAAAAGGGCAACGAAGTCGACGACCTGAAGAAGAAGATCGAACAGGCGCGGATGCCCAAGGACGTCGAGGAGAAGGCCGTCCAGGAGCTCAAGCGCCTCGAGGCGATGCCGCCGATGTCGGCCGAAGCCACCGTTTCGCGCAACTACCTCGATTGGCTCATCGCCGTCCCCTGGCACAAGAAGACCAAGGAAAGCCGCGACCTCAAGAACGCCGAGGCGATCCTCAACGAAGATCACTACGGCCTCGAGAAGGTCAAGGAGCGCATCCTCGAGTTCCTCGCGGTGCGCGCGCTCGTCAAGAAGCCGAAGGCGACGATTCTGACGTTCGTCGGCCCGCCCGGCGTCGGCAAGACCTCGCTGGCCAAGTCCATTGCGCGCGCGATGAACCGCAAGTTCGTGCGCCTGTCGCTCGGCGGCGTGCGCGACGAAGCCGAGATCCGCGGCCATCGCCGGACCTACATCGGCGCGTTCCCGGGCCAGATCGTCCAGTCGATGAAGAAGGCCACCACGCAGAACCCGGTGTTCCTGCTCGACGAAGTCGACAAGATGTCGATGGACTTCCGCGGCGACCCGTCGGCGGCGCTGCTCGAAGTGCTCGATCCGGAACAGAACAGCGCGTTCATGGATCATTACCTCGACGTCGAGTACGACCTCTCGCACGTCATGTTCATCTGCACGGCCAACGTGCTCCACACCATCCCGCAGGCGCTGCGCGATCGCATGGAAGTGCTGCAGCTGGCCGGCTACACCGAAGAAGAAAAGGTCCAGATCGCGAAGAAGTTCCTCGTCCCGAAGGCCGTCGAAGGCAACGGCCTGACCGACAAGAACATCCTGTTCGACGACGCATCCATCCAGACAATCATCAGCCGCTACACGCGCGAAGCGGGTGTGCGCAATCTTGAACGCGAGATCAACTCGATTTGCCGCAAGGTCGCGCGCCGCGTCGTCGTCGAGGGTGTCGAGACCTTCGAAGAGATCGCGCCGGACAAGGTCACCACCCATCTCGGTGTGCCACGGTTTCGATCGACCGAGGCGGAACAGCAGAACGAGGTCGGCGTCTCGACCGGGCTGGCCTGGACCGAGGTCGGCGGCGAGATTCTCGTGACCGAGGCGACGCTGATGCCCGGCCGCGGAAAGCTGACGCTCACCGGCAAGCTCGGCGATGTCATGCAGGAATCGGCGCAGGCGGCGATGAGCTACGTGCGATCGCGCGCGGAAGAGTTCGGCATCGTCAAGGACTTCAACCGTCGCCTCGACGTGCACGTGCACATTCCCGAAGGCGCCATCCCGAAGGACGGACCGTCCGCGGGCATCACGCTGGCCACCGCGCTCATCTCGGCGCTGTCGCGCGTGCCGGTGCGCCGCGACGTGGCCATGACGGGCGAAATCACACTGCGCGGCAAGGTGCTGGCGATTGGCGGCGTCAAGGAAAAGGTGCTGGTGGCGCATCGCGCCGGCATCAAGAACATCCTGCTGCCGAAAGACAACGAGAAGGACCTCGCCGACATCCCGAAGAACGTGTTGGACGCGATGAACCTGTATCTCGTGTCGTCGATGGACGAGGTGCTCAAGCACGCCCTTGCCGGTCCGCTCACGCCGCTGCCGCCGTCGCCCGACACGCCGGATATCGACGAAGCCGCGGAGAGGACAACGCACTGATTGGGCAGGTGGGCCTGGTAGGGCTGGTAGGGCGGGTGGGGCTGGTAGGGCGGGTAGGGCTGGTAAGCAGGTGGGTGGGACTGCCTACCCGGCCCACACGGCCTGCCAGGTCCACCTGCCACGAATGAAGACCGAGTTTGTCACGAGCGCAGTCGATCGCGCGGGGTTCCCGAAAGAACGCTTTCCGGAAATCGCCTGCGTCGGCCGTTCGAATGTCGGAAAATCAAGTTTGATCAACGCGCTGGTGCGGCAGAAGGTCGCGCGCACGAGTGCGGCGCCGGGCAAGACACGCCTCGCCAATTTCTACCGGGTGACCCGCGACGGTCCGAAGGCGCCTCCCTTTCATCTCGTCGATCTTCCCGGTTACGGGTACGCGAGAGGCGGTGAGGCCGCTAAGCGCGAGTTCGATGTCATCGCGAGCGAGTACTTCGGCTCGGGGCATGCGCGCGGTGTGTTGCACCTCGTGGACAGCCGTCATCCCGGGCTCGACGCCGATCGCCTCGCGGCGGACTGGTTGAAGCGGCTGACGGTGCCCTGTGTCGTCGTCGCAACGAAGCTGGACAAGCTCACGCGCAACGAGCGCGTGAAGAACGTAACAGAACTCGAACGAGTGCATGAAGGTCCGGTGCTGGGCGTTTCGGTCCACACCGGCGAAGGGTTGAACGAACTGTGGAAAACGATCGACGCGCTGCTCCGGCGGTAACCACCGTAGAGGGAGCCCCCCCCACCGCCACCGCCACCGCCGAACAGGGAAAGCTCGACCTGACCACGCTCAAGGAGATGAGCGTCACGGCACTCACCAAGATTGCGCGGGAACACGAGATTCCCGGCGCCACCGGCATGCGCAAGCAGGAGCTGATCTTCGAGATCCTCCGGGCGCGCGCGGCCAAGTCCGGCCTCATTTTTTCGGAAGGCGTGCTGGAGGTGCTGCCCGACGGGTTCGGCTTCCTGCGCGCGCCGGACTACAACTACCTGGCCGGGCCGGACGACATCTACGTCTCGCCGTCGCAGATTCGCAAGTTCGATCTGCACACGGGCGACACTGTCGCGGGCCAGATCCGGCCGCCCAAGGAGGGTGAACGCTACTTCGCGCTCATCAAGGTCGAAGCGGTCAACTTCGAGCCGCCCGCGCGCGGACAGCAGCGCATTTTCTTCGAAAACCTGACGCCGCTCTACCCGCAGGAGCGCATCAAGCTCGAAGCCGACCCCGAGAACCTCTCGACGCGCGTCATGGACCTGATGACGCCGCTCGGCAAGGGCCAGCGCGCGCTGATTGTCGCCGCGCCGCGCACCGGCAAGACGATGATTCTGCAGGCGATCGCCAATGCGATTACCACCAACCATCCCGAGATCTACCTCATCGTCCTGCTCATCGACGAGCGGCCGGAAGAAGTTACCGACATGCAGCGCTCGGTCAAGGGCGAAGTGATCTCGTCCACGTTCGACGAGCCCGCGCAGCGTCACGTGCAGGTCGCCGAGATGGTGATCGAGAAGGCCAAGCGCCTGGTCGAACACGGCAAGGACGTCGTCATCCTGCTCGATTCGATCACGCGCCTGGCGCGCGCCTACAACACCATCGTGCCGACGTCCGGCAAGGTGTTGTCAGGCGGCGTGGACAGCAACGCCCTGCAGCGTCCGAAGCGCTTCTTCGGCGCCGCGCGCAACATCGAGCAGGGCGGCTCGCTGACCATCGTCGCCAGCGCGCTCGTGGACACCGGCTCGCGCATGGACGAAGTCATCTTCGAGGAGTTCAAGGGCACCGGCAACTCCGAGGTGCACCTCGATCGCAAGCTCGCCGACCGCCGCGTCTTCCCCGCCATCGACATCCAGAAGAGCGGCACGCGCAAGGAAGAACTGCTGATGGCCCGCGAAGACCTCCAGCGCGTCTGGGTCCTGCGCAAGGTGCTGACGCCCCTGTCGCCCGTAGAGGCGATGGAGCTGCTGCTGTCGAAGATGGGCAAGACGAAGACGAACAACGAGTTCCTGGCGGCGATGCAGAAGTAGCCTCGAAGGCGTCGAAGAGGGCAGTCCTATACGAACGGATTGACGACGCGCACGGAGCCATACATCCGATCGTGCTGAAAATCCTCGGACCATAGCTCGCGCAGTCCGTAGAATTCGGCATAGGCCCAGAGGTGCGCATCGAACCATGAGAGCTGATAAGCGGCTGCGCCACGCAGCGCTGTGCGCACGAGGTTCTCGACCGGGTACAGCACTGTGAACTGCGTCAGCAGTTCCTCGGCTTCACGCCGCGCATCATCCGCCGTCAACAGCGGACCGCCCTCGAGCGGCCGCGTCGCCGCCGCCACGAATTCGACGATGGCCTGGTGTGGCACGCGTACAGTGTCTTCCGCGATCCCGCGACGCATTAGATCGGTCGCCCGCTGCTGCTTGTCCGGAAAGCGCGCATCGAAGCGGTAGACGAGAACGTTGGTGTCAACGAGGGCGGCCACGCTGGTACAGCTCCTCGCGGGTCCATCCACGCTCGCCGGTGCGTGCAGCGGCGCGGGCCTTGTCGCGGGCCTTCTGTCGCGCAGTGGCCTGGTCGAAGATTCGCAACCGTGCTTCGCGATCGAGTGCTGGCGGCGAGGCGCTGGGCGTCACGCGAATGTAGTCTCCGGCCGCCTCCCATTCGATGTCGTCGCCCGGGGCGATCCCGTACTGGTCAGCGAGTGCCTTGGGCAGTGTGACCTGCAGTTTACTGGTGACTCTGGCCATTCCTTACTATAACAAGGACGAATTCCTTGCCGCCAGACCCCTAACCTGCCGAGCGGCTGGGGTTCTTCCTGGACGCCAGCAGCAGACCGGAGGCGCTATCGGTGACGTTGCGACGTGCGCCCCATTCCCTCACGGAAGAAGCTTGCGAGCCACGTCCCCTGATGGATCCGCAAACAGCTGCGCGTACTCGGCCATCCCACAACTCGTCGGCGCTCGTCGACGCGAATATCTCTCGGCTCTCGGATCCCTCGCGGACGAGACCCAGCCTGGTCAGCCCCGTTGAGGCTACCGGCCTTGCGCGAGAGCCAGGAGAATCTTTTCTCGATCCGCTGACCGTGGGCGAGTAGCAGGTTGATGGCACCGCGATTCCCCGCTGCGACGTACCCTGTTAGACACCTCCCCCACCCAATCAGCCATCCGGCGCGAGACATAGAAGATTTGCCGGCGGTCGTCCCGCTGCTCCACCCAGCCTGAACGTGGACGCGATGACATCGTCCTGGGCCACCGAGTCCGGATAGACTCCAGCAACATGGCAGCGTGGGTTCGCCCGCTCGTCCTCATCGCTGTGCTCACGGTGTTGGTCTCGTGTGTCTCCTTCTACGGCACCGGGCGCTTCGACAATCGGTACCTGAGCGCCGAGCATCAGATCGCCATCCTCGAGCGACAGCTTTTCGTCTCTCCTGAGGGTCTTTACGACGTTCCGGAATTCCGAAATCGCATCATGGTCCCTTTACTGATGCAACCACTGATCAGGGCCGGGGTGCCGCCCATGCCGGCGTTTGTCACGGTTCGCCTAGTCAGCGCAGTGGCGATGTTCGCATTTCTGTGGTGGCTGGTTCGCATACGCTGGGGCCGAAGCGAACCGCTGACAGCGGCGACACTGGCGGTTACGGCGGCGCTGCTGGTGCTATCGTTCACAGGGCCAACCGAGAACCCGACGGACTATCCCGACCTGCTGGCGACGGCTGCGTTCTGCGGGTTTGCCGTGGCGAATCAGCCATGGCGTGTGGCGACAGTCGCCGCGCTATTCGCACTCAATCGCGAGTCTGCGATCTTCGGAGGCATTATCTGGATGGTCACTGCTCCAGGCCCGCGTTCCCGCAACATCGCGATCGGCGCGCTGGTGTCGACGACAGCGGCGATTGTGGCGCTTGTCGTACGCTCGTCCTTCGCATTGCCGGATGCGCGAGCGCTCAACAAAGTTGGGCTGCTCGAGTTGCCCGAACTGATCAGGCACGCCCTGTCAGACATCCCTGGGCCCGGCGAATGGTACGTTCGACTCGCCGCCGGCGTTGCGTTGCTGTGGCTTTGGCGGCAGTGGGCGGACGTGCGTGCTCACAGGGGACTGCTGCACGCAAGCCTGCTCATCACGGCCGTGACGGGGGTGTTTGGGATCTGGGCCGAAGTGCGAATCTTTCTGGTAGCGGCGTTGTGTTTTGTGCTGGCACACGTCGCCCCCCCGCAGAAGCACTCACCGAACGTCGACGCGACCGCTGACCCAGCCGCCCGCTGACCAACCTATCGCACCGATCGCCACGGGGTTCGACCACTGGGTTCCCGAACGAGGGTTCCTTCCACGCACGTTCCACGGGGTTCGATCCCGCAGTTCGATTCGCGGTTCCCGTCCCGGAGTTCCCGCGCAGTTCCGTCCCGGAGTTCGCTCGCGGGGTTCGATTCACGGAGCTCCTGCGGCGGAGCCTCGCGATCGGCTGAGCGTAGCGAGGCCGCCCTCCGCGAGCGACGCGAGCCGGCCCTCGACGCGAAGCGTCGCCCCTCCGCCGAGCGAAGCGAGGCGGCCTCCCGCGAAGCGGCCTCCCGCGAAGCGGCCTCCCGCGAAGCGGCCTCCCGCGAAGCGGCCTTCCGCGAAGCGGCCTTCCGCGAAGCGGCCTTCCGCGAAGCGGCCTTCCGCGACGCAGCCTTCCGCGACGCGGCCCTCCGCGAAGCGGCCCTCTGCTATCGTTGTCCGATGTCCAGCGTCCGAATCGGTCTCACCCAGATGGCGTGCGGCGACGACGCCGGCGACAATCTGAAGCGGCAGCTCGCGCTCGCCGAGCAGGCCGCGGACGGCGGCGCACAAATCATCTGCACCCAGGAGCTGTTTCGCTCGAAGTACTTCTGCCAGGCCGAAGACCATCGATTCTTTCAGCTCGCCGAGCCAATTCCCGGGCCCTCGACCGAAGCCTTTCAACAGCTCGCCAAATCGCGCGCCGTCGTCGTCATCGCCTCGCTCTTCGAGCGGCGCGCGGCCGGGCTGTATCACAACACTGCCGCCGTGATCGACGCTGATGGGTCGTTGCTCGGCGTGTACCGCAAGATGCACATCCCGGACGACCCGCTCTACTACGAGAAGTTTTACTTCACGCCCGGCGACACGGGCTTCCGCGCGTGGAAGACGCGCTTCGCCACCATCGGCGTGCTCATCTGCTGGGATCAGTGGTTCCCCGAAGGCGCGCGGCTCACGGCGATGCAGGGCGCGGAGTTGCTCTTCTACCCCACAGCCATTGGATGGCATCCGTCGGAGAAGGCGGAATACGGCCGGGCGCAGCACGACTCGTGGGAGCTGATTCAGCGCAGCCACGCGGTCGCCAACGGCTGCTTCGTCTGCGCGCCGAATCGCGTCGGGCACGAGCTCGTGCACGGCGAAGACAAAGCGCCCGTGCATCCCGACGGCATCGAGTTCTGGGGACAGTCGTT
This sequence comes from Vicinamibacterales bacterium, assembly GCA_035512515.1. GTDB lineage: Bacteria > Acidobacteriota > Vicinamibacteria > Vicinamibacterales > UBA2999 > JACCSI01. The sequence goes on from DATKDY010000264.1 coordinate 17,226, forward strand.
CGTCGCCGCGCCGGACGGATCGGTCATCGCCCGCGCGGCCGTCGATCGCGAAGAAGTGTTGCTCGTGGACTGCGACCTCGCCCGCGTCGAGTTCAGCCGCACGCACTGGCCGTTCCTGCGCGATCGACGCGTCGACGCGTACGGCGATCTGACCAAACGATACATCGGCTAAAATCGCTGTCATCATGTCCGGCGCCAGGGCGCCGGCCCTCGGCGAAGCCGCCCTCGGGCGAAGCCCGCCATCCGCCCAAGGCGGCAGCCGTCATGCCATCCCGTCGAGTTCGTGTCCACAAGGGCACCCCCGCACAGCACGGATTCACATTTCCGGCCGAGTGGACGCGTCACCAAGCAACCTGGATCAGCTGGCCGCGGCCCGAAGGCATCTCCTTCCCCGGCCGCTACCAGGAATGCATCGACAACATCGTCGAAGTGATCCGTGCCATCACCGCGTTCGAGCCCGTCCATCTCAACGTACCGAACGTCGATTACGAGGAGATCGTGCGCGCGCGGCTGGCGTATCGCAAGGTGCCGTCGCGGCGCGTCCGCTTCCATCACATTCGCACCAACGAATGCTGGACCCGCGATCACGGTCCCGCGTTTGTCGTCCGCAGCCGGCGCGGCACGACGGAAGCGGCCATCGTGGACTGGGGCTACAACGCCTGGGGTGGCAAGTACCCACCGTACGATGCGGACGACGCCGTGCCGACGCGCGTGGCGGAAAAACTGAAGCTCCCGGTGTTCTATCCCGGCATCGTCATGGAAGGCGGCGCCGTGGACTTCAACGGCGCGGGCACCGTCATGACGACGACGTCGTGCCTGTTGAACAGGAACCGCAACCCCCTCCTGTCGAAAGCGGACGTCGAGCGATTTCTGAAGGATTACTACGGGCAGCGTCACGTCATCTGGCTGGGCGACGGCATCGCCGGCGACGACACCGACGGGCACATCGACGACCTCGCACGCTTCGTCGATGCACGCACCATCGTCATCGGGATGGAATCCAACCCGCGCGATCCCAACTACGAGGTTCTCCGCACCAACAGACGACGCCTGGATCGACTCCGGGATCAGGATGGTCAGCGCTTCGACATCGTCGAACTGCCAATGCCCACGCCGGTGATCTACATGAAGCAGCGGCTGCCAGCGACATACATGAATTTTTACTTCGTCAACAAGGCGCTGCTGGTGCCGACCTTCGGCGACGCCCGCCGCGATCGCCAGGCGATCGAGATCCTGCAGCGAGCGCTCCCCAAACGGCGCATCATCGGCGTGAATTGCCGGGCGCTCATCTGGGGCCTCGGCGCCATGCACTGCCTGACTCAACAGCAACCGGCGTTTTAGGCTCAGTGCTGCCTTTCATAATTACGGTGACGCACCGAGGGCGGCGAGGCGCCCGGCTGGCAAGGCGCGAAGCGCGAGAATATCGAGAACATATTTGAGTGCTGAGCAACCCAGCGAGGCGGGATGCATCGCCGGCCGAATGCCACCGCAATTATGAAAGTCAGCACTTGGTGGCCGCCGCAGCCTGAGCCGCTATACTGGCCCATGGGCGTTAAGGACTCGTCCGGGAATAAGTGTGCCATTTTCGCCGCCGAGGCATCCCGCCTGGCGGCGTTGCTCCTCGCTCACATACACTCGGTATGCTTCGCTCGTCGCGCCTTGCCCGGCGGGCGCCTCGACGCCGACAAATGCCACACCTATTCCCGGACGAATCCTTAGGGGAGATCAACAGCCAAGTGGCGGGCTGGCCGTCTGCAGCGCGGCGAATGCTCCAATCGCGGGGCGATGGGCATAGAACTCGTATGCTTCCGCTCATGAACGAGCGGCCTTCCAGGCGTGTCCGACGCTGCATCCGGTCTACCGCCGGCTGCTGAAGCTCACGCTCGAAGAGCTGCGGGTGATCGAGGATCACCTCGGCCAACTCGATCAGCAGATGGCCGACCTGCTCGCGACTCACCACGACGCAGCGCCTCGCCGAAGTCCCCGGACCCGGCGTCGATTTTGCCCAGCAGATCATCACGGAGGTCGGCGCCACCGCAGCCACGTTTCCCTCACCGAAGCATCTCGCGTCCTGGATGGGCGCCTGTCCCGGCAACGAGGCGAGCGCCGGCGTGAACTACAGTCACCGCTGTCCCAAAGGCAATCGCCAATTGCGGCGCGTCCTCAACCAGGCCGCCAACGCCGCGGTGAAAGCCAAGGGGACCATCTTTGCCGTCGTCTATCGTCGAATCGTTCCACGCCTCGGACATGCCCAGGCGATCGGCGCCATCACCCACCGACTGTGTCGATTGATCTGGAAGATCCTCCACCAACGGATCCGCTGTGAGGAACGTGGGCCCGCCGTCAGCACCGAGGCCAAGAAAGTACGCGCGCGCAAGATGATCCGCGAACTGCGAAGCCTCGGGTACCGTGTGGAGCTGCCCACTCCTCCACTCGGCCATCCAGCCTGATGCAGATGATTTTCGACCCTGGCTCGTCCGCGCAGCTTAGTGATAGAACGCCGTGAGCTCGCTCCGCAGCGGATCAGAAAACGTCCAAGTCATGGCCGATCACCACCTTTCCACCATACAGTAGACGGACCTCATCCAGTAGCACCTGCTCTGGATTTGGCCGGCCGACCCCGCCGGGGTTCGCACGGTGATACAGGATCAGTAAACCGGGTCTCGCTTTATTTGCGATCTCCGCCACCTCACGAGATGAGGTGTGATGTTTCCGGCGGTACTCCTGATATGCGGGCGACACCGCGTTGTAGGTCATCATGCTGTAGGCCTCGTGTATCAACACGTCGCAACCATTACAGCTGTCGATGATGCTTTGACTCGGGGCGGCATCGCCTGAGATCACGATCGTGCGGTCCGGAGTCTCGATGCGATAGCCGAACGCCTGCGGCACGTCGCCGTGATTCACGAGAAACGCTTTCACTGTCACGTTCTGATCTTTGTAGACAGTACCCGGAGTGATTTCATGTGCTTGAACTTTGTAGCCGTCCGCTTGCTCCGGTACGCCGAGGACTTGCTTGTCCCTCCGGCGAATCGCGATGTCTTCCCGGTACGCCTCGAGGATGTGGTCGGTCATGTGCTTGAGCCCTTGCGGTCCGTAAACTTCGAGGTGCTGGCTTCTACCAACTGACCAGGGCGTGAGAATCAGATCGGCATAGCCTGCGGTGTGATCCGAATGAAGGTGAGTAAGGAACGCGACTCGCACATTGACTACGCCTAGGCCCGTGACGCCTTGCTGGGAAGCTGCGGCGATGCGCCGTACGACGCCAGGTCCGAAGTCGATCAGGTAAGGCGTGCCGTTGACGACGATTGCTGTCGCGGGACCGGATCGTTCCGGATCTGGACTTGGTGTTCCGGTGCCGAGTAGCACGATTCGAGTGGTTTGGGCGGATGACGCTTTCTCAGGCTGAGGAAAAACCGCCATCGGCGAGAAAAACACGACCAACCCGGTGATGCTGGCACAAACGACGTGGCTGGCTCTGCTGGCCCCTTGCATGGACGACCTCCGGGTCACTCAAATCGCAATGCCATGATTATGAAATGCGAAGCGAATCGTAGCATCTGCTGTTCCCGTTCCATTTCACGCGGCACTCTAGTACAGTTCGCCGCCATGATCGGGGCGGACACTTTCCGCACACGTGGTCCTCGGCATGGCCGCATGTTACTGCTGGTGGCAGTCGCCGCTGCGATGTGTCTCACCTCGACCGCTGCGAACGCGCACCAAGCGGCGGAGGCGAGCGATCTTAAGGTGTTCACCACCCGGGCGGTTGCAACCGTGCTCCAGAAGATTCGCGGCGATGTCGAGCGCAAGACCGGGCGAAAGCTTAGTGTCACTACAGATGTCGCTATTCGGCTCGTGCGTCTCGTCAAGGCGGGCGAGGCGTTCGACGTGCTCGTTGCGGCACCGGGCCAGCTCGACGAGTTGATTGCTGAGGGCATGATCATTCGCGACACGCGGACCGATATCGCCCGTTCCGGCATAGGCGTTGCTGTGCGCCGTGGTGCGACGAAACCTGACGTCAGTTCGCTTGAAGCGTTTACGCGCGCGCTGGTTGACGCGCGATCGATCGCGTACCTCAAAGAGGGCCAAAGCGGTCTCTATATCGCCGACGTACTCGATCGCCTTGGAATTGCGGACCAAATCAAGCCGAAGCTGACGTTGCCCGACACGGACATCGTCTCGCAGCTCGTGAGCCGAGGTGAAGTTGAACTGGGCATCGTCGTTATCACACAGATTCTAACCACTGACGGAGTGTCGCTGGCAGGCCCCCTTCCGCCTGAGATTCAGTCGTACATCACGTTTACCGGCGGCGTCAGTGTCAACTCGCAGGCTCTCGAAGCCGCGAACGAACTCATGCGGATGTTGCAAGCCCCGGCAGCGATCGGCGTCATGAGGTCACAGGGAATGGAGCCTGGCAGGCGTCGCCTGAGGAGTTGCCAACACCACGCGGCATGACGTGTGACCGTCGTCGTCAGCACGAGTTGTCGATCTGGAAGCACCTCGTGCCAGTCCTTCAGAGACCGCGGATATTACACTCTGCCACAGAGAGACTGATTGGCGTGCTCGTCGTCTGTGAATGGCGCGACAGGAGGAATTCATGGTCCGACAGAGCCTGGTCACACTTATCGTCGCTCTCGGCGTCTTTGCGGCTTCCGACAGTGCAGGGCAGGAGCCTCCTTCAGGCACCCGCAACGATGAGGACGCCATCAAGGCGGTGATCGCTGCGACGACTGACGCCTTCAGCCGGCACGACGCGAAGGCGTCGGTGAAGCTCTGCACACCAGATGCGCAACTGGTCACGGTGCGCGGCGAATACATGAATGGGGTCGGTGAAATCGAAAAGGGACTGACCACGATCTTCCAGACCAGAGGTCGCAACGTCACGCTCAAAACGCTGGGAGTGGCGGTGCGATTCATCCGGCCTGACGTTGCGCTCGCGCACGTCACCAATGAACTCAGTGGGCTGGTCAGTCCCGAGGGGCAGACGCTGCCATCGCACCAGGAAACTCAGCATCCGAGCGCTCGTGAAGGATCAGGGGGGGCTGGCGCATAACCGCGTTTCACAACACGATTCTGCAGAAGTGATCTACCAGCTCTCTGCACAATGCGGGGTGTTTTCACTATCGAACTCCTTGGGCGAAGACTCATCGCGCCGCGCCGCTTAAGGACGCACACCGAGTGATCGTTTTGGAAGGTTAAGTCGCTGATCGCGTGTGCTTTGAGGCGCTTCGGCGTCGCACGGTGTGCCTCGCCCGCTTCGCTTTCCAAGCGTGCGCCTTCAACCACTCGACCATCTCTCCGTCTTTAGAATCAGTAACTTACGGCGTCGGCTCAGGCGAACGGACCGCGAATCGTGTAACACCTCCTAATGTGCCGCGATCACTTACGGCGATTCACGATCCCCGTTATTCTCATCGAACCGCGAGAGCCTTTCCAAGCGCAAACTGAGCGGCGTCCCCCGGGAGAACCGGTCGATGTCTTTCGTCGCCGGATCTAATATTTCCCACAACGCAGTCGGCAGGTTCAGTCCCGAACGGATGGCCGCATTGCTCGTGTGGCTGCCCCTTGTTCGAACCGACGGGCAGGAAAAGGGCAACGTCGGTGACTGCGGCCATTACCATCGCGCGGGAGAGACCTTGGTCGGGGCCTCGATCCGGACGCGCGCATCTCGGCGATGCCGGCTACGGTGCTCGGTCATGGTTCCGGTGTTGAATCTTTCGTCGGGGAATTGCTGAGCGCCCGTCTCACTGAGGCACTGAGCGGCGGCAGGTCGTCCTGCAACGTGTTCCAGAGCGTTTCCAGATCGACGCGGTCGTACTGATGCCGCAGCCAATTGCCGATGCCGCGGATCTCCGGCCACGGCAATCCTGGGCACAGCTTCGCCGCGTCCTCCTTCAGCCGAATGGCTGCCTCGCTGATCACGAGGAGCTTGCGCTCGACC
>DATKDY010000265.1:0-19563 GCA_035512515.1 Vicinamibacterales bacterium
GCTGTAGCCGACCGTGAATCCGTACCAGGGCACGACGATCACCGAGACCGCGAGGGTCAGCACGAACATCAGGACGTTGGCCCAAAGCAGACGGGGCTTTTCAGCGGCGGCGGGGGTATTCATGACAGGGTCCGGAACGGAAAGGGCGTGCGGTTATTGTGTCTCAAAGAAGCCTGCAATGTGACGCTAAATGCAGCACGACTTCACTTTTTGCCCCCAAAGAGCGACTCCAGGGCCGTTCTGGCCTGCTCGCCTGCATCATCGCGCGGGCAAAACAGGCCCCCGGCCGCGATGAAATAGCCGCAGAAATTGGCCCGGATCTTGTCCTGCACCTCGTCCGCAATCGGTTCGCTGCAATGCTTCGCCTTGCCGGTGTCATAAAACCGGCACATCCGGCAGACGTGCAACTCGGCGCGGCAGGCGCGGCACTCGTCGGTGCGGGAGAACGGCAGGCTGAGCGCTTCGAGCGAAGCGCCGCATTTCCAGCAGACGATATCTTTAGATATATCCATGCATTTATCTCAGTCTGGGCGAGGCGAAATCTGTCTGCACTTTCCAACCACACCCTACCGGTACGGAGTGCTGGCGGCCAACGTAACACTCGGCAGTGCACGACAACTGCAGGCTGAGCGCGGCAGGCGACTTGCCGCATATCCAGCAGACAAGCGCCTCAGCAATACCCGAGAATTCGCCTTAGTCCGGGCGCGGCGAAATCGACCAGCAACTTCTGCATATCCGGCAGGTCATCCGGGACGTCAGCGGCCAGGCCGCAAAGATTCTCGCGCGCCGTGCCGCTCTGGATGCGGTCGGAGCCTACTCGTACGCGATCACGCCAGTCGTCCGGCAGCTGTTTGATTCCGCAATCATTCAACAGAGACGAGAAATATTTCCGTGCAGCGTCCGATTCCAGGTTGCCCAGATTGCCTACGAGATCCTCGTATCGTGCGAACCGCGCCTTGGTCCCGAGCCAACCAACGGCATTATGCAAGAAGATTTCCTGCATGGTCGGCGCCTTGTCATGGATGCCGAGAATCATCATATTGAGAGCCTCTTCGACGGACACGTTTCCGCCTTTGAGGTGCTCAAGCGAACCTTTAAACGTGTCGGACAGGAAGAAGCGGGTCCGAGCGAGTACCCAGTCGTACGGGTCACGTATCAGGACGACATGGAGTGAATGACGCAACGCGATGGCGGAATCGTCCGAGAACAGCAGGTGCCCCCAGCTCAGGCGCGGAGCTGACGGTGACAAAGCAGTCAGGTGCTGGCGCAGGATCGGGTATTGGATGAACGCTTGGTGATACTGCTGTTCGACCGGAACAAACATCCGCACGATGTTTCGCATCAGATGCGTGCCGCACTTCGGGACGCTGTTCAGGAATATCGGCTGCGTCAGAGGCGTCTGGCGGTAGTTCCTGTTCAGTTCGTTCAAATTATCGGCTTTCGCTAGAATCGTCGGCATCCAAAGCACTCCCTGAGCCTGCCGGATCGCCGAAGTATAAGCGCACTCTCGTGGCAGGCTCCGGCCGGCTACCTCCTGGAAAAGACGTGCCGCCCGCAGGCGGCACGTCGTACTACCCACGCAGCGCAGGCGAAATGTCTAGAAAGCCTTGGTTAGATTCAGGAAGTAGCGGCGCCCCAGCCAGTCGTACTGCGAATAGAAAGCCGAGTTGCCGATCGTGTTGACCTCGCCCAGATTGAGCGTCGTCACCCGCGGCGGTTCCTCGTCGAAAAGGTTGGCAACTCCGAGACGGGCGGTCAGACCCCAATCCTCGAACTCCCGGGTCACTGAGGCGGCATGGTAGACAACTGTGTCCGTTCTCAGGACGACCCGGACAGGTTCCCCTCGATAGGTCGCGGTGTTTCCGCCGAATTCCCCGTGATTCGAGCTGGAGCCGATGAAGTTCACGCCCCAGAAGTAAGACCACTGTTCCCGGTCGAAAGTCAGATTGAGGCGCCCGACCCAATCGGGATGCCCCACCAGGCCGTTCAGATCCTCGGGCGTCTGCGCAAAAAAGGCGCGCACGTCATCCTCCTGGAACGTGTGCTGCGTCTCGATCGTCAGGCTGCCCCAGGGAAGCGTTGTGCGGTAGAGGGCCGCCACGTCGAAGCCCCGATTGGTCTGCTTCGCGATATTGATGAAATTATCCCTGACGGTAGCGATGATGTTGTCGAGTGAAGGATCGCGTTCGAACAGATCGCACAGCGGGTCGGTCGGGAAGAAGTCGGAGTCATAGCAATTGAAAACGATGTTGCCGGGACCGAACTGGGCGACCTCGTCATTGACCTCGATGTCGAAGTAATCGACCGATACGCTGAGGTCGGCAAACTGTGGCCGCCAGACGAGTCCGACTGATTGCGACTCGGACGTCTCGGCCTTCAGGAGGCCGAAGCCACCACCCGAGATAATCGTGGCGCTGATGGCTGCGCCGGCGAAGTCCTCGGCGATCCCATCGGCGGCACAGTTGTCCGCAATCGTCTGTGAAATATTGCCCGCCGCGAGAGCGGTTCCCCAGCCGATGCAGGGGTCGATGGCTCGCTGGGACAGGAAGCCGGTCTGATCGGCCAGGAACAACTCGAACAGCGCCGGAGTGCGGAAAGAGGTGCCCTGGCTCGCGCGGAGGCGCAAGGATGGAGTGATCGCCCAGTTCAGCCCCACCTTATAGGTGTCACCGTTGCCATAGGACTCGACATCCGTATAACGGCCCGAAGCGGTCAGCGTCAGGCTTTCAACCAGCGGCTTGTCACGGAGCAGTGGAACTTCCACCTCGGCGAACACCGCCTTGGTCGTGTCATCGCCCGCCGTGATACCGGCCGAAGACGCTCCCCAAACATTCTCCGCGAGCGTGATCTCGCCTGGAACGTCCCTGATCTCGTCTTCCTGGTAGTGAACACCGAAGGCAACATTGAATGGACCCGCCGGCATATCGAAGAGCCGGCCGGAAATGAAGGCTTCCGCGGACCATTGGTCATACTGCGTGTTACCCGTTTCGACGCCAAACAGGAAATCCCGCACTTCCGGCGAAACCTCGCCGGCAAGGAACTGCGGATCGAGCCAAGGGATGTCGACGCAGGGCGCACCGCGCACGGACGAGGTCGTGCCGACGCAGGAGCCGAACGCGAACCAGTTGTCCTGGATCGAATCGTTGAAAATCTGTTCGCTCGTATACTCGCCGTCCGACTTGCTCTTCTGTACCGACACGTCCCAGTTCCAGTCTGACTGCAAGTTGCCGCGCAGTCCGGCCACGTAGCGCTGATAGTCAACCTCGATGAGGCTGCCGCTGTGGTCGGTGATCGGCGTCGGGCTCAACCACTGCGCGCCCTGCCAGCCAGCGCTCAACGGATCGCCGGAATCTTCCACCATGTCGAAATTCTGGAAATTGAAGTTCTCGTTGTAGAGGTAGGTCCAGAACTGGCGGTACCCATTGGCCGTCGTCTTGCGGCGATTCAGCAGCACCTCGGCGTAGGCGGTGACGTTGTCAGTCAGATTGATTTCGCCGTCGGCAAAAATCGTGACGCGTTCCATTTTCGGGTTAAGCGACGACGCGTCCTGGAACGGATGGTCCGCATTCGCCACGCCATCCGTTGGCCGATCGTAGTTGACCAGAAACCAGCCTGGGGGCGCAGTCAGGAATTCCGGACTGTCAGGGTCGACCGCGATGCCAGGGATGAAATTTCCGAGGTCGCCATCGTAGTCGTATTGTGCCAGCGTCTGTGTTCGCGTCGGAACATTGCCCTGGCCGCCGTCGTCAGTAAAGAAGCGCTGGTAGTCGTACAGCCAGACATGTCCCCACAGGAGGTCGCGGCAGGCCGGCTTGCCGGTGCGCGGATCGAGGACGTCGACCCGGTCCCCGGAATCGGGATCGAAGATAAATTGCTGTCCGCAGCGGAAGTAGCTGCGGTCACCCTGCTTCAGTTCGTCTTCGCGATGGTAATCGCCCGTGATGCGGAAATTGCCTCGCTCGAAACCCTTGCCCCAGGAAACATTGAAGCGCGATTCTTCGCCGCCGCTTTCACTCGGCTGCGACACGAATCCGTCCGCGGTGGCGCCGTCGCCCTTTCTGGTGATGACGTTGACGACGCCCGCCACGGCATCCGAACCGTAGATGGACGATGCGCCATCCTTGAGGATTTCCACGCGTTCGATCACGCCGAGCGGCAACACGTTGAAGTCAAACGAGGACACTTCGCCGCGCACGCCGGCCGGCCCGGCGCGGCGCCCGTTCAGCAGCACGAGCGTCCGGTTGGCGCCCAGGCCACGCAGCGACAGGGTCTGAGCGCCGGTGCCGCCGGCCTGCACGAATGCGGTGGATGATGCGGCCGTCACCTGGGGTGAACCAGCGGCGACCGTCGAGGTCTGCAACAGCGCGCTGATGCTGCCAATGCCCTGAGCCGCGGCATTTTCGGGAACGACAATGTCGATGGGCTGAGATGCGGTGTAAACGTCGTGGCGTATGCGGGAGCCGGTGACGGCCACTTCCCCAAGTTCGGTGGGTTCGACGGCGCTCGGATCCTGCGCCCGAGCTTCCGCGGCGCCTAGCGCACTCGTAGCAATGATACAACTGATCGCGCGCGCCAATGTTGCGTTCTTGAGCATGTTGGATCCCCGGTATGTTGGTGTCGCTTTTGGGCGTACCGCGTGGGTCTGGACTCTGCTTGCAATTCCCCTTTATGCGTAGTAAATCGCTGACAGCGCTGATTGTAAAGGGTGAAATGCAAACGCGGGGCGAGCGCATAAGCCAATCCAAACTTTGTTCCGGCACCGTGCCGTTTGCGAACGGCCAAGTGATCCAAAGCACTGGACCACCCTGTTGCTCCGGCCGCCAGCACCATGTTGCATTTGAGCAACATGCCTCAATGTGGGATCCTAGTTGTAGCGCCTTGGTGCGAAACCATTTGGAGATAAACCGTTTTGGCCGCTGGTCGGGGCATTCCCGTTTGAAAAGTCTTTGGGCTGAGCCGGCCCAGTGGTTTGCGTTACGCTCAATTGGGAAGCGGTGATGGCTTCGCCGTAGGCGTCCTCACGACGCGGGCGTCGCAATTGCCATCGTTGCGACAATACCTATACACAACGAAGCGCTTGGTGGCGCTTCCCGGGACCAATCTTCAGCGGCCGGGCGCGGCACGAAGCGACCCGGGACAGCCTCGAAGTAGCCGCAGAAATTGGCGCGGGTCTTGTCCTGTATCTCGTCCGCGACCGGCTCGGCGCAGTGCTTGGCTTTGCTCGAGTCGTAGAACCGGCACATGCGGCAAACATGCAGCTGTGTGCGGCAGGCGCGGCATTCGTCGGTGCGCGACAGTGGCGGCGTGAGCCCGGCAAGCGACACGCCGCATTGCCAGCAGTCGAATGGCTCAGACATGAACGCAGCCCCTGCGATAGTCGACTGTAACAGCTTATGTGGGAGCAATGCGCCGTGTGGGATCGAAGTACTTCCACTTCACGGTTTTCGGCGCGCGGTTGTAATGGTGGATGTAGCGCATGAGTTTTCGCTTCAGATCGGTGACCGAGGTGAAGACGCCGCGGGCGATCACATCGCGCTCGATCTTGGCGAACCGCAGTTCCACCTGGTTGAGCCAGGAGGAGTAGGTCGGGGTGAAGTGCAGATGAACCCTCGGGTGGGCGGTGAGGAACTCGGTGACGGCCGGCGCCTTGTGGGCCGAGAGGTTGTCGGCGATCACGTGGATCTCCTTACGGCGCGGCTGGTGCACCACGATATCGTTGAGGAACGCCACGAACTCGGCGGCCGTATGCCGGGCCGCCGCGCGGCCGAGCACCCCGCCGGTCCGGGTATTGAAGGCGGCGTACAGGGACAGCGTGCCGTGGCGCTTGTACTCAAAACCATGCCGCTCGGCCCGTCCCGGCGACAGCGGCAGCACCGGATCGAGTCGATCGAGCGCCTGGATCGCGGTCTTCTCATCGACGCAGAACACCGCGGCGTGCTGCGGTAGGTTCAGGTACAGGCCGATGATGTCGGCGGCCTTGGTCTCGAAGTCCGGGTCGTCGGAGAGCATGTAGCGCTCGAGCCGCTGCGGTTGCAGGCCGTGCTTGCGCCACACCCGCGCCACCATCATGTGCGTGATGCCGAGCTGCTCGGCGAGCTTGCGGGTGCTCCAGTGGGTCGAGCCGTCGGCCGGCTTGCGCTGCACCGTCCAACCGAGGATGCGCGCTTCGAGCCGCGGCGTCAGCAGACTCGGCCCCTGGCCGGCGTGGCGCGAGAACAAGCCCGCCAACCGCTCGGCCACAAAGCGCTTGCCCCAGCGGTCGATGAACCCATCGTTGCAGTCGAGCTTGGCGCGGATCTCGGCCCAGGTGTGGCCCGCCGCCAGCAGCAGGATTAGCCGCGCGCGACGCGCATCGTCCGCACGTCCCGCCCGACGGCTGGCTCGCCGACCCAGTTCCATGCGCTCCGCATCGCTCAGGGTGATCGTGCTCATGCGCACGATCATACTCCCCTTTTAGTTGTTACATTTCACTAGGCTGCTCGCCTGTACGTAGTCCGCAGCATGGCCAATGGCATGGCCTTCAGGCATGCTACCCGTTCTGGAGAATTCAGGGTCGCCATGCGACCCTGCTACTTGAATGTGGAGTCCAAGCAAACCATGAATATCCTGGCAAATGGCGCGGCGGTGTTGATGATGGTGGCGCATATTGGTGTGATGGCGGACTCCGACGAGCAGATCGAGGAGCCTGCGGAGAAGCCAACGGCTGACGCGCAAAAGGCAACGTCTAGCGCGGAATCCGAGAAGTCGGCCCCTGCAGTCAGCGAGGAGCGGCAGGCCAAGAGCACGGCTAAGGATGTCACGCGCACGGAGGAGAAAGAGCGCGTGATCTGCACCAAGCAGGCGATGAGCGGCACGCGGCTGCCGAATCGACGGATCTGCCGGACCGAGCGCGAATGGGAGCTTATCGAGGGTACTGGGCGCGAAACCGCTGAACAGATTCAACGCATGCCGATTCCGATAAAGACCGAGTGAACGCGGAATTCTGGAATCGTCACGGCGGTGTGCCTCCCTCAGCGGCGTGACAGGATAAGCAGCCACCCCACCAGATTCACCCGATTGTGCACCTGAGGCGCGCGGCGTTCGATCTCGAATCCCGCCGCGGCTGCCATCTGCTCGATTTCTACGATGCCGATTTCGCTGCGTGCGGCGCGCACGAGATCCTGGAGCCGCCACACCGAGGCCCGCAGGTCGCGCTCGAAGCGCTCCACCTCCAGGTCGAGACTGGCGAGCGTCATCTCCCCTCTGGCGGCGAGCAGTTTCTCGATGGCGTCGAGCGTGACGCCGAGCACCCAAGGTGTGCCGGCCGCGGTGGCGGCCCGGCGCAGCGTTTGGATGGCGTCCTTAAGGTCCCGCCAGCGGCGATGATGCGCCGTGCCAGCGGAATTGCGCAGCGAATCGAGGTAGCGCCTGAGTCTCCCCAGAACCCGCGTCTCGTTGAGGACCAGTTGCGCCTGCACCAGTGATTCGCGCGCATTGCATACGAACTGCGAGTTCTCGTGGTGCAGGATGAACTGCGCGCGGCCGGCGGTCCGCAGGACGCGATGAATCTCGCCTAGCGCGGCGGCGATTGGCGCGTACTCGAGCGCGTACTGGCCGCTGACGGCGTCGAAGCTGGACGACTCGAACGGCAGGCTCTCCGTGGCGACGCGCGGATGGAATACAATGTCCGCCATGCGCACCGAACCGTCCGGAACGTCGCGTCGCGGGTCGATGCTGGCGAGATCCGAGCCGTGGATTTCGAAATGCCGCCCCAATAATTGCGCAGTTTCGCTGGCGATCAGCGCCACGGCGCCGTTGCCGGTGCCGATATCGAGTATGCGCGCACCCTCCGGCAGGCCTGCGAAAAAAACGGCCCAGCTTTCACGCACCTCGAGGTCGTAGCTGCCTCCCGCGCCGCCGGGCCAGCACGCGAGCGCTCCGCTCCGATAATACCTTTCCCAGTGTACGAGACTCAGGCGCGCGTGCTCCAAGGCTGCGAGGTGTGCCATTCCATTATGCCGTGCGCGCGGCCCGGTACACACCTTGCCACGGCAAGTGCGCAGCGATATCGTTGCGGCCAAGGCGCGTGTATGCGAACCGCCGCAATTTCCGGGCATCCATGAAACACGGCGTACGCTATTGGCTGGCGTCTGGTTGGGGCGTTATGACACTTGCAATGGCAATACGCGCTTTGGCTTCCGACGATACGCATCCGTGTGCCGCGGTGGCGGAGCCCGATGAGCGCCTTGCCTGCTACGATGCAGCTTATTCGCGACCGGCCGCGGCGCCGGCCCCCGAACAGGCGGACGATGCGGTTCCCGCGATTGCCAACAACGAATTCGGATTGTCCGAGGCAGAGTTGCGCGAGCGCGATCCTGAGCGCGCCCGTGCGGTGCTTCAGAGCATCGAAGCGAGAGTTGTGGCCCAGCGCCGACGCGCGGACGGCGCGATCGAAATCACGCTGGACAACGGCCAAACCTGGCTGCAACTCGAGCGCACGCGCAGCCTCCGCGTGAGAGACGGCGACCGCGTTACCATCCGCCGGGCAGCCCTCGGGTCGTTTCTGCTGGTCACGCCAGCCAGGGCACTGATCCGAGTGCGCCGAATCACATAGTGGCTGCCGTATCGCGACGGCTTACGGCCGCGCAGGCCCGGCGTCTCGAGAGCGCCTATCGCCAGCTGCAAGCCGGCAAAGCCGCCGATGCGCTCGCCATCGCCCATGAAGTCGCGGCCGAGGTCCCGGATGCCGCCGATGCCCAGCACCTGCTGGCCATTTGCCTGCGGACGCTGCGCGACTATCAAGCGGCGGAATCCGCCTACCAGCGGGCCCTGCAACTGGCGCCTGGTCACGCACAGATCCTCTGCAATTACGCAAATTTGTTGCAGGAGCACAGCCGGCGCCGGGAGGCGCTCGACCTTTATCGTCGAGCGGTGCAGGCGGCACCGCAATTCATGCCGGCCTGGCTCAATCTTGGGCTCACGGCCCTCGATGACGGTGCGGTGAAGGAGGCGTTGACCGCGCTCGACAACGCACTGCGGCTCCAGCCGGGATCCGCGACGGCCTGGCATGGACTCGGCAACGCCCGCCGCGCGGTCGGCGATCTCGAAGGGGCCGAAGGGGCGTACCGGCGCTCGCTCGAACTCGATCCGTCCCGCGCCGCCGTCTGGGTCAATCTGGGGGCGGCACTACGGTTGCTCGGGCGGCCGGTCGAGGCTGTGCCCTGCTACGATCGGGCGCACTTGGCGGGGTTTACCGGCCCCGAATTGCTCGACGCGCGTGCGGGTGCCCTGCTGGACTTAGGCGAACTTCACGCCGCGGTCGAGGAGACGCGGAACTTGCTGCGCAGGCACCCTGATTTCGTGCCGGGCCACCAGACGTTGGCTCATATCCTCTGGGAATATGGTCCGGCGGTCGCACCCGACGCGGATCCCCTCGGAATTTTTCGTCGCGCGGCAAGTGACCAGCAGGACAACTTGCAACTGCAGATGGCGTTGATCGGTTTCCTGCTCGAGGCGGGCGAGGCCGGCGAGGCGCTCGATCGGATCGATTCCTTGCGTCAGCGGGCCGACAGCGCGTTGCTGGTCGCACTACAAGCCACTGCGCTCGAACTGCTGGACCGTACGGGCGAGGCCGGTGCGCTGTACGAGCAGGCACATCGCGTGCTCGGCAGCAGCGATTCCTCGTTCCTGAATGTCTACGTGCGCCACCTGCTTCGCGTCGGCCGGTGGGACGCCGCCGCGCTACGTGCCACCGAGGCGACACAGACCGACCCGTACAACCAGGAGTCCTGGGCCTATCTTGGAACCGCCTGGCGCCTCCTAGGCGACCCACGCGAGTACTGGCTCTGCGATTACGAGCGTTTTATCGGAAACGTCGCCGTCGAGCCGCCGGCCGAGCACGATGAGACCAGCGCCTTCTTCGCTGCGCTGATGGAGAGGCTCGACTCGATGCACAAGGCACGGCGTGCGCCCGTTCACCAGAGCCTGCGCGCCGGCTCGCAGACGCCTGGAACGTTGTTCGGTCGCCGGGATCCGCTGATTGCCGCGACCCAGGGGGCCGTTCTGCTTGCCGTGGAACGCCATGTCGCGACGCTGCCGGACGACGCGGATCATCCTTTCCTGCGGCGCAAGGCGCGCAGCGTTCGTTTCTCGGGATCCTGGTCGGTGAAGCTCCGCTCATCCGGCATGCATGTCAACCACATCCACCCCAAGGGCTGGATGAGTTCGGCGCTTTACGTGTCCTTGCCTTCGGTTGTGCGCGATGCGGATCCGGCGGGCAATTCAAGATCAGGGTGGCTGCAATTTGGCCAGCCGCCGGTGGAACTGGGCTTGAACCTGCCGCCCAGGAGCTTCCTTCGCCCGCGGGTCGGAATGGTCGCGTTGTTTCCTTCATATATGTGGCACGGGACGATGCCCTTCGAGGACGATGCGCCACGCGTCACGATTGCGTTCGACATGACTCCGACGGACTGACGGAAGGGCCTAAACTCAGCTCGGCCTCGGGCAGGCCAGCTGCGCTCAGCGCCTCCCGGAGCGGTCCGAGATGATTACTGTAACGGCGCCAGCGCCCGGAAGACTCGCGATAGAGCGGCCGGCGCACCTGCCAGTAGCTCGCGGTCTTTACGGTGTTGCCGAGCTCGTGAAACGCCAGGCAGCGATCATCCCAGTCGAAATCCAGGAACTCAAGCAAGCGCCGGAGCGGCCGCTCCGGCCCAAGCACGAACTCATCGTAACTGAAATCCAGGATGTTGGCCGGGTAACAGATCTTCCAGTGATTCATCAGGCGGCGGTACAGACCATAATAATGGCCGATGTCCGCCAAGTCGCTTGAATATCCCAGCGCCCGCTGATCAAGATGCTGGAAATAGATGGACAGGCAGTTGTCCAGTGGATGCCGGACCGTGTGTATGATCCGCGCCTTCGGGAACAAGCGCAGGATGAGTCCGACAAGCAGGAAATTATCCGGTCGCTTGTCAGTCACGAAATGTTTCATGCCGGAACGCTGCGGAAAGAGCCGCCTCAGCTCGTCGCGGTAGTGCCGCGCCAGTCGTCGGGCCCGCAGTGGCCCGAGCGATGCGGCAGCCGCTGGAAAGGGCGATAGCGAATCGGCTACCAGGCGCGGCAGCAATTCGAGTTCACCGCCCGCGATCACGCGCGGATGAGCTGCCAGCACCTGTTCCGCGAGTGTCGATCCCGAGCGATACATGCCGCAGATGAAGATCGGCTCGAGTTCGTCGGCCGGCCGGCCCTCCGGCTCCCGCGATTGCATCACCGCGCCAAATACCGCCGCCACCTCGCTGAAGCGCCGCTCGGCGGAGTGCCGGTCGTAGGGAGGGCCGAGCCCTCGCGCAATCCGGTTTGCGGCGACAAAGGCGGAGAACGCCTCGTCGAAGGAGCCGACTGCGTCGCAGGCCCGGCCGAGCGCGAAGCAGATGTTGGCGCCCACGAGTCCCTGGCAGTCGGCACCTGCGGCGGCCCCGCGGAGATTGCCGAGCAAGGGGTCCGCGGGCCCCTTCGGCGGACGCAGTTGTGCCAGCCGGGCGAGCGCCTCATAACGCAGCCCGCTTTCGACGCCGTCGGAAGACAGGATCCGTTCATAGCAGGTGGCGGCTTCGTCGCCACGGCCGCGTTCTTCGTGGAGGTTGCCTAAATTGAGCCAGGCGGGGAAATAATTCGGGTGCCGCGTAAGTGCGGCCCGCAATTCCGCCTCGGCGGCATCGTCCCGACGCAGGTGATCGGCATAGATCGCGGCGCGATTGAGGTGCACCTGCCAAGGATCGCGAGCGCCTTCTTCAAGCGCCCGGCCGTAGGCCTCGAGCGCGGCCCCGAAGCGGCCCGCCGACCTCAGCAGAACGCCGAGGTTGTACCAGGCATCCGGGCGTTCCGGATGCTCCGCGAGCAGACGCCGATAGGCATCGATCGCCTCGTCGCGCCGACCCTGGCGGTCCAGCATCGCGGCCAGGCGTTCGAGACTTTCGGGCGGCTCGCTCACTGAATCGCTTTTGTCGCCTGCGCGGGTGTGGCTGTCAATCGCGCCCGACGGCAGCGCGAAAAAAAGCGGCGGGCATTGCCCGCCGCTCGAAGGTTGCAAGTACGCGAACGTAATGTGCTCAGAACCTCACTTTAAGCGTGGCGTGGACAAACCGTCCGACGGCGTCGTAACCACCCGGAGAGTTGGCGTTGAGCGCCAGGTCGGCTCCGACAAGTGGTGGCTCCTCGTCCAGCACGTTGCTGATGCCCACGATCACGTTGATGCGCTCGAACAGATCGACGCCGACGGACAGGTCGAAGTAGTCCTGCGCGTCGAGCTTGCCGACACAGTTCGAACCGGCCGGCAGCGGATTCGGGCATCCGCCGTTGTTGAGCAGGATCCGATCCACCGTGCCGGGAATGCCGTTCTCGAGGCGATAGTCGAGCTCGCCGACATACCTCCAGCGCACCATGCCGGTGAAGGCGCCGAGCGAGTAGCTCAAACGCATCGTGTGACGCCAATCAGGCGCAGCCGGGTTGCTGCACGAGATATTGATCACGCCAGCGCAGTCGTAAGTCGCATCAGGGTTCACGCCCGGCAGCGGTGCCACTTCCTGCTCCAGGTTGCGGGTCGCAATTAGGGATGCGTTCAGCGTGCCACCCAGCAGGTCGAAGCTGTACTGCGTCGACAGGTCGATGCCGCGCCAGTGCAGGTCGCCGAAATTGGCGTCCAGGTTCTCGACGAAGCCCGAAGTCTCGAGGTCGGACCCCAGCCAGAGGTCGCCGGTGACCGGGTTGCGCCTGACCTTGTCGCACAGGAACGCATCGCCTGTCGTGCCGCAGAACTGCAGCACCGTGGAGGCGCCGATCGTGCCGATGCGCTCGGTGATCTCTATGTCCCAGTAGTCGACGCTGATGTTCAACCGGTCGAGCGGTGTGACTACGACCCCGATGGTGAAGGTATCGGCCTTCTCCGGGTCGAGGAGGGGGTTGCCACCCGAGTGCTGGTTGTACTGCGACGCCGGGCTGAAGCTGATGTTGCCGTACTGGGCAGCAGTCACGCCGGTGTTCGCGCACTCTGCCTCCGTGAAGGCAGGCGTTGCGCCGGCGCAGGGATCGGTTCCCTGCCACAGCGAGATCTGCTGGTCGCGGAACAGCTCCTGCACGTTGGCCGCCCGGATCGCACGGTTGAGGCCCCCGCGCAACCGAACCATTTCGCCGAATTGCGCCGAGAGACCGGCCTTCCAGGTCTCGACGCCGCCCGACGTGTTGTAGTCGGACCAGCGGTAGCCCAGGTCGAGCGCCAGGGTTTCCAGGATGCCCGCGTCCTGAATCAGCGGAATCCCGGATTCGAGGAACACCTCACTCGCGTCGAAAGTGCCGTCGACCGGGAGTCGCGGACCACCCAGGCCCGTGAAATTGTTGGTCTGCATGTTGGAGTCGGACCGCACGATGAACGTGTCCTTGCGCCACTCGAGGCCGGCGACCAGCGAGATGGGTTCCTGCGCCCACGGCAGCGTGAAGGGCAGTGCGCCCGTCACGAAGGCGTTGGCCACGCGCAACTCCGTCGCGCCCTGACGCGAGCCGGTACCCGCCAGAGCGGCAGCCGCTTCGGCAGTCACGCCGCCCGGCTCCCAGACATTGTACGGTATACAGCCGCTGAACGAGCCCGGCGGGCACTGCAGCAGCGCATCGCCCACGCGGTCGCGCAGGAAATCGTTGATGTTGGCCTCGTTCGAGGTTGTGCGGCCATACAGGAACGACGCGTCGTAGTCCCAGTTGTCGCTCAACTCGCCCTTGGCGCCCGTCACGACGCGGAAGGATGAGCTCTCGATCGCCGAGATTCGCGGGCCGCCTTCGACGTTGCGTTTGCCGACGTAGACGCCGAGCAGATCCGAGAACCCGAGATCGGAGCACATCGAGCCGACCAGCGGGCTCGCGCAGTCGAGCTCGAGGAAATTGACGAAGAACGTGCCGCTCTCCGCAATCTGCACTTCAGTGTTCGTGTTGGCGAACATCGTCTCGACGTAGGGTTTGAAATACGGCGACACCTCGTAGCTCAGCGCGCCGCCGAAGGTCCAGCGCTCATCGGGCCGCTGGTAGTGGTTGATCGGGGCGTAGTTGTAGGTGTTCGAGCCCAGGGCCCACGAGTTGTCCGGCTCTATATGGATCAGCGGGAACACCAGGGTTCCGGATCCGTCGAATGCGACGGGAATAAACGTCGGGTCGGGCGCCGTCGCCGAGCCGCCGCAGGCAGTTCCGGCGCCGTTCAACGCGCACGAGGAATAGTCGCGGTCGCCCTGCAATAATTCATCGTTCTCGCGCCAGGTGAAGTAAGCCATCGCATGGCCGGCGCCGTCGGCGAACTTGGAACCCAATGCGAGTTCGGCATGGTAGGCGCGGCCGTCGAGACCCTTGTCACCGGTGGGATACGAAAACCCCCTCAGGTCCATCAACGCCTGCTGACGTTTGTTGGAGTTGTCGTGCTGATAGCCCGACAATCCGGTGCTGAAACTGGCGCCCTCGAACTCCGTGTCGAGGATGAAGTTCACCACTCCCGCCACCGCGTCCGAGCCATATACGGCCGACGCGCCGCCGGTCAGCACTTCGACACGCTTGACCAGCGCGGCCGGGATCTGATTGAGGTCCCGCGCTTCGCTGCGGATGCCACCCGGTTGCAGGCGGTGGCCGTTGACCAGCACGAGCGTCCGGAACGAACCCAGGCCGCGCAAGTCGGCGGTCGCGAAGCCCGTGGTCGGGTTGACCGTGAACGAATCGAAGGAAGGTGCAAGTTGCGGCAAGCTGTTCAGCAGGTCCTCGACGCGGGTCGTGCCCGAATAGGCGAAGTCCTCGGCATCGATCTGTGTGATCGGACTGGTCGCAAGTAGGTTCGCGTTGGTCACGCGGGTTCCCGTCACGACGACTTCCGCGATCTCCTGTTGAGCGGCACTCATCGTGCCGTACAAGCCCCCGCCGGCTGCGGCCGCAGTCACAAGCGCGATGCGTACTGCTTTGGCGATACTCCGATTGGCCATTGCGTGAGTCCTCCTGAAATGTTTTCGAGATGTTTTCAGTCGGTGCGGCACGGACGAAACCTTGACCGACTACCCTCTATCCGGTGGCAATCCCAAATCGGGTTGTGCCAGCAATGGTATTCGAGTTCGCGAAAAGAAATCAAATGGTTTTGTCGAAAATGCAACACTTGGCTGGCAGTTTGGACAAGGCGAGAAGCCGCGATCCTTAGACTTGGCCCGCAAGCAACCGGCAAATTCGCCCCTGTTGTTGCTCAGCAGCAACAAGTGGCTATTGCGGGTGCGCAACAACCCGAAGCCCGGTCTGCCACGAGCGGGGCATTCTGGCCGGCTGACGTACACCGGAGGCGAAATGACACGGCATTGACGGAGTCGCTCGCAATTCGCCGTCTCCCTGGCGGGTGATTCGGCTGTTTCGCGGAAAGCGGCAATGCGGGCCAATACGACCTGGTCTCCCACCGACCAGGACTACTGAAGACCGGCCGCTGGAGAGTCCGACTGTGCAAATCCAGCGCCTGACGTCAGCGCCGCGGGCGTAGTCCTTCCGACCGATCAATCAGCGTGTGGAGCGTGGTGCCACTTACCGCCTCATTCGTTACCACCTTCGCGCGGCGCTGCAACACGATGAGCACGCGGGGCACCCGCGTCACGCCTTCCACCGGATCGCCGCCAATTCATCCTGGCCGGCATACAATCTGCAGTTGATCGGTGCACCGGCGACTCGGTGCACCAGTGCGCTTGCCAGCATCGACGTGCCAGGTCGCTTCCTGATCGGACTCGATGACAGTTCAGGCGCGCATCCGCATCCCCGCCTGCGTTACCAGTCCGTACGAAGGATTGAAAACACGTCTGGGGCGGCCATCCGGCAATCCTAGACCAGTGGCTGAGCGGTTATCAGTATGCGGTCGGCGTCGTGCCTTCCGGAAGGTCCAGCTCGTACCACTCGCCCGCAAAAGAAACGCCTCTAGATTCGACCGGTTCGCCGCCTTCGTAGCGCGGGCTGTAAACCGCGCGCTCGAGCGCGCGCCGGAGCTGCGTCAGCTGCGAATCACTCATATCGCTGGTGACGACTTTAATGTCGCGTGCCGCGCCGTGGCGGTCGACCGTGAGCGTGAACTCGGTCTTGCGTAGCTTGGAGATCTGTGGCGGTGCCAGCCGATTGCGCCAGGAAACTACGGGTGGCTGGTAGATGACGAGCCGCGGCTTGGCCAACGGATTCCCGATCGCGTCATCCTGCGCATCCTGATAAAGTTCGAAAGCCTCCGCGTAGTTGCGCCGGGCCTGTCTTTCACGGCGCAGTATGATCGCCCAGTCACCGAGCTCGAGCAATGCGTCCGCGAGCAGCCGGGCCGGCGGGTCAGAGACGGAGCGCAATCGCCCGATCGCGTACTGAATCGAGCGATATCCCCGCATGTCGATTTCCGGCGGCAGGCGTGAGAAGTGGCCCCCTTTCTGCCACTCTGGCATCCGGGTGAGCAGATCGCGAGGTGGTGGCGGCGGCTCAAGCGATTCGGGATCCAGCAGATATTGCTGCCGATAGGTGCGGCCGATGGCGACTAGCGCGGCGATGGCGCCCGGACTCAGTCTGCCGCCCCCTTGCTTTTCGCTGACCGCCAGCACGCGTGCGTAGTCCGCACGCGCCCCCTCGAAATCGTGGATGTATTCCCGGAATATGGCGAGCTGGTAAAGGGACGGAATAATCTGCAGATCGTCGAGGCCGTAATTGTGTTCAGCGATTTGTAGCAAGTAGGATCGCTCGCGCAGCGCATCCTCATGACTGCCGATGGCGAGATAACTTTCGATCAGCTGCTCGATCGCCGTGATCTGCGCCTGGTTGAATAGGCCGTCCACACGCCTGCTCGTCGCGATCGCACGCGTGAAGTACTCGATCGCGAGGTCATGCCAGCCGCGTGCGGCGCTCGCGAGGCCGAGGCCCACCAGCGGCACGATCGGGCGCCGGGACGACACGGTGTCGACCCCTTCAAGGAACTCGAGCGCCCGTTTGTAACTCGTTTCGGCAGCGGCGGCATCGCCTAGCTGCAGTTGCGTCGCGCCGAGATTGTTGTAGGCGGTCGGCAGTTCGGCTGCGCATTCGGCGGCAATTTCACAGAGCTTGACGACCCGCTTTGCAAACGAAAGTGCTTCACGGTAGCGACCGGCGTCGTAGTGCTCGCGAAACTGTTCGTATGCATGCCCGCGGAGATCCAGAGAGTCGCCGGCGGGCGCCGCCCGGGTCACGCTGTCACGGGCATCTGCGATGGCGTCCTCCGCTGGAGGCGCATCGCCGGCCGCGACTGCCGCGACTGCCAGCAGACAGAAGACCGGGATCATGCTGGTGAAATGGACAGCCGTGCGCGGCCGTCGTTCCCCGTGCCACGCGCAATCGGCGAAACCGCCGCGCTGACGCAGCGGGCTGGCGGGAGGCTGGACTGCACGGTGCTGCATGGCTGCTGGGACTACTGGCCTGCCCGATTGTGGTATCGACGCCGCCGTCCGGCAAGTGCCGCGCACTCGGCTGGTGCCGCGATCAGCGACTGCCGAACACCGGGTGCCGCACCACGCTGCCAGTCGTCAGACCGATGCTCGCGGCAGTGCCGGCCGCGACTTCCAGCACCGCGATTACTGGGGCTGCGGATGGAATCGGATCCAGCGACATTGGGCTGGCATTGGCGGTGACATTGACCACGACGCCGTCGGCGCCGATGAACACCAGGTCCAGCGCCAGCCAGGTGTTCTTCATCCAGAAGGCCGCGTACTGCGGCCGGTCGAAGAGAAACAGCATGCCGTGGTCGGCCGGCAGATCGCCCACATGCATCAGGCCGCGCGCCCGGCTCCTGATGTCGCGGGCGATCCAGACGTCGAAGGCGTACGCCCCGCTTCGTGTCCTGAGCGCGACCGTCCCTTCTGGCAGGCGCGCGAAGTGTGCGGGAAGCGGGGCTGGCCCCGGCTCCTCGTCCTCGCGAAAAGTCACGCGGCCGGCGAAATCGAACCGCGTCAACAGCACTGCGCCGTCGCCATCCACCGCCCGTGCCGGCACCGTGCAGAATCCCTTGGCGTCAACGCGGCAGCTCCTGGGCGGCAGGGCGGCGTCGAGAAGCGCCCGCTGTCTGACTTCAACGAGAAAGCAGCGGCTGTACCCCTGGGTGCCATAGATACTCTCGCCAATTCCGTCGAGCAGGGTCACATTGACCGGGACGCCCTTTGCCAAAACGCCCATGCCGAGCTCGGGCGCCGCGAACACCACCGACAGGGCACCGCCGTCCCGCTTTCCGGCGAAATGCAATCGCAGTCCGCGTCTATTCGGTCGCGGCATCCATTGCAGTCGAGTTCGGGTTCACGCCAGTGGATTTCGGCATCTATACCGCCGCGCAGGGGCGCTATGTTTCGCTCACGCGCTGACCTTGCCGCGAACAGTTCAAGACCTGTTCACACCTTCGCAGAGTTGATCTGCCTGACATCAGAGCAACTCGAGGCCGCGCGCGACGCATCGAAGCGCAATCTTACGGCCAGCAGATTGAGCGCGCCCAGGTGCGCAGGCCGTACCTTGAGCGCCTTTCGGCTGTACGCCGCGATCTCCTCGAATTGCCCGCGCTGGTACAGCGAAACGCCGGCTTGCATGAGGCTGTCGGGATCGGCGGTTGGACTGGTCACTCGGTGGAATGATCGATTCCTTCGCTCCGCGCCGCAAGTGCAGGATGCATGATCCTGTCTCCGGCGACGAGGCCAATCCGCGCAGTGGTGCTGCCCGCAAGTTCCAGGACGGCTTTGACTGGTGCCGCCGAGGAGATCGGCTCAAGGGACAGCGGCGTCGCATTTGCGGCGACATTGACGACGACGCCATCTGCGTCAATGAAGATGAGGTCCAGCGACAGGTAAGTGTCCTTCATCCAGAACGCCGCGTACTGCGGACGTTCGAACAGGAACAGCATGCCGTGGTTCGCCGGCAGGGCACGAACATTCATCAATCCACGCGCGCGGCTTCGATCGTCGGCGGCGATCCAGACCTGGAAGTAATGAGAGCCGGAACCGGTGACGATTTGCAGCTCGGACCGGGGCAGCCCGGGAAAAAGTTCCGGAGGAGGGTGTGCGACTGCGTCTGTCGCTGCGACGGCTATGCCGGCGAACAGTAGGAGAGCAGGCAATCCCTTCATGGGGAGGCATCCACGTCGGCGGGCTGCAGTTCGTCGGCGCCAAATGTCACAAGTCCCGCGAAGTCGAACCGCGTCAACAGCACCGCGCCATCCCCGTCCACCGCCCGTGCCGGCACCGTGCAGAATCCCCTGGCGTCCACGCGGTAGCTCCTGGGCGGGAGGGCGGCGTCGAGAAGCGCCCGCTGCCTGACTTCATCGAAGAAGCAGCGGCTGTCGCCCTGGGTGCCGTAGATTCTTTCGCCGGCGCCGTCGAGCAAGGTCACATTGACCGGGACGTTTTTCGCCGAAACGCCCATGCCGAGTTCGGGCGCCGCGAATACCACCGACAGGTCACCGCCGTCCCGCTTCCCGGCGAAATGCAGCCGCAGACCGCGTCCATCCGGTCGCGGCATGCCATTGCAGTCGAGTTCGGGTTCCCGCCAGTGGATTTC
>DATKDY010000266.1:0-3991 GCA_035512515.1 Vicinamibacterales bacterium
GCGATGGCCGAGACGACGGACGCGCGATCGCGTGCTTCCTCGAGCGGCACGAAAAACACGCCGTCCACGAAGTCGGCCAGGGCCTGGCGCCCCGCCGCGAGGGCCAGGCGCGTCTTTCCAGCACCACCCGGGCCGGTGATGGTGAGCAGCGGCCGCCTGTGCAGGAGCTCAGCCACGGTCCGCAGTTCGTCGCCGCGGCCGATCAGCGGCGTTGCCAGTTCCGGAAGGTTGTTCGGGCGCGCGTCCTGGGACTTGAGAGCCGGGAAATCGTGCGGCAGACCGTCCACGTCGAGCTGCCACAGCCGATCTAACGAGGGAAGATCCTTCAGGCGATGTGGTCCGAGGTCAGCAAGCGACAGATCGTCTCCGAGCTCCATGCCGACGAGCGCCTGCGTCGTGGCGGACAGAATGGTCTGGCCGCCGTGGGCCGCCGCCGCGATGCGCGATGCCCGATGGACGTCCATTCCGACGTAGTTGTCCCCACCCAGGCGGCCCTCGCCGGTGTGTATTCCGATACGGACAGTCAGCTCCGAATCAGGCGGCCAGGGGTGTGCTGCGAGCCCGCGCTGGATGTCCGCGGCGGTGCGGACCGCGCTTAGCGCGCTGGGGAAAACTGCGAAGAATGAATCGCCTTCGGTGCTGACCACCATCCCTTCGTGAGCGGCTATCGCGCTGCGCACGATCTGAGAATGGGCATCGAGGAGCGGCGGATAGCGATCGCCGAGCGCGGCCAACAGGCGAGTCGACCCCTCGATGTCTGAGAACAGGAAGGTCACGGTCCCTGTCGGCAACCGGGCTTTGGTCGCAGCTTTCATCGGCTCAGTCTCCCACGGCGGGCCAACGCTCTGGGAGTCGGTGGCCGAGGAGCGGAGGCTCCTCTGTGTCGGCACCACCCGCGCGCGAACGGGCGCACCGCGCTATTCGCCGAGCGGCGACTGTGGATGAGGTAGGCGCGGCGCATCGGCATCAACTTGATCAGTGCCCATCAGCAGCTTCTTGAGCGAGCGCATGCTGTCGATGCGGACGCCACGGTAGGAGTCGGGTGGTCGGAACAGGGGCCATTCGCCGCGGACGAATGGACGGGCGTGATCGGCGGGGCCGCCGGATCGGTCATCGGTCCTCAACCCGCGATGCCTTGACGCAGAACCTTAGCGAAGTGGTAGTGCACTCGGTGACTAGACTCGGCACAGGTCCACGAACACCCGACCGCGCAAGAGGTTGGGCGGCTCCGGCGTCGCGCCTGGCTTACCGAAAGCAGCAGTGAAGCCGCGGCCAATCAGGCGATAAGGCGCCACGGCCAAGATTCGGACATGCCGGCCTTCGCTTGGGAGTGTCCGTTTGAGCATCCGCTTCACCCGGGATCCGGCAAAGGCGGCCCTGAACCTCGCCAAGCACGGTGTCTCGTTCGACGAGGCGACATCGGTACTTGGCGATCGTCTGACCAGGTCGTTTCCCGACCCCGATCACTCCGAAGACGAGTTCCGACGGGTGACGATCGGATACTCGGACCGCGGACGGCTGTTGGTGGTCGTGCACACCCAGCGCGACGCTGCGACCCGGATCATCAATGCGAGAATGGCAACCAGACGTGAGCGACGAGACCATGAACGCCAACGACGATGAGATGCGCGACGAGTACGACTTCAGCACGGGCGGTGTTGTCGGCAAGTACTTCGAGGACTACCAGGAGTGGAAGGGGTACGTGCGTCTCGACCCAGACGTTGCCCGAGAGTTCCCTGACTCTGAATCAGTGAATCGCGCGCTGCGCCCTGTGATCAAGAGACGGCGAGCCCGCTCGGGTCAGGCCACCGGCGTATCGACCCGCGCCAGGTAATACGTCGTCTACGAAACCTTTCCTCAGTTGCGTCCGAGGTAGTCGGGCTTTGACGCCTTGACGTCTTGACGTTAAGGTGACTCCCGTATGGTAAAGCGAGCAACCGTCTATTTCGACGAGCCGATTCACAAGGCGCTGAGGCTGAAGGCCGCGGAGACTGACCAGAGCGTGTCCGACCTCGTCAACGAGGCTGTTCGTGTGGCGCTGGCAGGGGACGCGGACGACTTGGCCGCCTTTCGTGAAAGGGCGACAGAACCCACGCTTGCGTTCGAGGACTTCGTCGCCGACCTGAAGCTGCGTGGCCGGCTATAGCGTCGGGATCAAGCGGACCGCCGCGAAGGAGATGGAAGGGTTACCACTCAGGGATCGCAGGCGCGTTGTCGGCCGCATCCGTGCGCTCGCCAACGACCCTCGCCCGCGCGGATGCGAGAAGCTCAGTGGCGAGGAGAAGTACCGCATCCGGCAGGGGACCCTTCGGATCCTCTACGAGGTCGACGATCACCTGTCCGCGGTGACCATCATCAAGATCGGCCATCGCCGCGATGTCTAACGCTAGTTCGCCCATGCAGGACGCCCCATTCGGTCCTCTTGGTTGATTTGGCGTTACCCGGCCGCATTGGCTGGTAATCGGCTGGCGATCGTGTCGGTGAGCCTATCAATCGTGGGCTCATCGAGGACCTCTGGACAGGACATCACTCTTGAGCGCGCGTGGGGTTTCTCGGGCCCCGGCTCCGTCACGGGGCGCTGCGAGCAGGATCAACGTGCGTGGGCTGAGCAATCTGCTCCTCGTAGGCTGAGACCAGATCGAACAACTCGGTCGCCGCGTACTGGCGGTTGTAGGCCCCGGCACTTATCTGGCGGATCACGCCCGGCCCGGCTCGCTCCTGCCACTCATCCCGTAGCGCGGCCACCTCGCTGCACGCGGATCGATCAAGGCTCTGGCGAGGTTGAGCGGTGTGACTTCATAGCCTTCGATGCGCGACGATGCGATGGCTTCCGAACGCAGCAGTATCGGACCGATGGCTTCGAGCCCCCTGACCGATGCGCGCATATTCAGTTCTTGGATCGCCGACTCTGCAGCGGCCACGGCGGTGGCCGTGTCAAACGGCGCCTGTGGCTGGAGGTCAGCGATCGGGTCGGGCACGCGGCCGCATACTTGAAAGTGGCACGAGCGCGACGTCCACCCATCGCGCTGGGGTCTCCGAGCCATGTCCTCTCGACGGTGGTTGGCATACTCCCTTCAATTTGGCCCAGAGATTGAGTGGTTAGCATGACGCGAGGAACTTATCCCTTCAGTGTCAAGCCGACGATCAAGGAACCCCGAGCGGGCCTCAGTACTGAGTGTTGACGTCCGAATGCGCGAGGTGCGCGAGTCGGACATCGAGACGTTCTACCTGCAGCAGGCCGATCCTGAATCGGCGGCTATGGCGGCGTTCCAGTCGCGCGATCGCGAGGCGGCCTTCGCCCGCTGGCGCGAGATCATGGCCAACGAATCCGGCGTCTCGCGGACGATCGTGGTCGTCGGGTCGGGCGGGCGCGAGGCCGTCGCCGGTCACATCGTCAGCTGGGAGCACGACGGCGTGCAGGAGGTCGGCTACTGGGTCGGTCGGGAGTTCTGGGGGCGGGGCGTGGCGACCGAAGCAGTGCGCCAGTTCCTGGCCGTCATCAGCACCCGACCTCTCTTCGCCTGGGCGGCCGCGCACAACGCCGGCTCGCAGCGCGTGCTCGAGAAGAACGGCTTCACCTACCAGCGCGACGACGAGGGCTTCCGCGTCTATC
The DNA here is from genome assembly GCA_035512515.1 of Vicinamibacterales bacterium. Lineage (GTDB taxonomy): Bacteria > Acidobacteriota > Vicinamibacteria > Vicinamibacterales > UBA2999 > JACCSI01. Next base: position 3,614 of record DATKDY010000266.1, read on the forward strand.
GCCTCGACTGATTGCAGCGTGGCGCGCGGCGATGTATAAGTACATCATGGAGCGGACCCAGATCTACCTGAGCAAGGCGCAGACCGCCGCGCTCGATCGCGAGGCCCGGCGCAGGGGTACGACGCGATCGCATCTGATACGCGAGGCGATCGAGGCGCGCTACGGGTCGGCGAACGAGCGCGAGCGGGTGAAGCGCGTCCTTGCGCGGACGGCCGGGCTCTGGAGGGACCGCGACGAAACGGCCATCCAATACGTTGAGCGGCTGCGCTCCGGGCGTCGGCTGCGCGAGCTCCACGGCGACGGCAAGTTTGGACGGGACGCCGAATGACGTTCCTCGTCGACACGACCGTGTTGATCGACCACCTCCGCGGTGATGAG
>DATKDY010000267.1:0-18515 GCA_035512515.1 Vicinamibacterales bacterium
GAACCGGTCGCGGCCGATCCGTAGATCTTGGGCGCTGGTCTTCTGTGTCTTCTTCTCGAACGCGTGCAGGAGGTAGATCGCCTCAGGTCGCGTCGCCACGTAGAACACCCGGTGTGCGCCGGCGATGTGAATCCGGATCTCACGGACTCCCGGTCCGACCGTCTGCATCGGCTTCCAGTCGTCCGGATCCAGTCCGTGCTGGACGCGCCGCAGCTGGAAGCCAGCCAGCCGCCGTGCGAGCGCTGGGAACACCCGAAGGTCACGCCGCGAGCTGCCGAGCCAGATGAGCGGTTTGTCCGGCATCGGTCAAGCCCGCCCAGTATACAAGTTTTTGTATGGTTGGTCAGCCAGGAGGAGCCGAGGCCGGTAGTCCCGCCGCCTCCACAATGTCTCCATGCCACATTCCTTGGAAGCGGCGGGAACAACCTATCGCGTCAGCGGCGGGAACACCGTCCCGCCGCCTCCAATATCCCTCCAAGAATCGTGAGGATTTCAGCGGATCTGCGAGGACGTCAGTGGAGAGCGCGGATGCCGGCAACTGCCGTCGTCTGAACGCGTTAGCTCCAGAAGTCGCGCGCCATCAACAAGTTGACGATCGCGCCAAGTTCGCGTTCAACTCCCGCCGCCTCCACCATGTAAGTGCTTTATTTTCAACAATTTACAAGACGCCATTTTCCCACTGTACCTAACTTTGCTTTTTCCCCTCGGGGGCATCAAGTAAGACTCGCAAATCTACGCCAGAATTCTCGCGGTATCTGGGCCCTCGGTCCTCGTTCCGCCGCCTCCACTAGCAAGCCCATCATTGTTATCCCCCGTCGACGGGCGGAGTGCCGTCGTGGGCCTCGGGCGGCGCCGTTTGAAGACAACCGTACTTCGTTAGGTGCTAATCGGCGCGGTGAGTCAGGCCCCGAGGATCCTCACGCCCAGGGTTCGTCCGAGCTCGTAGTCGCTGCGATTCGCAGTGACGACTGTTGCTCCATGGCGCTTGGCGGTCAAGGCAATGAGAGCGGGCGATCTTCTGGTTCCATCCGCTGGTCTGGTGGCTGGGCGCCCGGCTGATCGACGAACGCGAACGCGCTTGCGACGAGCACGTTCTCCGCACGGTAGGCACCCCCGGTCTGTACGCCCAAGGCATTCTCAACGTGTGCAAGCGCTACGTCCAATCGCCGCTCGCGAGTGTCTCCGGCGTCGGCAGCGCCAACGTCCGCCAGCGGATCGAAGCCATTCTCGCGAATCGCATCGGCGAGGCCACGGGGGGTCTGGCAAAAGATGTTGCTGAGCGCGCTGATGCTGTGCGTGGTTATCGTCCCGCTGGCCGCCGGCGCGCTGCAGGCGCCGCCGGAGACGACATCACGACCCGACGCGTCCGGACTCAGGACGGCCTACGCGCTCGTCGTTGCCCATGCGGATCGCCAGCTCGGCTTCGTTTTCCATAGATCCGGCAGGACCCATGCGCGTCGCTGCTTCACCGGTAAGCGATGCGGTGCTCGAACGTCGCCGTCGACCGTCGCGGCCGGATCGTGCTCGTGAAATTTGTCGAGGAGCACGGCCTCAAGCCCGCGGCCGTCACTTTGGGCTGGCGCTGCGGACGGTGCGCACCTGGGTGCGGCGATGGAAGACGGGCGGGAGGGTTGGTGCCGCGATATCCTGGGAGACGAAATCGGAAACTGCCGTCGACCAGCATCGACGTGATCGTGTCGCGCGTACCGAACACCGATGAGGCGCACCGCGTACTCGCGGTATGGCTTGAGCGCGTCCACCAATTGCGCATCAACGCCGGCACGATTCAGCGTGCGTTTTGCGACTTGGAACTACCCGTTCTCACGATGACGCCACGGCGACTGCCCTTCACGGGATTCACGAAGGAGCGGATGGTCGCGGTTATGCGCGAGGCCGATCAGCGGTCAGTGCCGGAGGTAACGAAGAAGTGTCGCGTCAGTTGCGCCGACGATCTATCCCTGGCGGAAACACTTCGGCAGTTTGGAGGCGGCGGACGTGAGATGTGACCGATCAGCGACACATGCGCGTTGGTCGCGTTGCAGGGCTGTTCTTCGTGAGACTTGCAAGGTGTCCGGAGTCCCACGCCTCTCGAAGCACTGGCGACAAGGTCGAGCCTTCACGCTCGCTCACCCGGAGAACCCGCGCGAACTCCGGCTCGGCCACAAACAAGCGCTTATCCGCCACCCCGGCATCGTCCACCGTCTCAATTTCACCAGTCGAGCGTCCCTGTCGCCGCACTTCGCGCTCAACGTGGCGCGCATCCCGAACGTGCCAGATCACACCTTCGCCACTTGAGAGACCGGTCACGATTCGCCACGTCGGATCGAGTGCGGTGAAGCAGTTCCGCGTCATTCAGGCTCGTCGCCTGGTTGTGGGCGCTACGTCGAGGCCGCCGAATGCGAAAAGTTCACCCCATGTCGCTGTGGCCCGATGCGCATACCCGCCACAATTCCCTGTTGCTCCCGCCCGTAAGGACCCAGTTTTACGTCTTGAGTGCGGCGGAGTGCTTGCTTGCGTTGGCGGGCGGCGGCGCGCGGCCGGGTCCGGCGGCCGGAGCAGGCTTCCTTCCAGGACGACCGCTCTCAACTCGCGCCCATCGCACTCGAGTCCGTCGCGATGGGACCCGACGCTCGCGAACCCTGAGGCTTCTCGCCTGCTCGTGTGACGGGATGCGGCACGCCTCCACACGCTGCACCAGCTTCGCCGGTGTCGGCGCCAGTTGGGGCGGAACCACCACCCGCTGTGCACGTGATCCGCCGACACCGCGCCCCGGACAATACTGACTTCGCGCGCGGCAGATCTGGCGCAGCAGATCGCGCGCACGCTCGGCGACTTCCGCCCGCAGGATCTTGTCACGAATCGCTGTTCAGGGTCACGCCGACTGAGTAGCGGGGCCCGCCAAAAACGCATGCGCCACTAGACGGCGGCTCAGAAACTCATCTTGACCGCCAGCTGCACCTGCCTCGGCGAACCCGCTTGCGTGAACTGCCCGAACGTGGACACCGGACTGGCCGGATACGCCCCGGTGCCGAAGATGTTGTTGATCTCGGTGAAGTTGGTCCGGTTGAATAGATTGAACACTTCGAAAATTCCGTCGAGACGAACGCTGTTGCTCAATGCGAAGCGTCGGCTGACGCGGAGATCCACTGCGGCCTGTTTGGGAAGCGTGCCCCGATTGCGCCAGACGCTGGACGCCGGATCCGCAGGGTTGGCCCGTGCTCGGTCCGGCGGGAACGCGCCGCCGTTGCCATCGCCGTTCAGATCGGCGCCCGCCAGGATGTTGTACGGACGCCCCGATGCGACCGTGATGATCGACGAGATCTGCACGTCCGCCGGTGCGACATAGAGACCACTGAACACGAACCGGTGGCGTTGATCCTGTGTGGACGGTCCGCGCTCGTCATCCGCATTGAAGCCGACCGGCACGCCGGTGAGATCCTGACGGTTGCGGCCGGCGCCGTTGTTCTGCGGGATGAAGGCACTCTGGAAATCCGTGGAGTTGTCTTCAGCCTTCGACAGGGTGTAGCTCGCCAGAAATTGATACCGGTTGGTGAACCGTTTCGTGGCCGAAACGGTGAGGCCTCGGTACCACGTCTCACCAAACGATGAGTACTGGAGAATTGACGCCGAGGTGCCGGCGACGCCGTTGACATCCTCGGGCCGGCGGCCGGCGCCGAGCGCCGGGACGATCGGGTTGTAGTCGATCGTGCCGAGCTGGTCGAAGCCTCGCGCGAAGACGACGGTCGCGGACAGACCGAGCTCGCCAGGCAGCTCGCGATCGACCCCGACCGAGGCGTGATGCGCGTACGGCGTCACCAAGCCGGGGTCGGCGGAAATCTCGACGCTGGGAAAGCCGGCGGGAAGCGCGCTCTCCGGCAGTCGCCGCCCAGGTGCGTTCCAGGCGGCAATCGGCGCCGGGTTTGGCAATTGCGCCACGAACGTGCGCACGTTCGTGCTGCCGTTGATCAGGTTGGTAATCCCGCTGAGCGCGGTGATGTGGTTGTCGAAGAAGAGGCCGTACGCGCCGCGAATCGACGTCCGCCGATCGCCGAGTGGATCCCAGGCAAACGCGAGCCGCGGCGCGACATTGTTGCGGTCGTTCGGAAAGCGATAGGGGTCGATGCCACGCACCGTGTACTCGACATCTGGCCAGAACTGGGTCTGATAGCGCACACCCAGCTTGAGCGTCAGCGTCGCCGTGGGGCGCCAGTCGTCCTGCACGAACACCGAGAGGTCGCTCACGCGATACGAGTTGCTCGGGTTGCCGTAGCCCTGAACGTAGGCGGCCGGCAGCCCTAACCCGACGGCCTGAATCGCGTTGATCGTCGGCACTGGCAAGCCAAAGAGCGCGCCCGGCAGCGCCGCCGCAAAGATGTAGCGGCCGCCGAAGTGCAGCGGCAACGCCTCGTTGACGTTGTCGATAGTGCTGAAATCGAAGCCGCTCTTGAGCTGATGATTGCCAAGGAAGTAACTGAGGCTGTCGAGGACCTGGAGGCGGCGGCTGTTCCTCGGCTGCGGCGTGAAGCGTTGACGCCCAACGCTGGCGAAGCCGGTCACCTCGAGCGTTGGACCTCCTTGATCGTCGGCCGTACACGGGCCGCCACATCGGGGATCGAGGGCGTTCACGTCTTGATCGCGTCTCGCGTACTGGAACCGCAGCTCGTTGACCAGTCGACTGCCCTTGACCAGCGTGTGCGACGCCGCGGTCGCGTAGTCGGAGCTGTCGAGCAGCGCCCCACGGCTGCGGGCGGTTTGTCCACCCCACGGCTCGATGTTCTCGTTGAACGCGTCGGCATAGTTGAAGCGCACCGCGAGGTTCTGACTCTGGGTGAGCTGTTGATCGATCTTGGCCAGGAACTGGTTGCCTTCGACCCGGTACGGTACGTTGCCGGTCTCGATGACGAAGCCGGCACGCTCGAGAATCTGTTTTGGCGTGCCGAGGACCATCGGCCCAACCGTCACGATGGTGCGATCGTCGATGTTGACGAAGTTGTTGGTGTCGATATCCAGCCGTTCGAAGGAGAGGAAGAAGAAGCTCCTGTCCCTACGCAGCGGCCCGCCGAGCGTAAAGCCGTACTGCGTCTGCCCGTAGGACGCTTTCTCGCGATCGAGCGACGCGCCGGACGGCTCGAACCGCTCGAAGTACTCCTTGGCATTCAGCGCTTCATCGCGAAAGTATCCGAACAGATTTCCGGTCAGCCGGTTGGTCCCGCTCTTGGTGACGATGTTGACAACCCCGCCCGAGGCTTTGCCGAATTCCGCCGAGTACGAGTTGGTGAGCACCTGAAACTCGCGCACTGCCTCCTGGCTAAAGGTCGCGCGCACGGCGCCGACAGCCGCGTCGTTATTGTCCACACCGTCGACGGTGATGTTGTTGGAGCGCGCCCGCTGGCCGGCAAAGGTCAGCCCCGACGTGGCCGACGCGCCCTGCTGCGGTGTCCGGTCGGTCGTCACACCCGGCGTGATGACCGAGAACGAAATGAAATTGCGACCGTTGATGGGCAGGCTCTCGATCTGCTGCTGGGAGACGACGCTGCTGACGGCGGTCTTTTGGGTGTCCACGACCGAAGCGACCGCGTTCACGATCACTTGTTCTTGCGCGCCCGCCAATGTCAGGGTGAATGAGAGATCGACGGACGACCCGAGCGCCAGCGCGACGCCTTCTTGCACAAGCGGCGTAAATCCCGACAGCTCGACGCGAATCGTGTAGGTGCCCGGTGGCAGCGCGAGGATGGCATAACGGCCGTCGCCTTCGGTCACCGACGTCCGCGACGTCCCGGTGTCGGCGTTGGTGACGGTGACCGTCGCACCTGGAAGGACCGCCTTCAAGGGATCGTAGATGACGCCCGTCAAATCCGCACTCGTGGCGCGGGTTTGCGCGGACACCGCGCCGGCGCCTGCGCTCGAGATGACTAGAAGAATCGACGCCAGGCGACAGCAGTACCTCACCATGCGAACCTCCCGGGCAGGATACAGCTGCCGGCGCGAGCATACCTCGATTGTCAGAGCGCCTCACATGCGTCAGCGGATAGGCGGCTGCTGTCCCAGCGCCTTCGCGGCCGCATCGCGTAACCGTTCCAGCAGGGCGTCACGGTCCTGATAGCCCAGCCCGACGACCCGGATCGGGCGCAAGAAGACGGCTCGAACGCGCCCCGGCCTGGGCACCCAAGCCCCGTAGGGCAAGACCTCGCGTGCCCCTTCGAGATAGAAAGGCACAATATCAGCTTGCGCGTCGATCGCCAGGACCACCGGGCCCTTTCGATAGCGGGAGAGGCGCCCATCTGGGCTTCGACGCCCTTCGAGCGAGATGAAGAAGCTCTCGCCTTGCTTGAGGCGCCGCACTGCACGTTCAAGCGCGCGCTTCGCCTGGGCGGGCCACCGGCGAATGATCACGGTCGCGCCCAACGCCACAGCCAACTGGCCGACGAGCGGGAACAGCGCGAATTCGAGGTTGATGACGGACCGGATCGGCCGCTGCATCACGAGAGGGGCGAGAAAAAACTCGATGAGGCTCGTCTGGTTGAGGTGCGCGAATACGTATCCACGATTCTCGTCGAGCGGCTCCTCATGCACGACTTCGAGGGCGACTCCGAATACCCGGAGCTGTGCGCGCGACCATCGCTGCGAGGGTCCATGAGCCGCCTGGCGCGATACCAGCGCCGCCCCACAGATCAGCGGCGCGTAGATGACGCTCACGGCAGCGCTGCCCGCCCAGCGTGCGAGCCCGCCAAGGACGTCTCGAAGGTCCGACATGATCCCGCGGCCGGGCGAGATGCCCGAGCTGTTTCAGTCCCTGCGTGCGTTCGCGAACACGGGAACGATCCCATCGACTGTCGACAGCATATCCAACAGATTCTGCGGGTCGGAGGAGGCGACATCGCTCGCCGGTGTCGCGCTGTTGGTGGACGAGTCGCTGTGATCCGAGGACCGCGCTTCTTTCAGGACTTGGGGCCGCCATGGGCACGGTACAATATGCAGAGCTGCGAACCGCGCCTTTTCCCGTACGCGGAACCGCTCCGAGGCGGCCGAATCGCCGACCGTGTCCATGGCCTCCGCGCAGCGCTGAAGCTCGTGAGCCAGAATGGCAAGCAAGCCGGCATCCTCCAGACGCTGGAGGCCTTCATCAGCGAGCCGTCTCGTTTCTGAAGCCTCGCCCGCCAGGGCGGCGCACTGCGCGAGGCCGACAAGGCTCATCCCCGCCGCATACTCGTCGCGGCCCCCGGCATTGCCGACGTCCAGACCTTTCCCATAAGACTCGCGTGCCGCTTTCTTTCGACCGGCGACGAAGTGGACGTCGCCCAGGAAGGCATGAGCCCACCCGACACCCATGGAGATGCCGACGACGCGGGAGAGGTTGAGGGCGTTGAGGAGCAGGACCTCGGCGCGCTTCAGCCGACCGATATGGTACTGGTGCCGGCCGGCGAACATCGTGGCCATCAACAGGTAGAGACCACCGATGGCGTGCTCTTGCGCAAAGGATAGAAGCCGCGTTGTGTGCTTGACGCCCATTGCCCAGTCGAACCGCGTCTCGGCCAGCACCGATTGGTAGAAATAGGCGCCCGCCATCCGAAGGGGATCGCCAAGCCGGGTGGCCAGGTTCGCACACGAGGCGGCGCTCTGCTCTGCGCGCTCGTACTCGCCCAGATGCGCCAGCGCCACGCTCAACACGCCTTCCGAGTGCGCCAGTTCGACGAGCTCTCCCGTACTTCGGGCGAGATCGCACCCCTTTGTCAGCATCGCGAGGGCCGCGCGCGGACGGCCCGACGCGATCAACACGCGGCCCATGATGTTGGTGGGCACGCAGGCATAGGACGAAGATCCCGGGTGCCGCTCAATCAAGCTGAGACAATCGCGGCTGTACGTCACGGCGTTCTGAAAGTCGCCCTGCGCGTAGAACACGCGGGCGTAGGCGGCCCTGAGGACGATGGCCGCCTCCTCCGACGCCTGGAGCAGCGCATCGCACTGCCGCAGCCGCGCCAGCGTCTGCGCCGTGTCGCCGGCCAGGCATCCGATGCGGGACAGTTCGTGCGCCGTGTTGACGACGAGCGCGTCCCGCTCGCCGGTGGGGGGCAGCTTCGCCAGCAAGTCGCACGCATGACGCAGGTGACGACACGATCCGATGGGATCGTGCAGCGCGTCATATTCGAGGCCCGCTTCGAAATACGAGCGGCTCGCCTCCATCAGGTTGCCTGCACATTCGAGGTGGTACGCCAGCACCGCCGGCGACGCGCCGCTTCGCTGCAGTTGCTGCGCAATGAGTCCATGCAGGTGGGAGACTTGGCCACGGTCTGTCGCCGCCTCGAGATGCCCGCGGATGGACTCGTGCGCGAAGACGAAGGTGTCGCCGCTCGCGCGACAGAGGTAGAGCCGGACGGCCTCGACGATCGCACGTTGCACCTGGTCGGCCCGGAACAGTCGCAACTCGGTCACGTCGGATACTTTGAACTGGTCGCCAAACAGCGCTGCCACGCTCAGGACGCGCTGCACGTCGCTATCGAGTCCCGCGAGGGTGCGTTGCAGGGCGACGGAAACCGACTCCGGCGGCCGGTAATCACTGGCCGCTTCCGCGTCTAGAACCAAGGTGCCGGTTGCGCTGCGGGCGAGATAGCCTTCCGTCTCGAGATTGCGCAGGACTTGCGTATTGAAGAGTGGGTGGCCTGCCGAGAGGAGCGGGATCGACTGCTCGAGGCGAGCCAGGATCTTCGAGGTTGCACCGGGGAGCAGCAGGCTCAAGTGTTCGCGGTTGGCCGCGGCGTCGAACGGCGCCAGATCGATCCGTTCGAGCACGGCATAGGAGGGGATCCATGCATCCGACCGCGTGGTCCACAGCATGAACACGCCCGGGGGGGTCGCGCCATGCGTCATTTGTGCGATCACGCTCAGCGTGCCCTCGTCCGCGCGATCCACATCCTCCAGGACGAAGATGACCGGGCCGGATTGACCAACCTCCGCCAGCAACCGGGTGATGGCGCGGCCCACCTGGGGGGCCATCATCAGTCGCACCACATCCTGTTCTGCGGCGGCAAGCTCCGGCACGAACTGCCGAAACTCCGGCACGAGCCCGCAGAGCAGCGCGGCGTTGTCGGCGATGCCGGCGGCGATGGCGCGTCGCAGCCGATCGCCAGATGCACTCGAATTGTCCAGCGCGCGTCGCGCCAGCTGGCCGAGCGCGTCGCGCAGGGCCGCGTATGCCGCGAGTCCCTGAAGCCCGCGACATCGTCCGTAGGCGATCACCCCCGCCGACGAGACCGCACGATCGTCGAGGAATTCGGAGACGAGGCGACTCTTGCCCAATCCGGCCTCGCCGACCACGACAATGGCGGATGCAGCGCCCTGACAGACGGAGTCGAATGTGGACCGCAGCCGGTCCCTCTCGGACTGACGGCCCACGAGCGGTACGCTCTCAGGCGTGACGATACTGAGCGGCGCCGACGCCGTCGTCGGCTCGCCGCCGCCGAGCGTGACGAAATAGAGGTCTTGCAAACACGAAACGAGCCACGCTGCGCTGCTGGGCCGCGCGGCTGGATCTGTGACCAACAGCTGCCGCACCACACGCTCGACGGCTTCCGGCACATCGGGAGCGAGGTCCCGCAACGGAAGGATCTCGCCGGACCGCTTACGCTCGATGATCTCCCTGGCGTCGGTGTGCTCGAACGGAAGTCTGCCTGCCAGCAGCTCGTAGAAGATGACGCCGAGCGCGTACAGATCGATACGCGAGTTGTGGAGCTGGGCGCGGTGCTCGGCCAGAACCTCGGGCGCCATGTAGGGGATGGTCCCGGCGCGCACACTGAGGCCCGCGGGATCCCAGCTTCCCTCGACGTGCGCGAGTCCGAAGTCCAGCACCTTGACCAGCGGCTCCTGCGGGTCAACGAGGATGATGTTCTGCGGCTTCAAGTCGAGGTGCGCGACGTTCAGGTCGTGGCAATAGGCGAGCGCTTCGGCGAGCTTGCGCAAGATCCGGATCGCTTCGATGGCATCCAGGCGGCCCCGCCGCCGCAGGTACAGGTTCAGCGGTTCTCCTTCGACCAGCTCCGTGACCAGCCAGAGGCCACCTTCGGGCAGGTAGCCGTACTTCTTCAGCCGCACGAGTGAGGGGTGGTTCAGTCGAAGGAGCGCTTCGATCTCGTTCTGCTCCGTCGCGAACAGGCGCGCGTGGTGGCTCGCCGCATTCCGCTTGAAGATTTTGATGGCGACCGTGTCGCCGTCGGGACCGCACGCGCGATAGACGGTGCCGAACCCGCCTTCACCGAGGACGTCGGCGACGACGAATTCCCCGATGGCGGTGCCCGGTGGAAGCCGACTGGCTCCGATCAACCTCTCCTCCAGACGATTTGAGTGCGCTTGCAGGAAAATGACCCCTATTATATGCTACAGTCACGCCGCAAGTGCTTCCCGACGTGCCGTCACACGCTCCTGGGAGAACACACGATTGAGCTCAGAAACCGCGGCCGCTTCGGCCAACGGCTCGCCCCAGAGCGACCTCGCCCTCTCCGTTCGTCGAATCCTGGCGACATATCGTGCACGCCCCATCGACGAGGTGCGTCTCGACTCGCAGCTCGAACTCGACCTCGAATTCGACTCGTTTGCCATGATTGAGATCACCATCGCGCTGGAGGCAGAGTTCGGCTTTTCAATGCAAGACGTCGCCGACCCGCAGGATCTCAATCTGGTGACCGTGGGTGATCTGGTCGCGTACGTGGGCAGCCGGCTCGCGGCGCAGGCGGGGGATGAGGCAGGTCATGTCCGCTCGCACGCTCGCTGAGCGCGACGCGCTTCGGCGGACCGCCGAGGACCAGCGCGAGCACGAACGACAGCTCGTCGCGCATCACTACGAGCACCATCCCGAGATCTTCTCAATGGTGCTCGGCCGGGAGCTCCTGTATTCGACGGGCGTGTTTCTCAGAGACGATGAAGATCTCGATGCGGCGCAGTCCCGCAAGCTCGCGCGCATCGCGGCCAAGCTCGACGTTCGAGCCGGCGAGCTGCTGCTGGACGCCGGCTGCGGCTGGGGCGGCATCCTGTTACACATCGCACAGCAGACCGGCGGCCGCGTATGGGGTGTGACGCTGAGCGCAAAACAGCGGGAGGTGGCGCTGGCGCGCGCCGCGGAGCGTGGCGTCTCCGGCCGAGTGCACATCGATCTCGCACACGTCGATGACCTATTGCTCCCGCCCGAGTCTGTCGATGCCGTGGTCTTCTCCGGCAGCATCGTGCACATGCACAACCGCGAGGCCATCTACGAGCGCGTCGCAACCGCGCTGCGCCCGGGCGGCCGCCTGCTCGTGTCCGACTGCTTTTTCCCGCAGCAGATGCGTGGCAATCGCGAGGGCAAGGCTACCGAGTACATCTTCGTCACCGCTTTGGGCTACTGTCGTCTCCTGGCCCTCTCCGAAGAGCTCGCGATGATGGAACGGGCCGGACTCGACGTGCTCCACGTCGAAGACCTCACGCGGTCGTATGTCTTGACGGTAAATCGTTGGATAGACCGCGTGCGTCGCGATCGCGACCGCATCGACGCGCTCGCGCCGGGATTCGCGCGCATCCTGCAGACCTACATGACAATCGGCCGGCTGTCGTTCCACCGCAGGACGGCGCTCGAGTACATGATTCTCGCGGTCAAGGGTCGGCCGCGTGTCGAAGTCGCGGCCTGGCCCATTCCAGGTTCAGCTGCGTGAGCACGTTGTCGCTGCCCCGGCGGCTCGCGCAGCATGCCGATCGGAGCGGCGATCAACGGGCGATTCTCTTTCGCGCCGGCAACGACTGGGAGGCCTGGACCTGGGGTGAGTACTGGGATCGTACCCGTCGGATGGCGCGTGGTTTGCGCGCGGCAGGGGTGGGTCCTGGCGATCGCGTCCTCGTCGTGTCGCCCGACGTGAAGTCTGCAGTGACGTGTCAGCTCGGCGCGTGGACGGCTGGCGCGATTCCCGCGCAGTTGGGCGTGCCGGACCGGCTAACGAACGTCGACCGCTTCATCGACCAATTACACCCCACGCTGCGACAGCTCGACACGAACATCCTGCTCGTCGACCGCTCCGTGGCGGCTTCAGCGGTGCCTCGGTCCGACGTGCGCATGCTCGTGGCCGAGGATCTGATGGAGCAGCCGCCCGACGCTGCGCCCGACTCGCAGCGTGCCTGCGGCGCGCTGATGCAGCTCACGAGCGGCAGCACCGGACATCCGCGCGCCGTGCTGGTGCCTCACGACCGGTTGGTTCGCCATCTCGAGAGCATAAGTACGCGTCTGCCGAGCAGCTCCTTGTCGGCCGGCGTGTCATGGCTGCCTGTGTACCACGACATGGGGCTGATTGGCGGCCTGCTCTATCCCTGCTTCAACGGATTCCCAGTCTACGTGTTCTCGCCGCTGGACTTCCGCCGCAACCCGTACGCTTGGCTGCAGACCATGTCACGCGTGCGGGCCACGCATACGTCGGCGCCACCGTCCGGCTACGCCATTGGCCTTCGACTAGCGGCGCGAGCCGTGGACGATCGGCTCGACTTGAGCGCGCTTGGCTGTGCGATGATCGGCGCCGAGCCGATCCCTCCGCGACTGGTGCGGCAGTTCGCGGACGCGTTCGCGCCGTGCGGATTCCGTCCCGAGGCGTTCTTTCCGGTGTACGGATTGGCCGAGGCAACCGTCGCCGTGACGTTTCCCGAGCCGCTGACGCCGACGCGCATCGATGCGGTCGATCGGGATCGGTTCGAGCGTGAAGGACACGCCGTGCCTCCTGGCGACGAGGCACCACGGCTCGAGTTCGTCGGCGCCGGGTCCGCTCTCTCCGGCACGGAACTTTCCTTACGGGATGATCAGGGTCACGATCTGCCGGAGCGACGGGTCGGCGAGATCTGGATCCGATCGGACAGCCTGATGGAAGGCTACTACGGCGACGCCGACGCGACGGCGGCCGTTCTCAAGGACGGTTGGCTCGACACCGGCGATCTCGGGTACATCGCCGACGGCGCGTTGTTCGTCACCGGTCGCAGCAAGGACTTGATCATTGCACGGGGACGCAACCTTGTGCCGTCGACGATCGAAGAGATCGTATCGTCGCTTTCGGGGGTGCGGAAAGACTGCGTCGCGGCCGTCGGCGTGCCCTCGCAAGAGCGTGCCACCGAATGCGTGTGCGTAGTGGCGGAGACGCGCGCGGGCGCCGGCGACCAGACCGACATCGCGGCTGCCGTCCGCGATCTGCTCAAACTGCGCGGGATCAACGTCGACCACGTGATTCTCGTCCCTCCGCGAACGCTGCCGAGGACTTCGAGCGGCAAGATCAAGCGCCGGCTCATCGTGCAGCAGTTGCAGTCGGGGCTGCTGGCGGACCTGCGCCAACCCATCGCGATCCGCTGAGATGTCGGCCACGCTCGACCTCCTTGACCTGAATGCGCGGGCCTACCGCCTGCAGCGCCGCCTGACCCTCGTGGCGGTGTTGGGGCCCGTGTTCGGCTTGGTCATTGCGATGGTGCAACTGTGGGGTCGCGCCGTCGGGCTCGTCGAGCTGGGCCTGCTGGCCAGCATGTACAGCATCACGGTGATTGGGATCGATGTGGGGCTCCACCGTCTGGTCGCGCATCGGGCCTTCCAAACGACGTCGGCGGTCCGCGCGTGTCTCTGCATCGTCGGGTCGATGGCGGCGCAGGGGCCTGTGCTGTTCTGGGTCGCCATCCATCGGCGCCATCACGCCCTCAGCGATCGGCCCGGCGATCCGCACTCGCCACACCTCGAGGGCAATGGGCTGCGAGGGACCTTGCGCGGGCTTTGGCACGCTCACACGGGGTGGCTGTTCAAACACCAGTTGCCGAGAGCTGCGGCCTACGTACCGGATCTCATCAAGGATCGGTCGTTGAGAAAAGTGAGTCGGCTCTACTTCCTCTGGGTCGCGCTGGGCCTGACGATCCCGGCGGCACTCGGCGGGTGGGTGCACGGTACGTGGGGAGGCGCACTGAGGGGCTTCGTCTGGGGCGGCCTGGTCCGGATCTTTCTGGTGCAGCACGTCACGTGGAGCATCAACTCGATTTGTCACCTGTTCGGCACGCGCCCGTTTGCGAATGCCGACCACAGCGCCAACAACGCGTGGCTGGCGCTCGTGTCATTCGGCGAGTCGTGGCACAACAACCATCACGCCTTCCCGAGTGCGGCGTTTCACGGCTTTCGATGGTGGGAGATCGATGTCGCGGGGTATGTGATCCGCGCGTTGGGATGGATCGGGTTGGCCTGGAACATCAAGAAGCCACCCGTCAGAGCCCAGAAGGCCGCGAATATCTAACCTTGTTAGCCCGCCAACTCTGAGGATTCCCTCTCAGACTCTCACGCTCCGAACAGGTCGACGAGTGTTTGAATCGCGGCATCGGCTGGCACTGGACGGAGAAGGATGCAGGCCGGCCGTTAGACGTTCAAGGACGCGGAGACGCTAATCGACGATTTTCTGCATGCCGCTGACGCTGGCGCGCCGAACGGGCCCGTCGTGGTCAACGAGGCGTTCATGCGCGTGCTGGGCAGGAATCCCGTGGGTGTCCGGATCCGCACGCTCCAGCGGCGCAGCGAGGGCGAGCCGGGGCCCTGGCACGAGATCGTCGGCGTGGTCACCAATCTGTGGACGTTCCCCGCCGATTGGAGTGCGGCGGCGTACATCTATCCCGTAGCCTCCGCGGCGGAGCTCGATCCTGTCATGGTCGTTGTGCGGGTCGCGCGGAACGCGGCGCCGCTGGCGCCGCGCGTCGCCGCCCTTGCGCGGCAGGTCGATGCGGGTCTGCTGCTCCGGGATATCGTCACCCTGGACGACATCGTCGCACAGGAGCACATGCGGATGGTGTCCGGCAGCGTCGTCTTCGGCAGCGTTCTGCTCGTGGCGCTGGTGTTCTCCGCGGCCAGCCTGGACGCGCTCATGGGCGTCACCGTGCAGCGTCGCACCCGCGAGATCGGCATCCGTCTCGCACTCGGCGCCGCCCCCCGGCGCGTGCTGCGTACCGTGTTCGCCCGTGTCGGTCGTCAGCTCGGCGGCGGCATCATCGCCGGCAACAGCCTCATCCTGCTCCTCGCGTGGCGCGCCGACAGCCTGACCGCGGATCTCCTCGTCTCGTCAGTGATCACGTCCGTCGTCATGGCGGCCGTGGGGGTGCCGGCGTGCGCCTCACCGGCGCGCCGAGCACTGCGTGTTCAACCGACCGAGGCGCTGCGGCAGGGTTGACGGGTGTCTTCGGACCTCCGCCATCGCGGGTCGTCCTAGGAACCGGAATAGCTCGCGAGAAGTCGTCCAGGGCGGATTGACGAGTCCGCCTTGAGCGCCTTCAAGCATCGACGGCGCCGCTGAGGATCACCTCGCGGCGCAGAAATGGACGAGGTCATCACTGTAGAAGGATTCGCTCTTCAGATCGCCGCGGCAAGGTAGCGTTTGCCGAGGACGCGCGACGTGAGTGTCGCGCACATCAACGGCTTGAAGGGCCATCCGACCAGCGCAAGAGCAACGGTCAGCGCGGCTCATACCTTGCAACCAACTCGCGCGCAACAACGTGCCTTCCGCACTTGAGGAACCCCGATGAAACTTGTTGCTAGGTTTTTGCTCGTACTCCCGCTGGTCTTCAATCCTACAATGTCCGGCGCTCAACAGCTTTCCTCGCCGCTGAGTCAAGCGGCCGTAACCCCATTCCTGACTCAACAACAGCCGAACGTCCCGCGGGAGGTAGGGTGTGGTCGTGGGCGGCGAATTCAACGGCATCGAGGGCGTGACCCGGGCGGGTGTGGCCTCCATCGACTTGGATTCACAGGCGCTCGAGCCGTGGACGGCGGCGCTGCCGCCATTCACGCGGCTGAGCCTCGCCACCGACGGCACGTGGATCTTCGGACGCACTCTTGATTCCCGCTACTTCAAGATTCATCCCGTGTCGGGGGCCGTGGTGGGCGAGCACCGTGTCTCGTCGGGCGACGTCATCCTCACTGACATGCGCGTCGCCGGAGGCGAGCTCATCGCAGCCGTCAGCGAGCGGTTTGCGTCTGCCCAGTTGGGCGCCATCTCCATTGCCGACTGGTCGTACCGGGAACTGTCGGTGACGTTCGCCGGCGGCACGGGCCAGTACATCAGTGCCTTTGACGTGGCGGGCGACACGATCTATGTGGCGGGACCGTTCGCGGTCGTCAACGGAGTGAGCCGGCCCTACCTGGCCGCCGTGCACCGCGTGACAGGCGTCGTGCTGCCGTGGCGGCCATCGCCGGATGCGGACGCGGGCAGCATCGCTGCTTCGGGCGGACGTCTCTGGGTGTCAGGCAGATTCCTGCGCATCGGCGGCCTGCGCCGACGCGGGCTCGCCGAACTGGATCCGGTGACCGGGCACGCCCTGGCGTGGAATCCCGACGTGCCGGTGGGCTTCGGCGCCTACCAACCTCACCAGAATGTCGGCCGGATCTCGTTCGGGCCCGACGGCCTGCTCTATACCGTCATCGACAGCTATCTGCGTCCTACCGTGAGCGGACAGGCGACGCCGTGGAACGTGGTGTTCTCGCCCGTCACGGGACGACGCCTGCCCTGGCGCCCGGCGGCGTTCGGGTTCTTCGCGATCCTGCCGGACTGCCTGCTCGTGCAGGGCGGATGCCTCCGTCGCGCGATTTCGTCTCCCGCAGATCTGGCGGTGGAGCAGTCTGGCGCATCGATCACGCTGCGGTGGACGCTACCCACCGATGGGCCTCCGCGCACGGGGCTTCGACTCGAGGTGGGCTCGGCCGAAGGGCGCACCGACCTGCTGCGCCTGGACCTCGCTCCAACCGCCACGTCGTACACAGCGGTCGCCCCTCCTGGCAGTTACTTCGCGCGCGTGCGCTCCCTCGCGGGCATCGACGAGAGCCTGCCCACCCCGGACGTCTCATTCGCGGTGGGGCGGCCGGCGGCCCCGCTGGATGTCACCGCTGTGGCGGAGGGCACGCGCCTCACCGTGCAATGGACGCCGCCCTCCACCTTCGCTCCCGCGGCTTACGTCCTCGAGGCCGGCAGCGCCGAAGGGGCCAGCGACTTCGCGCGGGTGCTGGTGGCGGGTGGCGCGACCAGCCTTACGATCGACGCGCCAGCGGGACGCTACTGGGGCCGGCTGGTGTCGGTCGATGCCGCCGGTGGGCGGACACCCGGCGGCGAGCTGCTCATTGACGTCGCGGCCACCGCGAACTACTGCGGCAGCGTTCGGCCTGAGCCGCCCGAGGCGTTGATCGCAACGGTCACAGGCAGCAGCGTCACGCTCACCTGGCAGCAGCCCTACAATGGGCCGCTCCCCAGCACGCAGCGCGTGGTCGCGGGCACCGCGCCGGGCCTCGACAACCTCGGCGCCATCCAGGTCGCGTCCGATGCGACGAGCTTCACGACGATTGCGCCGCCGGGCACGTACCACGTGCGTGTGCTGGCCTTCAACGACTGTGGCGGCTCGTTCAGCGACGACGTTCAAGTCGTGGTGCCGTGATGCCGAATGTTGAGGCGTGGGCGGAGAACCAGCATCGACTCATGAGGATGGATGCTCAGCGACCTTCAGTGCCGCCGCCGTGGCGCCGGCAGCACCTTGTGACCAGTTCTCGTGGCGGCCGGTAGGATTGAACCGCTCTGCTGCACGGGCTTGCCACTTCTGCCCCGCCGCACACCTGAGGACCTTTTTGACTCGCGGCTGTGACTCTGACGACGGGCAGCCCCCTCTCGGCCGCAGCCAATTCTGTAATGGCTTCTGCCTTGATTGCTTCGACGGACGACTTGAACCGACCTGATGACGACGCGAGAAGTGCGATCGTCGAGCGTCGACTTTTGCCGCGGTCGAAGATGACGACAAGACGCCGCAGCAGTTCTATCAGGTCAGCTCCCGACCGCGCCTGGAACGGGATCGACGTGATCGACTTGATCACGAAAGTCTCACCAGAGCCGGCGGTCCGCGCGATGACCACGGCCTCCTTGGTGGGGCTCACTCCGAAGTTCATCCTTGAATCCTGGCAGAAGCGCCGGTCACGGTAAAGTCGCAACTGGCGCCGGTAGGCGGGCGCCGCAGGCCGTGACAGCGGACTATTCTGGGCGATCACAGATTTGGACCGCGCTCTCGGCGCGCACCCCACATCGCTCGAACGATGACGAGCTCGTCGTCGAAGGTGTAGTACAGGTGGCACGAGAGCTTCCGGACATAGAGGCGTCTCAACCCGGGTGTGCCGCTCTGAGTGTAGGGGGTGCCGGCTCCTGGCAGGACAGCCAGAATTTGAAGGGCGCTTTCCAGCTCGGTGGCGAACAGCTCCCGATAGTTCCGATTCGCCAGCCACCACGCGCGTTCGTTCTCTACGTGTTGCGCGGCCGTCTTGGTGAACTGGACGGGCCGCTCCTTCAACGGGCTCGCAGGCCTTTCAAGACGTCGGCAACGTCAATCACTCGACCCGCCGCCACGTCGACGTCCGACTGGGCCAGCGCCGCGTGCAGGGCCGCCCGGTCGGCGTCATCGAGCCAGTCGCCCGGATCCAGCGGCAACAGCTCGACTTCGGTGCCTTCCGGCAGCGTCGTGGGCTCGTCCACCACAAG
>DATKDY010000268.1:0-2679 GCA_035512515.1 Vicinamibacterales bacterium
GGACGCGGCCGGACCGACGCGGACGATGCGATCGCCTTCGATCAGCACGGCGGCGTGATGGAGCGGCGGCGCCTCGTAGCCGTCGAGCAGCATCCCGCCGACGAGGGCGAGCTTGCGCTCAGCCGACGGCTTCTGCTGGGCGGCCGGCATGGCCAACGCCGCGAACAACAAACCCGTACACGTCAGTCGGATCCGACGGCGCTTGTTCACTCATGACCTCCCGAGATGCTCCGCCTCTGGATCTGTTGCGTCCGCGCGCATCGATCAGGCGCAGACTATACGTGCGGAGGCTATGTGCATTGTCGCAGGTTGTCTCCAGCCGCCATAACCTGTGACGGACGCGTTGCCCGGAGGCGCGTACCGAGACGGCAACGCTGTCATGGCCGTCAGGGTGAATGGTGCCACCAACTTTCCGCGACCGCGCCATAACGGCTTTTCGCGCTTCCGGCAGTCACGCTCAGTACGGGCCGAGAACTACGATGTATCTGCCAATGGGCGCTTCGTGATGATCAGGTGGAGAGGGCTTTCACCCACAGAGATCCTGCCCGCTGGAGCGTGCGCTGGGCGAACGATTAGCGTTCGCCAATCATTGTGATGCGGTCGAGCACTTCTTCATGCAGCACCCCCATGAAGCGGCGCGTTTCCTCGTCGCCGGAGCGTATCTCGGCGCGCAGCCTCTGCTCGAGCGTGCCCATCTCAGCGCGGAGTGCTTCGTCTCCCCCGCGGATGTCGGCGCGCAACGCTTCCTGTCCCTCGCGCATCTCGACGCGCAACGTCTCGTGCCCCTCACGCATCTCGGCGCGCAGCGTCCCGTGCCCCTCGCGCATCTCACCGCGTACGTCGGCGAACTCAACCCGCACTTCTACTCTGAAGTCGCGGATTTCTGAGAACGAGTTCTCCAGCTCCCGAAGGTGTTGCTCCACGACGTTCACGCGTGTCGAGAGTGTTGCCCGTGCCACGAGACGACGGTAGCATCGTCTACCCGGCTGAACAAGACTAACGAGGCCCTGCCTCTGACCGTCGAGCATGTTCCTTCAGGGCCTCGTTAGCCATATATCTCTTCTTGCCCGGCTCCGCCGGGCGAGAATCTTGAAGGGCGAAAAAACTTGACTGATTCGCAAGGAATTCGCGCCTTCAAGATTCTAGAAACGTTCCGGCACGTGCGGATTTGTCGCGTGGCAGAAACGACGTACTTGGTCCGATGCCCGCACCTGGCGTGTAGGAAGGCCGACAGAGGTGCTCGATGCGCCGATCGTCACCTGCGACATGCCGCTCGCCAAGGCGCCAGGTCACCGCGCTCGGATCGAAGTAATCGCTTGATTACGCCGGCAACTCTTCAGCGAGCTCGCGCAGTGCGATCTCCTGGTCAGGCCGACCAGGAAACCGCGCGGTCCTCGGGACTGACAGCTAC
Source organism: Vicinamibacterales bacterium (assembly GCA_035512515.1). GTDB lineage: Bacteria > Acidobacteriota > Vicinamibacteria > Vicinamibacterales > UBA2999 > JACCSI01. The sequence goes on from DATKDY010000268.1 coordinate 1,412, forward strand.
AATCGGTTTCGGATCCCGGACCCGGCAATCGTCGGTCCGTTGACCGAATGAGTCACACCCATGGAACTGCGTACGGGCCTCGTCAATCGGACGTCGCCGTCCCTATGTGGACCTCAACGTGCCAATGCTTGCGCGAATGTTCGACCGGCGCTGCCGGGGCTATGAAGCTATCGGGTACACGATTCTCCTTCCGGCCAGCGCCATACCGGGATGGCCTTCCGATGTCGTCCTCCCCTCGGATCCAGTGTGGAAGCGGGACTACTCCGGCAGCGTCCGACGGCTGGTCCGCGACGGCGTCGATACCCCGCTCGCGCGTCTGTTCGTGCATGCCGCGCGCCCGGTGCATCCGGACGCCGACGGCGCCGATCGCGCGCGAAGTGCGACTGAAGCGTTCCTCTATCGACGGCTGGAGACGCTACCTGAGACGAAGGGCCGTTTCGACGTCAATGTGTCCGTGCCGATCGCATTCGACGGTATGGGTGGACTCGAAGTCGATCTGCTGTGCACCGACGCCCGCATCGCGGTGGAATTGGACGGCGCCCAGCATCTGGGCGATCCTGTCGCGTACCGTCGCGACCGGCGCAAAGACCAATTGCTCCAAGAGAACGGTTATCTGGTATTGCGGTTCCTCGCCGAAGACGTGGGCAAGGAATTGGAGCGTGTGCTCGACTCGATTTTGCGGTCGCTAAGTTTCCGGCTGACATCCCGTGCCCGCCGGTGTAACTTGTCACCAACAATCCCGGAGGGAGGTGGATGAGACGGTTCCCGGTCGCGGCGCTCGTCTCGGCGTTGTCAGTGCTGGCGGTTTGCGTCGGAATTGCCAGTAATTCCGCGCCGCCGCGGCATGCGGCGCCCGAGGTCCGTCCGGCCTCCGACACGCCCGCGCAGACCGCGCAGGCCGCGACACCGTCAGCAACGCCGAACGACACCGTCAGGACGTTCTGCCTCGGCTGCCACAACGACAAGCTGCGCCGCGGTGAGCTCTCGCTCGCGTCGTTCGACCTCGCCAGGGCCGCCGAGCATGCGGACGTTGCGGAGAAGATCGTGCGCAAGCTGCGCACGGGCATGATGCCGCCCCGCGAAGCGGCCCGCAGGCCCGATGCCGCCACGCGCCTGGCGCTCGTCACCGCGCTCGAGACGACGCTCGACGCGGCCGCCGCGGCGCACGCCAACCCGGGACGCCGCGCGTTCCAGCGGCTCAATCGCGCCGAGTACGCGGCCGCCATCCGCACGCTGTTCGGCCTCGACATCGACGTCAGCACCTATCT
>DATKDY010000269.1:0-5095 GCA_035512515.1 Vicinamibacterales bacterium
GGCAAGCTGGCCGCGATCGGGCTGGCGCCGACCACCGATGCGGCCGGCAACTGCTGGATCACGCTGGAAGGGGACTCACCACGCGCCGTGATCATCGGCGGCCATCTCGATTCGGTGCCCAACGGCGGCTGGCTGGATGGCACGCTCGGCGTGCTGTCGGGCTACGAAGCGCTCCGGATGTACCGCCGCCGCCGCCCGCCGCTCACGCTCAAGCTCGTGGACTGGGCCGACGAAGAAGGCGCACGTTTTGGTCGAAGCCTCCTCGGATCCTCGGCCGCCGCCGGGAGTCTCAACCTGGACGACGTGCGCGGCCTCGTGGACAACCAGGGCACGCGGCTCGTGGATGCGTTGAAGGAGAACGGCGTCGATGTCGATCGCATGCTCGACGCGCATCGCCAGCTGAAGACAATCGACGCTCGCGCCTATCTCGAGTTGCACATCGAGCAGGGGCCTGTGCTCGAATCGATGCACACACCCGCGGCCGCCGTGATTGGGACGTTCGGCGTCGAACGGCACATGCTGCGCTTTGCCGGCCAGGCGGCCCATTCCGGATCCACGCCGATTCCCATGCGGCGCGATGCCTTTCTGGCGGCCGCCGCGACCGCGCTCGAGTGCCGCGAGATCGCGTTGCGTCATTCCACGCCCGAGGCGGGCGTCGTGTGTACCGTGGGCATCGTGAAAACGGAGCCGGGGATTGTGACCGCGGTGCCGGGTGTCTGCGAGATCTCGCTGGATCAGCGGGCGCTTCACGCAGGCGTGCTGGCCAGCATGCTGGCCGATGCCAAAGACGCGGCGGCGCGCCACGCGCGCGCGAACGACGTCACGGTGGAATGGCGCACGCTGTGGCGCATCGAGCCGCGTCCATTCGATCCGCACCTGATCGAGCTGTGCGCCGAGGCCGTGCGCGAGGTCACCGGCGCCGCGCCGCGGCTGCCGTCAGGACCGCTGCATGATGCGGCCGAGATGGTGCCGCACATGCCGACCGTCATGATGTTCGCCTATTCCGCTCGCGGGCTGTCGCACTGCAAGGAAGAAGACACGCCGGAGCCGCATCTGGAGCAGACCATCGAGGCGTTCCTGCGGCTCGTGCGCAAGACGGTCGCCACCCGGGCGGGAACCCTGTGAGGGGAACCCTGTGATCGAATGCTGTGATCGAATGCTGTGAGCTATCGATCGATCCCGACGACTGTCCAGGTCGCGCCGGTCCTGCGGAAATACACGTCCACCGGAACAGCCCACGCGGCGTGTGCAGGCTGGAGCGCGCGGATCGAAATCTTGACGAACGCCTGAGCCCCGCCAGGTAGCGGGCCCGGGCTCTGCATCTGTTCCCCGACGGACGTCGTGGCCGGGCCGAGCGCTTCCGTCTGGCCGGTTGCATTGTCGAAGCGGTGCCAGGTCGCTTCGTACCCTTGTTCGGGCGCGCGCGCGAAGGCCGCACGCACCGCTGGATTCTCGAACGTGAGCACGCCGCCGTCGGTCAGGGCGAGGCGAACGAGGGGATTGATGTTGGAGAAGTACACTGCGCCGATCCTGTCCCGCCGCTCGATCAGGACATCGGCGAGCAACTTCTCCGCGGCCCGGTCAGTGAAGTCACCGGCTCCAACCGCGGTTCGGATCTGCTCGTCGCTGAACGCCATCACGCGCAGCGCTGCCCAGAACAGGTCGTCCGCGCGCGCATGACGAAGCGCGGCCATGGGCACCCGCGGGCGCCACTTCACCGGATCGAAGACCTGCCCTTCGAACCGGCCCACCTCGGGGTGCTCGCGATAGCGCATCGTTTGCCATGGGCTGACGAAAAGGCCGAAGGTAATGAACCGTCTCCAGACGGGCCGGGCGTCGTAGAGGTGCTCATATCCTTCGTCGCCGTCGCGCGGAGCCAACGCCCCGGTGCCGAACGTCGAGCCGACATCCTGCAGGTAATGCCGGACGACACCGCGTCCGTTCTCCGGGATGACCGTGTCCAGTGTGTTGCCGGCCTTCATGTCGACGAGATTCGTCCAGGCGCCGAACACCTGGAGCGCGCGGAGCTCGCGACGATGCTCATGCGGGACGATGTCGTTCGGATCGTCGGGACGCGTGTCGTGATAGCGAAAGGGGCCGACCGTGCGTCCCGGGATCGCGCGGCCGGCAAGAACGCGGTACGAGCCGTCCGGCCGTGTCGCCGAGCGGGCGAGCACATCATCGAGATCGGCTTGCGTAAAGCGACGACGTTTGCCGTGGGCGCGAATCGTCACGCTCTCCGAGAGGACCAGGTCTTCCGGCCGGATCGTCGCCAGATAGCTTTCGACCTGGTTGTAGCCCATCGCCCAGAACAACCGGGACGCGATCGCAATCGCCGCCGTCCCAGCGACGGGATTCTCCTTGGCGTCGAAGGTCAGAAACCAGACCTCACCTTTCTCGTCGCGAACGGTGAAGCCTGGCGACACGCCGGCGCTCTTGCTGCGGATTACCGTCCACCGGCCCGGCGCCGGACCATCGATGGTGGTGGGCCCTCTGGCGATCTCGTCGAGCGAGAGGCTGCGCGCGTAGATGCGGTTGGTGAACCAGCTCGAGTCGGGCACCTCGTCGGCCGTGTTGACGTTGTGCGCGCGCTGGTTCGTTCTCGGATCGCCGGGTTGCCCGAACAGGTTCAGCAGCAGGTCCGGGGTGAGGCCGACATCCCACTCCTGCACCTTGGAGGCATCCTGAGTTTCAGGCTCCCGCTGCAGCGGGTCGTCTGGAAAGAATCGCGGACGCTCACCGTCCACGGGCATCAGCAGCCCGGGACAGAGCATCAGCACCAGGATCACGCCGACGAGGGCGCCGTAACCAGCCAAGGGCTCTGCCCTTGATATCCCCTCGGGAGACGTCTTGGCTGGTTGGCCATTACTCTCGGCGCGCTCCGCGCGCCTAGGACCGCTATACGGCCCCGAAACAGAACCACCACGAGTACAAAATTCTCGTAACGGGCCGTATAGCGGTCCAATCGCTCGCGGGTGGCTCATGGTCGCGGGGTCAGAAGGCGGCATTGGTCGCGACCACGAGTCGCCATCCATCGGAACCGCGTGCGGCTTCGAGACGCAGCACGGTGGCCGTCGGGCCGTGAAACCGCGCGCCGACGCCCCAGTCGCTCCTCAGGTCTTCAAAGTCGAGATCCTCCCGGCGGCTGGTCACTTTTCCGGCGTCGAAGAACACGGCCATGTCGAGGGCGAGACGGCTGGGGACCCAGCGGAATTCAGCCGACGTGAGCAGACTATGGCGGTCGCGGAACCGACCTGACGAATACCCGCGCAACGTGCGACCACTGCCGAGTCGCGGCTGCAGGAAATACGGCACTACATCGTCATCATCCAACGTTGTCTGCACTCGCCCACGCAGCGAGATCACCCAGGTCTCGCGCAGCACGGGCACGTGCTGGATGACTTCGCCGTCCAGCCGGTCGAAGCTATATGTCCCGCCGCGATCGGCGAAGCTGGCGAGCGTCACACCGTAAGACCCGCCCTTGCGCGAGTACTCCGGGGACGTGCGCCAGTCGATCGCGGCGGTCGCCTCGGCGCGTATGTAGGTGGGGTCGGCGTACAGGCCCGGAGCGGTCGCCGGCGTGTGGATCGATTCTATCGACGCGTGGCGGCCCTGGCCGCCGCCGGTCTGGTAGTCCTCGTAGGCGACTTCGCCATGGAGACGGGTCCACCCGTTCGGACGCATCGCTGCCGTGACCGCGCCGTAGGTTTGCGACAGACGGAAGTTCGTCCGGGGCTGTGACTGGTCCATCCCCTGGCCGTAGTACCCGATTGCGGGCGCGTCGAGCCAGCCGGCGCGGGTGCCCAGCACCCACCTGCCCCTGCCGTGCCACGGCGTGCGCGTGCCGACCTCGATCTGCTTGTAGTTCTCGATCGAGTAGAGCCCAACGACGTCCCACACCGCGGTCCGTTGATAGAAGCGCCGGTAGCCGATGCCCGGCGTGAAGCCGCCGCCCGGATAGACGCTGCCGAGAGTCGGATAGAAACCGCTCGGGGGGCTGGCAAAGCTCTCTTCGAGCCGAGTCATCACTCGCTCGAAACGTGTCGGCTCATAGGGTGCGAGCTTCTCGGCCTTTTCCCTCTGCCTGGCGGCGATCTCCTCCGCGCGCGTCTCCTGCGCCCGCGCTGGCGTGGGCCGGACGGCGTCCGCCGAGAACAGCACAACCGCAAGACCAACGAGAAAAACCGCTCCGCCGCGCCTCTTCATACCGGTGCTCGTCCCCACTGACGCCGTCAGCAATCGCGTTCATGAGTCTACATGACCGGCGGCCGCTCCGCGGCCGATGGCGCTTCGCGAGGGCGGCGCGCTGCGCCGCAGGCCGGCCTTCGGCCGGATCCCCCGTTCGCGCGCGAGCGCGCCCGCCGAGCAGAGCGAGGCCATCCGGCGGAGCCGGCCCTCCGCCGCCGCGGTTACTCGCGGAGCTCCTTTTCCTTCGGCCAGACCACGAGCCGATTGTCCACGCGCGTAATGCCAGGCGAGTCCAACGCCGCAAACTGCGCGGCCCAGCGTTGAAACGACGTGGAGACGCTGCCGGTCAGCGTCGCCCGACCGCCATCGACGGCGACGCGGATGCGCCGCCAGTCGATGTCCCCGCATCGCTGGAACGTCTCGGCGATTCGGCGCTGGACATCCGCGACCGCGTCGAGCGCACTGGCCGATCGGGCGAGCCGCGGGTCAGGGATGGTGCGAGTGGTCATAACGCTCTCCGGGCAGCGGCGATCGTGAGGCGTGCGTCATTAGGCAGCCGCCATTCGAGTGGACGCAAACCCGGATCCAGGCGAGCGTGTAGCATTTGCCAGCATTCCGGGATGATTGTGATCCTTGAACCCGCCTCGACGGGAAGCGCCAGCGGAATTTTTCGCGCGCCACGAAATTTCCTGCGCGTGCCCGCCGAGCGGAGCGAGGCACATCCGGCGGAGCCGGCCCTCCAGCGAAGGCGGCCGCTTCGCGGCCGAGGGCGCTTCGCGAGGGCGGCGCGTTGCGCCGCAGGCCGGCCTTCGGCCGGATCCCCGTTCGCGCGCGAGCTCGCCCGCCGAGCAGCGCGAGGCCATCCGACGGAGCCGGACCTCCAGCGAAGGCGGCCGCTTCGCGGCCG
>DATKDY010000270.1:0-11126 GCA_035512515.1 Vicinamibacterales bacterium
CATACACCATCGCGCCATCGGTCGCGACGCTCGCCGACGCATAGGTGTTCGACCGGTGGCGATTGTCATGCATGGGCCCGTCGTGCACGGTGCGCTCCCAGACGACCGCGCCGGTCGTGGCGTCGAGGGCCAGGACCTTCAACGCGTATTGATAGTCGACGCCGACGCTGTCTGGATGAAGGTAACCAGGCTTGAAGTCGAATCCCAGGTGATCGGGAGCCTTCCGCCCTGGCAAGTGGGCGCCCTCGACTGCCGTCGTCAAGTACACGCGGTTGCCCCACACCACGGGTGACGAGTGGCCGCGGCCTGGAATTGCCGTCTTCCATGCAATGCGATCGCGGGCAGACCACGTGTCTGGATAATGGGACGCTGCGCCGATCCCCGCGCCGCCCGGTCCCCGCCACTGAGGCCAGTCGTCGCGCTCGATCGGCGGCGCCGGCGGACCTGCACCAGCCAGGACGGTCAGGAGCGCCGCCAGGGTGGGCAAGGCCAAACTCTTCGACACGGCGTGATGATAACGGGCTTCGGAGAAATTTGGCGAACCGGCTCAGCCGGTCTGCTACCATCCGGTCCATACGCGGCGGGAACCGCCCGCGGCCGCGGGCAGAGACACAGGAGGAGTCATGGCAGGTATCAACACCGGCAAGGTGGTGGTCGGAGGTGTTCTCGCGGGGTTTGTCTTCAACATCGGCGACTTCGTCATCAACACCATGCTCATGGCGGCGGATTTCGAGCAGCATATGACGCGGCTCGGGCTCGACGCGGCGGCGATGAACTCGATGGCCGGCATCGCGCCGTGGATCGTGATCGATTTTGGCCTGGGACTGCTCGTCGTCTGGACCTATGCCAGCATGCGCCCGCGCTTCGGTCCCGGCGTCAAAACGGCGGTCCTTGCGGGCCTGGTCCCGTACCTGGCCATCACGCTCGTCATCCTCGGCTTCACGACGATGGGGATGTTCACGATGCCCATATTTCTGAAAAGCTCGGTCCTGCAGTTCGTCAACATAATGGCCGGCACCATCGCCGGCGCATGGGCGTACAAAGAACCCTGATGTCCGCGTCACAGGAGGATTGATGAAAGGGCTCATCACCGCCGTCGCTCTGGGCGTGCTCGCGGCCTGCGCGGCCGAACCCGGCGCCGATTTCGATGTGGTCGTGGCCAACGGCCGCGTCATGGATCCGGAGTCCGGTCTCGATGCCGTACGGCACGTGGGCATCCGGAACGGGACCATCGAGATGCTGTCGGAGACGCCCCTGGTTGGTGCACGCGTGATCGACGCCTCAGGGCATGTAGTGTCACCCGGCTTCATCGATCTTCATCAGCACGGGCAGCAGGACGAGTCTTACCGGATGATGGTGCGCGATGGCGTGACCTCGGCGTTCGAACTCGAGGTGGGCACGGGGGACGTGGCCGCGTGGTACGCGGACCGCGAGGGTGGGCAGTTGGTCAACTACGGAGTGTCGGTCGGTCATATCCCGGCGCGGATGAAGGTGCTGGGTGATCCCGGCACCGGCCTGCTGCCCGCCGGTGTCGGCGGGAGCGGCACGGCAAACGAAGAGGAGATGGCGGCCATGGAACGCGTTCTGCGCGACGGGCTGGCACAGGGCGCCGTCGCCGTGGGATTCGGGAGCGCCTACACGCCCGGAGCCCCGATGGCCGAGATCGAGCGCATGTTCCGCGTCGCCGCGGACGGTGGCGCGCCGGCGCACATCCACATGCGCGGCGGGGTCGCCGGCTTACACGAGACGATCGCGGCGGCGGCCTCTGCCGGCGCATCACTGCACGTCGTCCACGTGAACTCGTCGGGCGGCACCAACCTCGCCGAGTTCCTGGCGGCCATCCAGGCGGCGCGCGACGCGGGACAGGATGTGACGACCGAAGCGTACCCGTACAGTGCCGGGATGACCGAGATCCAGTCGGCGCTGTTCGACGACTGGGGGACGTGGTCGGACGACCGTTTCGCGCAGCACCAGCTCGTGTCCACGGGCCAGCGCCTCACCCGCGAGACGTTCGCCAAGGCGCGAGCCGAAGGCGGCACGGTCATCATCCACGGCCGCCCGGAGGAGCAGACGCGCGCCGCCATTGTCAGCCCGCTGTCGATGATCGCCAGCGACGGCTTCATCGAAAACGGTCGCGGGCACCCGCGAACGTCCGGCACCTACGCGAAGGTGCTGGGCCGCTACGTGCGCGAGGAGGGCGTCGTCGACCTGATGGATGCGCTGCGGCGCATGACGATCGAGCCAGCACGCCGTCTCGAACGGCGGACGCCGGCGATGGCCAACAAGGGCCGCGTCCGCGTCGGCGCCGATGCGGATCTCACCATCTTCAATCCCGCGACGGTCATCGACCGTGCGACCTACGAGGATGCGAGCATCCCGTCGGCCGGCATTCCGTATGTGATCGTGGGCGGGCAGGTGGTGGTCGACGGAGGCGAGCTCACAGGCGCGAGGCCGGGCCGCGCAATCCGCGCACCGACAAGCGGGCAGTCTTCTTGACGCCTTGTCATCTTCCGGCTTTAGTGCTAAATTTTTAGCCTAACATTAAGAGGCCCCATGAGACCAGCCATTATCGGCGCCCTCCTTGTCACCGTGTTCGCGAGCTCGTCTCCCGCGCAGGATTGGCGCACTCGCGGCGAAGATCCGTGCGCCTGCACCGACTCCATGCCGTTCATCGTCGGTCCACGGCCTCCAGTCACCACGCCGGAGCAGATCGCGCAGATGGTTCGAGACAGCCGCAGCGATGCGTGCCCGGTGTCGAGGCTCGCCGTGGAGGCCCTGCGTGACACGCAGCATCCCACCGCAACCGTTGCCCTGGTCGAAGCGCTCGGGCACACGGCCTGCGCGATTCGGGCATCTGCCGCCTACTCACTCATCCGCCACGAGCACCAGGCAATCGCGCCTTCTCTGACACGGCTCCTTGCAGATCCCGACCAACGCGTCCGTCAAGCCGCCGCCTACGCCCTGGGTCGGCACCCCCACCGCCCTGCGGTCCCTGCGCTCGTGGGGCTGCTGAGCGATCGTTCCAAACATGTGCGGCAAGCCGCCGTCGAGGCGCTCGGGCGTTCGGGTGACACTTCGGTGCGTGAGGCGATCAGCGCCCTGCTCGACGATCCTGAACCTCACGTTCGTCAAGCCGCTCGAGAAGCGCTGTCACGGCTCCCGCGAGCCGGGCGGCGCTGAGCCGGCTCGCGCTGAAACGTGACCACGCCGTCGATAGGCTCGGTGCCGAAGTGCGTTGCCGCGTCTCCGCCGAACGTCACTTCTTCGACATCGTCGGGCAACGGCCGGCACTCGGCCGCGCGTTTCGCCTGGAGGATGACCGCGCCGGCGCGCCCCGAGTGGCGATCCTCGCCCACACCACCTGGCAGAGCCGTTACGGCGGTGACCCCTCGATTCTTGGACGCACGGTCCGCATCAACGACGTCCCATCCACCGTCATCGGCGTCATGCCGCCCGGCTTTCACTTTTCGGCCAGCGCCGAGGTCTGGGTGCCGGTTGGACAGATCGCCTCGGCGTCCACCAACAGCGATGCCGCCAGAGGCAACCGTCCCCCGCTGGTGCTTGGGCTCGGCCGGCTCGCCGACGGCGTGGACTTCAGCCAGGCGCGCGCGGAGATGAACGCCATCACCAGCCGTCTGGCGAGCGACCATCCGCAGACCAACGAAGGGATCTCAGCCAGCCTGGAGCCTCTCGATGGCCTGCTGCGCGGCGCGATGCGCGGACCTGTGCTCATGGTCATGGGCGCCGTGTCGTTCGTTCTGCTGATCGCCTGCGTCAATGTCGCCAACCTCGCACTGTCGGTGGTGACCACTCTGCTGATTGTCGTGACGGCGGCCGCAAGCATCTGGCCGGCGCTCGGAATCGGGTCAGCCCGGTCGTGGCACTGCGCCAAGAGTGAAAGCCGGCGGCTCGCCTCGCTGGACTCTCTCGGTCAATTAAGGTCCCCAGGTCTTCGATTTCGACCAGTTGCCGGCGACGTACGAGGGCGATTGTTCGACGGTCGCACGGCAAAACGTCGATCGCCCATCCGCCAGCGATGACGCGTCTTCCCTGACTCACTGCGCCACGCGCGTGTGCAGGGCGCCTCCGAATCGGCCATAATGAGCCTGCGGTAACCGGCCACGACCGCGGGCCCATCGCCCCGCCTTGGACCGGCGGTGTCGCCATCGACGATCATCGCTGCGAACCATCACGCCTGCTCGCTTGACCGGGGACCGTCTGCTCAGCGGGAGGAGATGGCGACAAGCTGCAACCGCGATGTCGTCTCACGAAAAGAGCAACATGGAAGACCGAACCCTGTCGCACTACCGGCTTCGCGACCGCCTCGGCGGCGGCGGCATGGGTGTGGTTTACCGAGCCGAGGACGTTCGCCTCAAACGCGTTGTGGCACTCAAGTTTCTTTCCCGTGAACTGACTCGAGATTACGAGGCGCGCCAGCGGTTCGAGCAAGAAGCACAGGCCGCTTCGTCGCTCGATCATCCGAACATCTGCACGATTTACGAAATCGATCGCACGTCCGAGGACGAGCTTTTCATCGCGATGGCGTACTGCGACGGGGAGACCCTCGCGACGCGGCTGCAACGGGGGCCGCTGTCAATCGGCGACGCACTCGACGTGGCCACGCAGATTGCGCGCGGCCTCGAGAAGGCGCATCACGCGGGCATCGTGCACCGCGATATCAAGCCGGCCAATGTCATGATCACCGCCGACGGGCTGGTAAAGGTCGTGGACTTTGGCATCGCGAAGCTGGTGGACCATACCCATCTGACTCGCACGGGCACCATACTCGGGACCCTCGCGTACATCGCGCCAGAGCAGATCAGCGCGACAGCGACGGATCACCGTGTCGACATCTGGGCACTCGGGACGCTGCTGTACGAGATGCTGACCGGAACGCAGCCATTCGCTGGCGATCACGAGCTCTCCGTCATTCACCATATTCTCGACGACGAGCCGCCACCGCTGACACGCCTGCGGCCCGAGGCGTCCGGTCAGCTCGCCGAAGTGGTCCAGCGTGCCCTGGCCAAGCGGCCGAATGACCGCTATGCGTCGGCCGCCGACTTGATACGCGACCTGGCCAGCTGCCGCGCGAACCTGGCGGGGCCCGTTTTGGATGCCGCTCACGCAGCGACAGCGCGGCAGGTCTCCCGGCGCTCGATGGTCGTCACGGCTCTCGTGGCAGCCGTTCTTGTCGGCGTCCCGGTGGCCTGGCTGCTCAACCGAAATGCAGCCGTTCTGCGCGCAGAGCGCGGAATCGAAGAGGTGACGCGGCTCGCGGGTACCGACGAGTACGCCTCGGCGCTGGCATCGGCGGAAGCGGTCGCAGCGATCATTCCTGATGACGATCGATTGACGGCGCTGTGGGAGCGCATCTCGGTTCGCCGCCCGATCACCACCGATCCCGCAGGCGCCGATGTGTACATGAAGGGCTTCGCCGATGTGGACGGCGCCTGGCGATCTCTCGGCCGGACACCCATTGCCAGCGCGCGGCTTCCGCGCGGGGTGTTTCGCTGGAAGGTCGAGAAAGCCGGCTTCAGGACTCGCGAGTTCATTGCCGTCAGTCAGCAGGCCGCCACCGGCACCAACATCCGGCTGACGCGACAGGATGCCGCTGCGCCCGGCATGATCATGGTTCCCGCATCGAACCTCTCGCTGACGCTGACCGGATACCCGCACGCGAACACGATCCCTGCGGGCGATTTCCTGATCGATGCCCACGAAGTGACGAACAAACAGTTCAAGGCATTCGTCGATAGTGGCGGGTATGCCCAGCGCCGGTATTGGAAACAGAAGTTCATCAAGAGCGGTAGAGAAGTGCCCTGGGAGCAGGCGATCGCAGAATTCACGGACCGTACCGGACGGCCCGGTCCTGCGACATGGGAAGTGGGCGTGTATCCGGCCGGCCACGACGCCCATCCGGTCGGTGGTGTGAGTTGGTATGAGGCGGCAGCATACGCGGAATTCGCGGGCAAGAGTCTGCCGACCATCTACCACTGGCTCGAGGCCGCGAGCGTCCGACTCGCCGCCTATATCACACCTCTCAGCAACGTCGATGGGACGGGGCCCGCGGCGGTCGGAAGCAGTCCCGGCGTCAGCAGTATCGGCGCCTCGGATATGTCGGGCAACGTGAAAGAGTGGTGCTGGAACGAGACCGCCCCAGGGGTGGCGCGATACATTCTCGGCGGGTCCTGGAGCGATCCGCATTACATGTTTTTCCAGGTCGCCGCCCGTTCGCCGTTCGATCGATCGGAGACGAACGGCTTTCGTCTTGTCGAGTACGCGGAAGACCGGCCGCCAACCGAAGCGCTGACAAGGCCCATCGAGCCTCCGGCCCGCGATGTGAGTCAGCAGAAACCAGTCTCGGACGAAGTGTTTCAGGTCTATCGCGACCTCTACTCGTACGATCGGCACGCGCTCGATCAGATGGTGGAATCGGTCGACACCACGGCCGCGCACTGGGTGAAGGAGAAAGTCAGCTTCAGGGCCGCCTATAGCAATGAGAGAGTCACGGCCTATTTGTTCCTCCCGAAGAACGGCCGCCCTCCATACCAGACCGTGGTGTACTTTCCGGGAGCCGACGCCATTCAGTCAGGAAGCAGCGATACGCTCCCTACAGCATCCATCGATTTCCTGGTGCTCGGCGGACGCGCCGTCCTGTTTCCCATCTACAAGGGGACCTACGAGCGCAATGATGGCCGGACCTTTGCCGAGTACTGGCCCTCCATGAGCCGCGTGTATAGAGATTACATGTTCCAAGCCGTCAATGACGTCCAGCGCAGCGTGGATTATCTGCAAAGCCGCCAGGACATCCAACATGGTGCACTGATCTTCGCGGGCTCGAGCTGGGGTGCCGCTGTGGGAACCCGTCTTCTGGCGGTGGACTCGCGCTTCAAGGTCGGCGTCTTCATGGCTGGCGGCTTCAATTCAGTCGGGACACTGCCCGAGGTGGACGCCGTCAATTTCGTGCCGCGCGTGACCATTCCGATCCTCATGATCAACGGTGAGAGCGACTTCATCTTCCCTTTGGAATCGGCGCAGAAGCCTTTCATGTCTCGCCTTGGAACGCCGGCCGAGCACAAGCGTCACAGCGTCTATCCCGGCGGGCACGACCTGATGGCCCAACTGCGAAGTCGAGTCGTCAGGGAAGTACTCGACTGGCTCGACCGCTATGCCGGGCCGGTCGAGTGAGCGAGGCGTGTCTGTTCGACCGCTTGGCACAGCGGAGTCGCGGCGACAACGGAGCCCGTCGTCCGTCGTCTATGCCGAGCTGCGCGATTGCCGCGCGTCAGTTCACCGCCGGCCCCAGCGTCATCGCTGTTCGCGAATTCGTCTTACGGCAATGCCGTGAACGTCAGCGCGGTTCGTGGACGGCGCTGAATTTGCGTCGGGGGCACAAGTCGTCCCCGGGATGACGTTGCCAATCGGCGCTATTGCCTGAAGCCGGCCACGCAGTCCGGCGTCATCGATCGAGATCAATCCGACCCCTGGCGTTGCTCCGACGGCGTTGTTGACGCCCGGCGCATTGGCCGTCAGCGGGCAGGGCCCTCGCAACGTCACGAACGCGTAATCGGCAGACGGGTGAAGCGCCATCAGGTCGGGCGCCGGATCGGCGCTCGCCGCTCCCTGCAGGCTGAAGCTGCTCACATGCGTATCGGTAACGGTATCGATGACGTCGATGGTGTTCGCGAAGCGGTCAGCGACCCACAAATAGCCTTCGCGGGTCAGCACGGTGCCATGCGCATCGTGATTGCCGTCATCTTTGGAAAGGATGACTCTGGGAGCTGGCGTGTTGACGGGCGTAAAACCAGTTCGCGGAAACGCGCTCAGATCGAAGCTGTAGACATCGTACTCGGTGGGATTGGCCGCATCGCCGCCACCGGCGTTGATGTACATCTTGCCACGCGTATCGAGTCCGCCGCACCCATTCGGGTGCACCGTGTTGCGATCGTATTCGGAGACGATGCGCATGGGCGTACTCGTCCCATCGACGACAAACAAGCCGCCGCCGCGCAGGGTGACGAAGATGAGGCGGCCGCTGGAATCGAATGCCGGACAAATCGGCGCGTTGTCCGGCCGCACAGCGGCGTCCTGGCAGGCGCGACCATTCGGTGTCGTACAAGTCGCAAGGTTAATCGTCGCGCTGTCTTCCAGTGTGAAGGTGTTGGTCGCGAAGTTGCTGCGGACGCGCTGCAGCAGCCGGCAATTTTAATTGGCTACGACGACATAGCTGCCATCAGGGGCCGGGAATGCGGCGTGCGCCTGCGCCCCAACGTCGATGCACGAGACGGCCCGCCGTGTCGCGGCATCGATGAACGCAACGTGGCCGGTGGCGACGAAAGACAGGATGCCGTGTGTTTCTGCCAGATTGAACGCGAGCATGTGGCCGCGCGTCGGCGCGGTTCCGGTCTGCGACAGGCAGCGATCGCCAACCGTCTCCGTGCCGGGATCGTTGTCAGGATCCAGCAGCAGGATTTCCGGCCTTGCGGTTGCCGCGTCCTGATGAACGTGGTGCGCGTCGTAGATGAAAAGCCGTCCCGCGGTTCCACTCTGGTCGGTGACCCACACTTCGCTGCGGCCACTCTGCGCGGCGACGCGCTGAGACGGCGTCATGCCGCCTATACACACGGTGATCAAGACGACGAAGACGCGTGTCGACAGTCGGTATGACATATTTTCTTTCCCTTCATTGAGCGCGACTTCGTCCGATAGGCCAACGCGCATAGCGTCTGCTCGAGCGGCGACAGATGTACTACGCGTTAGTGGAGAGATGCGTCGTCACGGTGGGCCGGCTTCCGATTGTCATCTGCCACCGTCGCCGGGCGCATCCGGATTGTTATCAGAAGCCAAGTTCGGTCGGCTGTTCAATATTGCACAGGGCGACAGATGAGAAGATGGCGACTCGTGGCAGATCTTTGACGACCCAGGCGTACCCATGACCGAAGCGTACCCAAACGGTGCGTCTATCCGCGACGAGCACCACGGGCGCTGTCAATGACATTCAGACGCCGAGGTCGAGGTAATTAGAGTCGCGCCGCCGTTGGTCAGCCGGACTGGCGTCCGCAGAAACGCTGCGCTCGTTGATGACGAAGTTCCTCTCGGCCAAGTTCGATCCGCACATCTCTCGAGAAAAGTGCGATGCGCTGTTACTCCCCTTCGCACTGCTCATCGACCGTGACGACGTCGGCACAATGCACCCGCACCGTCAGCCGTTGCCGCCGGACGTCGCCGCAAGAGCTCGCCTTGGAACGCCGACGAGGTAGCTGAGGCGAACAGGCAGTCCGCGGCCCCTGATTGAACCGAGGTCCCAGTCGAAGAGGTCATGGCCCGGCACGGTCGAAACCAGCTGTCGAAGTTCTGCCTCGCTGTAGAGTCTCAGGAATGAAACCGTTCCATCGAAGAGAACGATGAGCGGGATCAGCGGCAACACATACGTAAACAGAAGACGCGACCAACGGAAGGGACGCAGGAACGGGGTGAGCAACAGGATCGCAGGCAACTGGATCGGCATCGCCACCATCGCCAGCGCACGGCTCCACGCTCCCTCGAAGACGGCAATCGCGCACCGCTTGGCAACCGCATCGGCCAGAATCGCGCGCGCGGACTCGGGCGGAAAGTGATGGAACGCGTTGAACATCGTCCGAACACTCGTGAATTCCGCCGGCACGTTCGCCGCGTCGATGGGTATCGGGTAAGAGTTGATCCGGCCGTCGCTGCGCGCACGTGCCGCGCCGAACGCGTCAGGGTTTGGATACCGATCCGAGAGGGTCACGTCGGCCGGTCCGCTCAGTGCGAGCTCCGGCTGCAGCGTGACCCACGGTCCGCCGCCACCCGAGCACAAGTCGAGCACGCTGGTGGTGGCCGTCGCGTCCATCGCCGCGCGGATCTTCGGCGCTACAGAGGCAAAGACGTTCGTCGAGTTCGCCATGAACGCGAGCCAATCGGTGCCTCCGTCGCGCACGGCTCGTGGACACCAGGCCAGGTCTTCGATTTCGACCAGTTGTCGGCGACGCACGCGGCAATTGTTTGACGGTCGCATGGCGATCGTCAATGCGGTGCCCTCTTGAACGGATCGTCAGTTGAACGTCCACAGCGTGAGAGTAGAAACGTCCTTGACAAATATCCGGTTGCCGGAGATCGCCGGTTGCGCCCAGGTGGCGCTGTCCGCTACGGTGTAGCGCCTGATCACGTCTAGCGCGGAACGGCTGCTCCTGGCCATATAATCCCTTCGCGCGCTGATCGGGGTCTGCCTTTTCGCGAGCTCAACATGAACGGGCTGCCGGCAGTCCCTCCCCAACTCGGTCCGGACCGAGTCACGCCCGATACCTTTTCACCGCACAGTCGCGCAAAAGCCGGGGGGCGCTGATATAGACCGCTCCCCCGTGTCCACCCGCCACTCCGCAGCTTGACGACGTAGGCGCCTGCGCGCGCAGTCCGTCACAGGGTATCGATTGGCGTCGCGGCAGTGCGTTGAGCACGCCCGCTGGCGGCCGCCGTCTTGCCGATGCGCGGGCGCTGACGTCGGCCCCGGGCGCGTCTGGCGACGTCGGCGCACGCTGATCCGCACTGGGGACGAGAAATCAGATAATCTCTGGAGCGTCGTCATGCGACTGCAAACATATCGACTCATCGTCATCGGATCGATGGTCTCGTCGTTTCTGGTCGGTCTTCACGTGCCCGCGCTGCACAACATGATCGAGCATGGCGCGACGCCACGCTGGGAAGTGGTCGCAGCGACGCTGGTGCTCGCGATCGGTTCTGTCGCCGGTTCGTGGATGTTGCTGCGGACGCCTGGCGGGTAACCTAACCGGTTCGCGACGGCGCCGAGGCGGCAGAAGAGCCGCTCCGGGTCGAGTGCCGCCGACGAGCTTCTCTGGTCACCGTGCCTGCTCCTCGCAGACCATGATCAGGGCGCGGCCTCATCCATCCTCTCAGCGGAACGTCGCGTGGACGTCGCGGTCGACGATCTGGATCCGTTCCTCCCGGGTTCCGCGCGCACCTTGCAGCTCGATGACGTAGGTGCCCGGCGCCAACGGGCCGAGAGAGAGCTGGCCCGGCGGTTGAATCGCGCGATCCGATGCGGTATCCAGTGAGCTCTCCAGGGACGCGCCGGCGTCATTGAGAACGCG
>DATKDY010000271.1:0-18013 GCA_035512515.1 Vicinamibacterales bacterium
GATCAATCCGGGCTCTCTGACCTGCGCGCGGGCCTGAAGTGGGCGCTGGTGGCCGACGACTCGCGGTATCTGACGCTGCAGCTCCAGGGGAACTTTCCTACGGGCGACGGGCTGAAGGGACTGGGCGTCGAGCATTTCAGCTTCGAGCCGGCGCTCCTCTACAACCAGAACCTCAACGACGTCGTCAATCTAGAAGGGCAGTTCGGGGTGGTGTTGCCGTCAGGCGGATCGAACGGGATCGCAACGGGCTCCGAACGCTTTGCTGGCAAAGTTCTCTACTACGGCATCGGGCCGAGCTTCGAGCTCTATCGCGGCGAGAGCGTGCGTTTTGCCCCGGTCATCGAACTGATTGGCTGGCGGGTGATCGACGGATTCCAGACCTCCACGCTGTCTGAAGCGGACGGGGTCAACATCGTCAATGTGAAAGTCGGCGGCCGCTTCGGGTTCCGGAACGGCAGCTCGGTGTACCTCGGGTACGGGCGCGCACTGACTGACGACGTCTGGTACGACGATCTCTTCCGCCTCGAATACCGCTTCGCGTTCTGAAGGCCTGCGCGCGCTGTCATCCGGCGCAGCTTCAGCGAAACTGCCGCGACTTGAAATTACGGCCGCAGCGGAAACGCCAGCGGGCGGAACTGCACGGCGGCAGCACCCCGCGGCCGCAGCGACGCGGCGATGAACGCAAACTCGTAGACCTTGTCCCGCGCCAGGTCTTCCAGACTGTCCACCTGGATGATGGCGATGGCGCGCTGATTGATTAGATAGTTGTGGACCGGTACGGTCAGGTCGGGCCGCCCCACCTTGTACAGCTCCAGACTCAACTGATCCCCGCCGATCAACATCGCGCCATTGGCTTCGGCAAGCCACTCGGCCGCATCGAGCGTGATCTTGCCGCCGCGCAGCAGCACGATGTCACCCGGTCTGAGCGACACCCGCTGGGCCGCCAGCGCGCCTTCGAGCTCCTGCCGCGTGGTCTGGTAGGTGTCGGGCAGGCTCTCTACGCCCTTGAATGCGAGCACGTCGATGAGGACCGCGCGCGCGACGATGGGCGGCAGATCGTCCACGCCGTACCAGCTCGGAAGGCCGATGAAGTACTGAACCGAGAGATCGTAGACGCGATCGCCGCTGATGCGCGAGAGCACGGCATTGCGCGACGCAGACGTCATCAGGTTCAAGCTGCCGATCTCGGCACCGGTGGCCCGGCGGCGCGAGGTCGTTTCTTTCGAAGAATCCGCCTCGTACACCCAGGGTCTGCCCGGCGGGGGCTGGCCCGACGCCGATGTCGCGGCCAGCGCGAACACGACAAAGGCGACGGATGCGACGGGACGAGTAGACGTGAAAGACATCGAGAGGCCTCCTGAGCCGTGGAATCATGAATTATAGCCGGGCGGGAGCGCGGGATAATGTCCCGGCAGAGTGACAAATTCTCCGGTGAGCAGCACGGCTGTGAAATTCCTCGTCGGGGCCGCGAGCCTCGTCATCATTGCCGCGGGCCTGCGCGCGACGGCGGTGATTCTGATGCCGCTGGTCCTCGCCGTCTTCCTCTCGGTCATCACTTTTCCGCTCGTGCGGCGGCTGCAGAGGCGCGGGATTCACAGCGTGGTGGCGGTCATCATGACCCTGCTGGCCGTTCTGGCCGTGCTCTCGGGCCCGAGCGTGCTCATCGTCACGGCGATCAGGCAGTTTGCGTCGGCGGTGCCCCGCTACGAGGCCGGGCTGCGCGCGCTCATCGCGCGGTCGCTCGAGTGGCTCCGCGACCGCAACGTCGACACCACGACGCTGACCGCCTACGTCGACCCGTCGCAGGTGCTCAACGTGCTGGTGACCACGCTGTCGGGTGTGGCAACGCTGCTGTCGCTGGCGTTTCTGGTCGTGCTCATCTCGGCCTTCATGCTGTTCGAGGCTGCCGACATCGTGCACCGGCGTCCGCTCGTGCTGCCGGCGGAGGTGCGGCAGCACGTGGCGAGGATCGCCAGCCAGGTTCAGACGTGGCTCTGGGTCAAGACCATCATCAGCTTCGCGACCGGTGTCGTGGCCGGGGCATGGGTGGCGATGCTGGGCGTCGAATTCGCGCTGCTATGGGGCCTGCTGACGTTCCTCCTCAACTACATCCCCAACCTCGGATCGATCATCGCGGCGTTTCCGCCGGCGCTGCTCGCGCTCATCCAGTTCGGACCGCTCACTGCCGTCCTGGTACTGGTTGGCTATGTCGTCGTCAACATCGCGTTTGGCAGCTTCCTGGAGCCGTACCTGATGGGACGGCGCGTCGGCCTCTCGCCGCTCGCTGTGCTGCTGTCAGTGATTGTGTTTGGCTGGATGTGGGGCATCCCCGGCATGCTGCTGTCGGTGCCGATCACGATGACGATCAAGATTGCGCTGGAGAATTCGTCTGGCGATCTGCAGTGGGTGGCGCGGCTGATTGAAGGCGGCAACCGCGAGCGTGAGCCGTCTCCTGATAGGGAACTGCAATGAAGTGGTCGACGAAAATCGGGACGTTTGCCGGCATCAGCGTCTACGTCCACACGACGTTTGTGATGCTGATCGTGTGGGTCGGCATCGCGTACTGGCAGGCGGAGCAGAGCGTCGGCGCCGCGATCCGAGGTGTCGCGTTCATCCTGGCGATCTTCGGCTGTGTCGTGCTGCACGAGTTCGGGCACGCCCTGATGGCGAAGCGATACGGGATCAGGACGCGCGACATCACCCTGCTGCCGATCGGTGGGCTCGCGCGGCTCGAACGGATGCCCGACGACCCGAGGCAGGAGTTGTGGGTCGCGCTCGCCGGCCCCGCGGTCAATGTGGCCATTGCCGCGGCGCTGTTCGCCGCGCTGCAGACCACCGGCACCGTCGCGCCGAGCCAGGCGCTGAGCCTGACGAGCGGCTCGTTTCTGGAGCGGCTCATGATCGTCAATGTCTTTCTCGTCGTGTTCAACATGCTCCCGGCCTTTCCCATGGACGGCGGACGCGTGTTGCGAGCGCTGCTGGCCATCCGGATGGAGTACACCCGGGCGACGCAGCTTGCCGCCAACATCGGGCAGGGGATGGCGCTGCTCTTCGGACTGGTGGGGCTCATCGTCTTCAATCCGTTCCTGCTGTTCATCGCCCTGTTCGTCTGGATCGGAGCCGGCCAGGAAGCGGCGATGACGCAGATGAAATCGGCCCTCGGTGGCATCCCGCTGGAACGGGCGATGATTACGGACTTCCGAACGCTGGCGCCCGCCGACTCGCTCGCCCGCGCGGTCGAGCTCCTGCTGTCAGGCGCGCAGCAGGATTTTCCGGTCGTGGACGCCGGCGCCGTGGTGGGTGTCCTGACCCGTGCGGATCTGCTGAGGGCGCTGGCGCGTCAGGAGCAGCACTCTCCGGTCGCGCAGGTGATGCGCCGGGATCTGGTCGTGGCCGACCCGTCAGACATGCTCGATATGACGTTCCAGCGCCTGCAAGGCCACCATTGCCACACCATTCCGGTGGTCCGCCGCGGACAGCTCGTGGGGTTGCTCACGATGGATAACGTCGGGGAGTTCGTCAACGTCCAGGCCGCGATCGGCAGGCAACACCCGACCCGCTGACGACACGGCGGGCACCCTTCGCGCGAGTCATGAGCGACGTTCGGCGGGGTCCCCGGCGCGCGGACTTTGCGCGCTGGGGTGCCATGGCGGAGAGGGAGGGATTCGAACCCCCGGACCCCTTGCAGGGTCAACGGTTTTCAAGACCGCCGCTATCGACCGCTCAGCCACCTCTCCACGAGTTCCGAAAAGAACTAGCCAAGGGCTCTGCCCTTGACATCCCTTGAGCGCCCTTGGCTAGTTCGACTATTTTCCTTCGGCGCGCTCCGCGCGCCTAGACCGTTATGCGGACCCACAATGGGTCCAAAATTCTCGTTTCGGGCCGCATAACGGTCTCAACGACTAAGAACCGGCCCCCCGGAGCAGCGCTGAGGAGCCGACCGCTGACAGCCGACAGCCTATTTTACCGGTTCGATCACTTCCCTGCCGCCCATGAACGGGCGGAGCACATCGGGGATCACCACCGAGCCATCGGCCTGCTGGTAATTCTCCAGAATCGCAATCCACGTGCGCCCGATGGCCAGCCCGGAGCCATTGAGCGTGTGCACGAACTCCGCTTTGCCCGTGCCTTGCGGGCGATAGCGGATGTTCGCGCGCCGCGCCTGGAAGGCTTCGCAGTTCGAGCAGGACGAAATTTCGCGATAGGTCTGCTGGCTGGGCAGCCAGACCTCGATGTCGTAGGTCTTGGCCGACGAAAACCCCGTGTCACCCGTGCACAGCACGACGGTTCGATACGGCAGCCCCAGCAACTGCAGGACCCGCTCCGCGTCCGCCGTGAGGCTCTCGAGCTCGTCATACGACGTCTCTGGCGAGGCAAACTTGACCAGTTCGACCTTGTCGAACTGGTGCTGGCGAATCAGGCCGCGCACGTCGCTCCCGTAGGAGCCGGCTTCGCTTCTGAAGCACGCCGTGTACGACGTGTATTTGAGCGGCAGCAGACGCCCATCGAGAATCTCGCCGCGATAGAGATTCGTGACCGGCACTTCGGCCGTGGGAATGAGATACAAATCCCAGTCGCCCGCGATCTTGAAGAGGTCCGGCTCGAACTTCGGCAGCTGTCCGGTGCCGTACAGGGACGCCGAGTTCACCAGAAACGGCGGCTGCACTTCGGTGTAGCCGTGCTCGCGGCCGTGCAGACTCAGCATGAAGTTGATGAGCGCCCGCTCGAGCTGAGCCCCCGCGCCCATCAGGACGGCAAAGCGCGACCCCGACAGCTTCGTCGCCCGTTCGAAGTCGACCATCCCGAGCTCGGTGCCGAGGTCCCAATGCGCCTTCGGCTCGAAGTCGAAGGATCGGGTCTCGCCCCACGTGCGGACGACGACATTGTCGGCCGCGCCGTGGCCGACCGGGACGCTCTCGTGGGGCAGGTTCGGAATGGTGGCGAGCAACCGCCCGCGCTGCTGCTCGATGCTATCGAGCTCGATTTCCATCTGCTTGATCTTCTGCGAGCGCTGTTTGTTCGCTTCGAAAATCGGCCGCGCGTCGAGACCTTGACGCTTCGTCCGCGCCACTTCATCGCCGGCCGTGTTCTGCTCCCGCTTGAGGCCTTCGACCTGGGGAATCAGCCGGCGCCGGTGCGATTCGAGCGTGGCGAGCTGTTCGAGCTCGGCGGAGAAATCGCCGCCGCGCGCGTTGAGTCGCTGCCGGACACTCTCGACGTTCTCGCGGACGTAAATGGGATCAAGCATGCTGAAGGCTGATGCGGACGGCCCCGGACGCTGACCGCCGCTGGCTACGACGACGTTGACGGCGGTGCCGGTTTGGGCTCGCTCTTCGTCTCCGACGTCGTGTCGGTCTTGCTCTCGCTCTTCGATTCCGCGCCGCCGTCCGCTTTTTGAGCCTTGTCCGCCTTTTCGTTGCCGGCGGCTCCGTCGGACTTGCCGGCGCGCGCGTAGTCGGTGATGTACCAGCCGCTGCCCTTGAACTGGATCGCCGGCGAGGAGAACAGCTTGTGGACCGACCCGGCGCACTTCGGACACGTGTCCACCGGCGGATCGGCGTACTTCTGGATTACCTCGAAGCGATGCCCGCAGGCGTCGCACTGATATTCGTAGAGTGGCATGACCGTCTGCTATTCGAGAATGGCCTCGGTGTCAGCACCGAGCATCAGCCGTCGCAGGGCCCAGAACGGCGCCGACCCCTGGGACAGCAGCGCGTCGTGAAACGCGCGCAGTGACGGCTTGCCGCCCTGCTGCGCCTGCCAGTCGTCGCGCAGTTTCAGCATCGCGAGCTTCCCGGCCGTGTACACCAGATAGGTCGGGTCAAACGTCCCACGCTCGGCTTCGCGCCGGGCGCTCGACTCCTCGAGAAACGCTTCGTCGCGGAAGAAGCGCACGCCCTGTTCCACCGACCAGTCTTCGGTGTGCAACCGAATGCCGACCACGAAGCGGGCGAGCCGGACGAGCGACTCGGCGAGCTGCCCGAGCTTCAGGGTGTAATCCTTGTTGCCAAAGCCCGCCTCGAGCATCATCTGCTCGCAGTAATGCGCCCAGCCTTCAATGTAAGACGCGGGGGCAAACAGCGTGGAGCGGCGCACTTTCGATTCCACTTTGCGCAAGTGCTGATAGTGGAGATAGTGTCCGGGAAACACCTCGTGAATCGAGATCGTCCAGAGCGTCGGGATATTGAAGTCGCGCAGGTGCTCGAGTTGTTTTTCGTGCGGCCATGACGGATCGATGTCGGTCAGGTAATACATCGCCCGCTGCGCACGCGCCTCGAACGGACCAGGCGTCCACATGCTGGCAAACGACCACCGGAAGAAATCGGGGGTCGCGGCCACCTCGATGGATCCATCGTCGGGCAGCGAGACGATCGCATTGCGCTGGAGGAAGGTTTGCAGTTCGCCAAGTTGCTCGCGCGCCGTGGCGAGGAGGCGTCCGGGCTGCGGGTGCGACTGCTCTTTCTTCCTCCGCCAGTTCTCGATGGGATCCCCGCCGTTGAGGCGGCCGGCCAGCGTGCGGAACTCCTCCTGCGTGGACCGCAATTCGCGTTCAGCGATCGCGAGCAGCCGGTCCACCGGAATCGTGATGCCCTCGTCAAACCGGATCTTCTGTGCGAACCGGTCCGCGCCGAGCCGGAAGGATCCTTTGGCCTTGGGGCGGGCGTCGGTCTCCAGATGTTCGACGTACTCGCCGATGGCCTGCACGGCTTCCTGTGACGCGTCGGCGAGATCGGACAGCAGATGCAGGTCGTCGAGGCCGCGAAAGGCCTTCGGCAAATCCGAATCGATGAAGGTCATGACCCCGCGCAGCGCGTCGAGACCGACCTTGACGAAGATCGCCGGCGGTTCTTTGATGTTGTCGCGCGCCGCCTGAATCAGCCGCGGCGTCTGACGCAGCTTCGAGAGAATGCGGCGCGCGCGGTCTTCTTCGGGGGCGTAGTCGAAAATCGCCTGCGCCGCGAGGCTCGAGGCCAGCGTCTCGGCGTACAACTGCGGGTTGCGTTCCCAGGATCGGATCGACTCGAAATCCACCTGCCTCGAACGGATGTTGGCCGCGACGATCCCGTGTTCGATCTGCTCGGTTTCCGGCAGTTGGCCAGCCGGGATCGCATCGAGCCGCCGGGCAAACCCGGCCAACGCGCTGGTATGGCCGTCAATGGCCCCCCGCCTGAAGTCTTCGAGCAGATCATCGTGCTTGTGCACGCCGTCCATCGTGGCGCTGCTCGGGTGCGCTTCGTACAGGTAGTCCAGGTAATCGTCTACGAAATGCGGAAAGGGTTCAGCGGCGTGCATGCGTCATCAAGAAATACCCGGCCAGCCGGCTCATCCGGCAATGGCCTAACTCCCAATCGTACAATAAAATCCGCGCATGGGACCCTCGACCCTTCGACGAGTTTCGGATGGTCCAGTCCTCGCCCCGGGAACGCTCTTCGTGGTGGCCACACCGATCGGCAATCTCGAGGACATCACGCTGCGCGCCTTGCGGGTCCTCCGGGAGGTTGCCCTCGTCGCCGCTGAGGACACACGGCGAACCGGCAACCTGCTGCGGCACTATCAGATCGAGACCCCACTCGTCAGCCTGCACGAACACAACGAGCACCAGCGGATTGCGCCACTCGTGCGCCGACTCCAGGATGGCGAGTCCATCGCCGTCGTGAGCGATGCCGGCACACCTGGTATTTCGGATCCGGGAGCCCGCCTCGTCAGGGCGGCGCGGGAAGCCGCTATTCGTGTCGACGCCATCCCCGGCCCCAGCGCGATCACGGCGGTGTTGAGCGCCAGCGGTTTGTCCTTTGAGCGGTTTGCGTTTGCAGGGTTCCCTCCAGTTAGGTCAAAAAACAGAACGCAATGGTTTCAGTGGGTCGCCTCGTTAGCCGATGTCCCTGTGGTGTGCTTCGAGGCGCCGCATCGGATTAGGCGGTTTTTGGCGGATGCCGGGGGGATATTGGCTGAACGACCAATAATACTCGCTAGAGAGCTGACGAAAGCGCACGAGGAGTGGTGGATGGGCGCCGGCGAGGTCCTTGAACGAGGCGAGTTCGTCGTGATTATTGGTCAAAAGACCGAAATCAGTGCGACTCAGGCGGGGATCGACGATGCCGACATCGCCTTGCTGTTTGGTCGAATAACAGAAACGATGCCCGCGGCGGCAACCCGACGCGCAACCGTCAGAGCGGTTGCGGCGCAACTCGGGCTTCCGGTCAGGGCCGTCTACGAGGCCCTCGAACGCGCAAAGAAACAGCCGGCGTAGTACCTTTCACACACGTGTCTGATCTCCACGTCGTCGTCCTCGCTGCCGGCAAGGGCACCCGAATGAAGTCGGACCTGCCGAAGGTGCTCCATCGGATCGCCGGCAAGACGTTAATCGATCGGGTCCTTGACACCGCGCAAGCGCTCCAGCCGGCGTCAGTTTCGCTGGTCGTGGGGCACGCGGCGGATCAGGTCAGGGCACACCTCAGCTCACGCGCGGGCGTCGCCTTTGCCCTTCAGGAGCCACAACTCGGAACCGGACACGCGCTGCTGCAAACGGAGCCGCTGCTGCGAGGCCGAACCGGAACCCTGATCCTGCTGTCGGGCGACGTTCCGCTCTTGACGGCTGAGTCGCTCCAGGGACTCGTCGCGACCCACCAGGAGGCCGGCGCCGCGACCACGGTGTTGACGGCGAAGCTCGAACGTTCTTACGGCTACGGGCGCGTCGTTCGCGCCAACGGCCGGATCACCCGCATCGTGGAGGAACGCGATGCCACAACCGCTCAGCGCGAAATCAAGGAAATCAATTCTGGCATTTACGCATTTGCACTCGAGCCACTCTTCGACGCGTTGGGCGCGATCAGCTCCGAGAACGTTCAGGGGGAGTACTACCTTCCCGATCTCGTCGCCATTTACCGGCGGCAGAAGCGTGGCGTCGCGACATTCACCATTGCCAATGCCGTCGAGATCCGGGGTATCAACAGCCGAACCGAACTCGCAGAGGTCAGCAAGATGGTGCGACAGCAGAAAAACGAAGAACTGATGGCCGCTGGAGTCACGCTCATCGACCCGGCGACGACCTACATCGACAGCGACGTCGAAATCGGACAGGACACAGTGATTCACCCGTGCGTGTTCATCGAGCAGGGCACGACGATTGGCGCCGCCTGCGAGGTTCATGCGGGCAGCCGCATTGTCAATTCGAAGATTGGCAACCGTGTGCTGATCCGCAACCACACGGTCATCGCGGACGCCACGGTGGCGGATGAGGCGATCCTGGGCCCGTTTGCCCACCTGCGGCCCGGAGTGACCCTGGGCGAAAAGGCGCGTGTCGGCAATTTTGTCGAGTTGAAGAAGACCGTCCTGGGGGCTGGCAGCAAGGCGAATCACCTGGCGTATCTGGGCGACGCCACCATCGGCAACAATGTGAACGTCGGCGCGGGCACTATCATCTGCAACTACGATGGTACGGCGAAACATCAGACGGTCGTCGAAGATGGTGCATTCGTGGGCAGCAATTCGACGCTGGTCGCTCCGGTCACCGTGGGCCGCGGCGCGTATGTTGCAGCGGCCTCGGCCGTTACCGAGGATGTGCCTGCGGGAGCGTTGGGAATCGCTCGAGGACGGCAGGAGAACAAGCCTGGCTGGGTAGAAAAGCGGAAAAACAGTTCAAAGAAATCCAGTTGACCAGTTCGAAACCCAAGCGTTGGTTTCCAGTTTTGAACTGGCGTGGCATCTTTCGGGTTTTGAACTGGCGGCCTTGACGGTTGGAAACTGCGAGCGAAGCGAGCATCTATGTGCGGAATCATCGGATACATCGGCGACAAGCCAGTCGTCCCCGTCCTGATTGAGGGTTTGCGCCGCCTCGAATACCGCGGCTACGACTCAGCCGGCATCGCGGTCGTCAACGGGCACGGGCTCGAGATCCGGCGCAGTGCCGGCAAGCTCATCCATCTCGAGAACGTGATCGCCGAAACCCCGATCAGCGGGAATTACGGACTCGGTCATACACGATGGGCGACGCACGGGCGGCCCACGGAAGAGAATGCGCATCCGCACCGCGATTGCAAAGACAAGATTGTGGTCGTCCACAACGGCATCATCGAAAACTACCTCGAACTCAAACAGGAACTTCAGAGCCGAGGGCACAAGTTCGTCACCGAAACCGACACCGAAGTCATCGCGCACCTCGTCGAGCAGGAATGGAAAGACGACGGACTCGACAGCGCAGTCAGGCGGGCGCTGCAGCGGCTGCGCGGCCTGTTCGCCATCGTGCTGATCTCGGCTGACGATCCGGAAAAGATCGTGGCGGTCCGCAATGGGCCTCCCGTGGTCGTCGGCTTCGGCGAGGGCGAGTGGTTCGTCGCGTCCGACATCCCGGCCATCCTCGAGCACACGCGCGACGTCGCGTTCCTCGACGACCAGGAGATGGCCATCGTCACGCGCGACGGCGTGAGGTTCACGGATTTCACCGGCAAGCCGATCGAGAAGAGGCCCCAGCGCGTCACCTGGGATCCCGTGCAGGCCGAAAAAGCCGGCTACAAGCACTTCATGCTCAAGGAGATCTTCGAACAGCCGACCGCTGTGCGCGAGACCATCCTCGGGCGCGTCTCGCTGGACACCGGACTCGTATTCCTCGACGAGATGAAGCTGACCGACGACGACTTCCGCGCGATCGACAAGATTCAATTGCTCGCCTGCGGCACCTCCTGGCATGCGGGGCTGGTGGGCAAGTTCCTCATCGAGCAGCTCGCGGGCATCCCCACCGAGGTCGACTACGGCTCCGAGTATCGCTATCGCAGCCCCATCGTCGACGCGCGGACGCTGACGATCGTCATCACGCAATCCGGCGAGACCGCCGACACGCTGGCCGCCCTCCGCGAAGCGAAGAGCAAGGGCTCGCGAAGCGTCGCGATCTGCAACGTGGTCGGCAGCATGGCGACACGCGAGGCCGACGGCACGCTCTACACGCATGCCGGTCCGGAGATTGGTGTCGCCTCGACCAAGGCGTTTACGTGTCAGCTCGTCGCGCTGCACATCCTGGCGTTGTATCTCGGCCAGGTGCGCGGGACGCTGTCCGAGGACGTGCGGCGAAAACACATCGCTGACCTGCTCCGGCTGCCCACCATCCTGGAGCAGGTCCTCAGAACCTCGAAGCAGATCGACGACATTGCAGGACGCTTTTACACCCGTACGGACTTTCTGTACCTCGCGCGGGGTATCAACTACCCGATCGCGCTCGAAGGCGCCCTGAAGTTGAAGGAAATCTCGTACATCCACGCCGAAGGCTACCCGGCCGGTGAGATGAAGCACGGCCCGATTGCACTCATCGACGAGAAGATGCCGGTCGTCGCTATTGCACCGGCCGATCATGTCTACGAGAAGATGCTTGGCAACATCCAGGAAGTGAAAGCGCGCGGCGGCTCGATCATCGCCATCACCACGGCTGGCGACGACACGGTGTGGCGCATGTTGAATGGCAGTACTGACTCGATCATTTCACTTCCTGCGGTGACACCTGAGCTCACGCCGGTCGCGATCAGCATTCCGCTTCAGTTGCTCTCGTATCACATCGCCGTGCGACGCGGGTGTGATGTGGATCAACCGCGGAACCTCGCCAAGTCAGTGACGGTAGAATAGGGCTGGGGGCGAGCATGCTCGGCCCCGACCTCATGGATTTTCTCTCCTCGCTCAACACCGAACAGCAAGCCGCGGTGGTCCACACGCATGGTCCGCTGCTCATTCTCGCCGGCGCGGGCTCGGGCAAGACGCGCGTGATCGCGCATCGCATCGCGTATCTCGTCTCCGAGCGTATCGCGCCCGTCGACGGTGTGCTCGCCGTGACCTTCACCAACAAGGCCGCCGAGGAGATGCGCACGCGCGTAGAATCGCTGCTCGGCGCCAACTGCCGGTCGATGTGGATCTCCACGTTCCACGCGCTCTGTGCCCGCCTCCTGCGGCGCGAGGCCCCACACATCGGCCTGTCGCGAGACTTCACCATCTACGATGCTGCCGACCAGCAGTCCGTCGTCAAGCAGTTGCTGAAAGACTACGGCCTGGACGAGGCTTATCAGCCGCGCGCTGTGCTGAGCCGGATCAGCCATGCGAAGAATCGTCTGGAGGGGCCCGAGACACTCGAGAAGAGCTGGAATCCCAGGGAGCGCGAGTTGGCCCGGTTGTTCACCGGTTACCAGACGGCCCTCGAGGAGGCGAGCGCGCTTGATTTCGACGACCTGCTCCTCAAAACGGTGCAGTTGTTCGATCAGGCGCCGGCGCTCCGCGAGCGCTATTCGCGCAAGTTTCAGTTCGTGATGATCGACGAGTACCAGGACACGAATCGGCCTCAGTACCTGTTGATCAAGCAGTTGGCCAGTCAGCACAAGAATCTGGCTGTCGTCGGTGATCCCGACCAGTCCATTTACAAATGGCGTGGCGCCGACCTGCGCAACATCATGGACTTCGAGACGGATTTCCCTGAAGCCAGCATCGTCCGGCTCGAGCGCAACTACCGATCGACGCAGGTGATCCTCGATGCCGCCTCGGCGGTCATCTCGAACAACCGCAACCGCAAGGACAAGACGCTGTGGACCGACCGAAAGGGCGGCGCCAAGATCAGTTACTTTCGTGGATCCGACGAGCTCGAGGAAGCGGACTACATCACCCGCGTGGCGCGGAAGGCCCTCAGCGACAACGTCGAGAACACGATGGCGGTGCTCTATCGCACCAATGCGCAGTCACGCTCGGTGGAGGACGGATTGCGACAGGCGGGCATCGCGTATGTGGTGCTCGGCGGCGTCGGGTTCTACGAACGCAAGGAGATCAAGGACGCGCTCGCCTACCTGAAGCTGATACTCAACCCCTACGACGACATCGCCCTGCGTCGAATCATCAACGTCCCGACGCGCGGCATCGGCAAGGGCGTGATGGACGCTCTCGAGCAGTTGAACGTGAGGGAGGGCGCGAACGGGAACGAGGGGCCGTCGCTGCTCGCCGGCTTGCAGCCGGCCATCGTGTCGAATTCGTTGTGGCAGAAGATCGTCACGGCCGTCGATCGGCGGCTGTTGAACCCTCGCCAGACCGCGTCAGTGGCGGCGTTTCGCGACCTGATCGTGTCGCTTTCGGAAATGGCGCGGCGCGACTCGGTTTCGATTGCGCTGGGCAAGGTGCTCGATCAATCGGGTTACCTGCGCGATCTGCGTGAGGACCGGAGTGAAGAGGCCGAGGGCCGCATCGAAAACCTGATGGAGCTGGTTTCGGCGGCGCGGGAGTACGAGTCGCGCGAGCCGGAACCGTCCCTGGGCGGGTTCGTGGACCGTCTGTCGTTGCTGTCGGACGTCGACAAAGAAGAGGGGACGCGCGAAGCGCGGGTTCTTCTGATGACGATCCATTCGGCCAAGGGACTCGAGTTCCCGGTGGTGGTGATGGCGGGCCTCGAGGAGGGCCTCTTTCCGCACTCGCGCGCGTCAGAGGACGAAGCCGAGCTCGAAGAGGAGCGCCGCCTCTGTTACGTCGGCATCACGCGGGCGCGGGCCAGGCTCGTGTTGACCAGCGCGGCGCGGCGCCGCCACTTCGGCGATTATCAAGCCACGCAACCGTCCCGCTTCCTCGACGAGATTCCGCCGGATCTGCTCGATCAGGAGTTTTCGGCCTACAGCTCACCCTATGCCTCGACCCGCGGCGGATGGGATTACCGGCCGAACCCCTACGCGCGTGGAAGCCGCGGCGGTTACGCCGCTCGGAACCGCGTCAAAGAGGAGCCCAGGCCGTTCGACCACGCAGAGGAGGACCAGTCCCCGCACGCGGGCCTGACGCCAGGCCGTAAAGTCCGCCACGGGCAGTTCGGTCTCGGAACGGTGTTGAGCGTCGAGGAGTTGGAGGACGACATGAAGCTGGTCGTCAAGTTCACGACCGTCGGAACGAAAACCCTGCGCGCGAAGTACGCGAAGTTGGAGATGGCGTAGCGCGGAGTTCCAGACCGCCACGACTACCGGTTCACAGCCCGAAGTTCGCGTTGGCTGAACCCTGGGTTGTGAACTGATCGTCCTGGCGGTTGGCCGTCTTGGCGCCGCTAGGCGCCTTGAATGTGCGCGATGATGGGCCGCCCCACCCGCTGCTCGCCGTCCTGCGTCCCGACGACCCACTGCAGCGTCACCACCATCGTCTTGTTGGTCGTCTGGCCGTCCTTGCGGACCTCCGCGTTGATGGTGACATCCTTCGAGACCAGCTCGCCTTCGAATTTGTCGACGGCAAACGGTGCCTGGCCGGGTTGAGCGAGCGACGCCTCGGCGGGCCCGATGGCATTGTTCAAGGCCGATTTCGCGCCAGCGGTGGCCTTCGACCTGGCCTGTGAGTCCTGGCGCCACTTGTCCCACTCGGCCTTGAGCTTCTCCTGCACAGGGCTGAACTTCGCCGTGGGGTCGCGCTCCATCTTGGCGATCGTCTCGAGGGCCGGGCGATTGGCATTCTCGAAATCGACGCGCCGCTGACGGAATTCCGTTTCTTCCTCGGCGGCGCGCTGCTGGGCCTGGATGAGCTCGCGGTAGGTCAACGGTGTGCGGCGTTCTTCGCCGATGGTCGTAATCTCGAAGCTCGTGACCTCGCCCTGTTCGCGTGGGCTGAATTCCACGGCCGACATGCGGGCCAGCGTTTCGTTGTCACGGGTCCGCGCGGCGCGGAAGAACTGATTCAAAATCTGTTGTTCTGGGGGCGTCGAGCACGCCGCGACCAGAATCGCCATTGGAGCAAGCACCAGCCCGACGGCTAATGTCGCGCGGACTCTTGAACGCATTTACTCCTCCTGTCCCTCGGCTTCGCTCGGGGCAACCCGGGCCGGCGTCGAAGGATCTGGAGCAGAAGCTACCAGTTCTTCCTCTCGTTCGACAAGTGCCACGGACACGACGCTGTCATCATCGTCGAGATCCATGACCCTGACGCCCTGGGTCGCCCGGCCAATCGTGCGAATCTGACTGGCCGGGGTGCGCAGAATCTTGCCCTGCTGCGTGATGACGAGCAGTTCCTCGATCTCCTGCGCCTGGGCAATGCCGACCACCAGCCCGTTCTTGTCGGTGATCTCGAGGTTCTTCAACCCGAGCCCGCCGCGACTCTGCACGCGATATTCGTCGAGCAGGGTCCGCTTGGCATAGCCCTTCTGGGTGACCGTCAGGAGCGTGCCGCCCGGTTTGACGACCTCGAGCCCCACCACCTCATCACCCTCGCGGAGCTGAATGCCGCGGACACCGTAGGCGGTGCGGCCCATGCTGCGGACGTCCGACTCGTGGAAGCGGATGGCCATCCCCTGGCGTGTGCCGATGAACACCTCGCTCTCGCCGTCAGACAGCCGGACGGAGATCACGGCGTCGTTCTCGTCGATGCCCATTGCGATGATGCCGCCGACGCGCGGGTTGCTGAAGGCCGACAGCTCGGTTTTCTTGATCGTGCCGTGCCGTGTGCCCATGACGACGAAATGCGCGGCGTCGAATTCCCGGACTGGAAGCATCGCGGCGATCTTCTCGCCGGCCTCGAGCTGGACGAGGTTGGGGATGGCTTTGCCTCGGCCGTCCGGCCCGACGTCCGGAATCTCGTGCACCTTCAGCCAGTAGGCGCGGCCACGGTCCGAGAACACCATCACGTACGAGTGCGTGGACGCGACGAAGAGGTGATTGACGACGTCTTCGTCCCGGGTGCGCATGCCGATGCGCCCCTTGCCGCCGCGTCTCTGGTTGCGGTACGTCGAGATGGGCGTTCGCTTGATGTAGCCCGTATCGGTGACGGTGATGGCGACATCCTCGTCAGCGATCAAGTCTTCGATGCTCAGCTCGCCGCCCTGATCGAGAATTTCGGTGCGTCGAGCGTCGCCGAAGCGCGCTTGGACGTCACGCAATTCCCTGACGATGATCTCGAGCGACAGCTTCTCGCTGGCGAGGATCTCGCGCAGGCTGGCAATGAGCGTGACGAGGTCGGCGAGCTCGTCGAGAATCTTTTTCCGCTCGAGCCCGGTCAGCCGCTGCAGTTGCATGTCGAGAATCGCCTGCGACTGCACATCACTCAGGCCAAACTGCGTGATGAGGCCCGTTTTCGCCTCCGGCGGATTCCGGGCCGACCGAATCAGCGTAATCACGGCGTCGAGATTGTCCAGCGCAATGCGCAGGCCTTCGAGGATGTGTGCGCGCGCCTCGGCTTTACGCAACTCGAATTCGACGCGGCGCCGCACCACCTCGCGCCGGAACTCCACGAACTCTTCGACGACTTCGAGGAGGGTCAGCACCTTCGGCCGGCCGCCGACAATCGCCAGCATGATGATCCCGAAGTTCTGCTGCAGTTGCGTGTGCTTGTAGAGGTTGTTGAGCACGACGTCCGGAACCTCGCCGCGCTTCAATTCGATGACGACGCGCATGCCGTCACGGTCGGACTCGTCGCGAATATCGGAAATGCCTTCGATGATCTTGTCGCGAACCAGGTCGGCGATGCGCTCCTGCAGTTTCGCCTTGTTCACCTGATACGGGATTTCGTGGATGACGATCTGCTGACGGTCGCCGCGCTTCTGCGCTTCGATTTCGACCTTGGCGCGCATCTGGACCGATCCGCGACCCGTGAGATACGCCTCGTGGATGCCCGACCGGCCGACGATCAGGCCGCCGGTGGGGAAGTCCGGACCCGGGATCCGTTCGATGAGCCCGCGCAGTTTCTGCTCCTTGCTCAAGCGGTGGTCGGGCACGGCTTTGGCCGCGCCCTCCGCGTCAGCGCCAGCGGGTTCAGCCGCGCCGGCGGTCTGCGGCGCGCGGACTTCGATGGCATTTTCGATGAACCACACGACGCCCTCGCACACTTCGCGCAGGTTATGCGGCGGAACGTTGGTGGCCATGCCGACGGCGATGCCCGTCGACCCGTTGACCAGCAGATTCGGAAACGGCGTCGGGAGCACCGTCGGCTCGGTCGTCGTTTCATCGAAATTCGGGACGACGTCGACCGTGTCCTTGTCGAGATCCGCCATCATCGATTCGGCCAGCGCCTCGAGCCGGGCTTCGGTGTAGCGGTAGGCGGCCGGCGAATCGCCGTCGATCGATCCGAAGTTGCCCTGGCCGTCGACCAGGGTGTAGCGCATGTTGAAATCCTGCGCCAGACGGACGAGCGTGTCGTACGCCGGCACATCGCCGTGCGGGTGGTAGTTGCCGATGACTTCGCCGACGACCTTGGCGCATTTGCGATACGCGCGGTTCGAGGCCAGCCCCATCTGGCGCATCGCATAAAGCACGCGCCGATGCGCGGGCTTGAGGCCGTCGCGGACGTCGGGCAGCGCGCGCCCGATGATCACGCTCATCGCGTAATCGAGGTACGAACGCCTCATTTCGTCTTCGATGTTTACGGGGATTCTCTGCTCAGTGCTCATGTTCTTCGGGCAACAATCCCGTCAAGTCCAGGTAGGGGCGCTGCATGCAGCGCCCGACCACCACGCAATCGTCGCGTCGCGTCCGGGCGGAGCATGCTCCGCCCCGACCGTTCGCTGCCCGCGATGCTGCGATCAAATGTCCAGATTCCGAACATCCAATGCGTGTTCTTCGATGAACTTCCGGCGCGGCTCTACCTGGTCGCCCATCAGCGTGGTGAACATCTGATCCGCCTCGGTGTGGTCGTCCGCCTTGACCGCCAGCAGCGTCCGCACTTCGGGGTTCATCGTGGTCATCCACAAGGTCTCCGGATTCATCTCGCCGAGGCCCTTGTAGCGGTTCACCGCCACGCCCTTGCGCCCCAGGGCGATGAAGTGTTCGACGAATTCGTCGAGTGACTTGATCTCCATGGGGCCGGCGTCCTTCTTGGGCGGCGCGCCGGCGGGCGCGACCTTCCCGCTCGTCTCGACCCCGAGATCGTCGAGGGCGCTCTTCTCGGCGGCGCTCAACTCCCCACCATCCCCGGACACGATGTCGCCGGCTTCGTTGACCGGCTCGTCGTCCCGCGCGTCGCCGATCGTGCGAAGTTCGATCGGACCCTTGCGCATCGTCCGCACGACATCGCGGATCTCGGCGTAGCTGCCGAGCAGCGTGCGGTA
>DATKDY010000272.1:0-2858 GCA_035512515.1 Vicinamibacterales bacterium
CGAGATGCCCTACGGCATATGCTTGAGCGACCGCTCGTTTTCCAGGCACATCTCGTCGATGAGCTCGGTGTCGACGACAAGGCGCTCCTTGATGAGCACGGTCCAAGGCCTGGTATAGGCCTTCGGGTCGTCGACCGTCACGCGAATCTCCAGGTGCCCGAGGTCCGGCCGGCGGATCTCTTCCCGGATCCGGGCGCCCTCGGTGACGACGCTCCCTTGCCAGTCGATCCAGAGGTCGTCGCGGAAGCCGATGGTCTCGACCACCAGCGTGTCGTCGTCCCACTTCGCTGACGAGTAACCCTGCCACGAGGGGTTCGGGGACTCCGGTAAGGGCCGGCCGTCGGTGAAGACCTGCCGATAGGCGGCATTCCACTCGTTGAGCATCAGCAGCAGGCCGGGCGTCTGGACGAACTTCAGCAGGTGCGGCATGCCGTAGGCGCGCAGGAAATTGAGCGGCATGCACCGAACGTGGGGGTCCATCTTGGCATGGGCCGCCCAGCGCTCCTTGGCCAGCGCGGCGAGCCACGGCTGATAGGGGAGTCCGCCGGGAAGTTCCACCCCGAGATTGATCATGCGGCGCGAGGTGGTGGCGTCGTGAGGGTTGGGCGGCACGTTCGGGCGGCGCGGGTCCACCTCGTCGCTGGTCCAGAAGCCGGAGAGATCCGGTTTGCCGTCGGCCGTTCGAGGCGTCGGCGCTGCCATGCTGACGCTGCCGTCCGCGTTGCGCGGCAATCCGGGAGTGGGATAGCGAATCCACTGCGCGGCCAGCGGGCTTGCGGCGAGTGTTGCGGCGAGCAGCACGACACTGGCGGTGACGACGTGCCTCATTTGAACCCTCCCAGATCGTCGGCTTCGGCGGGGCGTGTCATCCCCTGCTCGAAGTACTCCTCCCAGATGCGCGCCCACGGACGATCGAACAGATCGCGCACGGTGTAGCGAATGGTCGTCCCCGGGGGCACCTGCGTGCCGCGTCCGTCTTCGCCGAGGAAGATGGTCTGGTTGCAGTGTTCGAGATGGAACGGCGGCGCGTCCGTGTAGTCGCCGCGACGGGAGAAGAAGCGGATGTCGCGCACTGGCTGCACGAACGCGTCCGGATCGTAGAAGACCGTCTCGTGCTCGAGGCCCGCCAGCCGGCCGTCAGCGAAGCGTCGCGGCGTCCAGATCTCGACGAGCTGCATCTTGCTGCTGTATTCCCAACTGCCGTGCGTGAACCAGCCCTGAACGTTGGCGGTCCACGTGATGAGCGTGTCGCCGTCCCAGAAGCCGACGGTTTCGCCCAACCAACTGCGGACGTCTGCTCCAAGGTTGGGGACGCTGTCCTTCAGGTTGAACGCGCGATCCACTTGCACATGCCGCATCGCGTTGTCGGTACCTCCCAGGAACTGCACGCGCCCGGGAACGACCATGACGTCGAGCTGACTGGGGGCGCCGGGCCCGGACCACCAGCGGAGGAGCCCCTCGGGGCGGCAGTACATCAGTGAGAACTGCGCGGCGTTGCTGTTGACCTTGTGGTACATCTGCTGCACGAACCGCTGCTGATAGTCGGGCGTGAGCAGCGAAAGGATCGTCGGCATCTGGTTCGCCCAGCCGACCACCCACTGCGGCGGCTCTGCGAACTCGGGTGGAAGCGGAGCGCCCGGTCCGCCGCCGCGACGACCTCGACCGAACGTCAGGTTCAGGTTCCTCGTGTAGCGGCCATTCCAGTCGGGCACCGTCACCGTGGTATGGACGGTCGGTCCGCCGCGTGCCGTGGTTTCGGCGAGGAGCGCCTCGTAGTGCTCCTGTGCGGTCTTGAACGGGTATGGGCTGACGATCGCCTCGCGTGGGTAGTCGCGATCGCAGTGTCCCCATGCGGCAGTCGCAGCCGTGCTGTTCTCGATGCCGCCGGGACCGCTCGAGTAGTCGCCCCAGATCGAGTCGAGCGAGATGGGGCTGTTGCAGCGGTAGTACCGCTTGTCCATCCACAGATCGCGATCGAGGTAGAAGTCCGTCGATGTGAAGATGTCGCGCGGCAGCGGCGTCACACCGGCGGGTGACGTGCCACCCGTCGCCGAGGGGTGTGACTCGTAGTACCACGGCGTGACGGCGCCGACGAATTCGTCCTTGGGATACCCGTGATACGGCCGCAGGGGTACCGGCACCGGCCACCCGCGGCCCACGCTCTTCTGCGTCGTCGGCTGTGTGTCCTGCGCGGCGGTGCGCGGTGGTGCCCACGCGTAGGCGCCAACGAGGAGCAGCGCAATGGCGAGAGTGCTCTTGCCGACCAATCCCGATCTCATCGTGTCCTCTAAATCAGGAACCGCGCCTCTACGGTTTCCAGGAACCGGTCGGACTGGCGAGTCCGCCGCCGCCGTGCGACGTGACGCCCTCGACCGAGTCGCAGTGCTTACCTGCGGCCGGTGCTTTACCCGCCGGGCACCTGACGAGCCCGCCCACCCGCGCCCCGCCTCGCTGCCCGCTTCTGAGCGGCACCAGCCCGACACTGAAGACCGTGCCGCGAGGGAAGCTGTCGACGGTGATCCCCTCACGCGCGCTCGGTGCCGAGCCGCCCATCTCCACCAGCCAGTTCGCCGGCTTGCCCTCGGCGTCGCGCACGAGCGCCGTGCGCTGGTCGTTGAGCGGCACGAAGACGATCTGCATGTGGCTGCCGTCGGGGTTGATGCGTTCGAGGACCCCCGTGAACACGTAGGTGATCGATTGGTCGTACATGGCGAAGGAATGGTGGGCGGAGGGCACGGCCGGAGCCAGCGTCACGATCGCAGACAGGGCGACCCGCGCCGCCTGTCTCTTCGTCAGCCTCTTCATGGGCCTCATCTTAGGCTGTCTGGCGGTGGGATCGCAGTTACCCGTTTGTGGTA
>DATKDY010000273.1:0-44713 GCA_035512515.1 Vicinamibacterales bacterium
CAAGCTGGACTCCTGTGGGGGAGTCTGTTAGCGGGAGTGGGCTGCGCCGGCCCCTCCCGCTTTTTTTGATTACGCAGTGATTACGCAGATTTAATTGCTATCCGCAGATTGCGCAGATTGCGCAGATTCCATAGGTCACACAGATTCCATAAGTCGCGTCACACAGATTCCACAAGTCACACAGATTCAGTAAGTCGCACAGACTCCGTAGGATGAGCGCGGTCGATCACAGGCGCGATCGGATTTCCCACAGGTCAGGAAACAGCGGGTCCCCGATCGTGCTGCGCAGGTAGGCGGCGCCGGCCGATCCTCCAGTGCCCATCTTCACGCCGATCGTCCGCTCGACCATCTTCACGTGGCGGTAGCGCCATTCCTGCACGCCTTCATCGAGATCGACCAGACGCTCGCAGATCT
Source organism: Vicinamibacterales bacterium (assembly GCA_035512515.1). Lineage (GTDB taxonomy): Bacteria > Acidobacteriota > Vicinamibacteria > Vicinamibacterales > UBA2999 > JACCSI01. The sequence goes on from DATKDY010000273.1 coordinate 415, forward strand.
CCGAGTTCTTGGGGTCCGTGCGATAGATGTCGATGAGCAGCTGTTGCAGGTCTTCCGAAGGCTGCACGGCCGCGGTGACATCTCGCATCAGCGCCGTCTCGGACACGGGGTAGCCCTCTCGCGCGAGGTAGCGAAGGAACGCATCCCAGAGTGTCGGTTCGGCGAATCGCCGCTCCAGCGCCGTGTGGGCACGGCTGCCTGCGGCGAATCGCTCGACGGCCTGGCGCGACTTGCGGCCGAGCGCGAACTCGAGCTGCCGGAACTGATCCGACTGGAATCCGCTGGCCGCCTCGAGGCGCGCGCGAAACGACATGAACTCGAGCGGGGTCATCGTTTCGAGGATGTCGAGTTGCGCGACGAGGACCTTCAGTATGGTCAGGATGCGCTTCAGCGTGTGCTGCGCGCGATGCGCCTCGTCCGCCTCGAGCAGCTGCCTGACGCGATCGATCTCATGGAGGATCTCCTTGAACCAGAGCTCGTAGACCTGGTGGATGACGATGAAGAGCATCTCGTCGTGTTCGGGGCCTTCGGAGCGCGGCTGCTGGAGGTCGAGCAGGTCGTCCACCCGGAGGTAGTTGCTGTAGGTGAGCGCGGGGTCCACGACTTCAGATTACTCGGACTCGCCGCTTCGCGGCGAGGGAGGACGCCCGAGTCCTTTATAGTGGCGCTGTGGATCTTGCGCCACACTACTCCCGCTTCCGAGTCACCGAGCGCATCCTGTTGACCGGCCACTCGCACCAGGCGTGGCCTGACGTGTCGTTCGAGGCGCAGCAGCGCGCCTGGCTCGATGCGGCCGCGCTCGTAGATGACAAGTGGGAGCGGGCTGCCGAGGTGGCCGATGAGGTCTGTGCGGGGTGGCGACGGCTGTTGAACGATCCGGATGGCGACATCGCGCTTGGGCAGAACACGCATGAATTGATCGTGCGGTTGTTGTCGGGGCTCATCGCCGGGCCCGGCTCTCGCAGTGTTCGCGACACGCTGGTCACCACCGACGGAGAGTTTCATACGATCAGGCGCCAGCTCGATCGGCTCGCCGAAGAGGGCATCGCGGTGGTCAGAGTTCCCGCGCGGCCTGCGGACACGCTGGCGGAACGCCTCGTGCCACACATCGATCATCGTGTGGCCTGCGTGATGGTGTCGTCGGTGCTGTATGAAACGGCGGAGATCGTGCCGCACCTCGCTCACGTCGCCGAGGCGTGCACCCGCCATGGCGCGGAACTGCTCGTCGATGCCTATCACCACCTCAACGTCGTCCCGTTCGATGCCCGCGCGCTCGGCCTCGAGCGTGCGTTTATCACCGGGGGTGGATACAAGTACTGCCAGCTTGGCGAAGGCAACTGCTTCTTGCGTGTTCCATCGCCCTGCCGGTTACGGCCAATTTTCACCGGATGGTTCAGCGAGTTCGCCGAGCTCGCCAAGTCGAAAACGCCCGGCGAGGTCCGATATGGATCCGGTGCCGCACGATTCGCCGGTGCGACGTACGACCCGACCGCGCATTATCGTGCCGCGGCCGTGTTTGCGTTTCATCAGGACCTGCGGCTGACAGCCAAGCGGCTGCGTGAGATCAGCCGCCGTCAAGTCGCGCTCCTCGAGCACGAAGTCCGCGCCCTCGACCTCGATCCGGCGGTCGCGGCAATCGTGGAAGTGCACGCAGACCGTCGCGCAGGGTTTCTTGCGGTTCGGACCCCACAGGCTGCCGAGGTCGTGCGGACGCTACGTACGCATGACGTGTTCGCCGATGCGCGTGGCGCGGTGCTTCGTCTGGGGCCCGCGCCCTATATTTCGGAAGCGCAGCTGCAGGCGGCCGTCGCGCGCCTCGGCGAGACCCTTCGAAAGCCCAACCACAATCCAATGGTTTGAAACGTCGCGGTTCGAAAGGATGGATCCGACCGGACAATCCGCACGCGCCAGTCCGGCCTGATCCTCTATCTTACTGTCCCGCCGCGTGTTACGTCTGCCGTTCGACCAGTGCACGGTCCGGCACAGCGCTTGCTGTCTGAATCCCCACCCACAGGAGTTATTTTTTCGAGCCCGGCTGACTAGGCACGGCTCGTGACGTTCGTCGAGGCCCTCGGGCGACGGCGGACTTGCTGGCGCGGGATGGAGGATCTCACGCCGGATTTGAAGAGGGGGAGCTGATGGCTCCCCTTTTTGTTTACTCTCCACCGACGCCGGTCAGCCTGCTGCGGGTCTCAGGCCCCCTTCTTCAGCTGCTCCACCGTCGCCTTCGCCATTCCCGCTTCCTGCGAGTTCGGATCGACGGCAATGACCTTCTCGAAGGTTTCGATCGCCGCTTTCGTGTCACCCTTCTGCAGGTGGCCCAGACCCAGCTTGAACAGCGGCTTGCCCCAGTTCGGGTCCATGTCCGACGCTCGTTTGTACCAAGTCATCGCCTCGTCGGTTTCGCCCTTGGCGAACTTGACCTCGCCGAGGTTGTAGAACACCTCGCGGCTGGCGCTCACGCTCTGGGCGGCTTCGGCGAGGGCAGTTTCGGCGGCGGCAAAATCACCCTTTTCGAGGTAGGTCATGCCGATCTCGATCTTGGCGCGTTCGTTGTTCGGCTCGGCCTCGAGCATCTTCTCGTAGACACCCAGCGCCGAGTCGTAGTCCTTCTTCAGCCGATACGCGCGTCCGACCTGCAGGTTGATCATCGTCAGGGCGGGCGTCTTCGTCAGAATCGCGTTGTAGGCCGCGATGGCCTCGTCGTACTGCTGCGCGTTGAGCAGGTCTTCGGCTTTCTGGAGCTCTGCCTGCAGTTCCTTGGTATCCACGCCAGCCAGGGCGCCTGTTGGCGCACTGGCGCCGGGCGCGAGGGTGATGTCGACCGGTGGATTGGGCGCGCCAATCGTGCGAATCGGGACGTTTCCGCCAGCGGGCATGAACCCTGGCGCCGACGCCGTGATCTTCCAGGTTCCAGAGCGCATACCGATGATCGAGAAGCGGCCTCTGTCGTCGGTGGTCGTGGTGAAAGACGACGGCGACGACTGCGGGTTTTCGGCCGTCACCGTGGCGCCCTTGATCGGCTGGCCTTTGTCGTCCTTGATGGTGCCACCGACGCGGCCGGTCTGGGCCGCCGCGGGCAGCGCGCTTACAATCAACGCCGCCGCGAGGGCGAACGCAGTCAGCAGCTTCTGGGCGTGACGCATTGCGGGTCTCCTGATGAGTCGTAACTCTATGTTAGCTTTGAATTTTCCAGCTTATCAGAGCGACCGCTCACGGGGAAGGCCGCCTGGCGGAGGGCCGCTTCGCGAGGGCCGCTCGCTGCGCTCGCGGAAGGGGGAGTACACAGATGCGCTTGGTCCTTGGGGCTCTCGTCGCGATTCTAGCCGTCCCGGTCTGGACCCAGGAGCGTTCGCCGCAAGCGATTGCTGGACAGAGATTTGCGCAGATCGATCGGCTGATTGCAGAGGCCATGGCGGCCCGCCAGACGCCCGGGGCGGTCGTTCTCATCGGCCGCGGCGATACGGTCGTGTTCGAGAAAGCCTATGGGCAGCGGGCCGTGGTCCCGTCGGCTGAGCCGATGACGCTCGATACGATGTTCGACCTGGCCTCACTCACCAAAGTCGTTGCGACGACGACCGCCGTGATGCAACTGGTGGAGCAAGGGCGGGTGCGACTGACCGACTCGGTCGCGGCGCACATTCCCGGCTTCGAGCGTTACGGAAAAAACAGCATCACGGTTCGTCACCTCCTGACGCACGTGTCGGGTTTGCGCCCGGACGTCGATCTCCACCCATGGGAGGGGTACCACACCGCCATCGATCTCGCCATCGCGGAAGTGCCAACCTCAGCGCCCGGCGAACGGTTCATCTACAGCGACATCAACTTCTTTCTCCTGGGAGAGATCGTGGCCCGCGTGAGCGGGATGCCACTCGACCAGTACACGCAACGTCACATCTTCGAGCCGCTCGGCATGACTGATACCGGATTCAACCCGCCGGCCGCGAAGCGTTCGCGCATTGCGCCAACGGAGCGGTGCGCGCTCACCGCAGGGTATCCCTGCAACACGCCGGATGTCCCGCATCTGCGCGGCATCGTGCACGATCCGACGTCGCGCCGGATGGGCGGTGTCGCGGGGCACGCCGGCGTGTTTGGGACGGCGCGCGATCTCTCGCGGTTTGTCCGCATGTTGCTCGGCGGAGGGAGGCTCGGCACCACCCGCGTGCTGTCCCCGGCGACCGTCGCGAAGATCACGGCACCAGCGACGCCGCAGCATCTCGCCAGCGTGCGCGGCCTCGGGTGGGATATCGACACGACGTTTTCGTCGAATCGTGGCGAGCTGTTCCCGATCGGTTCGTACGGCCATACAGGATTCACCGGCACGTCGATCTGGGTGGATCCCTATACGCAGGGGTACGTGATTTTCCTGTCGAGTCGCCTGCATCCCGATGGCAAGGGCGATGTCACACCGCTGCGCGCACGGGTTGCGACAGTGGCCGCGGCGGAGTTGGCGCGGATGGACACCGGCGGGCCGGGCCCTTCGATCGGTTTGCCGCCGATGACCGGGAGGGATTTCGCCGTATCGAGCGCAACTGGCTCGTCGGTCACACCATCTGCGCCTGTGCTGCCTGGCATTGACGTACTGGCTCGCGACGGCTTCGCGCTGCTGAAGGGCAAACGCGTCGGCCTCGTCACGAACCACACCGGTCGCACTGCCGATGGCGCGAGCACGATTGATCTGATTCACCAGGCAGCCGGGGTCCAACTGGCGGCCCTGTTCAGCCCCGAGCATGGCATTCGCGGCATCCTGGATGAAGATGTCCCCTCGTCACGCGACGAGCAGACGGGGCTCCCCATCCACTCGCTCTACGGAGCGACGCGTCGGCCGACCGACGAGATGCTTGCAGGCCTCGACACGATCGTCCTCGATCTGCAGGATGTCGGCTCGCGCTTCTACACTTACGCCGCGACGCTGGGATACGTGATGGAGGAGGCGGCGAAGAAGAACATTCCCGTCGTGGTGCTCGATCGGCCCAACCCGATCAACGGCTGGCAGATCGAAGGTCCGGCCGCAGACGAGCCGTTTGTCGGCTTCACCGCGTACGTGGCCACGATGCCCATCCGTCATGGCATGACGCTCGGCGAGCTGGCGATGCTGTTCAACGACGAGAAGAAGATCGGCGCGTCACTGACGGTTGTCCCCGTGGAGAACTGGCGCCGCGACTTCTGGTACGACGAGACGGGCCTCTCCTGGATCAACCCCTCGCCAAACATGCGCAACCTGAATCAGGCGACGCTGTATCCAGGCATTGGTGCCATCGAGTACTCGAACATCTCGGTGGGCCGGGGAACGGATCAGCCATTCGAGCAGATTGGAGCCCCGTGGATCGACGGCCGTGCCCTGGCTGCCAGGCTCAACGCGCGAGTGTTGCCGGGGGTTCGGTTCTATCCGGTCGCGTTCACGCCGGCCGCCAGCAAGTTCGCCAACGAGGCGTGTCAGGGTGTGTTCATGGTGATCACCAATCGCGCGGCGCTGCAGCCGGTTCGCGTCGGGCTCGAAGTCGCGGGGGCGTTGTGGAGGCTCCACGGCGAGGACTATCGCATGGAGAACACGGATCGCCTGCTCGGATCAACCGCCCTGCTCGAGCGGGTCAAAGCTGGCGAGGATCCCGCACGCGTGGCGTCCTCATGGAGCGCCGCCGAAGCACACTGGCGCCTCCTCCGCGCGAAGCACCTCCTCTACAAATAATCCACGGGGATCACGGGGTTCCCTCGACGGGGTTCCCCAACAGGGTTCCGTCCAAGGGGTTCACGGGGTTCCCTCACGAAGTTCGCGCACCGGGCTCAGGGTTCGCTCCATAGCGTTGCCGTGGGTCTATAGCTGGTAAAGCATCGCGTAGATGACGACGCCGGTGATGGAGACGTAGAGCCAGATCGGCAGCGTCCAGCGAGCGATCGCGCGGTGCCGATCGTAGCGCTCCGACAAGGCGCGCGAGAGCGTGATCAACGCGAGCGGCAGGATCAACGCGGCCAGGACGATGTGTGTGATCAGGATCGCGAAATACACGACGCGGACGGCGCCCTGGCCCTGAAACGGCACCGACCCGACGTTGGCGTGATAGACGAGGTACGACGTCAGAAACAGCGCCGAGGTCGCAAACGCCGCCAGCATGCAGGCGCGGTGACGGCGTACTTCGCCACGCAGGATCAGGACCCAGCCGACGGAGAGAAACACCGTCGCGATGCCATTGAGCGTGGCGTTGACCGCGGGCAGAACGGTGTAGTCAAAGTTCACAGGTTCAACGGTGCGACGTTCCAGAAGTGATCGACGAGGAGCACGATCCAGAGCAGCGGCAGATAGAGAATCGTCCCATAGAACAGCCGCCGCGCGGACGGCATCGATCGCAAGGCGGCGAACTCGAGGCTGAGCACCATCAGGATCGCCCCCAGCGTGATGGCGCCGACAACGTAGTAAGCGCTTGCCATGCCGACCGCCATGGGCAGCAGGCTGACGGGGAGGAGCCCTGCGGCGTAGAGCACCGACTGTCGGCCAGTGCTGCGACCGTCGGGCTCCACGACGGGCAGCAGCGGGAACCCGGCATTGGCGTAATCGTCCCGGAACAACCACGCGATCGCGAGGAAGTGCGGCATCTGCCACATGAACACGATGCCGAACAGGATCCATCCGCCCGCTGACAGCGTATTGGTTGCAGCCGCCCATCCCAGGACGGCCGGCAGCGCACCGGGGATGGCGCCCACGATGGTGGACAGCGACGTCTTGATCTTGAGCGGCGTATACACCACCACGTAGCTGAGAAGCGTGAGCGCGGCCACGGCTGCGGCGAGGGCATTGACCGCGACCGTCAACTGCGCGAGACCCACCGCCGAGAGGCCAATGCCAAACCAGAGCGCATCCTGAGGATGCAGGCGCGCGTCGGGCAGCGGGCGGAGCCGCGTGCGTCGCATGAGCCGATCGGTGTCGCGTTCCCAGAACTGATTGAGCGCGGAGGCGCCGCCGGCGACAAGCGCGGTTCCCACCAGCGTGTGGAACAGCGTGGACCATGGGAGCACATGTCCGTCGCCGAGGAAATAGGCGGTGGCGCTGGTGACGAGCACGAGCGAGTTGAGACGCGGCTTGGTCAGCGACACGAAGTCCGCGCCACGGCCTCGAGCCGCCGTGCGTGCCGACGTCGCCTGATATGGAGCCGCTTGTGCCACGTCAGGTCGCCTTGTAGCTGAACATCAGGTCCGTCGTTTCCTGCGCGGCGACGGTGATCTGCTGTGTCGCGCGGCCGAACCGTTCGTGCCAAATCTCGATCGTGTAGGTGCCGGGCGGGAGCTGTCCGATCGAGAAACGCCCCCGGTGATCACTCACCGCGAAGAACGGATGCTCCAGCACGCCGGCGTAGGCGTGCATCCACGCATGCACGTTGCACTTGAACGGCACCATGACCTCGCGCGTGGCAAAGGTGCGCTGCACCTCCATGCCCTGAATGGGCGTGCCGATATCGAATGGCTCGTTGACGGCGCTCTCGGATCGCACGTTGTGCAGCAGCGCGTCGCTGTTTCTGATTGTGAGCTGCTGGCCGACCTGGATGCCGAATACACGCGGCACGTATCGACACTGCTGCTGGTCGAGCACGACAGGCGTCGCGGGGACGGGGTAGAGGCGCGGCGGCAGGCCGTCCTTGACGTAGATGAAGACGTTCTGCAGCGTGTTGGCCTCGCCCGGCACGACGTGCTCGGCAGGCCGCCGGCCGTCGTCGGCCGTCGCCGCACACTTCGGATCGGCGTCGAGTCGAATCATCTCGACAGGGGGCAGCGTTCCGTCCACGACGATCTGACCGGTGACGGTCCCGACCGCTGCCGGGTCAGCAACAGCGGTGTGGTCGGATGGGGCGGGCGTTGGAGACGAGTTGGAACAGGCCGCAAGCGGGAAAATGACGAGAAGAACCGGCGCGAGTCTCACGCACTCAATTATAGGCGGGACCAAAGTCGCGCCGTCCTGCTGTCAGCGGGAGGGCTGGACTCTCGGTTCGCCGCTACCGCAACGTCGGGGCCTGGCCGCCGGCTTCGCGAATCTTGCGGAACACGCGGTCTTCGATCCAGTGCGGATCCCACATCTCGATCGGGCTCGTGGCGACGCCGCCGACGAGCAGGGTGAAATGCAGGTGGTCCCCGCCGGCCAGGCCGGTGGCGCCGGTGCGGCCGAGCGTGTGCCCTTTGTCGACGGTCTCACCGACGGTGACGTCAATCGTGGAGAGGTGTGCGTACAGCGACTGGACGCCGAAACCGTGATCGAGGATCACGCAATTCCCGTAGATGCCGAGGTAGTCCGCGAAGATGACCTCCCCGCGGTTGGACGCGGTCACCGCCGCCCGCTGCAGCGACGCGAGATCGAATCCAAGATGCACTTGCTGGTCGATCTCCTTCCCGTTGTGGAAGTAGGTACGGTAATCGGCAAAGCGTGACTCAATCGACGTGTTGGAGAGTTGAGAAAACGCTTCCTGCCACATCATTTCCGGCCGCGTCCTGGGGGCAAGCTCCGCGATCGTCTGATTGTTCTGCCGGCGCAGGTCCCGATTGATGGTGAGAAAGCCCTTCAGCAGATCGCTGGTGTCGATGTTGGCGCCAGGCGTGTTCTGAGCAATCGCGGGCACCACGCGCTGAAGGAACGGGTCGTTGATCTCGATACGCGACTTGGCGAAGGGTCGTGGGAACACGCGATGCCCGACCGGGCTGGTGGCCTGGTTGCCGGCCACGTCGCGGGCGAAGACCGAGATGGGCGCATCGCGATCCTGGTCGTAGCCGAGCACGAAGAACGCAACGCGCGCCGCCGAATCCGGGATGCCCACGCTGCTGCCGGGGAACGCCGGATATTCCACCTCGCCGACTCGCACCCCCGCCGTCACATCCGCCGGGGTCGCGCGGAACACCACGAATTCCGGACCGCCGTGGTTGACGAAGTGGTGCAGGGAGAGGACGCCGACGCGCGGCGGGTCGAGGCGCACCTCGAGATCGCGGGTGATGGAGGTCGTCGCCGTGCGTATGCCGTAGAGGACCGGCAGCGAGGCGGTCACCGTGACCCGGGCAGGACCTGCTTTCAGGTTGGGCAGGGCCTGTTTTCCGATGGGCCTGATAACGAAGATCCGGTTGGCCGACTCCTGCTTCATCTCGCCGGCTGGCTGTGCGGTGGGATCCGTCGAGAAAACGGTCGTCGTCTCGCCTTCCTGCGTGAGCACGGCGTCAATGCGCGAGAAGGCCCCCTCGGGCGTCTCGACCGCAAACTCGAGCTGCGTGTTCTGGCCGACATATTTCTCCGGCGTCCGCAGGTCGACGACCGGGCCCGGCAGTGTGCCGGCATAGAGATAAGCGGCGCCGTACACCAACCCGCCGATCAGCAGCAGAAACACCAGAGCTCGAATCAGGGAGCGCATCACGGCGATCATAGAACGAACACCAACAGCAACACGACCACTTGCGGGGTCACAGGGTTCCCACAACGGCCCAAACTCCGTGCCGGAACTCTGTACCGGAACTCTGTGGAAGAACCCTGCGGCACTTCGTGAGCGGAACCCCGTGAAGGGAACCCTGTCGAGGGAACCCTGTGATCGAGCTGCCGGGTTGATATAATCGAAGTTTCGTCGTTCCGGCGTGCCGGTATCGTCTAGGGGTCAGGACGGGTGGTTCTCAGCCATCAAACCGGGGTTCGAATCCCCGTACCGGTACCAAAGCCCGCCGCCTTGGCCGGGCTGCTCTCAGAAGCTTCGTCGAGCCCCGAGGAAACACGGGGCTTTTTTGATGCCCGAACCCGCTGGCCGAGGTTGGCTCGCTCATTTCGGCGTTGGTGTCGCGATTGCGGCCGTGGCGACGCTGGTCGCGTTGGCGCTCGGCGCCAGCGACTTTGTCACCAGAGTCGAGCTCGCCACGTACGACTGGCGCATGCGGCTGACCGCCCGACCGACCGAGCCGAGCTCCGAGATTGTCATCGTCGCGATGAACGATGACAGCATCAAACGGCTGGAGCCCGTCGTCGGCCGCTGGCCGTGGCCGCGTCTGGTCCATGCCGCGGTCATCGACTTCCTCGCCCGCGGCCCGGCGCGGGTCATCGTCTATGACGGCCTGTTCACCGAACGCGACGCCCGGCGATTCGACGTCGCAGGGGAGGAGTGGACCGGGACGGAATCGGACCTGGCGCTGGCCGAGTCGGTGGCGAGAGCCGGTACGGTCGTGCTCGGCGCCGACGCCGCCGACGAAGGTCTCGTCGATACGTCGAAGCAGATTCGGGTGCCGCTCGAAGGGATTCCGGCGCTCAGTGCGCGCCCGGCCGGCGGCGAGTGCGTTGAACCCCGACCGGTGCTCGTGCCGCCCTACGAGGAACTGGCGAAGGCCGCGCGCGCGCTCGGCCATACCTACACCATCCTCGATGCGGATGGACCGGTGCGCAGAAGCGTGCCGTTCGTGCGCGTCGGCTCGTTCGATGTGCCATCGCTCGGTGTCGCGGCGGCATCGCTGCTCGGCGTCAAGGGCCCGGACGGCGAGGCGACCTTTATCGAGCAGGTGCCGACGCCCGACGGCGAGCTCGTCGCCTCCTGCCGTGCGCTGATTGCGTACCGAGGGCCGTCGCAGACGCCGGGCAGGCCCGCGACGTTTCGGTACTACTCGTTTTACGACCTGTTCTACTCGGAGCAGCAAATTCTCGAAGGCCAGACGCCGGAACTGGATCCCGGTGTCTTCAAGGATCGCATCGTCGTGATCGGGGCCACGGCGTCCGGCACCTTCGACACGTTTCCGACGCCGTGGGGGCTGGTCACGCCGGGCGCCGAAATTCACGCCAACATCATCGATGCGCTGCTGGTGGATCGTCGCATCACGCCGATCGATCCGTGGCGAGGCTTCGGGTTGGCGCTCGGCCTCGCGCTGATCGTGGGTGCCTCCGCCGCCGCAGGCAGCGCGTGGGTCACGGGCACTCTGGCGGCGCTGGTGGGAACCGCGGCCACGGCGGCGAGCGTCTACGGGTTTTCGCAGGGCGTGTGGATGCCGCTGGTGGCTCCAGTCACGGCAGTGGGACTCACGTTTGTCGGGCAACTGGCATGGGTGTACTTCGTCGAAGGCCGCGAGAAGCGCCAGGTGAAGCGTCTGTTTTCGCGCTACGTGCCCAAAGACGTGTACGAGCAGCTGCTCGCCGATCCCGAGCGTGCGGCGCTCGGCGGCAAACGTCGCACGATGACGGTGCTTTTTTCGGACGTCCGGGGTTTCACGGCGATGTCGGAGAAAGCCTCGCCGGAAGAAGTCGTCGGGCAACTGAACGAGTACTTCTCGCGGATGGTGGATGTGCTCTTCGCGCACCACGGGACGCTCGACAAGTTCGTCGGAGACATGGTCATGGGGCTGTTTGGCGCGCCGCTCGACGATCCGGATCATGCCGAGCACGCGGTCCAGACGGCGCTGGCGATGTCGCGGGCGCTCGACGAGCTCAATCAGCGCTGGGCGGCCGCTGGACGTCCACTTCTCGACATTGGGATCGGCATCTCGACGGGGGACATGGTCGCGGGTAATATCGGATCGAGCGCCATCATGAGCTACACCGTGATCGGTGATACCGTCAATCTGGGGGCTCGGCTCGAGTCGCTGAACAAGGAATACGGGACGCGCGTCATCATCAGTGAGGCCACACGGGATGCCTTGAAAGGGCAGTATGATATTCGTCCCCTCGGCGAAGTCATCGTGAAAGGCAAGTCACGCCCCGTGGCCATCTACGAGGTCAAACCAGAACGAATGTCTTCGAGCGTCTCGCAGCAAACGTAGGCGTCGAAGAGTATCGAGGGTCGGAGGGAGTTGACCGTGAAACATCGAAGCGCCGTTCTTGCGGCACTGGCAGTGATTGTGTTTGCCGCGCCGGCTGACGCACAGCTTGATCGGTTGCGCGGAGCCCTTAGACGGGCCGAGCAGCTCCGCGAGCTGCAGATCACCAACGCCGAGGAGCGTGAGCTTGGCTCGCTGGTGAGCCAGAAAGTTCGCGAACGTTATGGTGTCGTTCAGGACGAGGCGGTCCATCGCTACGTCACGCTGGTCGGCACTGCCGTGGCCCAGGCCACCGGCGACACGGACGTGACCTGGACGTTCGTGGTGCTCGACACCGACGCCGTCAACGCGTTTGCGGCGCCTGGCGGATTCGTGCACATCACGCGCGGCGCGCTGGCGCTCATCCAGGATGAAGCCGAACTCGCGGGCGTGCTCGGGCACGAGATCGTCCACGTGACCGAAAAGCACACCATTCGCGCCATCCAGAAGAACAAGTCGATCCAGATGGGCGCCGACGAAAAGCTCTCCGGTAACGCGGCCCTCCTCAACCGGCTCGTGGAGAACGTGTATCTCGAAATCGTCGAGAAGGGCTTCGGCCGCGGCGAAGAACTGGAAAGTGACGAGAAGGCGTTGGTTGCCGTCAACACGATCGGCTACGCCCCACAAGGCTTGTCCCGGTTCCTGACGCGGTTGCAGGAGCGGAACAAGGCATCGACCGAGAAGCGCGGTCTGTTTGCCTCCCATCCGGAGATGAACGAGCGCCTCAGCCGCCTGACCAGGCAGATCGCGTCCGAGAAGCTGGTGGCAAGCGCCACGCTCGCGGATCGCTACACCAGGCACATCAGCTACACGCCCGTCGCTCTGACTGAGATTGCGGTCGTCGAAGCCGGCACAGCGGGCCTTGCCGGTGAGGGCGAAAAGCCCGCGGAGGACAAGGAAGAGGCCAAAAAGGAAGAACCCAAGAGGCGTGGCTTCGGGATCGGCCGTCTGCTGCCGACCGGGGGAAACGAGAAAGCATCAGCGCAGGCATCGGCCTCGGGCGGACCCCGCCTGATCGATCCGGAGCGCGATGCGAAGGGCGGAGGGAACCCGCAACCAGTGCCCGTGAAACTGACCGCCGCCGACATCGCGGCGTTCAAGAAAGAAGGTGGCCTCAGTTAGCGGTGACTGCCGTGGCGCGAAGGTTGCACGACCGCCTTCGCCAGCAGCAGGAGTGTCACCATGAGGATGCATTGGGTGGGCCGTGCGGCGGTGGTCATCGCGGCCCTTCTTTTCACCGCGGCCTGCGGCACGATTTACTCGCAGCAGGGCCGCGGATATCCCAACTACCCATCCCGCGGCGGCGTGGCTCGCGGCGGCGGTTACGTTGACGCAGCCTATCAGCGCGGCCTGGACGATGGCTATCGGCGTGGGTTGGACGCCGCCCGGCACGGGAGTCGGCGCGATCCGCGCCGCGACAGTTGGTATCGCAGCGCCGAGCGCGGCTACGACCGCCGCTACGGATCACGCAGCGAATACCGTCAGGTCTATCGCGATGGCTTCATGCGGGGCTACGAGCAGGGCTACCGCGACGCACGGTACCGCCGTCGTCCATAAGCCCGTTCGCCTGCGAATGCCGTGAATCGGTCAGCTACTGCGTCCACACGAGGACACGCTCGCCTGACGGCGACGTCGTATCGATGACGATGCCTGGGCCGAACTTTTCGATGTCCTCTGGACGCAGCTCGACGCCTTCGTTGTCCATGCCGGACGCATAGGCGCTGAACTCAATCGGACCGGATTTCAGACGTAAGAACCAGAACGGCATCGCAAAGGATGCGAGCCGTTGGTCATCGGGATCCCACACCAGCACGTTGAGACGGTCGAGGCGTGGCGGCGAGGCCTCCGGCTCGGGAGGCTGACCGCCGGTATAGACGGGCCGGCCGTTCCGCAATTCCAATAACGGCGGCCGGCCGGCAAAGCGCGCGCGCACCGCATCGAATTCGCGCTCGGCGTCCACGTCGGTGCTGTCCTGAACCGTCAGGTTCTGCTGCACCCAGGCGGTTGTCGCCACGATGGCGGCGATGCCGATGACCACAATCACCACGGCCACGCCGAAGAGTATCCAGGGCCAATTCCGGCGCTTGCTCATCGCACGCTCCTCAACAGGGTCTCGGCCTCGGCCTCGCCGGTCGGGTCGTTCCCGCGTTCTGCCAGCTCTAACGCTTGACGATACTGCCGGCGCGCCTGTTCCCGGTTGCCGTTTTTGAACGCAATCCGCCCGAGCTCGGCATGTGCGCGCCCGCGCACCCAATCGCGAGCCTCGCGCGCGATTGGAACCTGCAGATCCGCGTACGCGGTGTCCAGGCGGCCCAATCGCACGCGCGCCACGCCGCGCTTGTAGTGCCATAAGGCGTCTTCGCCGAACATCCGCTCGCGCCGATCCTGATCGCGCCGGCGGATGCCTTCGCTCAGCATCGCGTCGGCCTGCTCGTAGCGCTCCGCCCGAATCAGCGTGGCACCGCCCTCATACCAGAGCTGTCGATTGCGTGGAAACTGCTCCTGCAATTGCCGCACGACCCGCATCGCCTCGTCGAAGCGCCGCTCGCGGTTGTAGAGCAGCAGCAGCGCGAATCGCGCGTCGGTTTGAGACAGGCTTGGGTAAGCCGCGGCCTCCTCAATCATCTTCAGCCCCCGTTCCCTGCCGCCGCCGAACCCGGCGACATACGCCACCACGCGGATCGGCAGCGACAACGCCGAGACGACGTAGCGGTAGGTGCCGACGATGAGACCGGCATCCTTGCGCGAGGGATCGAGCTCCAGCACGGTCTCGTGGGCATCGTACGCACGGCGCGCCGCCCGAAACGACGCGAGGATCTTGCCTTCGACGGTCGCGCCATAAGAGGCCCGTGTTCCGACCGCCGCGCCCAGCCGGAAGTGGGCGTTGGCATCGCGCGGTCGCCTTTGGAGCTCGGCTTCCGCCAGTTGAAGCGCCCGCGCAATGTGCCGGTGAAAGCGCTCGGCCTCCTCGGGCGGCGGCGGAAGCATGTTGATGTTGGGCTTGCTGACGTTGCCAAGATAGTCGTCCACCGTGATCGATCCGCGCAGGAAGCCGATGCGCAGCCACGCGATGACGGCTGCGGCCCGGTGCGCGTCGGGATCGTTGGGGTTGGCGGCGATGGCCTGATCGAGAAGCGCCGTCGCGTCGGCGTGATCGAGGTTGTAAGCAGCGGTGAAAGCGCGCTCAACCATCGAAGGCGTCGACGCCGCCGAAGGCGTTGCAGGCAGCGAGGGCGCCGAAGAGGCAGCGATGTACGCCGCTGACGCGACGCACGCCCACAGGCTCCTCATAACGTCAGCTCAGTCCCAGCGCCGGACTCGATGGCGCGGCGGAAGACCAGGTCGGCGGTGACGACGTCTTCGACCGCCATGCCGAGGGATTTGAAAACCGTGATTTGCTCCGCGGACGCGCGTCCAGCCACGCGGTTGAGGACGACTTCCCCAAGTTCGCCGGCGATATGGCGTTCGTCGAACCGTTGTTCGGCGATGCCCAATACGACATCGCCGGATTCGACGAGGGCGGCAGCGCGCGAATCGACGAAGAGGCGCGACCTGGCGACCAGCTCCGGAGCCATCTCCCGCTGATCCGGCCGGCACGCACCGACCGACACGACGTGCGTGCCCGGCGCGATCCACGCATCGTCAATCACCGGCGTGGGCGAGGACGTCGCGAGGACGATGAGGTCAGCGCCATCGACGGCATCCTGTGCGGAGGGGCTGTTGTGCAACTGGGCCGGCACCTGTCCGGTCATCTCTTCGACGAAGCGCTCGCGGCTGCGCGCGTTGGGCGACCACACGCGTACATCGCGCAGTGAGCGCACGTGCGCGTACGCCTCGAGGTGACTGCGGGCCTGCACACCGCTGCCGATAATGGCGAGCGTCGCCGCGTCGTGGCGCGACAGGTGTCGCGCCGAAACGGCGGACACGGCGGCGGTTCGCGACTCGGTGATGTAGCGCCCGTCCATCAGCGCGATGAGGGCACCGGTCTCAGGATCGAGCAGGACGATGGTCGCCAGATGCGAGGGCAGGCCGCGACGGTGATTCTCGTTGAACACCGTGACGAGCTTGGCACCAAGACGCGCCGGTTGTTCGATGTAGGCCGGCATCAGGCCGAAGAACGCGCCGGTCGGACCGACGCTGAGCACCGTGCGCACCGGTTGGAGCACCTCGCGGGCTGAGAACCGCGCCACGGCGGCCTCCATGGCGACGATCAGCTCGGGCATCGAGAGCAGGGACTTGACGTGGTCTTCGGTGAGGAGGCGAAAGCGCTGTGACATAGGGTGCCTAACTCAGGTGCCTCGGGTGCCTCGGGTGCCTGAAGTGCCTCAGGTGCTGGAGCCGCCGCCTGAGCCGCGGAAATGGTGTTGGCGTGAATGGTCACGATCGCCTCGAGATTCTCGGCATAGCCGCCGCTCATGGTGATGACCACGGGAACGGCGGCCTCGCGGCAGCCGTTGAAGACCAGCATGTCGCGCCGCTGGAGGCCCGGGATGGTCAGCTTCAGGCGCCCCAGCCGATCGCCCTCGTACGGATCGGCGCCCGCCAGATAGAAGACCACCTCAGGGTTGAAGTCGAACACCACGTCCAGACAATGTGCAAGCCTGGAGAGATACGGCTCATCGCCGGTGCCATCGTCCAATTCGACATCGAGATCGCTCGTCTGCTTCCTGAATGGATAGTTTCGGGCGCCGTGCAGGGACAGGGTGAACACGCTGCCGTCGTCGCGAAATATTGCGGCGGTGCCGTCGCCCTGGTGGACGTCGCAGTCCACGACGGCGATGCGAGTCTTCCCATAGTCGCGCTGGACCACGCGCGCGGCAACGGCGACGTCGTTGAAGACGCAGTAGCCCTCGCCGCGATCGGCAAACGCGTGATGCGTCCCGCCGGCCAGGTTGGCCGCGACGCCCTCGTCCAGGGCGGCGCGCGCGGCGGCGATGGTGGCGCCCACGGAGCGGCGCGCGCGCTCGACCATCTGCGGCGACCACGGGAAACCGATGCGGCGCTGCATCTCGCGTGGCAGCGTGCCCTGCTCGATCGCGGTGAGGTATTCGTCCGTGTGTACGAGCCGCAGATCATCCCACGACGCGCGCGGAGCCTCGTGCAGGTCGTCTGGCGCCACGATCTCGTCGCGCAGGATGCGTTCGCGAAGGCCGCTGTATTTGGCCATCGGGAAGCGATGCCCGGCCGGCAGGGGCAGGACGAAGGTGTCC
This sequence comes from Vicinamibacterales bacterium, assembly GCA_035512515.1. Classification (GTDB taxonomy): domain Bacteria; phylum Acidobacteriota; class Vicinamibacteria; order Vicinamibacterales; family UBA2999; genus JACCSI01. The sequence goes on from DATKDY010000273.1 coordinate 17,409, forward strand.
GAGTAGAAGCAGCGCACTTCTCAGTAATCTACACGGATGATTCACCGCATACGAACGATAGATGCGCACGCGGCGGGCGAGCCGCTCCGGCTGGTGGTCGAGGGGCTGCCGAGTCCGGAGGGCGCCACGATGCTCGAAAAGCGCGCCTGGGCCCGGAAGCATCTCGATCATCTGCGGCGCGCGATCATGCTGGAGCCGCGGGGCCACGCCGACATGTACGGCGCCCTGCTGACCGAGCCGGTCACACCCGGCGCTCATGCCGGGGTGTTGTTCATGCACAACGAAGGCTGGAGCACGATGTGCGGGCACGGCGTCGTGGCCGTGACGACCATCGCCATCGAGCGCGATCTGATCTGGCCGGGCGGGCCCGCGCTCGTGCTCGATTCGCCCGCGGGACCCGTTGAAGCGCGAGCGGCTATCGCCACTGACCGCGACGGCACACGGCATGTGTCGTCCGTCTCGTTTCGCAATGTGGCATCCTTCGTGTTCGAAGCGGGACTGCCCGTCAAGCTCAACGGGCGGACGCTCCTCGTCGATGTGGCGTTCGGCGGCGCGTTTTACGCGATCGTGGATGCCGAAGCTGCCGGTCTCCCTGTCGATGGCGCGAGGCTGCCCGATCTGCGGCGGCTCGGGATGGCAGTGAAAGACGAAGTGGAGCGGCTGCGCACGATCGTGCACCCGCTCGATGCCGGCCTCGAGGGTATCTATGGGACGATTTTCACCGCGCCCGCGCAACACCCCGATGCGCATTTGCGCAACGTGACGATCTTCGCGGACGCCGAAGTCGATCGGTCACCCTGCGGGACCGGCACCGCGGCGGTGATGGCGGTGCTCAGCGAAATGGGCGTCCTCGACGACGATGCCCCGTTTGTCCACGAGAGCATCGTGGGCACGCTCTTCAGAGGACGAATCATCGGACGGCTCCTGGTGGGCGACCGGCCGGCCATCGTGCCGGAGATCCAGGGGTCGGCCTGGATCACCGGCGAGCACACGTTCCTGATTGATGGAGACGACCCGCTGAAGGCGGGCTTCAGATTGGGCGGGTAGGGCGGTGAGGGCGGTGAGGGCGATCCCACCAGGCCCACCCGCCCTACCAGCCTCACCCGCCCGACATCACTTCAACGACGAGAGCGTGTCCGAATCGATTTTCGACGCAAACTCGTGCAGGACTTTGGTGTCATCGATGTTGTCGCCTTCCACGGTCACGAGAAAACGTTTCGCGACAACGAGATTGAGCTCACCGTTCCTGCTGCCCTTGTTCCAGCGCTCGAAGCCGGGGTTGTCGCCGACGGTCACGGATTTCTCGTAGCCCTCGCGGCTCTCGCGCTCGTAGCCGGCCGAGAGAAACATCGCCCAGGGCGCGATCAGCAGCTGACTGAATGCGGAGTCCACAATCTTCACGGTGACGGTCGCCTCACCCCTCGTGAAGTGAGTTTCCGCTTCGGAGAACGCCACCGGGGCCGTCATGCGCTCGCCAGTGGGTGTCGAGCGTTCCCAGCCCGGCAGTTCAGGGAGGGCCGTCTGCAAGGCCTGGAAGCTCACGGGATCGACGGGTTTGCCGTCGGGCGTGGTGCCGCCGAGGGCCCCAGCCATGCCTTCCATGGCCTTGGCGAATTCCCGGAGTCCTTGCGCTTGGCTCGAAGAGTCGGCGGACTCTGCCGCTTTCTGAAGGGCTTCGGCGGCTTCGCGGGTTTCTTCCGCGGCCTTTTCAGCGGCACGTTCTTCTTCGGATTTGCCGCATGCCACCGCGAGTAAGAGTGTGAGGCTCATCACGAGTAGGAGCTGCAGATGACGCATTTGCCAATGATACAAGGCCCCGCTCGCCGCAGAGCACGCACGGCGGCGAGCTCAGTTCTCAACCGCCAAGAACCCAAGTTCAAACCCCCAAAGTTCAAAGCCCGTCCCACCATTGGTTTTGAACTTCTTGGGACCGTTGGCGGTTTTGAACCTGCCGCGCAGCGGCCTCGGGTTTTGAACTCGAGCCCTTGGCGGTTTTGAACTTGCCGCGAAGTGGCACCGGGTTTTGAACTGGGAGTCTTGACGGTTGGGAACTTGTTCGTCACCAGCCAATCGCGAGCCCGTCCTTGCGTGGATCCGACCCGCCCATCAGGACGCCTGTTCGCGGGTCGATGAGAATCCCCTGGAAGCCCCCCATCGATCCGCGGCCGTCGCGGGTCTGGTGGCCGCGTGCTTCGAGCGCCTTGCGCACGTCTTCTGCAATGCCGCTTTCGAGCTGCAGCGAGTCGCCGCCGTGCCGCATGCGCGCGGCCTCGCCGGCTTCCTGAATGTTCATGCCGAAGTCGACGAGATTCATCACGACCTGGGCGTGCGCCTGAGCCTGATTGTCCCCGCCCATCACGCCGAAAGAGACCCAGGGACGGCCGTCGCGGAGGATCATCGCCGGGACGAGCGTGTGCAGCGGCCGCTTGTGGGGCGCAATCTGATTTGGATGACCGGGCCTGAGGGTGAACCCCGATCCGCGGTTGTGCAGGGTGATGCCGGTTTCGCCGGCCACGATGCCTGCGCCAAAGCTGCCGAACAGCGACTGGATGAGGGACACGACGTTGCCCTGGCCATCCGCGGCCGTCATGTAAATCGTGTCGCCGAGATCCTGCGCGGAGAAATCCACGTCGCCTGACGCCGTGCCGCCGCCGGCCAGGGCGCCAGCCTTGTAGCTGCCGGCCTGCTGCATGTCGATGTCCTTGCGGCGCAGAGCGGCGTAGTCTTTCGACAGCAGCGTCGCGAGCGCATTCTTTGGCATCGCGTCGCGATCCGCGAGGTATGCCGCCCGATCGGCAAATGCGATCTTCTTGGCTTCGGTCACCGCATGCAGGTAATCGGCGCTGTTGTGCCCGAAGGCCTTGATGTCGAAGCCTTCGAGGATGTTGAGCATCTGGAGCGCGACGAAGCCCTGCGTGCTCGGGGGCATCTCGAGCACCTCGACGCCGCGATAGCTGGTGCGGATGGGCTCGACCCAGTCGGACTTGTGATCCGTGAAGTCGCGTTCATCGAGCAACCCGTTGCGCGCGCGCATGTCGGCGATGATGGCGCGGGCAATCGTACCTTTGTAGAACTCGTCGCGCCCGCCCTTGGCAAGCCGCTCCAGGGTTTTGGCCAGGCGCGGGTTGGCGAAGATCTCCCCATGCCCGGGCGGCTGGCCATCTGGCAGGAACGTGGCCGCCGCCGCCGGATCCTGCGACAGTCTCTTGGCCGCATTCGCCCAATCCCGGGCCATGATTTCCTGAACGGGGAATCCATCGCGTGCGTACCTGATCGCGGGCTGCAGTGCTCGCGACATCGAGATCGTGCCGAAGCGCGTCAGCAGTTGATGCCAGCCGTCCACGACGCCCGGCACGTCAACGGGCAAAGGACCGCTGCCGGGCATGCTCTCGAGCCCGCGCTTCGCAAACTCTTCCGGTGTTGCCGTATGCGCCGACCGGCCGGTCGCGTCGAGCGCGTAAATGCGTTTGGTCTTGGCGTCCCAGACGATCGCGAGCAGGTCGCCGCCGATGCCGTTCATCGACGGTTCGACGACGGCCAGGACCGCGGCGGCGGTGATGGCGGCGTCGATCGCGTTGCCGCCGTCCTGCAAGGCCTCGAGTCCTGCCGCGGACGCCAGGGCCTGACTCGTGGCAATCATGCCGTTTCGGGCGACTGCGGTCGAACGGGTCCCGCGCGGGTTGCCTGCGGGACGATCACCGGGCAGTTGAGCGTGCGCGGTCACGACGAGAGCCACGCTCGCCAGAGCGACGACGTAGGAAGTGCGCATTGAGCCTCCAGGCGCCTGCATTATAGGACGGGCGGCTTCTTGGGACGCGGGCGCTTGGTGGTCACGGTCCAGGAGGCTTGACGGCTGGAGATCTTGGCGAATGTGTCAAGTTTTCTCCGTCAAGCCGACTGCCCGGCCGGAGGCCGGGCAACGGTAATGATGGCGCTAGAAGTAGCGCTTCAATCCGATGGTGAGCGCCAGCCCGTCCGGGTTGAGGTTCGGACGGTCGCCGACCCACTGGAAGCGCCCTTCGGTCTTGAGTGTCCAGTCGCGATTCATGAAGAACTCGATGCCACCGAGCGCCTGAGTGCCGAACGCGGTGTCGTTGGGTCCTTCGTTCCGGCCATCGCGATGGAAGCGGAGGAAGTGCATGCCGACGCCTCCGCCGACAAACGGGTGCACGGCTCCACGTTCCCAGTTGTAGATGACGTCCACGCCAAGCCGCAACTGCCGCTCGTCGTCGTTGTCAAATCGAGCATAGCCGCTGCGGATGGCCGTGACGGTCCCGCGGACGCCAACCCGCGGTGTTGCGTATACCTCGAGAAGCCCGCCACCGACGATGCCCGAAGAGAGCTGTGAGTCAGTGGCCGGAAACACACCAACCTCTGCTCCCGCAGCGACCTGACCGGCAGCCGGGACCGGCTGTGCGGCGGCGATGGCGGGAAGCAGGAATAGCGCGACCAGCGCTGAGAAGCCCAAGCGTTGAACCAGAGATGAGGTCTTCATGTCGTGATCCGTAGCAAACGGATGACCAGATCGCCGGTGCTGAGTTAAACGACCGTTCAACCGGCGGTATACTGCCGTCTATGGGAATTCGGGACCGCGTAACTGCGTTGGTCTCCGGCATGCCGCGCGAGCCGCAGTACGCCACACAAGGCGCCACGCTGTTCGTCGATCTGGAGCGTCGCGAGACGCAACAGGCTTACACGCCGCTGCGTGTGTCGCGTGCCCTGCTCGGTGGGCGCGGCGCGAACATGTATTACCTGTTCCGCCTGCTCGACGAAACCAAGACGCCGCTCGACGCCGAGATCCCGCTGATTTTCGGATCGGGTCCGCTGACGGGTCTCGTGCCGAGCGCTGCGCGCGGCAACTGCACGTCGTGGTCGCCGGATTCCGGTGTCCTGATGGACTCGAATGCCGGCGATTATTTTCCATCCTTTCTACGGATGAACGGGTTCGACCACGTGGTCTTGTACGGCCGTGCGCCGGCCTGGTCGCTGCTCGTCATTCGCGAGGGCCAGATCGAGTTCCGCGACGCGACGCCCTACGCCGGCATGGACAACATCGAGATGCGCGGGGCAGTTCAGCGCGATCTCGGCGGCGTGTGGAAGCGCAACATGTCGATGGTGAACATCACGCGCGCCGGGGAGAACCTCGTGCTCACCAGCGGCATCATGAGCGGCCCGAAGGCGATCTACGCGCGGGGTGGTCCAGGCGCCAAGATGGGTTCCCTGCAACTCAAAGGCATCGTCACGCTGTCGCCGACGCGCGAGTTGCCCGCGGCGCAACCCTACAAGGCGTACAACCGGCACATCGCGCAGAAGCTGCTGGGCACCTCCGTGGTCAAAAACGCGCTGTCGGTGACCGGCACGCCATTTCTCTACAAGCCGAGTCGCATTCTCGGCGCGATGGGCGCCAAGAACAATCAGGAGACGACGTGGACCGAGGCGCTCGACGCGCATCACCTCGATCGGTATCGCCCCGGGATGGAGGGCTGCTTCCGCTGCCCGGTGAATTGCCGCCCGCTCAACGACCTCCGGACCGGCGATGACGACAAGTACGGCAAGGGCGATGGGCCTGAGTACGTCACGCTCGGCAAGTTCGGGCCCAACCTCGGCATCGCCGCCGTGGAACCGGTCATACGCCTCAACAACATCTGCAACGATCTCGGCCTCGACACGGCGTCCATGGGATCGGCCCTGGCGTGGGCGTTCGAGTTGTACCAGCGGGGCATCATCACGACCGCGCACACCGGCGGGCTCGCGCTCGCATGGGGCGATGCCAGGACGATCGAGCAGCTGCTGTTCATGACATCGCGGCGCGAGGGCTTTGGCGATGTTCTGGCGGACAGCGCCCGCGCCGTTGACAAGGGGCACTACCCGGTCGAGGCGTTGAAGTACCGCATGACCGTCAAAGGCCTCTGGCAAAGCGATCCGCATGACGCGCGCATTCTGAAAGCGTTTGCGCTGGGACTCGCCGTGGCGACGCGCGGCATGGATCACCTGCGGAACCGCGTGACGCTCGAGATCAATGCAAAGATCAATGACGATGCTGGATTCAAGGCGGAGTTGTACGGCGGCCGAGTGAGCGCCGAGCCCAACAGCTATCAGGACAAAGAACGGGCGGTGCGGGCGTGCGAGAACATCTATGCCGTCGGCGATTCTGTCGGGATGTGCCGGTTCACGACCAAGCTGTTCAACAGCCCCTCGCTGCCGGGTCTCGAGGAATTCCAGCAGCAACTGGCTAATGTCACCGGCCTGCAGTTCACGCTCGACGAGCTCGATCGCGCCGGGCTCAACATCATCGGCGTCGAGCGGCTGATCAACCACCGGCTTGGCGTCCGCCGCCAGGACGACACCCTGCCCGATCGATGGTTCGACGAACCGAGCACCGCCGGGCCGTATCAGGGCGAGCGCATCGATCGCGGCGAGTTCGATCAGATGCTGTCCCGCTTCTACGAGATCTCCAACCTCACACAGGACGGCGTGCCCCGGGACGAGTGGCGCGGCGAACTGCTCGCGACCATGGGCGCGTAAGCACATGGCCGTGACGGTGCGTCTGCCCTCGATGCTGCATGCCCAGGCCGGTGCCGAGATCGTCATCGACGAGCCCGTGCACGACGTCGGCGGCATCCGCGCAATCCTCGAACGCGATTACCCGGCACTGGCGGCGGCGCTCACCGATCCCATCTTCAATGTCGCGGTGAATGACGTCATGCTGCTGCACGGCGTGCAGCAGTATCCGGTCAAGGACGGCGATGTCGTGGAGATCGTGCCGACCATCGCCGGCGGATAGTGCGCAACACAGATTGCGCAGATTACACAGATTTCATTGTTCTCAATCTTCTCTCTCAGTTTGTTCTTCAGTTTCTCTCTCTCAAACGTCTGCGACTCCTCGACGGCTTCGACCAGTTGTTGTTCTGCCGCTTGAAGATCAGATCCCGGTTCTGGCGAATCCGTCACCGCCGAACGAATCGGACTGGGACCTGCTGAGCAACCGCGCCGAGCGAAGCGAGTAGTGGAAAAAGAAGAGAGGGTAATCGGCGTAATCTGTGTAATCTGTGTTGGCAATGGCAAGAGCGGTCGGGCGCAACGTACGTCGCAAGGACTCGGATGCCAAGGTCACCGGCGCCGCGAAGTACATCGACGATCTGTCATTCCCCGGGATGCTGCACGGGCGGACGATTCGCGCCACCATCCCGCGTGGCCGTGTGAACGCCATTCGCCTCGCCTTCGACACCGCTGGCTTCACCGTGGTCGACTTCCGCGACGTCCCCGGCCGCAACATCGTCGCCCTCATCGAAGAGGACCAGCCGTGCCTGGCCGAGCACGACGTCTATCACTACGCGGAGCCGATCCTGCTGCTGGCCCACGCGGATCGCGAGCGGCTGGCTCGCGCCGATGTCCAGATCGAGTACACGCCGCAGCCGGCCGTGTTCGATCCGGAGCGTTCTGTCCGATCGTTCAAGAACATCGCGATCGACAAAGGGTCGATCGACGAAGGCTTTCGCGCCGCGGAGGTGGTGATCGAAGGGGAGTATCGCACCGCGCACCAGGAGCAGTTGTATATCGAGACCAACGGCATGATCGCGGTTCCCAACGGGGATGGCATCACGGTCTACGGCTCGATGCAGTGCCCGTATTACGTCCATCGCGCGTTGACCGTCGCGATGGGTCTGCCCGCCGAGCGGGTGCGTGTGGTGCAGACGGAAACCGGCGGCGGTTTTGGCGGCAAGGAGGAATATCCGTCGCACATCGCGTGTCACGCGGCGCTGCTGGCCGTCAAGGCGCGGCGGCCCGTCAAGCTGATGTACGACCGGGTGGAAGACCTGGTCGCCACGACGAAGCGCCACCCGTCGATCGTGCGGCACCGGACCGGGCTGACGCGAGACGGGCGGCTCGTGGCCATGGATGTCGACGTGCTGCTCGATGGCGGCGCCTACTGCACGTTGAGCCCGGTCGTCCTGTCGCGCGGCGTGATCCACGCGTCAGGCCCTTATCGCTGTCCGCACATCCGCATTCGCGGGCGCGCGATGCGCACCAACACGCCGCCCAACGGCGCATTTCGCGGCTTCGGCGCGCCGCAGACGCAGTTTGCGGTGGAGGTCCACATGGACCGCATCGCCTCACAGCTTGGCATCGATCCGGTCACCCTTCGGAAGAAGAACGCGCTGCGTCCCGGGGATACGACTGCGACAGGTCAGGTCCTCCCGGACGACACCAGCGCCCTCGACGTGCTGACGGCCGCGGTGAAGCGCACGGCGTTCACGCGGAAGTTCAAGCAGTGGCGTGGCACGCACAAGGGGATTGGGCTGTCCTTGTTCTTTCATGGCTCCGGGTTCACGGGCATCGGCGAGATGAAGCTCGCGTCAAAGGCCTCGCTCGAGCTCACGGCCACCGGCGTCCGCATTCTCGTTGCCTCGACGGAGATCGGGCAGGGCACGCGGACCATGCATGCACAGATCGTGGCGGACACGATGAAGCTGCCCTATGACGCCGTCGAGGTCTCAGAGGCGGATACCGATCGCGTCCCCGACAGCGGACCGACCGTCGCGTCGCGGACGTGCATGATCGTCGGCGGACTCCTCCAGCGCGCCGCCGAGCAGATGCGCGAGCGTCTTGGCGGCGAGGCCCCGGCGTCGTATTTCCGCAAGCATGGATCGCTTGTCATCACGACACAGTACCAGCGGCCGCCTGGTCTCGAGTGGAACGACGACCGCTACATTGGCGACGCGTACGGCACGTACGGCTGGGGCTGTAACGTGGTCGAGCTCGACATCGATCCGGCGACCTGGGAAGTCAGGCCGCGCAAGGTGACGGCTGTCATGGAAATCGGCAGGGCCATTCATCCGGCGATGGCGATTGGGCAGGTGGAAGGCGGGACCGCGCAAGGCGTCGGGTATGCCTTGCTCGAGGAAGTCGTCATGCGTGACGGCCGGATGGCCAATGCGACGCTGACGAACTACATCATTCCCACGCCTCCCGACACGCCGGCGATTGATACGTTGCTGCTCGAGCGTCCCTACCGCTATGGACCGTTCGGCGCGAAGGGTGTCGGCGAGATGCCCATTGACGGGCCGGCGCCTGCGGTCGTCAACGCGATTCGTCATGCCGGGTATGACGTCCGCGCGATCCCAGTGACTCCAGAGCGGTTGATGAGCGCGGCCCAGTTGTCGCCTCGCGCCTCGGGCGGACGAGCGCGATGATTGCCTGCCGGGTGAACGGCACGTCGCGGCGCCTCCAGGTGCATCCGATGAAGCGGGCGCTCGACGTGTTACGCGAGGATCTCCGGCTCACCGGCACCAAAGAGGGGTGCGGCGAGGGCGAGTGCGGGGCGTGCACGGTGCTCATCGATGGTCTCCCCGTGAATTCGTGTCTCGTGCCGGCCGCACATCTCGACGGCGCCGACGTGATGACGATAGAAGCGGTGGCAGGCGAGACGCTACACCCGCTGCAGGAGGCCTTCGTGATGCATGGCGGCGCGCAGTGCGGAATCTGCACGCCGGGGATGATCATGGCCGCGCTCGGGATTCCCCGCGGTGCGACCAGGGCTGGTATTCAGGAAGCCCTCGCTGGCAACTTGTGCCGTTGCACGGGGTATGAGGCGATCTACCGCGCGGTGAAGGATCGCAGGCGATGACACTGCCGCTGTCGTCCCTGTCGCTGCTGCGCCCGGCATCGCTGCGCGATGCGCTGCACATGCTGCGCGACGAGGGGCCGCTGGTGCCGATTGCCGGGTGCACGGACGTCTATGTCAACCTCCACTTCGGCCTCGCCAAAGAGCAGCGCTACATCGATCTCTGGCCCGTGCCCGAGCTGCGCGGCATTGCCGCTGACGGTGCCGCCCTACGAGTCGGGGCGCTGACGACATACACCGAGCTGATCCAGTCGGCACTCGTGCGGCGGCGCATCCCGATGCTGGCGGCGGCCTCGCGCGAGGTTGGCGGCAGGCAGATTCAGCACCGCGGCACGATCGGCGGCAACATCGCCAACGCGTCGCCGGCAGGCGATTCCCTGCCGGTTCTGGCTGCCGCCGATGCGATGATTGTCCTGCAGAGCGCCACCGCCGAGCGACGGGTGCCGGTCACCGAGTTCTTCACCGGCTATCGGCAGACGGTTCGACACACCGACGAGTTGATTGTCGCCGTGGAGATCCCGAAAATCGAGGGGCGGCAGTACTGGCGCAAGGTCGGCACGCGGAGGGCGCAGGCCATCTCGAAAGTGATGTGCGCGGCAGTGCGCGGCCCGGTCGTCAAGGTCGCTCTCGGCAGCGTGGCGGCCACCATCGTCAGGCTGCCGCAGACCGAGCGGATCCTGTCGAGCCGAGGCACGCTCGCAGATGCGCAGACGGTGCTCAAACGCGAGATCGCGCCGATCGACGATGTCCGATCGACGGCGGAGTATCGGCGCGAAGTCAGCGCGAATCTGCTGGCGGATTTCTGGCGAACGACGGCGGGGCCGGCCGGTTCGGCCAGCGCGACCGCGGCCACGAAGCCTCGCCGTTCAGGACGAAGCACATGATGCTCAAAGCGGCGCTCCTCATCGCTCTCGCCACGCTGACGTCCCAGACGCCGCGCATGGACGCACTCGTCGATGCGGTGCGGCCCGTGCTGCCGTTTCCGGGCGCCTCGTCCGACGGCGAACTGCCGGCCGACAACAGCGCGGAATCGCGATGGTTCGTCGTCTGGCCTGCCGCCCCCGGCGACCGGCGGATCGTCGTCAAGGCCAACCCGTTGCACCCCGACATTCAGAAGGCTGGCGCCGAGGCGATGGACCGGATCAACGCCGCCGTCGTCGCCGCTGAGCGGCGTGCCCAGGAGGCGTACGACAAAGCGATGGAGCAGATGCGCCGCACGGGCAAAGGGTCCGAACTCGAGGTCATCACGCTCGATGACGAGGGGATCGCGGGCGAGCGGATCGACGCGGAGCTGCAGGTCGTCATCGAACTGCAGCCGGCCGAGTCGTTTGCGATCGAGTCGAGCGAGGCTCCCGTCGTCAGCGAAAGCCACAGCGGCGTGACGTGGAGCGTCAGCGTTGGTCCCAACACGTACCGGCGAACCCGCGGGGACGACCGGCGCGAGCACTTTCGGGCCGCCGAGATGCGGCTGTATTTCGGCCCCCTCGCCAGGCCCGACGTGCGCCGGGATGGGGACGAACCGCGCTATCGCGTGAACGTGACCCCGTCCGCCGACAGCTTCGCCGTGGTGATCCGGGGCAACGACACCCTGGTCAGACAGATTGCCGCCGACGCCGACTGGTCGCGGCTCGCGGAACACCGTCTTGCCCGACTCCGTCCAACCAAGAGGGAAGGGTAGAAGGAGCAAGCGATGTTTCGGATTTACGAGTGGAGTTTTTCCAGCACTGCGGAGCTGGCTGTTGGCGCCCTACTGATCGTCACGATCCTCAGCGTGGCGTTCATCTGACATCAAATACCTACTGCTGCGAGCTTGGCGGGCGGTCCGGCGTCGCCAGATAGCTTCGGCGGGCTCGCACGGTCAGGCCCGGTCTCACCCGCACGTCGAGTTTGTGCAGCTTGCCATCCAGTACGGCAGGTGCGAACCCCAGCAAATACTGACTTCGGAGCTCCTGCGCGACCCGGGTAAAGGTCGGCGCGAGGTCCGCGGTCCGCTTCAACTCGAAGTACCCGCCGCCGGTTTCGTCTGCAATTCTGCGCAAATCGCGCGAGGGACGGGAGCGTTGCACGCGCTGTCCGTCGAAATACTCCGATTCGAGACCGATCGCGTAGGCCATGACCTCCTCGTCGCGGGCGCGTTCGAGCACGGTTCGAAAACGCGTCTTGCTGGCGGTGTCTTCGCCGTCGCTGAAGACCAGGATCACGCGACGCCCTTCGATCCGCTCGAGAGCGTTCAGGCTCGCTTCTATAGCGTCGTTCAGCCGGGTGGGGTTGCCGAACTGCAGGTCGTCGAGGGCGGCGATGAGCTCGTCGCGATCGTTGGTGAACGAACCGCTCAATTGGATCTTGTCGTTGAAGGCGCCGACCTGCGCACGGTCGACCGGGAGCATGCGGATCAGGAACTGCTCGGCCGCACGATTGAGCAACTCGAGGTTGTTGGTCATGCTGGCGCTCGTGTCCAGCATGACGACCACCGTAAACGGCAGAGACGCGTTCGAAAACGTCGTCAACTCGACGGGCTCGCGGTCGTCGAGCACGGTGAAGTCGCTTTGCTGGAGGTCTGGCACCAGCCGTCCGGCGCTGTCGATGACTGTTGCATAGATCGGCACCTCGATGCGTGACCCCGCCCGAAACACAGGCTGCTGGTCCTGCGGCGGGTTCTGGGCCGACACGACGGCGGTCAGACCGCCGGCCACGAGGGCAACGAGCGCCAGGGGACGAGTCGGGAGACGATGGTGCATAGTAACCATTGTAACCATGGAGCCGGTGGAGCCCGAGCTTGGTCTCTGTGCCACCTGCCGCTATCAGCGGACGGTCGGCGGGGCGCGGTCGACGTTTTCGCTGTGCGAGCGGTCCTTCACAGATCCGCGCTTTCCGAAGTATCCACCACTGCCAGTCCAGCGCTGCAGGGGATATGTCCAAGGCGCGCCGGCCCCGGCGAACCCGTCTGAAAAATTGTAAGCTGTAAAGATGAAGTCAGCCTCTTGTGGCCTCGTCCTGCTGCTGTTGCTCGCCGCTTGTACGAGCGCGCAGACAGCCCCCGCCCAGCAAGCGCCGGCCCAGACCCAGGATGCGGTCGTCGCGGAGGTCAGCGGACGCACGATCACCCTCAAGGAAGTGGACGAGCGGTGGCAGGCCATGGATCCGGGCGAGCGCGCGCGCGTCACCCAGTTGATGTATCAGCATCGGCGCAACGTGCTCGAGCAGATGGTCGGCGACCTGGTCATCGAGGAAGCTGCGAAAGCGGCAAATCTGGCGGTTCCGCAGTATCTCGAGCAGGAAACGCAGAAGCGCCTGCGGCCGGTGACCGAAGCCGACATTCAGCAGTTCTACGAGGCGAACAAGGATCGGGCGCAGGGACGTCCGCTCGAGCAGTTGCGTCAGCCGATCGAGGAGTTTCTCGCTGCCCAGCGCCAGCAGCAGGCGCGCGCCCAACTCGTGGACGATCTGACGAAGAAGGGCAGCGCCATTCGTGTCCTGCTCGATCCGCCGCGTCAGGAGGTTGGCATCGAGCCCACCGATCCGGTCAAGGGGCCGGCCGGCGCGCCCATCACCATCGTCGAATACTCAGACTATCAATGCCCGTACTGTGCGCGTGTGAATCCCGCGCTCGACCGCGTCGTCCAGACGTATGGCGACAAGGTGAAGATCGTGTTCAAGGACTTCCCATTGCCCAATCATCCCGAAGCGCCCAAGGCGGCCGAGGCCGCACACTGTGCGGGCGAACAGGGCAACTATTGGGAGATGCACGACCGCCTTTTTGCCAATCAGCAGTCCCTGCAGATTCCGCAGATCAAGCAGTACGCGACAGCGCTCGAGCTTGACATGAATGCGTTCAATCAGTGTCTTGATTCGGGGAAGCACGCGAGCCGCGTGGCGGAGAACATGAAGGCGGGCGAAGCGCTGGGCGTGGCGTCGACCCCGACGCTGTATGTCAACGGGCGGCCGGTTGTCGGCGCGCAGCCATTCGAGTTCTTCAAGGCCATCATCGACGAAGAGCTCGCGCGGATTCGCTGAGCACCGGGGCGCAGGCCTCAGGGAATCAACACGATCTTGCCTTTGGCGCCGGGCTCCAGAATGAGCTCGTGAGAACGGGCCGCTTCGGCGAGCGGCAGCTCCACGGAGACGAGCGGGGCCAGGGTGCCCGATTCGAGCCCTGCTTCGATGGCCCGATAGGCACGAATCCAGTCCGCCGGGATCGTGTTCCACAGAGCCATTCCGACGATCGCCGCGTCTTTGCTCATCACCTTGCGGGGATCGATTTCGATTCGGCCTCGATTGCCCACGACAACGACGCGTCCGCCGAAGGCGAGCGCCGTGAGGTCGTTGTCCAGGTTCACGTTCGCGAGATTTTCGAGGATGACGTCCGGGCCTCGCCCGCCGGTCAGCTCCGCGAGCGCGTCCACATACCCGGCCTGACGATGGTTCAGCACGTGATGAGCGCCTTGACTACGAACCGCCTCCAGTCCATCGGGCGTGCTGCCGGTTCCGATCACGGTCGCGCCCCACGCGCGCGCGATCTGGGTGGCCGCGAGTCCCACGCCGCCGCTCGCGCCATGAACGAACAGCGTCTCGCCGGGCTGGAGGCGCGCACGGTCGTGCAACGCGCGCCAGGCGGTGACATACGGCACGCCGACACCAGCGCCCTGAGAGAAGCTCAAACGATCGGGTAAGGCGTGCAGTTGCTGTGGCTCACACAGCACCATCTGCGCGTACGCCCCATAGGCTTTGTGCGTCGCCGTGCCGCCAAAAAACACCCGCGTGCCGGCGCTGATGCCGGTGACGCCGGCGCCCGCCGCCTCCACGACGCCCGCGCCGTCGGCGCCCGGTGTGTAGGGAAGGGCCGGCTTCATGGCGTACGTGCCGGTGCGCATGTAGGTGTCGAACGGGTTCACGCCTGCGGCGTGCACGCGCACCAGGACCTGCGACGGTCCCGGCGCCGGATCGGGAACGTCTTCGAGCTTCAGCACCTCAGGACCGCCAAACTCGCGCACCAGAATCGCCTGCATCCCGAAATTGTAGTCCGCGCGAACGAAGGGCTCAGTGCAAAACCCGGAGGGCGCCTTCGGCGCCGAGTTCAAAACAACCAGGGGCCTCAGTTCAAAACCCGGTGGATCTGATCGGCAGCGCGAAACTCCGGGTTTGAACTCCGGGTTTTGAACTGGGCGTCTTGGCGGTTGATAACTCCGCGAGCGGCCTATTCGTCCCGAAGAGCGGAGGGCGCCTTCGGCGCCAAGTTCACAACCGTCAAGACTGGCAGTTCCAAACCCGGCGTTCGAAGACGCCCTCACTCCTCGCGGAGCGCGGTGATGGGGTTGACGCCCACGGCGCGCCTGGCCGGAAGCCACATCGCGAGTAACGCCGCGCTGCCGAGCGTGAGCGCCACGACGAGGAAGGTCACGGGGTCGCGCGGTGCGACTTCGTAGAGCAGCGAACGCATGACGCCGGCGACCGCGATCCCCCCGAGCGCACCAAGCGCCAGCGCGATCGCGGTGATCTTCAGCCCCTGCGAGACCACCAGCCTGAGCAAATTCCCGGGCGACGCGCCGAGCGCGGCCCGAACGCCGAGCTCGCGCGTGCGCACCGACACCGCAAACGACATCACCCCGTAGGTGCCAATCGCGGCCAGCAGCAGCGCCATCCCGGCAAAGGCGATCACCAGCACGGTATTGAAACGACGCGTCGCGAGCGCCGTGTGGAGGATGTCGTAGAAACTCCGCACGCGCACGACCGCCTGGCTGCCATCCGCCTCCCTGATCGCCGTGCGAAGCGCCGTCATCGCCGCCGTGGTGTCGCCGCTGGTCTGCACCGTGATCGAGAGAAACGGCCAGCGCTCGGCATTCTGCGTCAGCGGCAGGTAGAAGGTGGGATCGGCCGGCGTTTCAACCGATCGGTAGCGCATGTCGCCAACGATGCCGACGATCTCGTGCGACAGCGTTCCGCCGAACTGAATGCGGCGTCCGATGGGATCGACGCCCGCGAAGTATGAATCGACAAAGGCCTGATTGACGATCGTGACGGGCGCCGTGTCCGCGGTATCCGCCTCGCTGAAGTGGCGGCCGCGCGCGAGCGTGGCGCCCATGGCGTGAAAGAAGTCGGGGGTGACGACCTGAAAATCGGCGGCATCCTGTGGTCCCGGACCCGTCACCGGCCGGCCCTCGACGACGATGCCACGGTTGGGCGCGCCGGTCAGGGGCGACGTGAACGATGCCGCGGCCCGGCGCACGCCCGGTGTCTGTCGCACGCGCGTCAGCACGCGCTCGACGAACTGCAGCTTGGGCTGCACATCGATGACGGGCTCATCGGGATTCGGCCTCCTCAGGTAGCGTTCGGGCGCGAGGCTCAAATCGGCGGCGACGCGTCCTGTCGTTTCGAATCCCAGCGGAACCCGTTGTGCCGCCAGCAGGCTCGACACGAGCAACCCCGCACCGATCAACAGCACGTGCGCCGCAGCCAGCTCGGTGATGACGATGGCGTGGTGCCAGCGGCGGATGCGTCGTGCGCCGCTGACGCGGGTGGTGGACTGCGCCTGCGCCAGCGAGACGGCGCGCGACAGCTGCACCGCGGGCCCCAGACCGAACAGCAGTGCGGTGAACAGCGTGACCAGCGTCGTGAACGCGAGCACGACGGGGTCGATGGCGATTTCGCTGACGCGCGGCAGCCCCTGGGGTGCTGCGGCCACGAGCAACTCGAGACCCCACACAGCCAGCGTCAGTCCCAGCAGCCCGCCGGGAATGGCGATCACCAGCGTCTCGATCAGCAACTGGCGGACGAGCCGTCCACGGCCGGCGCCGAGCGCGACGCGTGTGGCCATCTCACTGTGACGTGCGGCAGCCAGGCCGAGCAGCAGATGCGCGACGTTCGCGCACGCAATCAGCAGCATCATGCCGACGGCCAGTTGGAGCAGCGTCACGAGACGCGCCACGTCGCCGACCACGGCCTCGTGAAGGGACTTCACATGGGCTCCGAGCCCGGCGTTGGTGTCGGGATGCCGGCGTGACAGCTCCTGCATCAACGTCGTGAGCTCCTGCTGCGCAACCTCGCGCGAAACGCCGTCAGCGAGACGGCCGAGGACAAACAGAATGTGCGAGTCGCGAACGGCGGTCACGTCGCCGCCGAACGGGAACGTCCGGGGCACGCCGCGATCCCCGTTGACCCAGAGATCGATCGCACTGCTTTGCAGCGGAGACTCAAAGCTGTCGGGCATCACACCAACGATGACGTGCGGACGTCCGTCGAGGGCCAAGGTGCGGCCGGGGATGGCTGAGTCCGCTCCGAAGGCCCGGCGCCACAGACCTTCGCTCAGCACCGCGACGGCCGTCGCTCCCGGCGCGTCGTCTTCCGGCAGCAGGGTTCGTCCCATGGCGGCTGACACGCCGAGAGTGGTAAAAAACGTGCCTGAGGCGCTGACGGTGCGAACGACCTCTGGTTCTGGCGCGGCTCCCGCGTTCAAGGAAGCCCCGCCCTCCACCTGCGCCGGGCGCGTCAGCGTCGGGCGGAACACGTCAAACGCCGCCAGCGCCGCAAACGAGGTCGTCTCCCGCTGCCAGTCCACGAAGTTTGCCGGGGCGACCCATCGCTCCTGGTTGTCGGCAGAGGTTTCCCACACCATGACCAGTTGCGCTGGTTGCGCGTACGGCAACGGATTCAGCACGACGCGGTGCAGCACGCTGAAGATGGCGGTGTTGGCCCCGATGCCGAGCGCGAGGGAAAGAACGGCCCCGACGCACAGGGCCGGGCGGCGGAGCACCAGCCGGAGGGCGAGGCGAAGATCAGAGAGTGTGATCGTCATAGAATCGCGGCATGGGCAAATACGTCGTCTTCGGGTTGGGAGTTCTGCTGGCGCCGGCGATTGTGACGGGACAGACGGCCAATCCGTTAGCCCGGCAAGTGGACACGCTGACGCAGGAGCTCACCCCACAAGTCGTCACATGGCGGCGCGACTTCCATCAGCACCCTGAGTTGGGGAACCGTGAAACGCGCACGGCCAAGGTGATTGCCGACGAACTGCGGCGCCTCGGGTACGAGGTGAAGACCGGGGTGGCACACACCGGCGTCGTGGCCGTCCTCAAAGGCGGCCAGCCGGGCCCGACGGTGGCGCTGCGCGCGGACATGGATGCCCTGCCGGTGACCGAGCAGGTCGACGTGCCATTCAGATCGACCGCTAAGGCGACGTGGAACGGGCAGGAAGTCGGCGTCATGCATGCGTGCGGCCATGACAACCACATGGCGATCCTGCTGGGCGCCGCCACGATTCTGGCCCGGGTTCGCGATCAGATCCCGGGATCGGTGAAGCTGATTTTTCAACCCGCGGAAGAAGGCCCGCCCGCCGGCGAGCAGGGCGGCGCGGAATTGATGATCAAAGAGGGCGTGCTCGACGATCCCAAGGTCGACGCCATCTTCGGCCTTCACGTGTTTCCGATGACCGCGGGCGCGATCGAGTATCGCCCGGGACCGCTGATGGCGAGCGGCGATGGATTCACCATCCGCATCACGGGCAAACAGACGCATGGCGCGGTGCCCTGGGGCGGCATCGATCCGATCGTCGTCGGCGCACAGGTCGTGATGTCGCTGCAGACGATCGTGAGCCGCAGCGTGAACATCACCGAGGCGCCGGCGGTGGTGACGATTGGCGCCTTCAACGGCGGCAACCGGTTCAACATCGTGCCCGAGACGGTTGAATTGCTCGGCACGGTGCGCGCCTTCAATGAGGAGGTTCGCGCCGACATTCACCGCCGTATCCGGGACATCGCCACCAAAACGGCTGAGGCGGCCGGGGCGACGGCCGAGATCACCTTGGGTATCGGGTATCCCGCCACGATCAACGACCCGGCCTTGACCGAGCGCATGGCCCCGACGCTGCGCCGCGTGGCCGGCGCGGACAACGTCCGGTTGAGCGCGCTGACCGGCACCGCGGAGGATTTCTCCTTCTTCCAGCAGCGGGTGCCTGGGATGTTCTTCTTTCTGGGTGTCACGCCGAAAGGGGTCGATCCCAGGACGGCGCCGCAGAATCACTCCCCGCTGTTCTTCGCGGATGAATCGGCGCTGCCGGTGGGCGTCCGCGCGCTCACCAATCTCGCCCTGGACTATCTTTATGGTGCCAGGTGATCACGGGTTCAACAGGGTTTGTGGTTCATGAGGACATCGGAGGAAAACGTGGCATTCGATCGACGTGAGTTCTTGACAACCAGTTCCCTCGCGCTGGCGGGCCTTACGGTCGCGCGTCTGCCGCTCGCCGCCCAGCAGGGGCAGAAGCCCGCGCCGCCCACGACGTTCACCGACATCCGGCGCAACGTCGGCTTCTTCACGGGACAGGGCGGCACCATCGGCTGGCTCGCCAATCCTGAAGGCGCGGTGGCGGTCGATGCGCAGTTCCCGGCGACGGCCAAGGCGTGCGTCGAGGGATTGCAGCAGAAATCCGCGAAAGGCATTCAGTTGCTGATCAACACGCATTACCACGGCGATCACACCGCCGGTAATTCCGTCTTCCGCCCGGCCGTCCAGCAGATCGTCCAGCAGGAACGCTGCGCGAAGCTGCATCGTGAGGCGACCACGAAGAACGCGGAGCAGCAGGCCTACGCCGACATCACCTTCGGGGAGAGCTGGTCGCAGGAGCTCGGCGACGAAAAGGTCTGGGGCTATTATCACGGACCTGGCCACACCGGCGGTGACGCGGTGATCGTGTTCGAGCGCGCGAACGTCGTGCACATGGGCGACCTCATGTTCAACCGGCTGCACCCGCGGGTCGACGGACCTGGCGGCGCGTCGATGAAGAACTGGCTCAGCATCCTCGAGCAGGTGGCGAAGCGGCACGGCGACGCCACATTCATCTTCGGACACGCCAGGGCGGGAGCGCCGGTCACCGGACCGGCGAAAGAGCTGCTGTACCTCCGGGATTATCTGTCCGCCGCCCTGCAGTTCGTGCAGAAGGGGATCGCCGCCAAGCAGCCGAAAGAAGAGATCGCCAAGGCGACGGAGTTGCCCGGCTTCACCGAGCACGCATCGAGCGGCAGCGTGCTGACACTCGCGGGCGTGCTCAACTCCGCCTACGACGAACTGACGCGGTAGCTCCTCATTCCCCTTCGAGCAAGACGAGCGACGCGACCTTGCCGCGGAAGGCGCGGTCGAGCGTCACGAGGGTCATCGGCGCCGCGTCCGCGAAGGCCGCCAGATAAGCATCAGCCCACGTCTTCGGGGCAGCCTGCGTCGAACGGCTCAGGGCGCGAAACCTGCGGTCAAGACCGGACGGCTCGCCCGCGAACGTCACCCGGTCATCCTGCAGCCACCGGTCGTACACCTTCCACGCCGCGCGCTGCGTGAGGACGTCGTCACCCATCACCGCTGCAGCCGTGAGCAGCCGCAGCAGCCCGAGCTGTGTGAAGCGGCAAAAGCAGAACTGGACGTCGCCTTCGACCGACTCGAACCAGTCGTGCGCAACGAGGTGGTGCACGTGCGCGCCGTGCGTCAGGGCGACCCAGACGTTGATGTCAGGGAAAAGAAATGACGTCGTAGATCCGCGCATTGTCCAACGCGAGCGAACCAGGCCGCTTTGACTGCACGAGCGGCAGCTGAACGCGTCGCGTCGAGGGCCGTGCCCCGGATGACAGCACCTGTTCAGCCGCCTCGAGCAGTAGGGCCTTCACCGACCGCCCCTCTGACGCGGCCCTGGCCTTGAGTTGGCGGTACGTGGCGTCCGGAATGTCGATGGTCGTCCGCACCTGTCCACATTACCATATTTATGGTCATCGACTGCCGGATCAATCTCGATTGTTTAACGCGCCGAACCGCTCGACGGTCCCCAGCCGCCGGTACGATGTGACGGCAGCGGGATCGACGAGGGCTGAAAGCCTCCGGCCTTCTACGACACGCGGCCGACGACGTAATAGAACACGCTGGAGGCGACGATACTCGCCACGATCAGGACGGGAATCCATGGCGTCCGGATCCACTCCCGAGGAACGGACCACATGAGATCAGCGGCCGCGTGCGTCCAGCACCGCGCGAGTCGCAGACGCCCTCCGCAAGCCCGTGCTTCGCGACACAGCTCGTCGAAGTCAGCCTCGAGCTCCTCGCCGTACTTCAGCCGGAAGTCGGATGGATACAGGCCGAGCAGCAGCCGGCACGGGCGTCGGCCCTTGCACCATCACGGCCTCCCAGGAGGGTTACGGCCACCACGGCATTGCCGCGAGCACGCCGACGCCGTGGTACCCGGCAGATGACGTCTCGCGGACGTTCCTGGTCGCCTACCCGTACAGCGGTTTCCTCGCGCCGATCGACAATGCCGGCATCAACGTGGCACGGGCCGGCAGCGCGGTGCCGGTGAAGTTCAGCCTCAGCGGCGACCGGGGACTGGCGATCCTCGCGGACGGCTCGCCGATCGCGGCGCCGGTCAGCTGTTCGGGCGCGGCTTTGTCAGATCCTATCGAGTTGGCAGTGACGGCCGGGCAGAGCAGCCTCCACTACGATCCCACCGAAGATCAGTACGTCTACGTCTGGAAGACGGACAAGGCATGGGCGGGCACGTGCCGCCAGCTCGATGGGAGCCTTGCGGATCATACCGTTCACAGCGCTATCTTCCAGTTCAGGAGGTAGCGCGACGAGCGCGCCGGATGGTCGGGCGCTCCCCGGGCACCCGGCGCTGCTGGCGTCGTTCCTTCGAGTAAGTTGCCGCCTGCCGCCTGGCACGCCTCCTTTTTCGTACAATCAGGCCTGACCATGTTCGATCTGCTCTCCCGTCCCTGGCCGTGGTACATCGCCGGTCCGCTGATCGGCCTCACCGTCCCGTTGCTGCTGATCCTCGGCAACAGACAGTTCGGCCTCTCATCGAACCTACGTCACCTGTGCGCGGCGATCTGTCCAGGCAACGTCGCGTTCTTCAGATACGACTGGAAGGCGCAGGGTTCGTGGAACCTCGCGTTCGCGGCCGGAATCCTGGCCGGCGGCGCGATCGCGGGCTGGCTGCTCGCCGGCGCGCCGCCTGACATCTCCATCGAAACGCGCGCGGCGCTTGCGCGGCTCGGTATCGGCCCCGTGTCGGACCTGGTGCCGCCGGAGATCTTCACCTGGAGCGCGCTCCTCACGCTCCAGGGATTCGTGTCGCTCGTCATCGGCGGGTTCCTGGTCGGCTTCGGAACGGCATACGCCGGCGGCTGCACGTCAGGCCACGCAATTGCCGGCCTGGCCCATCTTCAGCTGCCGTCGCTCGTCGCTGTCGTGGGCTTCTTCGCCGGCGGCCTGCTGACGACGTTCGTGATTCTGCCGTGGCTGCTCCGATGACCTCTGGCCCGGCGGCACTCCTGCCCTACCTCCTCGCCGGCACGTACTTCGGGATCGTGCTCACGAAATCCGAGGTCATCTCGTGGTACCGCATTCACGAGATGTTCAGGTTCGAGGCCTTCCACATGTACGGCATCATCGGTTCCGCCGTCGCCGTCGCAGCGCTGTCGCTGCAGGCGATCAAGTGGAGCGGCGTCAGAACGCTTCGCGGCGACGCGATTGCCATTCCCCCAAAAAGCATGGGCGGCGGGTACCGGTACTGGATCGGCGGTACGCTGTTCGGCATCGGCTGGGCGCTGACCGGCGCCTGCCCCGGGCCGTTGTTCGCATTGGTGGGAAATGGGATCACCGCGATCGTGGTGGCGATCGCCAGCGCGCTCGCCGGCACCTGGACGTACGGCTACCTCCGCCCCCGCCTGCCACACTGAGGCCGAGCTGCCTCGGGCGCACGAGCCCCGTCAGGGCGTCTTCTTTTCGAACTGCACGGCGTAAATCGGCGGGAGATTCGATGACAACGCCTGCCACGATTCGCCGCCGTCTTCGCTGATCCACAACGAGCCGGTCGACGAGCCGAACGCGAGCCGATTGCCCGTTTCGTCGACATCGAGCGCGTGACGGAACACCAGATCGTCCGCGTGCTGATGTTGACTCGGGAGGCCGCTAATACGGCTTACTCGAATATCCTGGCAACGGCGTCGACACCCTGCACGCCTCGAGCTTCGCGCGACGACGGGCACCATGTAAGCGCGGCTGTGGCGGCCGTTCTTCGCCGCCAGCAAGGTGGACACAGAGCCTCTATGTTGGAGACACGATTCGCCTCGGTCGGCTGACCGCCAACAAGACGGTTGCGCTCTCGCGGGTCGGAGCTGGCGTTCGATCTCGATCTGTTCAACGCGCTGAACCGCTCGACGGTCCTCGGGCGCCAGTACGACGTGACGGCAACAGGATCGACCGGCTTCAATCAGCCGCTGGAGATCATGAACCCGCGGTTGCTGCGCCTTGGCGTGCGGTTTCGGTTCTAGACCGGCGGGCACTTCGTCGCTCGCGGTGAGCTCTCGGCTGCCAGCTCTCACCGCCGTAAGCTGAGAGCCGATGGCTGAAAGCCTCCGGCTCGTTACGACACGCGGCCGACGAAGCCGCTGATGATCGGCGGCATGCGGCGGCCGGTCAATGCGCTGGCGACTTCCGCCGCGATCGCCGGATCGATTTCGGCGATCGGCCGGATGTAGTCGCCCTCCAGGACGGCCAGCGGGATGCCGTTGCGGTAGGCCAGTCTCGTCGAGGCGATCGCGGCCACGCGATCGCCGGCGGTGACGATGCCCGCGAGGTTGAGGGGATCGGCTCCGCTGATCACCAGCACGGTGTCGTCGGGCGGCGTGCGTCTCAGCTCGCGGAGGCGCTCGACCGCTTCGGGCAGCGCGAACTGTTCGCCGGCAAGTCCGGAAACAAAGCGGCCGCCGCGAATCTCACCTCGCGCCTCGAGCGTGCGATAGACGCGGGCGAGCACGCGCCACGGTTGGGCGTTCGGCTCGCGCGTGAGAACGCGGCGGCAGACGACGCCGTAGCGGCGCAGGAGGACGCGGGCCTGGATCTCGGCGGCGGCTTCCGCCTTCGCTGAAGCTACGGCGGACAAGTCGGCGGACAAGTCGGCCCGCAGGTCAGACCGGCCGCGACACGGGTACCAGCGGCCGGACATCTCGCGCGGGCCGGACGCCTGCTCTCCGATCAATCCGCGTAACCCCGAGAAGCCATCCGAGGCAACGAGACCCGCCGAGACCAACTCGGCGAGCGCCTGGCGCACAGATTCGAACGCGAGGCTGCACGCCGACGCGATCTCGTGGGCGAACAGGGCGCCGCCAGTCGCCATCCGGTCGAGAACGGCACGCGCTTCGACACTCAGCACTGATGGCGGGTCGTCGCGCTCAGAGGCGGCGGCGAGTGCCGTCCATGCCGCCGCGTGCTCCCGCAGGAACACGGCGATCGCCGTGGTGCGGACGACACGCGTCTGTGTGTGCGGCTTCGTCAACCGGGCCCACCCGACCTGTCCGGTCAGGCAGAGCATGTCGAGCCACGAGGCGTCGTACTTGTCCATGCGCGCGGGGAAGACCGACGCTTCCCATGCCCCTGCCGGCAGCTCGAATCCGTCCAGGGTGCGCACGATCTGCTGCAGGCCGTCGAGTCCTGACATGCGGCTGGCTGGTGCGACGTGTTGCCAGTCGAACAGAAACCGCATGTAGCTGGCCGGCGCGACCGGTTCGATCTCGGCGCGGAGCCGGTTGAGGGTGTAGCGATGGATACGTGCCAAGAGACCGCGCTCACACCACTCAAGGCCTTGCGCATCGCGCCGAAACGTCCCGCGCAACACCACGCCTTGCGATTCGAGCCTCTCGAGGGCGGCGTGCACGTGTGAGGCGTCCGCGCCGATCGGCCGTGCCAGTTCCTCAGCCGTTGTGGGACCGAGCAGCGCCACGCGGCCACGGATCAGTTCGACGAGCGCGTCCTCGCGCGTCCAGTCGCGGCGGCGCGATGGGGGAATGAGCTCCATTTTCGCTGCAGCGACGGCGCTCAGTCCGGCGATTTCCGGGAGGCGTTCCACCGCGACGTACACCGGCGATCCGTTGATGTCGATCTCGACGGCCCGCCGCGCCTCGAAGAGCTGTCGCCATGACGCCGGGCCGACCTCGGCCGCCTCCTCCGCGGTGAGAAACCCGGTCGTCATCAACACGTCGTGCAATTCGTCGGTGTCTCGCGGGTCGGGCCGCGCTTCGTCGAGCACACGCTCGATCGCCGCGACGTCGAGCGCCGCGAGATCGGTGCGCCCGGGCTCTCCGGTCCGCCGCGCGTAAACCGCATGCGCGCGTCGCTCTTCCAGCGGGGCGTCGTCCAGAAAGGCGTATGGCCGCGCATTGAGCAGCTCGTGGCACAGCGGAGACGGTTCGGTGGTGTCGCGCGCGACGCACTGCAGCTCGCCGCGGTGAATGCGTTCCAGCACCCGGGCGAGTCCCTCGAAGTCCATCGCCTCCTGCAGGCAGTCGTGCACGGCCTGCGCGACCAGGGGATGGTCGGGAATCTCCCGATCGCCTGGAATGTTTTCCACACACGCGGCCGCGTCGGGAAAGACCGCCGCCATCAGATCGTCGGCGATCATGCGCTGCAGTTGCGGAGCGACCTTCTTGCCGTGCCGGTTGCGCGGGACGGCCAGCGAAATCGTCGTGTTCCAGCGCCAGCGTGTTTGAAAGACCGGTGCATCGAGAAAGGCCTGCACGAGCACGTCGCGGGCGGTTGCCGGATGGAGATAGCGGAACACATCCGCGAGCGGAAACGAATGTTGCGGCCCGAGCGAGAGCAGCAGCCCATCCTCGGTGGCCGCCGCCTGCAGTTCGAAGTTGAACTGCCGGCAAAACCGCTTGCGCAGCGCGAGTCCCCACGCTTTGTTGATGCGGCTGCCGAACGGCGCGTGCAGCACGAGCTGCATGCCGCCGGATTCGTCGAAGAAGCGCTCGAGGACGAGCGTGTCTTGTGTCGGCAGGACGCCAAGGGCGTTGCGGCCGTCCTGGAGATACGCGAGTGCTTGCTCGGCGGCTGACTCCGTCAGCCCGCACTCGCGGGTCAGCAGGGCGGGTGGGGCGGGTAGGGCGGGTGGGGCGGGTAGGGCGGGTAGGGAAGCTGGCGCAACGCTCCCGACCTGTCCCACCTGCCCTGCCAGCCCCAACTCCACATCCTGCCGCAGGTCACTCACGGCGCGGGACAGTTCGTCGCTCCGCCCCGGCGCTTCGCCCAGCCAGAAGGGCAGTGTCGGCGGCGCGCCTTTGGCATCGGCCACACGCACGACTCCCGGGCCGACCTGCACGATCTGCCACGACGCGTTTCCGAGCTGGATGACATCGCCCGCATGACTTTCGATCGCGAAGTCCTCGTTCAACGTGCCGATGAACGTGTCGCCGGGGTCGAGAACCACGCGATAGTCGGCGACTTCGGGGATCGCGCCGCCCGACGTGATGGCGAGGCTGCGCGACCCGCGCCGCGCACGGATCCGGCCGTTCACCTCATCGCGATGCAGCAATGCGGACCGCCGGCCCCGTTTGGTGGCGAATCCTTCCGACGCCATCCGCACGACCGCGTCGAACCGCTCACGCGTCAGCCCGCGATACGGCCACGCGCGGCGCGTCAGCGCGAACATGTCGTCTTCGGCATAGTCCGCCGAGGCCGCTTCGGCGACGATCTGCTGCGTGAGCACGTCGAGCGGCGCGTCATGAGAGACGATCGTGTCGAGCTCGCCTCGCCTGATGGACCGGAGCAGCGCCGCGCACTCGATCAAGTCGTCCCGCGACACGGGAAACAGCCGGCCTCGGGGCAGACCGGCCACCGTGTGTCCCGACCGCCCGACGCGCTGGACCAGCGTGGCGATCCGGTGCGGCGATCCAATCTGGCACACCAGATCGACGTGGCCGATGTCGATGCCCAGCTCGAGTGACGCCGTGGCGACCAGCGCCTTCAGCTCGCCGTTCTTCAAGCGTGTTTCGGCGTCGAGCCGCTTTTCCTTCGACAGGCTGCCGTGATGGGCCGTCACCGCCTCATCGCCCAGCCGCTCGCTCAACTGACGCGCAATGCGCTCCGCCATCCGCCGCGTGTTCACAAAGACGAGCGTCGTCTTGTGCTGCTCGATGAGCGTCGTGAGGCGATCGTAGTACTCACGCCAGACCTCGTGCGACATCACGGCGTCGAGCGGAGACTCCGGTGTCTCGATGGCGAGGTCCATCGGCCGGCGATGGCCCTGGTCGACGATGGCGGCGCACGGCCGGTCGCTGCCGACGAGGTAGTGGGCGACCTCCTGCACGGGGCGCTGCGTGGCCGACAGGCCGACGCGCAACAGCGGCGCCCGGGCAACCTGCTGCAACCGCTCGAGCGTCAAGGCCAGGTGCGCGCCGCGTCTGGTACCGATGACCGCATGGATCTCGTCGACAATCACCGTGCGTGCCGTGCGCAGGATGTCGCGACTCCGGCCTGCGGTCAGCAACAAGTAAAGGGACTCGGGAGTGGTCACCAGGATGTGCGGCGGCTTGCGCAACATCGCCGCGCGTTCGGTCGTGGTCGTGTCGCCCGTGCGGACGGCGACCGTAATCCGCGGCGCGTCGATCCCGAGGGCCTCGGCGGCGTGTCGGATGCCTCGCCGCGGCTCGGCGAGGTTCTTGTGAATGTCGGCGCTGAGCGCCTTGAGGGGAGAGACGTAGACGACGCGCACTTCGTCGGGCAGGGAGTGTTCGAGGCCTTCCCGGAACAGGTCGTCCAGCGCGGTGAGAAATGCCGCCAGGGTTTTGCCGGAGCCGGTGGGTGCTGCAATCAAGGTGTCGCGCCGCTCACCGATAGCCGCCCAGCCTTGCGCCTGCGCCGGCGTGGGGGCGCCGAG
>DATKDY010000274.1:0-13652 GCA_035512515.1 Vicinamibacterales bacterium
GTCTTCCCGCTGTACGGAGGACGGAACTTCAATCTCAACGCCGAGTACATGCTGCACCAGACGCGTCACTGGAAGCCGATGCTGAACGCGTATAGCAGCTTTGCGCCAGCCAGCTTCTATGCCCTCGCGGAACGGCTGCAATCGTTCCCGGACGAGGCGGCGCTCCGAGAGCTGCGGGCACATGGTTTCAGCCATGTCGTGCTGCACCGTGCACCGCTCGAATACACGTTCGGAGCTGCAGCCGTGGACGCCCTGCGCGCGCATCGTGACCTGGAGCTCGTGTTCGAAGAGGACGGCGTGATCCTGTACCGCGTGCGTTAGCAGCCCAGCGGGCAACTCGGTCGCTGGGCGCGATCGGCTGTCGGCTATCAGCTATCAGCTATCAGCTAGCAGCACAGCTATCGGCTATCAGCGCTATCAGCTATCAGCTATCAGCTATCGGCTATCAGCGCTGAAAGCTGAGAGCGCCGAGAGCCGAGAGCTGAAAGCTACTTCCCGTCGCCGTATAGGCGACGGTAGTCCTCAGCAGTGCCGACAATGCGCTTCACGTAGTTCTGCGTTTCCGGGTAGGGGATGTTGTCGATCCACTCATCCTGCGGCAGCCCCGGCGCTTCTCGATTCCAGCGCCGGACGCGATGCTCGCCCGCGTTGTAGCCGGCCAGCG
Organism: Vicinamibacterales bacterium; assembly: GCA_035512515.1. Taxonomy (GTDB): domain Bacteria; phylum Acidobacteriota; class Vicinamibacteria; order Vicinamibacterales; family UBA2999; genus JACCSI01. The sequence goes on from DATKDY010000274.1 coordinate 665, forward strand.
CGTAGTGGTAGCCGCCGAATTCCTTCACCATGTCGCCGAAGTACCGCGTACCGAGCCGGGCGCTGATTTCCGGGTTCTCGAGTGCGCGCTCAGTGAAATTGCGCATCCCCACGCGTTTGGCGAGACGCCGGCCCGTGGGCGGAATGATTTGCATCAGCCCGATCGCATTGGCGGACGAGCGGATCTTCGGGTCAAAGGTGGATTCCTGCGCCACCAGCGCAACGACGACGAACGGATCGAGGCCCTGCGCCTGCGCGTGGCCTTTCAGCAGCGGCCAGTAATCGAGCGGGAAGATCGTCCGCAGGATCTCGACCGGCAGATCTTCCCCACCGGCGGCCATGAATTGCGGATAGGCACGACGCATCGCGGTGATGCCGAGGCGAAGATTGCCCATCTTGTTGTGCACGAACCCGATCGTGCCCTGCAGCGGCGCCGAGTCGCCCCAGACACGCTGGGCGTACTGCAGCTCGTCGAGCGCGGGGCGATACAACCCCGCCGTGATCAGGGCCTGCACGAGACCGAGGTTGGGCGGCGGGTCTGGCGGCATCTCGATGACACGACGGATGCCTGGCGTGACGTGGGCCTCGTTGTGATCCTCCAGCCGCTTCCACGCGAGCCGGCCATAATACGAGTTCAGATAATCCGTTGCCGTGAGCCGGTACCGCTCGACGGCCTTTGCGCGCTGGCCCATCCGGTCGTAGGCGCGCGCCGTCCAATAGAGCCAGGCGGGACGATAATCGGATCGCGGAAAGTGGGTGGCGCCACGCTCGAAGACGCGGATCGTCTCGCCGAAATCCTTCGTCCGGTAGGCCCACCAGCCAGCCTTCCAGGCGCCGCGCTCGGCAAACGCCCCTCCTGGAAAGCGATCGATCATCCGCGTGTAGACCGCCGCCGCTTTCCCATCGTCATCGGCGAGGACGTAGCGTCGCGCCATCTCGTTGAGCGCTTCCTCCGAACGGGGATGGTCGGGATAGCGAGCGACGAAGTCCTCGGTGAGTGCGTTCGCCTCGGAGTGTTGTCCCATGGCGCGGGCGGTGGCGAGCATTCCATATTGCGCGTCGAGCCCGAGCGCGGCATGCCCCACGTAGCGCCTGAACACGTCACGGGCGGGGCGAGGCCGTCCGAGCGCCGCCTCGATCTGCGCAAGACGCAGCGTGACACGATGCTGGTTGTCGCCGGTGACGCGGCCGCGAATGCGCGTGAACGCGTTGTGTGCGCGATCGAAGCGCCGCGCGTTGTAGAGCGCCTCGGCGCGCCCGAGTTCGACTTCAACCTCCGCGGCCGTGTCGAGCGCGAACCCGCCGAGCCCGTCGAGGAGCCGTTCGGCTTCCGCCGCCTCTGGACTCAGCGCGAACTCCCGCACGACCCGGCGATGCAGTTCGATGGCGCGGGCCGGCTCGCCCGCCGAAGCCGCTGCCGACGCCATCCTGACGAGCGCCAGCTGCGGAGACGCGGGCGTGCGCGCGAGCAGCTGATCGTAGATCGTCACCGCACCGGCGAAATCCTGGCGAGCTTCGCGAATCTCGGCGCGCCGATACAATGCCGATTCCGGCAGCTGGGCATCGCGCTTGCGCTCGGCGACGGCCGCAAACGCGGCGTCCGCCTCGTCGAGCCGGTCGAGACGCTGAAGCGCGATGCCCGAGTAGTAGCGCGCATAGTCGCCAACCGCGGTCTCGAGGACTGCCGAATTGTTGACGCGCGGAAGGGCTTCCGCGGCGTCTCCACCCTCGTCGAGAATCTGCACGCCACGGGCCAGGCGCGCGACGGCCTCGCTCGACGGCGCGGCGCTGGATGGTGCGTACCACATCGCCTCGAGCCGCGCCGGCACTGGCACGTGCGCCGTCGGGATCAAGCCCGCTCCGAGAGAGTCGGCGGGTGCCGTCGAGGCCGGCTCCTGTTGCCGTCCGCCAGTCCACGCCTGCACGGTGATGAGGAGCGCCGAGGCGACCAGCGGCCACAACAGCCACTTGGTGCGGGGCGTTCGTTCGTTCATACCGTCACGCCCGGTGGTGCATCAGAACCGCGCGGCGCGGCCGTGGCCGAGGCGGGTTTGGACTCCGGCCCGGCGGCCGGCGCAGTGCCCCGCGCGGCGCCAGGAACCCAGAATCGTGGCGACGGCGCGCTGGCGGCCTTCTGCACGGTCAGCGACTCCAGACACCGCGCCGCATGGCGCGAGAGGATCTCGATCACCTCAGGCCACCCGCTGGGCACCACGTGTTCGCGTCCGTCGCTCGTGACGGTGTCGGCATACACGACCGCGACGACGCGGCCGCCCACGATGACGGGAACGGCAAAGCCCATGCGGTCCGAGGGCAAGTGCGCAAAGCCGGGGCCGTCGGCGGCCGGCTGGCTGTCCCTGGTCGTCACGGGCCGCGCGGTGCCGACCGCCACACCGACCACACCACTGTCGTGGAGACCAAGGTCGATGCCCTTCGGCTGATTGTCGCGCGGGCCGAAGCCGCACAGCTTCCAGCCTAGCAGGCGCTCGTTTCTGACGACGAGTACCGCGGCACGCGAGGCTTCGCGGCCCGCGGCCTGACCCAGCGCGTCCAGGACTTCTCCGAGGGACGTGGCACCGTCGAGTCCGCGGATGCTCTCGAGCAGCCGGGTCAGCGCGGCCAGTTCGGCTTCGCGTTCCTTGACCTGTGCGTCCGTGACGCGCTCTTCGAGCCGCTGCTCGGCCTTCGCGTTCGCCTCCTCGAGCGTCGCGCGACGCGCGACGGCCAATGCTTCGTCGCGTTCTTCGAGCGCCGCGGTCACCAACTGCTGGATGATGGCGCGCACGTCCTGGTCCAGGCGGACGGTAAGCTCGCCGAGCGCGGTGTCGACGGATGAGCGAATGCGGTCTTCGAGCGCCATAGCATCCAGGACAGCGGATTCAATCCCCGTTCCGGGATCTCCGCTGAAGGGGGACTTTCCGTCCCGTGAGTATGCGAGCGTGCGGACGGGGCAGCGGCTGGGGGCGCCGACCGGCCCCGCTCAGGCGGGGTTCTATCGTCCGTACGGCGATTATGTGGAGCGGCTGCGGCGAAGTCAAGACGGAACGACCCTCTAAACTGCTGACCTGCAATGGCTTGTCCTGTTCACGCGGGGCTCTGGACGTGGATCCGCGCCCCGTTGCGTTACACTTCGGCCGAACCAGCTCGACGCGGGGCGATGGGTCCGAACGCCGAACGGGTCGTCAGAGGAGAACAGATGCGCGTGCCGTCTCGATCAGTTGGACCGCAGGGGACATCAAGGGCAGAGCCCTTGGCCGGTTGGCTTGCCGGTTCTGCAGCCGGTTTTGCCATTGTCGTCTCGGCGGTCGTGCTCTCGGCTCAGTCGAGGCACGTGGACGAGGCGACCCTGCTCAATCCTCCTGCCGAAGCGTGGGTGTCGTACGGGCGCGACTACGCGGAAACGCATCACAGCCCGTTGACCCAGATCGACGCGGCCAATGTCAGCCGCCTCGAGCTCGCGTGGTCCACCGAAGTCGGTTCGCAAGGCAAGGTCGAAACCACGCCCATCGTCTGGGACGGGCTGCTCTACGGGACGTCCACATGGAGCGTCGTGTTTGCGATCGACGTGCGCACGGGCGCGCTCGCGTGGAAGTGGGATCCCGGGCTCGTCAAGGGTGGTCCGGCGATGGGCGGCGCGCGATTCTGCTGTGGTCCGGTCAATCGCGGTGTGGCCATCTACCAGGGCCGCGTGTATGTGGGACTGCTCGACGGACGGCTCGTCGCGCTCGATGCGAAACGTGGCGATGTCGTGTGGTCCGTGCAGACGACCCCGCCCGGCAGTGACTACAGCATCACGGGCGCACCGCGGGTGGTGAAGGGCCGCGTGCTCATCGGCAACGGCGGGGGCGAATACGGAGTGCGCGGCTATCTCACCGCCTATGACGCGGACACCGGCCAGCAGGCGTGGCGCTGGTATGTGGTGCCGGGCGATCCGTCACTGGGCGTCGAGGATCGATCGATGGAGATGGCCGTGCGCACCTGGCGCGGCGAATGGTGGAAGTACGGAGGCGGCGGCACACCGTGGGACGGCATCGCTTACGACCCCGAGCTCGATCTCGTCTATGTGGGGACCGGCAACGGATCGCCCTGGAGCCGCGACCATCGCAGCCAGGGGTTTGGCGACAACCTGTATCTGGCGTCGATTGTGGCCCTGCGGGGCAGCACGGGCGAGTACGTCTGGCACTATCAGACGACGCCGGGCGACGATTGGGATTACAACTCGGCGCAGCCGATGATTCTCGCGGAGTTGACCATCGACGGCCGCGCACGCAAGGTGCTGATGCAGGCGCCGAAGAACGGGTTCTTCTACGTGCTCGACCGCGTCACCGGCGAGTTCATCTCGGCGGCGCCGTATGCGATGGTCACGTGGGCCACGCACATCGACCCGAAGACCGGCCGTCCGGTGGAAACGCCGGAAGCGCGATATGGCAAGAAGCCGGCGCGGCTGTCCCCCTCGCCGATCGGCGCGCATCACTGGCCGCCGATGGCATACAACCCGGCCACCGGGCTCGTGTATTTCCCGGGACAGGAAACCAGCTCGGTCTTTCAGAACGAGGACACGTTCGAGTTCAAGCCCGGGCAATGGAACACGGGGACACGCCGCGGCGGCACGGCCGCCAAGGTGGATGCGCCGGTCCCGTTACCCGACATCCGCGCGTTTCTGGTCGCGTGGGACCCGGTGGCGCAGAAGGAGCGCTGGCGCAACGACTTCCGCCCGGCGGGCGGCGTCCTGTCGACGGCGGGCAACCTGATTTTTGTCGGCGACGCGGGCGGCAAGCTCCACGCGTTCGATCCGGCGACGGGCAACGCGCTGTGGGAGCACGACATGCTGCCCGGCGTCGCGACGCCGGTGTCCTACATGGTCGACGGCAAGCAGTATGTCGCGGTGCTGGCGGGGGCCAGGAGCGGGCGCGTCTTCGCGTTCGCGCTGAAGTGAGTGTGGCCGGTTGCCCTGAGCGAGCAGCGCGAGCCGAAGGGTACGGAGCAACTGCGATTTGACGGGGCCTGACCCTGTCAAATCGCAGTGGTTGCGTTTCAGAAAGTCCGGGAATTTACCAGCGGGGTTCGGACCGGCGGCGCTGGCCACCGTCGAAGCCCCCCGAGCGGGGTTCCTGGGGACGGGCCTCGTTGACCGACAGGTTGCGGCCGCCGTAGCTCGTGTTGTTGAGGGTTTCGATAGCCTTGCTGGCGCCCTCGTCCGTGGCCATTTCCACGAAGGCGAAGCCACGCGCGCGGCCGGTTTCGCGGTCGCGCATGACCGTCACCTGCGCCACGTCACCGCTGGCAGCGAAGAGCGATTCCAGATCCGTTTCCGTCGTCTGGAACGGGAGGTTACCTACGTAAAGTTTGCGACTCATATTGACCTTGACCTGACACTCCGGCATCGTTGTCGATGCCTTCAAAAAGGAAACTTTCCCTGAGCTGGATGCTCGAGCTGCGTTCGCGGATGCGAGTCTGCGCGTGATTCGAATCTAGCGGCGGACCGGCGGGTTTAGCTTCCGACCCCGTCAGTGTATCACAGTGGTCCCCCTGGCAGTGTCGGGGGCGCGGAGTAGAGCCTTTTGTAGTAGATCGCGTTCTTCTCCGGCCGGCCGTCGGGATCGAGCGCGTAATCCGGGATGCCGCCGGCGTAGACATAGCCGAGCGACTCGTAGAGCGCGCGGGCGCCGCCGAAGCCTTCGCTGGTGTCCAGAAACAGCAGCCAGACCGACCGCGCGTGCGCGAGCTGCTCGAGCTCGCGCATCACGCGCGCGCCGATCCCGCGACGCCGATGGGACGGCAGCACCATGATCTTGTTCACTTCGGCGCGATGCCGCCCGTTCGGCTTCGACTCGAACGCGAGCTGACCGCTCCCCACGACACGTCCGTCCGCGGCGTCGCGCGCCACGAGCAGGGCTCGGCTGCCCGACGCGACACTCGGCGCGATCGCGTGCCAGTACTCACGGGCCTCCCTGTCGGACAGCGGTGCCAGGAACCCGAGCGAGGCGCCGCTGTGGACGCACGACTGCAGCAGCGTCACCAGATCGTCGCGGGCGCCGGCCAGTGTCTCAGCGGAGAGCCACTCGAGATGGATTCCGGACGGCCCGGCGGGCATGGGTAGATTGTGGCCTGTGATCAGGGTGGCGGCCAATCGCCGCCAACGGCGAACCCTCAACGCGATACAGCCGCAGGTGGTCTCCAGGCTGCCGCCCGCGCGCCGGCGAAGCGCGTGAGCAGCGGCCCCGCCAGACAGGTCACGAAGATGACGATCACGGTGGCATCCACCACCTCGCGGTCGAGCAACCCCGCTTCGCGCGCGGTGACGACGACGGCGAGAGTGGCAGCGGCCTGCGGCAGCGCCAGTGCCCCCATCGTCACGCGCGCGGCGATTGGATAACGGAAGATCGCCCCGGCGGACCAGGCCGCCGCGAACTTGGCGAACAGAATCACCCCGAGCATGAGGCTCGCCGCCGTCCACGGGCCGCCGCCGCCGGCAAACACTGCCAGCTCGAGCCGCATGCCGGTCTGGACGAAGAAGAAAGGAATGAACAGCATGCGGCCGATGAATTCGACGTGCTCCCGCACCTCCGGCCGCTGCTGCACGGAGCGGTTCAGGCAAACGCCGGCCAGGAAGGCGCCGAGGATCTCCTCCGTCCCGATCATCTCTGCCGCAGCGGTCAGCACGAGCAGGATCGCGAGCAGGAACAGCGCTTTTTGCGCAAGACGGACCCGCGCGTGCTGCAGGAAGGAGGCGGCGAGCCGCGGGACGACCACCACCGACACTGCGACGAGCGCACCCAGCATCAGGATCGGCCCGGCCCACCCCAGCCACCCGGCGCTGCCGCCCGCGCGCTGCATGATGACCGCCAGCAGGACAAGCGCCATGGTGTCGGTCAGGAGCGTGCCACCGATGGCGGCGACGACCGGTCGCTCGTGCTGCAGGCCGAGTCGCTGGAGGATGGGATAGGCCAGCAGTGTGTGTGACGAGACGGCGGCGCCGATGAGGAAAGCACCGATCAAATTCTGCCCGAGGAGGATCCCGACGCCGACTCCAGGCACCAGCGAGAACCAGAAGGCGAGCAGCCCGAACGCGGCCGACTCCTGCTTCTGATGCCGCACGATTTCGAGGTCGATCTCCAAGCCTGCCACGAACATGATATAGACGAGCCCGATGGATCCCAGCAGGTCGACGACCGGCTCCTCCGGCACCACCACCAGACCACCCGGCCCGAGCAGCATCCCGGCCACGAGCAGACCGACAACCGCGGGAATATCGACCCGATCCAGGCTGACCTGGAGCACCAGCGCGATGACGATCAACAGCGTGAACTGAAGGATCGGATCCGCTATCGGAAGCTCGAGTCCCATACCGGCACACGCACCAGCGTTCCGAGCTCAGCCGAGCGTCGGTGCCGACTTGCACGGCCGCGAGCACGCCCACACTTCACGCCAGCTTCCGCACCGCGTCCAGGGCGCGATCGATCTCCTCGGTCGTGTTGCGGGACGCTCGGCGACAGCCGCACGTGCTGCACGGCGTGTGGAGTGACGCTGGCGACAATTGTCGTCCGGCATCGTGTGCTTTGATGTCCCGGGCATGTCACCTTCGAATGCGGTGAAGCGGCTCGCCGAGGCGCGAATTTCGTCTCCCAGCCGGAGCCGCAGACCGTTGTACATGAGCCCGACGCCCATCGTGGTGCTGTCGGTCAGCACGATATCGTCGCCGTCAGCGCCGAGATAGCCGGCGGCGGCGTCCTGCACGGCGCGTTGCCGCGAGCGGTTGTGCTCGCGCAGGGTCAGCACAGGATCGCGGTCGAGCTCCTCGCGGTACCGGGCAATCGCGTCGCCAACCGGAGCGGGATGCGACGCAATGAGAAGGGCGCTCATGTGGACGTGGTCCGAGGACAGGGGGAACTGCTGCCGCAAGGTGGACCATTGGTTGGAATCGTTTGGTTCGCGGGCTGCCGCCGCGACGGCATCTTCCGGGGAACCGTCCTCACGACACCCCAAAGCGGTCGCGCCGGCGGCAAGCGCCAGATGGCCGAGGAAGGTGCGGCGGGCACTGATCCGATGTGGCTCGGGCGTTCACTCACGTAGCCGCGCGATGCAAACCAGAAGCCGACCGCGCGCGGAAGCGTATCGCCCAGCTCGCACCGCCGCGCTTGCATGTGACCTGAATCACGCCGTCACGCGCAATCCCTCGAGGCGAGTGGCAGCGACCAGGCGATCATCGAACGCGACCATCGGAATCTGCTCGCCCAACTGCTCCTGGAGATACAGGCAACTGGCCAACTGAATCGCGTCGCCGGCACGCAAGGGATGCTGTTGCAGGAGCACCCGGGCTCTCGCACACAGTTCGCCGGTCAGTTCCACCACGACGATCGACGGCAGATCGGTATCGAGCGCGGCCAGCGCGCGATCGCGATCGGTTCTGGAAACCGCGCCCTCTCGCGTGAGGCGCTGCAGTGCCGACGCCACCTCGAGCTCGGAGAGTCGACTCGTGGCCGGCGCGTCTGATGAGAGCAGCCGGCGGACCTTGGCGCTGCCTTTCTCGCGCACGTATCGCTTGACGAGGGCGCTGGCATCGAAATAGTGCATCAGAATCGATCGGCGCGATCGTCGACGATGGTGTCGGCGGCCAATCCACCGCGACTGACGACCTGACGGAACGGCCTGAGGGGGCGGTTCAACGTTCGCGTGACCGCTCCGGCCGCCTGCAGCTTCGCGAGCACGGCCTCGGCGCCGCTGCCGGCCTCAATCGGCCGAAGCTCGGCGACAGGGTGCCCCCGATCGGTCACAATCAGGGTCCGCCCCTGGCGCACACGGCGCAGGTAGGTACCAAGGCGAGCCTTGAGCTCACGGGCGCCCACCACGTTGCGATCCATGTAGTCATTGTGACTACATATGATCGAGCCGTCAACCGGGCGCAGGGACGAAGGCCTTCGAAGCATCAGGCGCCGCTGAGTCGCACCACCAGCACCGAGCACGGCGCGTGATCGATCACCGCACTCGCCGTGCTGCCGAGCGCCATACGCGCCAGGCCGCTGCGGCCGTGAGTACCCACGACGACCAGCTGGGCGCCCGCGCTTTCCGCCCAGGTCACAATCGCGTCCGCCGCACGTCCCAGCACCACGATGCCCTGGCCCTCCACACCGTACTGGTCCAGGCTGTCTTGCAGGCGCTGTTCGGCCGCGGCGCGAAGTTGATCGAGCCCGTCGACCGCGATCGCGGAGGTTTCCTCGAGATAGGGCATGGTGGCGGCTCGCCCACTCCCCAGCGTGAAGGCCCCTTCGTTCACCGCGTACACAAAGTGCAGAGGGGCGTAGCGCCGGCGCGCTTCCGAGGCGGCCGCGCTCAACGCCGGAAGCGACCGATCGGAAAAATCCGTCGCTCCGACAACGGCGCCAGTGCTAGGTGAGGGCCTCGCGACCAGCACCGGCACCGTGGCGTAGCGCGCCACTTCGCCAGCCACCCGTCCGGGGCCTATGACGATCACGCCCGCACGCGCCTCGTCCGCGCCTGCCAGCAAACCGCTGTGTGGGGTCCCCGAGTCGAGCGCAATCTGGACATCTCGACCTCGGTCGCCGAGCACGACCTCCACGTGGCGCCGCACCGCCTGTTCGGCCTTGCTGCGGATCGTCCCCTCGAACGCGGGATCCATGCCACGCCATTGTGGAAAGAGCATGCTGAGCTGGAGGAACTCGGGCAGGACATGGCCCACGATCAAGGGCGCGCCCACCTCGGTGGCAAGCCGCGCCCCCTGCGTCAGCGCTTCATCGGCTGAGGGGCTCAAGTCCGTTCCTACGAATACCGGGCCGCTGATCATCAAAGCTCCCTGTTTCTGCCGTACCGCACCGGCGTTACCTACTCCCGGCGGCACTTGATGACGCGCCGCCTGCTGCAGCTTACAGCGCTCGGAGTACCGAGACCGTCATGCGGTGAAGTCCTGCACCATCCTGACGCAGGGCGCGATGACTGCCTGCTGCGCAGCCGTACGGCGCAACCGCTCATCGGCCGTCACCACCTGCGTCTCGAGACGAACCGCCAGTGCCACATACATCGCGTCGTAGACGGTCAGACCCGTATGCTGGGCCAGTTCGTGCGCGTCTGCCAGCAAGCCGCGGGTCGGGACCACTTCGACGGCGATGTCGGACAGATCACGTGCAAGACGGCGGCCTTGGGCGGTCGTGAGCTCGCCGCGGCGCGTCTTCTTCCAGACGGTATTGCCAACTTCAGGGAACAGCAGATCCGGCGCGATGAGCTGGTGCCGGGCGTCGAGCCATCGCCGGGCGGCCTCCGACTGCACTTCGGGCACGAACCATTTGATGACGACGCTGGCGTCGACGACGAACACGCTCACCGCGCGTCCCGATCCTCCCGCACGAGGGCGGCGCTGTCGGAGTGGCGGGAACGGCGCAAGCGCTCGAGCCACTGCGCGGAGAGGCGCCGTGTCTGCGCGAGCTGCCGTGTCGTGGCCCCTCGCAGCACGGCGTGGATCTCGGCCTGGAGGGAGCGGCCGTTGGCTTTCGCGGCGGCCTTGAGTTGCTCGAGCACCTCCGCATCGAGGTCCCGAATCAGAACGTTCGCCATACCGGCAATGGTATCATACTGATACCACGCCCTCTGGACCGCGCCGGCTCACATCGCTTCTTCCGTAGCCGAATCGAGTTCGTCTTCACGACGCCAAACAGCACGAGCAGGCCGAGTCCCGAGAAGATGTTGAGACTGCTGGCAGAGGATGATCGACCGCAGCGCGATGGCGTCACCTGATTGCGAGCCGTCGGGCTTCAGCCCGGTCATCACCCTCCGGATATGAGCAGGCAGGCAAGAGCGCCGTGTGTGCGACACGAGTTGCCCAGGCAGGTTAGGTCGAAGTACGCCGCACGTTTTCGGCCCGTGGCCCCTTCGGGCCTTCGCCGACGTCGAACTCCACGGTGTCACCCTCACGCAGATTATCGAGCCCCTCGCCATATACCGCGCTCTGGTGAAAGAAGTATTCCTTGCCCGCATCGTCCTTGATGAACCCGAATCCCTTGTCCACTCGCAACGTTCGAATCGTTCCCGTCATCATCGCCTCCACTCGTGCCCGACACCCGTCGGGCGCTACTACTTTACCGTGTTACGGCCCGGAGCCCTCGGGCATTCCCCTGCGCGTCAGAACGGGAATCGGAAGCCCGGCGGGCCGGCGGCTCGAATGGGGGCGTTCATTGCACGGTCAGGCCGTCAACCCTCAGCGCCTCGATGGCCTGGATCCGCAGGCTCCGGCGCGCGGGCCCGACCGCGGCCAGCAACCCCACGACCAGCATGATCATTGCGACCACGACCAGCAGCGCGGCAACTCGCGGGAGGCTGAGCCCGGCGGCCGCCGACAGCGCACCCGCCGACAACGCGCCCACGACCACGCCGAGGGCAAGCTGGCGTGTCGCTCGGCCGAAAATGCTCAACAGGAGGCGGCGCGGGTGCGCGCCGAGCGCGGCACGGATGCCGATTTCTCGTGTCCTCTGCGCGACGGTGAACGACATCATCGCGTACATGCCTGCCGCCGACAGCAGGAGCACGCTCATCGTCACCAGGCCGATTCCCCACGCCAGGTAGCGCCAGAGCGACCGCACGTCGTCGTAGAAGGTCGACAATGGCACGACGCGACGCAGCTGCAGCGCGGGGTCGACCTCAGCGCCTATCTGTCGCAGGCGATCGACGGCACCGGCGGGGATCGCACCGCCAAAACGAACGGCGATCACGGCGGGGTGGACATCTCCAGGCGCGGCAGGATGATAGACGGTCGGCTCGCCGTCGGAGCCGGGCGCAGGTGAGAAGCTCGGAAAATCGCCGACCACGCCGACGATCTGATGCCACGGCTCGGGCGGCTCGCTCCCGGGCTGGCGCGCGGCCGCACGCTGATAGCGGAACCGAAGGCCGAGGGCGCCGCGCGGCGGCGCCGAAGGATCCAGCAGCGCCTGCACGAAGGTGCGGTTCACGATCACGGCGTCCGCGCGCACATCGCGCGCCGCGAGCGCGCGTCCCGCCACCACTTCGGCGCCATACACGTCGAACAGGCCAGGCGCGACATCAAGCGTGCTGACCTCCGACGCGCGCGCAAGCGGCACAAGCGGCCGTCCCGCCGAGGTCGCGGGGGCCTCGAACTCGATCCGGCGGCTGGGCGCGAACCCCGGAACACTCGACGAGAACGTGACCGCGGTGGCCCCTGGCTCCGCCTCCAGGCGCGACATCAACTCCAGTTGCCGTCGTCTGAACACATCGGGGTCGGCGATCGGGTCGTCTCCGAGCGCAACGGTTGCGACGACGAACCGCTCGGCGGCAAAGCCTGGTCCCTCGATCTCCATACGCACGACTTGCCAGGCCATGTACACCGCGATCGGCAACCCCGCGACGGCGATGGCAAGCTGCGCGACCACGAGCGTCGTCCACATCGGTCCCAGTCGCGTACTGGTTCGGCTGTTCAACTCGTGCAGGCTGGCATTGACGCGTGGGCCTGTCGCTTTGAGGCCGGGCAGCACGCCCATGATCGCCGCGGCAAGCACCGCCAGCACCAGGGCGTAGATCACCGTTCCGGCAGAGAGGTCGAAATGGATCCAGAACGGCACACCGCCATTGGCGCGAGCCATGGCCTGGATGCGGCCAAGAGCGAGGTCGGCAAGAACCAGCCCGGCGGCCGCACCAACGAGCGACAGCGCCAGCGCCTCGGTGAAGAGCTGCGCCAGGATGCGTGAGCGGCTCGCACCCAGCGCCGTGCGCACGGCGATCTCCCCCAGGCGCGTCAGGGTCCGGGCATAGAGCAGAATGGCGACATTGACGGCGACCACGAACGCGAGCACGCCGACGAGCAGCTGCGCGAGGCGCAGCATCCACACCACAACCGGCTGCGAGAGATCGACGTGCTCGCGCGGGTAGGGCAGGACGCGCGGCCGCAACCGCGCATGCGTCTCCGGATATGCCGCGGCGGCGCGCTGGCCCATCGTCGTCAGCTCGGCCTGCGCCTCTTCCTTCGTCAC
>DATKDY010000275.1:0-6353 GCA_035512515.1 Vicinamibacterales bacterium
ATCTCCTCTTCGCGCGCCTGCTGCAGATCTCGCTGCCCGCCGGCCTGCTGGCGCGCTGGATGTAACTGGGGTGCCTAAGGTGCCTGGGGTGCCTGAAGTGCCTAAGGTGCATTAACGAATGGAGACACTCAACGCACTGGCGCAGGGATTTTCCGGGGCGCTTACGCCGACGAACCTGGCGTGGGCGCTGGCCGGCGTCACCCTCGGCACGGCGGTCGGCGTGCTTCCCGGCATTGGTCCTGCGCTGACCGTGGCGCTGCTGCTGCCAGTGACGTTCACGCTGGATCCGGTCAGCGCGTTCATCATGTTCGGCGGTATCTACTACGGCGCGATGTACGGGGGCTCGACCACCAGCATTCTCATCAACACCCCCGGCGAAACCGCGTCGATTGTCACCGCGATCGACGGGCACATGATGGCCCGGCAGGGACGCGCGTCCGCCGCGCTGGCGACGGCGGCCGTCGGGTCGTTCGTCGCCGGCACGCTCGCCACCATCGCGCTGACGTTCAGCGCCCCCGTGATGGCCTCCTTCGCCCTCCGCTTCGGACCCGCGGAGTATTTTGCGCTGATGATCCTGGCCTTCACGACGGTCACGGTGCTGCTTGGCGCGTCGCTGGTGCGAGGGCTGATGAGCCTCTTTCTCGGCCTCGCGCTGGGCCTGATTGGCATCGACCCGCTGACCGGCAACGCCCGCTTCTCATTCGGCATCCCGCAGCTGCTCGACGGCATCGACGTGATGATCCTGGTCATCGGCCTCTTCGCCGTGGGCGAAACGCTGTATCAGGCATGGAGGCATGGACGCGACGAGGAGCACGTGATTGCCCTGCACGACTTCACGGGGATGACCCGCGACGACTGGCGGAGATCGTGGAAGCCGTGGCTACGCGGCGCGGGGGTGGGCTTTCCGCTCGGCGTGCTGCCCTGCGGCGGGTCCGAGATTCCGACGTTCATGTCGTACATGATCGAGAAGCGCCTCAGCCCGCATCCCGAAGAGTTCGGCCGCGGCGCCATCGAGGGGGTCGCCGGGCCGGAGGCGGCCAACAACGCGGCGACGGCAGGCGTGCTGGTGCCGCTGCTGACGCTGGGTCTGCCCTCGTCCGCGACCGCCGCGGTGATGCTGACGGCGTTTCAGCAGTATGGCCTGCAGCCGGGACCGCTGCTGTTCACGGCGCGCCCCGATCTGGTGTGGACGCTCATCGCGAGCCTGTACATCGGCAACGTGATGCTGCTGGTGCTGAATTTGCCGCTCGTGCGCGTGTGGGCTCGCCTCATGCTCATCCCGCGCTCGCTGCTGTTCGGCGGCATCCTGGTGCTCGCCTCGCTGGGCGCGTACAGCCTGAATCGATCGCTGCTCGATCTCGTGCTGCTCTATGCGGTCGGCGCCCTGGGCTGCACGATGCGCGTCCACGACATCCCGCTGGCGCCCGCGGTGCTGGGGCTGATTCTGGGGCCCATGGCGGAGCAGCACTTTCGCCGGGCCGTCGCCATCAGCGAGGGCGACTATCTCGTGTTCCTGTCGCGGCCGTTATCGGCCACGCTGCTCGTGGTATCGGTCATCGTACTGCTGGTGCCACTGATCCTGCGCCGGCGGGTGGTGGCGAGGACCGGCCAGTGATTCGTCCCTTCGCGTCCTTCGTGGTCCCCCGATGCATGACGTCCTGGTGATTGGCGGCGGCAACGCCGCGTTGTGCGCGGCCATCACGGCACGCACGGCGGGCGCACGAGTGCTCGTCCTCGAGTCGGCGCCGCGACACTTCCGTGGCGGCAACAGCCGTCACACCCGGAACATGCGCGTGTGGCATACCGCGCCAACCGACTGGCTCACCGGCGCGTACGCCGAGGAGGAGTTCTTCGCCGATCTGCTGCACGTCACGGGAGACACCGACGAGCAGCTCGCGCGTCTCGTGATCCGCCGCGCCGCGGAATCCCCGGAATGGATGCAGCGCCACGGCGCCCGGTTCCAGTCGGCGCTCAGCGGGACGCTGCAGCTGGCCCGCACCAACGCGTTTTTTCTCGGAGGCGGCAAAGCCTTGATGAACGGCTACTACGCTGCGGCCGAACGGCTGGGCATCGACGTGCTCTACGACGCCGAGGTCGTCGGCCTCGACATTGCCGGCGGAGCGTTCCGGGCCGCGCACGTTCGTACGCCGGCTGGCACGCGCTCTGTGAGCGCGCACGCGGTAGTCGTCGCGGCCGGCGGATTCGAAGCCAACCTCGAATGGCTGCGCGAGGCGTGGGGGCCCGCCGCAGAGAACTTCATCGTCCGCGGCACGCCGTACAACACCGGGCGGCCGCTGCGGATGCTGCTCGATGCCGGTGCGCGGCCCATCGGCGAGGCGCGGAGCTGCCATGCCGTGGCCGTGGACGCCCGCGCCCCCAAGTTCGACGGCGGCATCGTCACGCGGCTCGATTGCGTGTCGCTTGGCGTCGTGGTCAACAAATGCGGCGAACGGTTCTACGATGAAGGCGAAGACGTCTGGCCGAAGCGCTACGCGATCTGGGGCACGCTGGTCGCCAGTCAGCCGGATCAGATCGCCTATGTCATCCTCGATGCCAAGGCCGCCGGCCAATTCATGCCCTCGGTGTATCCCTCGATCGATGCCCTGTCGATGCGCGAGCTGGCTGCCGCGCTGACGCTTCCCGCCGATCGCCTCGAGGCCACCGTCGAGGCCTTCAACCGCGCCGTGCGCGGCGGGACATTCGATCACGCGGTGCTCGACGACTGCCGCACCGAAGGGCTGGTGCCGCCCAAGACGCACTGGGCGCGCCCGATCGACACCCCACCGTTCATGGCCTATCCGCTGCGGCCTGGCATCACGTTCACGTACCTCGGCGTGAAGGTCGATCAGCAGGGCCGCGTGATCTTCGGCGCCGGGACGCCGAGTCCCAACATCTACGCGGCCGGCGAGATCATGGCGGGCAACATCCTGCGGAAGGGATACATTGCCGGCGTGGGCATGACGATTGGTACTGTGATGGGCCGCATTGCCGGCCAGGAAGCCGCGCGCCATGCCGCACGCTGATCTCGCGGGTCTGGTGCGCGAAGGGGCGCGCACGATGACCGTGTGCAACAGTTGCCGCTACTGCGAGCAGTACTGCGCGGTGTTTCCCGCGATGACCCGGCGGGCGACGTTCACGCGCGCGGACCTCGATTACCTGGCGAATCTCTGCCATAACTGCGGCGAGTGCCTCTACGCGTGTCAGTACGCGCCGCCCCACGAGTTCGGCATCGACGTGCCACGGCGGATGGCGACGCTTCGCGCCGCGTCGTACGAGACCTATTGCTGGCCAGGCGCCCTCGGTGGCGCGTTTCGCCGGCACGGCGTGTGGACCGCGCTGGCGCTGGCCGCAGTGCTCAGTGCGGTGCTCGCCGTGGCCACGTGGATCCTGAACCCGGACGGCCTCAGGTGGGCGCCGCGGGACGGCGAGTTCTACGCTGTCATCCCGCACGCGGCGATGGTGACGCTGTTCGGCGCAGTGAGTCTGTTCGTGCTCGTCGCGATCGCGATTGGCGTCCAGCGCTTCTGGCGGGAGACGCACATGGGTCCTCTTCCCCGGGCCGTGGACGTGTGGCGCGGGTTACGCGATGCGTTCACGCTCCGATATCTGCACGGCAGCGGGCGTGATTGCACGATCGCCGAGGAGCAGCGCGTGCCGTGGCGCCGGTGGTTCCATCACTGCACGTTTTACGGCTTCCTGCTGTGTTTCGCGTCCACGTCGGTAGCCGCGATGTACCACAGCCTGCTCGGGCTGCAGGCGCCGTATGCCTACACGAGCGCGCCGGTGGTCCTCGGAACGATCGGCGGCATCGGGCTGCTCGTCGGCCCGGCCGGCCTGCTGTGGGACCGGCGCCGGCGCGACCCGATGCTCGCGCATCCCGATCAGCAGGGGTTGGACGAGTCGTTCATCGTGCTGTTGTGGCTGACCAGCTTCACCGGGATACTCCTGCTCGTGCTCCGCAACAGCGCGCCGATGGCGCCGCTCCTCGTCGTCCATCTGGGTGTGGTGCTGGCGCTCTTCATCACGCTGCCGTACGGCAAGTTCATGCACGGCTTCTACCGGATGGCGGCGCTGGTGAAAGCGGCAGTGGAGGGACGGCCCGCCACGCTGGTGAAATCGGAATGACACGCGCGTTGCTGGCTCAAAAGGATGTGCTTCGCGAGCGATGTCGCGACATTGGGGCTGTCAGGATTCACGTCAATGGTCCGGGTCTTCGGAATCACGATGAGATCCATGTCCTCCATCGGAATCGCGCCGACCAGCACTTGATCCCCCAGCACGAGCGCGCCGACAAAGCCAACGCGATTTTTGAACCGAACCTCGATCGGGCCGACGTAGGGAACCAGCCGCTTGCTGCCATCGGCGAGCGTCACCTCTTTCGAGTCGATCGCCTCGAGCTGCAGCTGGATCCGGACATGATCGGGAATGCACACGTGCAGGGCACCGGTGCCGGCGAGTGCGTCCACGGTGACTGGCGCGAGGTCGTCAATCCGCGGGTTGCGCAGGATGAACCTGCCGTTTGCCAGTCCCATGACATCAAATCTACTACGCCGGACGATGAACGATGCCGTCTGTAACGGCCACTCCTTTGTAAACTGCCAGCGATGACCATCCTCTTCTGCTTCGCGCATCCAGACGACGAGAGTTTTGCGGCGGCGGGGCTTGCGTGCGCCTGTCGGGCGGCTGGGGATCGCGTCGTTCTCGTAACCGCCACCCGAGGCGAGTCTGGGAGTGCGGGCACGCCGCCCCTCTGCAGCCGTGAGGAACTGCCGGCACGGCGCGAGAGAGAACTGCGGAAGGCGGCGGACCTGCTGGGCATCGCGGAGGTGATCGTGCTCGACTATCACGACCGCACGCTCGCTGACGTCGACCCGGCCGAGATGAGGAGCCGTCTGGTGCGGCTCATTCGGCGCCATCGCCCGGCAATCGTGCTCACGTTCGATCCCAACGGATTCAATCGCCACGTGGACCACGTCGCCATCAGCCGCTTCACGTCGGATGCCATTGCCGCCGCGGCCGATCAGCGGTGGCTCCCCGACGCCGGTCCGGCACATGAGGTTGGCCGCTTGTTGTGGACACCGCCGATGTCTCCGGCAGACGCGATCCGCGCGTCGAATCTGCACACACTGCCCGGCGTGGATTTCGTCGTCGATCTGTCTGCGTGGAAAGAGGTCAAGGCGGCGGCACTGCGCGCACACGAAACGCAGCACGTCTCGGTGGACAGGCATTTCTTCAGTCAGCCCGATGTGGACCAGATCCTCAGCGTCGAGATGTTCCGGCAGACCTGGGGGCCGCCGGTTGAGTCACGGCCGGGGCGTGACGTTCGTGCGGGGCTGGTATAGCGCGCGAGGTGCGGCCGTCTGAGTTTCGTCGGCGTCACTTGATCGCGAAGAGGTGACGTGCACCGCGGATGAAGACCATGCCATTGGCGAGCGCCGGAGATGCCCAGACCGGTTCATCGACCGAGTTGGTCCGCAGGATCGCGTGGACCGGTCCGGCCCGCAGCACGAACGTGTCGCCGTCCTCGCTCGTCAGCAGGATCTTGTCGCCGAATGCCACCGGCGATGCGCGGAACGTCGCCGGCACCGGCACGCGTCCGCCCTCGTAGATCAACCGGCCGGTCCGCGCGTCGAGACAGGTGACGATGCCGGCATCGCTCAGCAGGTAGAGGTAGTCGCCGTAGAGAATCGGCGACGCCACATACGCGGTGCCTTTGTTGTGGCGCCAGACCACACGCGAGCCGTCCACCTCCCCATCGACGCCGGGGCGGATCGCCAGCGCCACCTTGGCCTGGCTGCCCGCAGTGGCAAAGACCAGACCGTGACCGGCGACGAAACTCGGGATTGGGTGACTCCGTACGCCCTCAGTACGGTAAAGCTCTCGTCCGATCCTCGGGTCGTACGCGATCACCGCTTCCGCACCTGCCGCCAGCAATTCGGTCCGACCCTGGGTCTCCACCAATAACGGCGTCGCCCAACTCCGGCGATTCTTGCGCTCGGTTCTCCACACCTCCGCGCCAGTGAGCCGGTCGAGGCCCACGATGAACGAGCCGCTGCCCATCTCGAGGTCGCCCTGCAGGATGACGAGGTTCTCGTAAAGAACGGGCGACGTGCCAGGGCCGAGGCCGGCCTTGGCCATTCCACCGAACGACGCCTGCCATCGGAGACGTCCTTCCGTGTCGAACGCGTAGAAGCCTTCGGATTCAAACGACGCATACACCATCGCGCCATCGGTCGCGACGCTCGCCGACGCATAGGTGTTCGACCGGTGGCGATTGTCATGCATGGGCCCGTCGTGCACGGTGCGCTCCCAGACGACCGCGCCGGTCGTGGCGTCGAGGGCCAGGACCTTCA
>DATKDY010000276.1:0-44905 GCA_035512515.1 Vicinamibacterales bacterium
GAGAGCCATGAAGATCATCGTCAGTTGGTCGAGCGGCAAGGATTCCGCGTGGATGCTGCACACGCTGCAGCAGCAGCATCCGGGCGCTGTGGCAGGCTTGCTCACCACGTTGAACGAGGCCTTCGACCGCGTGGCGATGCACGCCGTCCGCCGGACGCTGCTCGAAGCGCAGGCCGCAGCGGCTGGGTTGCCACTTCATGCCATCGGGCTACCGTGGCCGTGCCCGAATGACGAGTACGAGCGGCGTATGAGCCAGGCCGTGCAGGGGTTCGTCGCCGAAGGCTTCACCCACGTCGCCTTCGGCGATCTGTTCCTGGAGGACGTGCGCCGCTATCGCGAGGCGCGGCTGGCCGGTACAGGCCTGCTGCCGATGTTCCCCTTGTGGAAAACACAACCAACCGCCGACCTCGCGCGAGAGATGATCAGCGGCGGTCTGCGCGCGGTGCTGACGTGTGTCGATCCACGCAAGATCCCGGCAACCTTCGCCGGCCGTTCATTTGATTTGGACCTGCTCGCCGATCTGCCGCCCGGCGTGGATCCCTGCGGCGAGAACGGCGAGTTTCACTCGTTCGTCTGGGATGGTCCGATGTTCCGCCACGCGATTACGGCCCACGTGGGCGAGATCGTGGAGCGGGATGGCTTCGTGTTCGCTGACGTGCGACACGAAGGGCACGAAGGACACGCCCTTCGCGCCCTTCGTGGCTACTGGGTTGGCGGGACGATCACTTCCACTTCGGGGGAGGGTTCACTCGACCCGCACTGCCCCATCGATCGCAGGCGCACAAAGTAGCGTCCGGGCGGCGCGTTGACCGACAGACGGGTCTGCTCCATGATGGCGATGATCGCAATGTTCGGCGCCCCCGGCGTGCTGCCGGCTTCGATGACATAGCCGCTGGCCGACACGCCGTCCGCCGCCGTGACGTCCCAGGCCAGTGTCACAATCGGGCTGTCGACGCTGGCGACGACATTGCGCGGCGCCGCCGGGATCGGACACGACGACTTGCCAACGTGGATCACGACTTCATTGGACACGTTGCTCGCCGCCGAACCGGACAGGGCGCGAACCCGCACGTAGTAGACGGCCGGCGCGACACCGGAAGCCGCAAAGTGACCCTCGAGACTCCGATGCCGGCCCCATGGCAGGTTGATGATGGCAAGGTCAGCGAGACCCGGAGCGGATCCCGCTTCGACGCGGAACCAATCGGGCGCGGTGTCGCCGCCCGCGCGCCAGGTGAGGAACACGTTGCCGCCAGTGGTCTGCGCCTGCAGGTTCAATGGCGCCGCCGGCGGATCCGCAGCGTGAAGCGGCACGCTCGCGATCGCGATCAAAGCGACTGCGCTGACAAGAACACGGATTGTGGCCGCATACATATGAGTACTCCCGCGGTGAAGAGTGCAAGGGACGTACCGCTCAGGTTTTGCCTATGTTTCCCGAGTTTCCCGAGAAAATTGTCTGTTTGACGGAAGAAACCACCGAAACCCTCTATCTCATCGGAGAGGGCGATCGAGTGGCGGGCATCTCCGGTTACACGGTGCGGCCACCCCAAGCCCGTCAGAAGCCCAGGGTCTCGTCATTTCTGCACGCCCGCTACGAGAAGATCGAATCGCTCCAACCCGATCTGATTCTCGCGTTCTCCGACCTGCAGTCGCAGATCACCACCGATCTCGTGACGCGGGGGTATTCCGTGTTCACGTTCAATCAGCGGAGCGTGAGCGAGATCCTGCAGATGATCCGCATGCTCGGCGGCATCGTCGGCGCGCCGGACAAAGCGAACGCGCTCGCCAGCGATCTGCAACACGGCCTCGATCGGATTCGCGAGCGCGCAGCGGGCTTCACGCGGCGCCCGCGTGTGTACTTCGAGGAATGGGACAACCCGCTGATCTCAGGCATTCAGTGGGTCGAAGAGCTGATCGAGATCGCCGGTGGCCAGCCGGTGTTCCCCGAACTGCGTCGGGCCAGGCTCGCGACCAATCGGATCGTGACGAGTGAGCAGGTGATTGCCGCCGCGCCCGATGTGATCATCGGCTCGTGGTGTGGCAAGCCGGTGCGTAAGGAGAGAATCGCCGCGCGACCGGGCTGGGACCAGGTTCCCGCGGTGCGCGACGGCCACATCTACGAAGTGAAGTCCACCTATATCCTGCAGCCGGGGCCGGCGTCATTGACGGAGGGTGTGGCGCAGATTCACCGCATCCTCGCTGGCTGGGTGAATGGCCGCGGCTCCCTGGGCTCATCGTAATCACTTACTGCCGCGGGCCGACTGTTCGAATGGCGGGCGCGGTGACCTTCGAGCGCCGAACCTGACGAATGCCACGACATGCGGTATCCTGCTTGGTGTGGCCGAGTACCGGTTCACAGAGTACTTCGAGCGCGCGGTACTCAAGAAGCGGCCGTACCTTCGCAAAGAGTGGTGTGTTCAGGTCGTCGAACACCCCATCCGGTCCGAGCCGCAGGAGCACAACCGGTACCGGTTCTGGGGTGAAATCGAAGAGCTCGAGGGACGCAATCTTCGAGTCGTTACACTCGACGACAAGCGAACGATTCACAACGCGTTTCCCGATCGGCGGTTCAAGCCATGAAGGTCAACTACTTCCCTGACACCGACTCTCTCTATATCGACCTCTCCGAGCGCCCGAGCACCGACAGCCGGGAGATTTCCGAAGGTGTCGTCCTTGACTACGACAGCGAAGGCGCGCTCGTGGGGATCGACATCGACAATGCCAGCACAAAAGTCGCGTTGGACAAACTGACCGTGAGCAAGCTGCCTGCGACGATCGAACGGATCGCTGGCTGACACGACGACACAGTTGACGGAATTACGCTTGCACGAACGGTGACGCGGTCGATCGCGCGACGATTCCGGCCGATACGGCCCGCTCGAACAGCAGTTCCACCGCACGACGACCCTCGGCGCCGAGATCGACGGAATAGTCGTTCACATACAGGTCGATGTGCTGCCGCATCACCTCCTCGCTCATCTCCTGGGCGTGGGCGCGGACGAAGGCGCGGCTGGCCTCGGGATGCGCGAAGGCGTACTCGACGCTGCGCCGCATCACGCGATTCATCGCCTGCTGGACGTCCACGGGCAGCGAGCGCTTGACGCCAATCCCGCCCAAAGGGATGGGCGCGCCGGTCGTGCGCTCCCAGAACTCGCCAAGGTCGATGACCTTCTTCAGACCCTTGTCCTGATAGGTGAAGCGGTTCTCGTGGATGATCAGGCCCGCATCGAATCGCCCGTCCACGACCGCGGATTCAATCTCGGAAAACACCAGCTCGGTTTTGTCACGAGCCGCGGGAAAGGCGAGCGACAACAGCAAATGTGCCGTGGTGTACTTTCCTGGAATCGCAATGCTCACGCCCCCCGCCGCCACGTCGTCGGTGGACATCGCCCGCGCCGCGATCAGCAGCGGGCCGCAGCCGCGGCCAAGGGCGCTGCCGGCGTCGAGCAGCGCGACGTCAGCCGCGCAATGCGCGAGCGCGTGATAACTGAGCTTGCTCACGTCGATCGCGCCAGCAAACGCCCGCCTGTTGAGGGCCTCGACGTCTTCCATGAGGATCGTGAAATCGAGACCTTCGCAATCGATGCGCTGGTGGACGATCGCATCGAACATGAAGCAGTCGTTCGGACAGGGCGAGAACCCGAGCGTGAGCCTCATACGAAATCGAGAATGCGACGGGCGGTATCGTGCAGGTTGCGGATCGCCAGGTCGAGACGCCACGCGCCGCGATTGCGACGCTCGACGATGTTGGACACGGCGCGCACTTGCGCGTACGCCACGCCGCTGATGGTGCACGCGTAGGCAAACGCCGCGCCTTCCATGCTCTCGACCTGCGGCGACAGCCGCTCGACAATGGCGGCAATGGACTCGTCGCGGCCGTGGACCGTGTTGACCGTGATGCCCCGCACCGCCGGCAACGCACGGAGGACGTCATTTGCGGGCGGCGCCTCGTTCACGAGCACACCGTGATCGGCCGCGAGCCCGAGCTCGTGCAGCGGCACGAAACGATGGCCATCTTCGGCGCCCAGTTCCGGCACGCAATCGCTGACGACATGGACCACGGCGCCAAGCGCGATGGACCGGTCGAACGCGCCGCAAATGCCGAAGTTGTAGGCCACGTCGTAGCGGCTGCGCGCGAGCGCCTGGGCACAGCGTGCGGCAGTGGCGACCATGCCGACACCGGTGACCAGCACGTCGATGGCGTCGTCGCCGCGCCGGCCGTTGCCAGGGAGCGGGATCTCCGGCTCCGTCGCGGCGACGACCAGAATGCGCATTCGGGAGAGATTACCGATTGCAACGGGGCGCCGCCATCGCGACACCCTGCATGACGAGGCGGCGGTATTCCTCGATCTCGGCCTCGCACTGCCGTTTCCTGTTGTATTGCCACAGCTTCTGCGCGGCGGCCACCGCCAGACTGTAGAACGGCACAACCGGGGAGCGGTATTCCTTGGGTGTCAGCACGTCGAGGACTTCGCGATGGGTGGGCGAGCCGTAGGCCATCGGCCCGTTGACGTCGAAGCCCTCGAGGAAGTCGATCTTCGGCGCGGTCCCCACCACTTCGACGGTGAACCTGAGCCTGAGCGGATCCTCGCCGGTGACCTCTTCAGCCTGCGTTTCGGCCAGCCCGCGCTTGATGCGTGAGAGATCGATCCCCATCTTGGACGGGTCGACAGTCTGCCCGTCCTGCGCAAGCGCTCCGGCAGGAAGCGTGAACAGCGCGACGAGCAGGAGCGCAATGAGTCGGTGCATCCAATCCTCAGACGAATTGCCCGACCCCACGGTCGGGCCGCCACGCCACAGTTGATCCCGCGCGGCCGCAGTTTCGGCCTGTCCGTCTACCAGAGTCCCAACTGCAATTTCGCTGCCTCGGACATCCGGTCTTTGTCCCACGGCGGCTCCCAGACAATCTCGACCTTGGCCTCGGTCACGCCGGCAACCGCAGCGGCCTTCTGCTGCACTTCCTGCGGCAGCGACTGCGCCGCCGGGCACGCCGGGGCGGTCAGTGTCATGCGGATGCCGACTCGGCTGTCCTTGTCGACGAGCACGTCGTAGATGAGGCCCAGCTCGCGAATGTTGACGGGGATCTCGGGGTCGAACACCGTGTCGAGCACCTCGAGGACCTGGGGCCTGATCTCCGCCATCTTCACCGGATCGGGAACGATATCCTCAATCGACTGACTGAGCTCATTCGCCGGGCTGTCTTCGGGTGTCGGGTTCTGCACAGGTAGAAACCTTGGGTCCGTCATAATCAAAGTAACCAACCGCCAAGACTTCCAGTTCAAAACCCGGCGTTCCGCACGGAACGAAGCCTTGGGGCCATCATTCGAAACTCGCCAACCGCCAAGACTTCCAGTTCAAAACCCTGGGCTGAACTGGCAGTCTGGTGTGTCTTGCACTCTACTCTGTCGACACCGGTCCGTGTTCGCCTGCCAGCGCCGCCTTGGCCGTGTGCCACGCCAGGCTGGCGCACTTCACGCGCGTGGGATATTCGCGCACGCCGGACAACACGGCCAGCTTGCCCAGATCCGGAATCTCAGTGTCTGGAGACGAGGTCACCATGTCGTGAAACTTCTCGAACAGCTCACGGGCCTCGGCGACGGTCTTGCCCTTGAGCGTTTCGGTCATCAAGGATGCCGACGCCTTGGAGATCGCGCAGCCCGAGCCCTCAAAGGCGACATCCGCAATCCGATCGCCGTCGAGCGTCACATACAGGGTCAGCCGATCGCCGCAGAGCGGATTGTAGCCTTCCTGGCGGCGGCTCGCCTCGTCTATGGCGCGGAAGTTTCGAGGGCGCCGATTGTGATCCAGAATCACTTCCTGATAGAGATCGCTCAGCTCCGACATTACGCGAACACCTCGCGGACGCGGCCGAGCGCCGCCATGAGCGCGTCGATGTCCTCGCGCGTGTTGTAAAGGCCCAACGACGCCCGGATGGTCGCCGTGATGCCATAGCGATCCATCACGGGCTGCGCGCAGTGCTGACCGGTCCGCACGGCGATGCCCTCGCGGTCCAGGATCGTGCCGGCATCATGGGGATGGACCTCGTCCATCACGAACGACAGCACGCCGGTCTTGTCGCGCGCCTGGCCGATCACCCGTGTGCCGGGCACTTCCCGCAGACGCTCCGTCGCATACCGCAGCACGTCGTCTTCGTGCGCGAGCGCCGCCAGGCGATCGATCGTGTTCAGATAGTCAATCGCGGCGCCGAACCCGGCGACGCCGCCGATGTTCGGCGTACCGGCTTCGAACTTGTACGGCAGCTGGTTGTAGGTGGTCT
This sequence comes from Vicinamibacterales bacterium, assembly GCA_035512515.1. Classification (GTDB taxonomy): domain Bacteria; phylum Acidobacteriota; class Vicinamibacteria; order Vicinamibacterales; family UBA2999; genus JACCSI01. Next base: position 6,275 of record DATKDY010000276.1, read on the forward strand.
TCTCGAAGGTGACGGAGGCAATCATGTCTCCCCCGCCGCGATACGGCGGCATGGCCTCGAGCAGCGCCTCGCGCCCGTAGAGCACGCCCGTTCCCGTCGGTCCGTACATCTTGTGGCTCGAGAAGACGTAGAAGTCGCAGTCGAGCTCCTGGACGTCCACGGCAAAGTGCGGAACGGCTTGCGCGCCGTCAATCAGGACGACCGCGCCGGCCTGGCGAGCCTGCGCGATGATTTCCCGGATCGGATTGACGGTGCCGAGCGCGTTCGATACGTGGCTCACCGCGACGATCCTGGTGCGAGCGGAGAGCAGTTGCGTGAAGGACTCGAGGTCGATCTCGCCAAGCTCGTTGATGGCCGCCACGCGCAGTTTGGCGCCCGTCTGCTCGCACAGGATCTGCCAGGGCACGATGTTCGAGTGGTGTTCCAGCCACGACACCAGGACTTCGTCGCCCGGCTCGAGCGTTGTGCGGCCGTAGGTTTGCGCCACGAGGTTGATGCCGTCCGTCGTCCCTGTGGTCAGCACGACGGCGCGATGGCTGGGCGCGTTGATGAATCGCGCCGCCTTGACGCGCGTGCCTTCGTACAACTGCGTGGCACGGTCGCTCAGCAGGTGCGTGGCGCGGTGAATGTTCGCGTTGGCGTGGCGATAGTAGTCGTCCATCGCCCGAATCACCGATTCGGGCTTCTGGCTGGTGTTGGCGCTGTCGAGATACACGAGGGGCTTGCCGTGGACCAGCTCGCGCAGGATCGGGAAGTCGGCGCGGATGGCGGCGACATCGAATCGGGCGGGACTGACGTCCCGCCGTCCTCCAGAAGTCGTGGAGGGAGTGGCTACAGCCCCGCCGCTCTGCTTATCGGTGATCTGCAAGGTCCCGGTCCAATTGAGTAAAGAGCTCGCGCTCGAGCTGCTGGCGCAACGGCTCCACGCTGATCCGTTCGAGCACCTCACCCGCGTACGCATGAATCAGCATGTAGCGGGCGTCGCGCTCGGTCAGGCCACGTGCCCGCAGGTAAAACATCGCTTCTTCGTCGAGCTGGCCGATCGCCGCTCCGTGCGTGCACTTGACGTCGTCCGCGAAGATCTCGAGCTGCGGATTGGAGTTGACGACGGCGTGATCCGACAGCAGCAGCGCGCGGTTGGTCTGCTTTGAATCCGTCTTCTGCGCATCTTCGCGGACGATGATGCGTCCATTGAAGACGGCCTTCGCCTTGCCGTCGAGGATGCCCTTGTACAGCTCGTGACTCGTGCAATTCGGCACCGCGTGGTCGATGGTCGTGTGGTTGTCCACGAGACGATCGCCATCCACCAGATAGATGCCGTCGAGCGCCACGTGCGCGCCCTCGCCGCCAAGGACGCCGACGATGTCGTTGCGAACGAGCTTGCCGCCCAGGGTGACGGCCCGCGACCTCACGGTGGCGTCACGCTGGAGCTGAATCTGCAACGCAGCGATGTGGTACGCCGTGTCGATCTCGCGCTGATCGGTATACAGATCGAGCGTCGCATTCGCGCCGGCGGACACTTCGGTCACGGCATTGGCGAAGTGCGATTCCCCGGCCGCACCCAGAAAGGTCTGTGCGATTCGCGCCTGGCTGTTGGCGCCGGCGACGATCAGCGTCCGCGGATGCGCCATGGTTTTTCCCGCACCGCCGTTGATGCTGATGATATGAATGGGCGGGTCGATCACGGCATTGGCCGCAAGCGCGACAAAGGCGCCATCCTCGAGAAACGCCGTGTTCAGCGCAATGAACGGCGCGTGCTCCCACGGAAGCTGGCCGAGATGCGCCACCTCGGGGCGATTGTGGGCAATCGCGTTCGCCAGACTCCCTGCGACCAGCCCACGCGGCAGCTTGTCGAGGCTCGACAGCTCGGGCGCAAACCGCCCGTTGAGGATGACGATGCGAGCGGCGGTTTCGGGAATCCTCACGCGCGCGGCAAGATCGGCCGCGTTGGTCGGAGTCTTTTCCGCCAGCCGAAACGCGGTATCCGCAATCGGCGCGACGTTGGTGAAGCGCCATTCTTCCTGGCGGACCGTCGGGAACCCGAGCGCCGCAAAGCGTCCCGCGCCGCGCTCGCGCAGCTCACGGAGCCATGCTGGAGCCGAGACGCCGCGTCCCTGTGTGAATCGCTCGTGCTCGGTCAACACGGCATCGGTGCGTTCGACAACTGGCGACACGTCAGCCCCTCGCTCCGGTGGTTTCCAGCCAGACGTAACCCTTTTCCTCGAGCTCGAGCGCCAGCTCCCGCCCACCCGAACGGACGAGCCGCCCGTCGCTGAGCACGTGCACGTAGTCCGGCACGATGTAGTTCAACAGCCGCTGGTAATGCGTGACGACGATGAACGCGCGGTCCGGGCTGCGCATCGCGTTGACGCCGTGGGCGACGATCTTGAGCGCGTCGATGTCGAGGCCGGAATCGGTTTCGTCCAGGATCGCGAGCCGCGGCTCGAGCACCGCCATGTGAAAGATCTCGTTGCGCTTCTTCTCGCCGCCCGAGAACCCTTCGTTCACCGAGCGCTGCAACATCGCCTGATCGACCTGCAGCAACCTGGCCTTTTCCTTGATGAAGGTCATGAAGTCCATGGCGTCCATCTCGTCGAGGCCCTGATGCTTGCGACGGGCATTGAGCGCGGCCTTGAGAAAATAGGCGTTGTTGACGCCGGGAATCTCGACCGGGTATTGAAACGCCATGAAGAGGCCTTCACGCGCGCGCTCGTCGGCAGGCATGTCCAGGAGGTCCTTGCCGTCATACCGGATGTCGCCGGCAGTGACCTCGTAACCGGGATGGCCCGCCAACGCGCGGGCAAGCGTGCTCTTGCCGGAGCCGTTGGGCCCCATGATCGCGTGCACCTCGCCGGGATTGACCGTGAGATTGACCCCATGGAGGATCTGCTTGTCCTCCGCCTTCACCTGTAAATTGCGAACTTCTAACATCGACATGGCTTTCAGGCTGGTCGGGCGGGCAGGGCTGGTGGGGCGCCAGGGCTGGCCGGGTTGTTCCCCCGACCTGCCTTACCCGCCTTACCGGCCCTGCCTGCCCTAACCGACCGATCCCTCCAGTGAAATACCAAGAAGCTTCTGCGCTTCGACCGCGAACTCCATCGGGAGCTCACGAAACACTTCCTTGCAGAACCCGCTGACGATCATGTTGATCGCGTCTTCCTTGAGGATGCCGCGCTGCTCGCAGTAGAAGATCTGGTCTTCGCCGATCTTCGACGTCGACGCCTCGTGTTCGACGCTGGCCGACGTGTTCTTGATCTCCAGATACGGGAACGTGTGCGCCCCGCAGCGGTCGCCGATGAGGAGCGAATCGCACTGCGAGTAATTGCGCGCGTTCTGCGCGTTCTTGCCGATCTTCACGGCGCCGCGATAGGTGTTCTGCCCGCGCCCCGCGGAGATGCCCTTCGAGACGATCGTGCTGCGGGTGTTCTTCCCCAGGTGGATCATCTTCGTGCCGGTGTCGGCCTGCTGATAGTTGTTCGTGACGGCGACCGAATAGAACTCGCCGACCGAATCGTCGCCCTGCAGGATGCAGCTCGGATACTTCCACGTGATCGCGGAGCCGGTTTCGACCTGGGTCCAGGTGATCTTCGACTTGCGTCCCTTGCAGAGCCCGCGCTTGGTGACGAAGTTGTAGATCCCGCCCTTGCCCGACTTGTCGCCCGGATACCAGTTCTGGACTGTCGAGTACTTGATGGTCGCGTGGTCGAGCGCCACGAGCTCGACGACCGCCGCGTGCAGCTGGTTCTCGTCGCGCTTGGGGGCCGTGCAGCCCTCGAGATAGCTCACGGTCGCGCCGTCCTCACAGACGATCAGCGTGCGCTCGAACTGCCCGGTGTCCTTCGCATTGATCCGGAAGTACGTGGACAGCTCCATCGGGCACTTCACGCCTTTCGGCACGTAGACGAAACTGCCGTCGCTGAAGACCGCCGCGTTGAGCGCCGCGAAGAAATTGTCCGTGTGCGGCACGACCGAGCCGAGGTACTGCTTGACCAGATCCGGATGCTCGCGGACGGCCTCCGAAAACGAGCAGAAGATAATCCCCAGCTTGCCGAGCTTCGCGCGGAACGTCGTCGCCACCGAGACGGAGTCGAAGACCGCATCCACCGCCACGCCGGCAAGCAGCTGCTGCTCGATGAGCGGAATGCCCAGCTTGTCGAACGTCGCGCGGATCTCGGGATCGACCTCGTCCATGCTGCCGAGCTTTTTCTTCTCTTTGGGCGCCGCGTAATAGCTGACGGCCTGGTAGTCGATGGGGTCGTACTTGACGTTCTGCCACGTGGGCTCGGTCATCTTCAGCCAGGCGCGAAACCCCTTCAGCCGCCACTCGAGGAGCCATTCCGGCTCGTCCTTCTTCGCGGAAATCAGACGGACCGTATCCTCGTTGAGGCCCTTGGGCGCGATGTCCTGCTCGACGTCGGTGACGAACCCGTACTTGTATTCGGTGTTCGCCAGTCGCTCGATGACTTCGGTGGATGTGCTCATGACTCCCTTCGGTCGCTAGTTCAAAACCGCCAAACCTCCAGTTCAAAACCCGAGGTCCGTCGTGTTCTTGAACTTACGCAGTAAAAGATTCCCCGCAGCCGCACGTCGATTTCGCGTGCGGGTTCTTCAGAGTGAAGCTCGTCGCCAGCATGTTGCCCTCGTCGAAATCGAGGATGGTGCCGTCGAGCAGCTTCAGGCTCCGCGGATCGACGAAGACCTTGGCACCGTCGGAACCTTCGAAAATCTGATCCGTCTCGCGCGGGGTGGCATCCCAGTTGAAGACGTAGCTGAATCCGGAACAGCCGCCCGCCTTGACGGCCACACGGAGGCCGCCGCCGCCGAGGCCCTGCCGGGCCAACTGCCGCGCGATCACGCGGGCCGCACTGTCAGAGATCTGAATCATTTGCCTTCTCTTCCTACTCCGTACCCGCCCTAAACCGTCGACAGCGCCCGCAATCGCGTGACGGTGGCCGACACGCGCTCGAGCACCTCGTCGACTTCCTCTTCCGTCGTCCAGCGCCCCAGCCCGAAGCGCAGCGACGCCAGCGCCAGATCCGTCTTGCGGCCCAAGGCCTTCAGCACATGCGACGGCTCGGCCGCCGTGCACGCCGCACCCGACGACAGCGCGATGTCTTCGCACAGGCTGACGAGCAGTGTCTCGCCATCCACTCCCGGAAAGCTCACGTTGAGGTTTCCCGGCAACCGCGCGTCGAGCGAGCCGTTGACGATCACGTCGGCGACGCGCGTCCGCAATCCGTCCAGCAACCGTGTGCGCAACCGCAACATCCGCGCCGCTTCCGCATCCATCTGCCGTTGGGCCAGCGCACAGGCCGCGCCAAAACCCACGATGCCCGGAACGTTCAACGTGCCGGACCGCATGCCGCGTTCGTGCCCGCCGCCATCGAGGAGCGGCGCGATCGTCACACGCGGGTTCTTGCGCCGCACATACAGCGCCCCCACACCTTTCGGCCCGTACAGCTTGTGCGCCGTCAGGGACGCGAGGTCCACGCCGGCGGCGTTTACGTCGAACGGCACCTTGCCCGCCACCTGCACGGCGTCGCTGTGCAGCAGCGCGCCCTTTTCGTGCGCAATGGCGGCAATGGCCGCCAATGGCGTCAACACGCCAATCTCGTTGTTCGCGGCCATCACGCTGACCGCCGCCGTTCGCTCGGTGACCGACGCACGAAGGGCATCGAGATCGACATGGCCCTGGCTGTCCACGCCAAGCACCGTGACCACGCACCCCCGCTGCTCCAACCGCTTGCACGTGTCGAGCACTGACTTGTGCTCGGTGGTCGCGGTCACGAAGTGATTGCGCGACGAGGGCGCACCATCGGCAAGGCCCTTCAGCGCAAGGTTGTTGGCCTCGGTTGCACCGCTCGTCCAGACGATTTCCCTGGCGTCCGCGCCAATCAGCGCAGCCACTTCACCGCGCGCCCGCTCGACCGCCTGCTGCGCGTCCCACCCGAACCGATACTGACGGCTCGCCGCGTTGCCGAACTTCTCGGTGAAGTACGGCGCCATCGCCTGGAAGACCTCGGGGTCCACAGGCGTGGTCGCGTGGTAGTCCATGTAAATCATCGGCACTCTACTGAACGGGTGCGCGACCCGAGCTCACGAATGTCATCTGCTTCACGGCCGGCTGCTCGATCGGTTCTTCGGTCAAATCCGCGATCGACACCGTCGTGAGCGCGTCGAGGATGCGACCGCGAATCTTCCACAGCGGATCGCGGATGCTGCATTTCGAGTACTGCTCACAGTTGTGGTCATCGTCCGCACACGCGGTGACTGTCAGCGGCCCGTCTACCGCCTGAATGACTTCGGCGACGGGAATGGTGCTTGGACCACGACTGAGGCGATATCCGCCGCGCGTCCCCTGGACGGAGATCAGCAGGTGCGACCGCACGAGCCGCTGCAGCACCTTGGCGAGCAGTTCGAGCGGGATCTCGTAGGCTTCCGCGATCTCCCGCGCACTGCACGACGCCACGTCCTGCCGGACGGCGAGGTGTTTCATCGCCATGAGGGCGTAATCCGCTTTTTTTGACAGCCTGAGCATGCTCGTCCTTAAATCCGACCTTCTTAGTCCTATATTAGCAGGTAAGCGATAAGGCGGGTAGGGCTGGTCGGCTGGGTAGGCGGCCCCTACCAGCCCTACCAGCCCTACCAGCCCTACCTAATACTTCGGCTGACTCGGATCCACCTGATCAATCCATCCGAGGATGCCGCCAGCCAGATTTCGCACGTTCTTGAAACCAATCGACCGCAGAAAGCCCGTCGCTTTGGCGCTGCGCACGCCCGACTTGCACTGCATGACAATCGCCGCGTTCGGGTCGAGCTCCTCATGGCGCTGCGGGAGTTCGCCAAGGGGGATGAGCCGGGACCCCTCGATCCGATTGATCTGATATTCCTGAGGTTCCCGCACGTCCACGACGACGATCGGCTCGCCGCGGTCGAGGCGCTCCTTCAATTCCCTGGGCTGCATTTCGTCGGTCGTCGTCTCGCTCACTCGTCCCTCCGCCGCCGGCGTGACGCCGCAGAACTGCTCGTAATCAATCAACGCCGTCACCGACGGATGTGTGCCGCACACCGGACAATCCGGATCCTTGCGGAGCTTGAGCTCGCGGAACCGCATGCGCAGCGCGTCGTAAATCAGAAATCGCCCAATCAGCGGCTCGCCCTTGCCGATGATCAGCTTGATGGCTTCCGTTGCTTGAATCGTGCCGATGATCCCCGGCAGCACCCCGAGGACGCCGCCCTCAGCGCAGCTGGGCACCAGGCCTGGCGGTGGGGGTTCGGGATAGAGGCAGCGGTAGCAGGGCCCGTCCTTGGCGGCGAACACCGAGGCCTGACCTTCGAAGCGAAAGATGCTGCCGTAGGCATTCGGCTTGCCGAGCAGCACACACGCGTCGTTGACGAGGTAGCGCGTGGGAAAGTTGTCCGTGCCATCGAGGATGACGTCGTAGGGCTCGAACAACTGCAGGGCGTTTTCGGAGGTGAGCGCCGTCTCGTATGTCTCGACGAGGACGTTGGGATTGAGCGCCTCGAGGCGGTCCCGGGCCGATGCGAGCTTCGAGCGTCCAACATCAGGTGTGCCGTGGAGCAACTGCCGCTGGAGATTGCTCGTATCTACGACGTCGAAATCGACGATGCCGATGGTCCCGACGCCAGCGGCGGTGAGATACATGGCCGCCGGTGATCCGAGGCCGCCGGCGCCAATGCACAGCACCTTGGCCCCCTTGAGCGCGCGCTGCCCGTCCATCCCGACTTCAGGAAGGATGAGATGACGGCTATAACGGCGGATCTCGTCGCCCGACAGCTGCCCTCCCTCGACTCGCTGTCGCTCGCTCGGGACAGGTCCCTCGACCCGCGAACGCTCGCTCGTCGCTCGGTCCGGCGTCCCGCCGGCGACCGACGGGATGATGCTCACCGAGTCGCCCGCCTTGACGGGCGTCTGATCCTTCTGCAGATAGCGAATGTCTTCGTCGTTGACGTAGACGTTGACGAAGCTGCGCATCTTCCCCTCGGCGTTGAAAAGATGCTGCTTGAGCCCGCCGAAGCGCGTCGTGAGGTTGTCGAGCAGTTCCCCAACGGTCGCGCCGTCGATTTCGACGACGTCGGCTTTGTCGGTGTAGGGGCGCAGTGGCGTGGGAATGTGAATTTTCGTTGGCATGCTCATTCGGCGGAGCTAAGTGGTCACCACTAAGCCCCATCCTCCATAGGACGTGCGGACGCCTCCACAGGTGTTGATGTCGCCGGGGCCTCGAGCGTTTCCTCGTCGAACCGCGAACGGTCGTCGCGAAGACGCCACGAGCGCATCTCCGCGGGTTCTCCGCTTCTGACTGACACGATCACGTACGAGAACGACGGCCATGCGTGCTCGAGGTCAAATTGCGACGGCTCGGCCGGGTGATCCGGGTGCGAGTGATAAAAGCCCAGCAGCCCGCCGCCGGCGGCCGACGCACGCGCTTCGGCAGCGCGGTAATCGTGCGGGCGAACCAGGAAGCGGCGGCGCGGCCCGGCTTCCGTCGTATTCGGAAGCGGAAAAGCCTCGGTCACCTCACCGGCGCGTCCGATGAGCGCGCCGCAACACTCGTTGGGATACGTGTCACGTCCATGGCTACATATCGCCGTGAACACGCCGGACGTCAGCGCCAGTGTCACGGGCGCTCTTCCAACCAGAAGCTTTCCGACAGGTAGCGCTCGCCCCCGTCTGGGAAGATGACGACGACGACAGGCTCGCTTTCGGCGGCAGGACCCTCGGGGCGCGACCACTCACTCCGTTGGTGGCGGGACGCTCGCCGCTGCACCCCACCGCGCAAACCACTCGCGCTGGGAGCCCCGCGTTCGGCTCGCGCGTGCAGCACCTGCAGCGCACCGGCGAGCGCCGCGCCGCTCGAGATGCCCGCGAGCAATCCCTCGTCGCGCGCCAATCGCCGCGTCGCTGCGTACGCATCCTCGGTCGAGACGCCAAGATCCACATCCGGAAGCGCCGGATCGTAGATGCCGGGCACGATCGCCGTTCCCATGTGCTTGAGCCCCTCGAGGCCGTGAAACGGAACATCGGGCTGTATCGCAACCAACGTGATGTCAGCCTTGAGCTCACGAAGCCGGCGGCCGGCGCCGACAAGCGTCCCACTGGTGCCCAGACCCGCCACCAAGTGCGTCACGCGCCCTTCAGTCTGCTCCCAGATTTCTGCCGCCGTGGTGTCGTAATGCGCGCGCCAGTTGAAGTCGTTGTTGTACTGATCGGCATAAAAATAACGCCCCGGGTTCGCGGCAAAGCGCATGCGCGCTTCCCGAATCGCGCCATCGGAGCCTTCGAGCGCGTCGGTGAAGATGATCTCAGGCCCGTAGGCGCTGAGAATCCGCTTCCGTTCGGAGGTGATGTTGGCCGGAACGCAGAGCGTGACGCCATAGCCGAGCGCGGCGCCGATCATCGCGTAGGCGATGCCCGTATTGCCTGACGTCGCATCGAGAATGCGGCGCTCGTGCGTCAGTTGACCTGACGAGATGGCCTCGCAAATCATGCGGGCGGCGGCGCGATCCTTGACGGAGCCGCCCGGGTTGAACCATTCCGCTTTGGCGTACAGCTCGACGCCCTCCAGGCTCTGCTCAATCCGAGAGAGACGCAAAAGCGGCGTTCGCCCGATGGCGGCCAGAAGACCTTGTCCGGTGCTGATCTGGGTGGCTTCGCAGACGGGGCTCATATATCCGACCGTATTGGTCCACTATACAACAGGGATCCGGGATCGCGGCCTCATCGCTCCACCGATCCCCGATCCCGGTGTCAGTCGTCCGCGGCGACCAGATACACGGCAACGGGAGCGAGCACGAGCCAGAGCCCGATTGCGAGCAATGTGCCGCGGATCGCAAACCCCATCGAATCCCACCCAATCGGATCGAGCGTGGGCATCGAGAGGGCCGGCATCGACAGCAACCACTCCGAGCGGACCCACACCCAATACGCGATGAACCCAATCGCGACGGACATCACGCCCGCCGCGGATGCCAGACCAAGCGCCTGCATCACGGCAATCGGCCGTGCCGCCTCCCGAGCGGCCGCGGATCGCGCCCGCGCCTGAGCGCGCAGCCACACCACATGCGCGGGCGGCAGCACCGCGGCCGCCTCATGCCACGCCGCATCACGATCGGCGTTCATCGCGCCGGCCACCTCCGCGACATCGGCGCACACCGCACAGCGTGCGACATGCGCGCGCAGCTCGTCGTCTGCACGATCGGGCCAGCGGCGTGACACGACGGCGTCGATGACGTCCGTTTCCCTGATGCACTCGAGAGGCGTCATGTGCGTGCTCCTCTCAACAAATCGGCGAGCCTGCGCCGCGCCCGGAACAGCAGCAGCTTGATCGATCCGGTCTTGAGACCCAGCGTCGTGGCGATGTCCTTGTGTGACTCGCCCTGCGCATACGCGAGCCAGAGCAGCGTGCGCTCGCGCGGCTTGAGGTGAGCCATCGCGCGCTCGAGATCGGTCCGGCGTTCCGTTCGCCGGGCGTGATCACCATCCACCTGGAGTGTGGAGATGTCCGCCGCCTCGAACAGCTGCATCGTGGTGCGGCGACGCGCGTCGCGCACGAGATTGGTCGCGATGTGGAAGAGCGCATTGCGCCGATGGGCGTCGCTCTCGTAGTGCGCGGACGCCCGCAAGAACCGGTAATACGTTTCCTGCATCAGGTCGTCGGCCTGCTGGCGATCGCCGGTCACCCTCGCGAGATACGACCACAAGGCGCGCGAGGTGCGGTCGTAGAACCCGCGAAAAGCGTCCTCCTCCATCTGGAATGCGACGTCCGCGGTATCCGGCTCTGCTTGGAGCCGTTGGACTTCGGTGAAGGTCGTTTCGCTCATCTCACACAACAGGTGAATCGCCGTGCTCCGCGTCGCGGAGCGGGGCGGGAGGATCGAGGAGCCCCAGACGGCGGCTCATCACAAAGGAGAACGCGCCGGCCGCGATGAAGCCCAGGCCGAACGCGGTGGCGAGCACGCCCAGGGTCCACATCCCCTGTGCGACCTCCTCGATGACGCGCCCGCTGACATACTGAAATCCAAACCCGCCAATCACGAGGATGATACCTGCCTGCACGGACCACAGGATCCGATTGAGCGGAGCGGCAATCGGTCTGTCGGTGGCGGCCTCGACCGGAATCGGCGCCGCCTCGAGAAAGCGACGGCCGGCCGACGATTGCACGTAGGTGAGCAGCTCGTTCGTGCTGGCGAATCGGTCGAGCAGCTTGTTGTGCACCTCCGTCTGGATACGCGACGTGCGCAGCCACCGGCGATGATGCAAAAGCGTCCTGACCAGCCATGCCACCATGCTCGAGATGAAGACGATGACGACAAATACCGCCGTACCTTCGAGGAAGTCAGACCAGATATCGATGGACCGCAAGCGCGGATCGGTCGGGACGGTGTAGTCGAACGACTGCCGGACGAATTCCAGATAAAAACCCGGGTTGCGGGCAATCTCGGGGTGCGCCGCCAGAAACTGCTGGACCGCCGGATATTGCTCCAGGTACGGCTGATTGCTCAGCATCGTCGGGTCCATTTTGAGGATGCGGCCGACTTCGGGCGGGTATTTGTTCAGAATTTCGCGTAATTGCTCCCGGACCTGGCGGGCATCGGTTTCGAGCGCCAGCGGCGCCGGCCGCGGAGGCTGGTTCGCGGCCGGCGCCTGCTCGCCTTGCGCAAGGAGACCGGTGCCAAGGAGCGCGGCGAAAAGAAGAGTGGTCAAAACCGTCATACCTGGGGATACGCGTGCCAGCGGGAACGGTTATCACGCCGCCGCGCCACCGGGAAATCGGGAAATCGGGAAATCGGTGAATTGTGTAGGATCTCTCGCTCTGGCAGCATGCCGACCAATTACCAGCAAGCGCGGCGATACCTGATGCGAAAAGATCCCGTGCTCGCCACGGTGATCAAGCAGGTCGGCCCGTGCGGGCTGCCGAACATCCCGTACCAGCCGCCGTTCATGGCGCTGGCCGAGGCCATCGCGTCGCAGCAATTGTCGGTGAAGGCGGCCGACACGATCTTCGCGCGATTTTGCGCGCTCTTTGGCCCGGACAACATTCCCGATCCCGTGCGGCTGCTGACGTTCGGGGACGACGTGATCCGCGCGTCGGGGTTCAGCCGCTCGAAGGTGGCGTTTCTGCGGGACCTCGCCGTCCACGTCACCGAGAACCGTCTCGCGCTCGATCGGCTCACCGAGCTCGACGACGCCCGGGTGCTCGAACAGCTCACGGCCGTCAAGGGGATCGGCACGTGGACGGCGGAGATTTACCTGATGTTCCGGCTGCAGCGGCCGGACGTCTTCCCCGTCGATGACCTGGGATTGGTGAAGGCCGCGCAGAAACTGTACGGCCTGCGGCAGCGGCCGACCCGGAAAAGGTTGTGGAGGATGGCCGAAGCATGGCGGCCGTACCGCTCGGTCGCCGCCTGGTACTTATGGCGCAGCCTGTCGCTGCCGGCTATTTCAGCATCGCGGTCAGCACCACCGTCGAACGGATCTCGATCTCGCCAGCGACCACCGGCGTAGTGGCACGCCCGTCCTGGGCCATGAGCGCTTCGCGCATCATCGGGACAGGCGGGGGCACCGGATAACCGCGGGACGGCTCTTCGATCCGCAGCACGCGACCGATGGCGCCGCCGATGCCTGACGCAGCCGCCTCGGCCCGCGCCCGGGCGTCCGCGGTCGCCCGCTTGAGCGCTTCGCGCTCGAGTGCGTCCCGCTCCTTCACGTCGAAGCGCACGCCGTGCACCGAATTGGCGCCGCTGGTGATCGCGAGGTCGATGATCTCGCCGACGCGCGTGATGTCGTCGAGCCGCACCTCGATGGTGTTCCGCGCCACATAGCCGCGTGGCACCTGCTTCCCGTCGACCCAATCAGACTGGAGATGCAAGTCGTACGACAACGTGCGGATGGCATCCTTGGGGACCGCTGCGGCGATGAGACGCGTCTGCACGGCGGTCATCACCTTCGCGTTCTGCATCTGTGCGTCCTTCGGGTCCTTCGAGCGGCGTTCCACGGCAAAGGTGACCCACGCCAGGTCGGGCGCGACCTTGATCAGCCCTTCGCCCGAGACGACCACCACGGGCTCGGCCGGCGTCGCCGTCCCCTGCCCGTAGACGCTCGATGTCACCAACATCGACAGCAAGACGACGCCAACTGTGTGGAGTCTCACGACCGTTCCCCTCTCAGGCGCCTGCCAGTCAGACGTTCGTGTCTTCCGAATAGGCGACCCTGAATCCGATGCTATACGCATATGTGTCGGCCGGGACTTTGTGACGATGCGCACAGCGGAGCTGGGACACGTCGTGGGTGACCCAGGAGCCGCCCCGCACGATGCGCAGCGTCCCTTCGCCCGGACCCCGCGGGTTACGGGGATCATCCTCACGGTAGGTGTCCGGTCCGTGCCAATCCGCCACCCATTCCCAGACGTTGCCGGTCATGTCGTACAGCGCAAAGGCGTTGGGCGGATAACTGCCGACCGGTCTGGTGCCGCGATACCGTTTCAATCCGGGATCCGGCAAGAAGTTCGCGCGTGAGGGATCGATGTCGTCGCCCCACGGATACCGGCGTCGGTCGAGGTTGCCGCGCGCCGCACGCTCCCATTCCGCCTCACTCGGCAGCCGCACGGCGACGCCCAACCGGTGGGTCAGCCACGCGCAGTAGGCCGTGGCATCGCCAAACGTCACCAGCGTCACTGGATGACGCGCGCGTTCGACCGGCATCTCGCCGCCGCGCCAGACGTATGGCGTCGCCAGCTCGCGGAATGTCAGCTCGTGTTCCGGCGTGACCACGACCGGGAGGTCGCGCACGGCGGGCGCCTGATGGCCCATCGCCCGAACGAACTCAGCGAATTGCTGATTGGTGATGGCGTGAACGGACAGCCGGAACGCGTCCACATACACGCGGTGCACCGGCCGTTCGTCCTCGTCCCCATCGTCCGCCCCCATCGAGAACTCGCCTGCAGGCACCGGTGCGAACCGAGGGAGCAGCTCGTCGGACATCAGGTTCTGGCAACCAAAAGTATACTGCCCGCCATGAGAGTCGAACAGTTTGCGATGGAACGCATGCAGTCCACCTGGGAAAACCTGGTCGACGTCAATTTGTCGGAAAGCGGCGTGCATCCGATGACGCCGCGAGAGCTGCTTCAGGACACCGATCTCGATGTCGTCCTCGATCAGGCGCTCGTCTACACGCAGTCAAACGGAACCGAGGAGCTGCGGTCGCTCATCGCGAACCTGTACGCGAACAGCTCGCGCGATCATGTCCAGGTCACCAACGGCGGGTCCGAGGCCAACTACATTTCGGTCTGGCGATTGGTGGAACCGGGCGACGAAGTGGTCATGCTCGTTCCGAATTACATGCAGACGTGGGGCCTCGTGCGCGCGTTCGGGGGAATCATTCGCGAGTGGCCGCTCGTGGAAGATCGAGACGCCGGCCGGTGGCGGCCTGATCTCGAGGCCTTGGCGCGGCTCGTCACGGACAAGACGCGACTCATTTTGATCTGCACGCCAAACAATCCGACCGGGGCCACGCTGTCGGCGGCGGAGCTCGACGAGATCGCCCGCATCGCCGAGCGGCACGGGGCATGGGTGCTGTCGGACGAGGTCTATCGCGGTGCCGAACTGGCGGACGAGGAAACGCCGTCGATGTGGGGACGTTGCGAACGCGTGATCGTCACGAGCGGCCTGTCCAAGGCCTACGGGCTGCCTGGCCTGCGAATCGGCTGGATCACGGCGCCGCCGGCATTTGTGGCGTCGACGTGGGCCTACCACGACTACACGACCATTGCGCCGGGCGCGCTCAGCGATCGTCTTGCCCGCGTGGCGCTCGGTCCCGAGCGGCGCTCGTGGATCCTTGCGCGTACGCGGCGCATCGTCCGCGAGAACCTGCCCCTCGTCGAGGAGTGGCTCCACGCGCACGACCCGATGTTTTCGTGGATTGCTCCCCGAGCCGGCGCCATCGTGTACGTGCGTTACCACTACCCGATCAACTCCACGGAGCTGGTCACGCGGCTGCGCGACGAAAAGAGCGTCCTCGTCGTCCCGGGCGATCACTTCGGCATGGACGGGTATCTGCGCCTCGGATTTGGCGAGCGTCCTGATTACCTCGGTCAGGGGCTCGAACGATTGCACTCGCTGCTGGACTCGCTCAGCGATGCGCATGCGAGAACCTGAGCTCGCGCTGGCGCTCATCGGCTTCGGCCACGTCGCACGCCGCTTTCTGGCGCTGCTCGACGAAACCGGCGACCGGCTCGATTTCGAGTGGCGGCTCGTGGCCATCGCGACGCGCCATCACGGCAGCGTCGTCGATCCGGACGGCATCGACGCGCGGCGTGCGGTGGCGACCGTGGAGGCGGCGCAGTCGCTCGATCGGCTCGACCCGGCGCCGCGCGAGCGCAGCGGCATCGACGTCGTGCGCCAGGTGGCCAACGCGCTCGCCGAGGAGGCCGCCGACGCCCGGCTGGTCGTCATCGAGACCACCGTGCTCGACATCGATCGGGGCGAACCGGCGACCGCGCACGTGCGCGCCTCGCTCGAAGGGCTGGCACACGTCGTCTCCGCCAACAAGGGACCGGCGGCCTTCGCCTACAACGAGCTCGAGGCGCTCGCCGACTCGGTGGACCGCGTGTTCTTCTTCGAAGGCGCGGTGATGGATGGTGTGCCGGTCTTCAATCTCGTGCGCGAAACGATGCCCGGCGTCGTCATCGAGGCGTTCCGCGGCGTCATCAACACCACCTGCCAGTACGCGCTGTCCGAGATGGAGCGCGGCCTGTCGTTCGAGGATGCGATCACCGAAATGCAGGCCCAGGGCATCACCGAGGCCGATCCCTCGCTCGACGTCGACGGCTGGGACGCCGCTGCGAAAGCCGCCGTGCTCGTCAACGTGCTGATGGGCGGCGGCATCACTCCGCACGAAGTGACCCGCATGGGGATCCGGGACGTGTCGCCAAGCGATCTGGCCGGCGCCGTCTCCCGCGGGCGGCGCGTGCGGCTCGTCGCCTCAGCGTCGCGTCGCGGGGGCGCATTCGACGTGCGCGTGGAGCCCGAGATGCTCGACCCCAGCGACCCGCTCGCCTGCCTGGGGAAGCTCGAAAATGCGCTGTTCCTCCGCACGGACCTTCTCGGCGAAGTCGGCATCGTCCAGCGCACGAGCTCGCTTCAGCAGACGGCTTACGCCTTGCTGAGCGACCTCACGCACATCAGCAGGCGCCTCCGAGAGCTTTGAGACACGGGGTTCCGCTCACACGAGTTCCACGGGGTTCTCACGGACCGTCAGGACACCGGCGCTTCACGCCGGGTGCACGAACCTGTGACCGAGGCTGCCGCTTGCGGCCGTCTGTGACAATAGAATGCTCGGATGCCTGGCGCGCTGGCGGGGGTGACCGTTGTGGATTTGACGCGTGTGCTGTCGGGGCCGTATTGCACGATGGTGCTGGCGGACCACGGCGCCCGCGTCATCAAGCTCGAACACCCCGTGCGTGGCGACGACACCCGCCACTGGGGGCCGCCGTTTCTCGGGTCGGAGAGTGCCTACTTCCTGAGCATCAATCGCAACAAGGAGAGCGTCACGCTCGACTTCAAGCAGCCCGAGGGCCAGCGCATCCTGCACGAGCTGCTGGCCACCGCTGATGTCGTGGTCGAGAACTTCCGCCCTGGCACCCTCGACGCCGCCGGATTCGGCCCCGCCGCCGTGATGGCGCAGTACCCCCGCATCGTCTACTGCTCCATCTCGGGGTACGGACAAACCGGGCCACGGCGCGAGGAGCCCGGCTACGATGCCGTGATGCAGGCCGAAGGCGGCCTGATGAGCATCACCGGGGAGGCCGACGGACCCGCTCTGCGCCTTGGCGTCGCCATCACGGACATCGTGTCGGGGCTCTTTGCCGCGCAGGGCGTCATGGCCGCGCTCCTGGCGCGGGAAAAGTCGGGGCGCGGGCAACAGGTGGACATCGGCATGCTCGACGCAACCGCGGCGCTGCTGACCTACCAGGCGGGCAACTACTTTGCTTCGGGGCAAGTGCCCGCGCGCATGGGCAATCGCCATCCGACGATCGTGCCCTATGAGTCCTTTCACGCATCGGATGGCGAGTTCGTGATTGCGGGTGGCAACGACGAGATCTGGCGACGGTTGTGCCACGTCATCGGGCGCCCTGAGCTGGCTGAGGATGCGCGGTATCGCACCAACAAGGATCGCGTCGTGCGCTATGACGAGGTGAGAGCCGAGCTCGAGCGCGCGCTCGAGACGGGAACGCGCGACGAATGGGTGCGGGCACTGACCGCCGCCGGCGTGCCCTGCGGATCGGTTCGCGAGATCAGCGAGGTCCTGGCCGACCCCCAGATCGCCGCTCGCAACATGGTGGCCGAAGTGCAGCACGCCACGATAGGCCCCGCACGAGTCATCAACTCGCCCGTCAAACTGTCCCAAACTCCAGCGAGCGTCCGGACGGCCCCGCCAATCCTGGGTCAACACACGACCGCGGTCCTGCGGGAACTCGGCTACGATACGGCGCAGATTGAATCGCTCAAATCATCGCGTGTCGTCTAACGAAGCCGGGGCTGAGGCCTGGAGCCCGGGGCCTGGAGCCTGATATGGACGTCGCACTCATTCGCAAGCGCCTGAAAACCGAAATGGACCAGGCCCGCCGCACCGCCGCAGAGCGGCGCGAGCGTTCCAGGATCGCGACGCGCGCCTACGAGACGTTTCTCGAGGAGATCGCCGTGCCGATGTTTCGCCAGGTGGCCAACGTCCTGCGTTCGGAAGGCCTCCCCTTCGAAGTGCAGACGCCGCTCGGCGGAGTGCGTCTCGTCTCCGATAGCAGTCGAGACGACGTCATCGCGCTGGAGCTCGATGCCACCGAAGATCCGCCCCAGGTGATGCTGATCTCGCTGCGCACTCGGGGTAGCCGCGTGCTTCGGACCGAGCGCGTGGTCAAGGAGCGGACCGCCGTCGAACGCATCACGGACGACGATTTGCTGGAACGCGTGCTCGAAGAGCTACGCCCGTGGCTGGCTTAGTGGTCCCGGGCACAATTACGGCGGCATTCGACCGGCGATGCATCCCCGCTGACTGCGTTGCTCCTCGCTCAAATACGTTCAGTATTCTCGGTCGTCGCGCCTTGTCCGCGGGGCGCCTCGCCGGTCTCGGTGCGTCGCCATAATTATGCCCGGGACCACTTAGGCTGGATCTCAGGCCAGCCGCTCGACGACTGACGTATCGACGTTCTCGCGCTTGAGCGCGAGCAGGAGCGCGTCACGATCGTCGGCTTTCCGGTAGGCTTCGCGCGCGTCAATCGTTCCGCTGCGCACGAATTGCACGAGAGAATCCGTGAGCGACACCAATCCATGCTTGCGCCCGCTTTCGATGGCGAGCGGAAGATCCTGCACCTGGCCCTCTGCCAATACGCGCGCCACTGCAGAAGTGGCGAGCACCACTTCGCGGGCGGCGACCCGGCCGCCGCCCGCCTTTCTGAGCAACGCCTGCGCAATCCCGCCCCGCAACCGCTCGGCGAGCAGCGATTGGACTTCCTTCCGCTGATCGGACGGGAACAGCTCGAGAATGTGTGTCAATGCCGCTGTCGTGGACGGCGCGGGCACCGAGACGAACACCAGACGCCCGGACCCGGCGGCATCGAGCGCCAGCTGAAACACTTCGGCCGAGAGCAGATCGTCGATGACGAGCACGTCCGCGCTCTCAGACAAGGCGGCGCGAGCCGCGGTCAACACCTGATCGGCCGTGCCCCGCACCTCACGCTGGCTGAGGAGAGCCTTGTCATGCTCGTGCACGAGACGGATCTGCCGTTCGAGCGCAATGACGTAGCCCGTGCGCTGGTGGTTGATCAGATCCACGAGCGCGCCGATGAGCGTCGTCTTGCCGTGGCCGCGCGGGCTGGCTACGAGGATGAGGCCTTCGGTTTCGGTGGCCAGCGCCTGGATTTTCGGCGTGAGCCCAAGTTGCTCCGCCGTCAAGGGGCGGACGGAGATCAGTTGGAAATTGACGCCAGGCCCCCGGTAGTCCCGGAACGTCGAGCAGCGCACCCGGCCGATGTCCGCCAGTTCCGACACCCACTCGGTCGGATCGCCTCGGCGCAACGCCTCGCGTGCGGTCTCGGGCATCAGCTCGAGCACCGCCGATTCGACGTCGGTGGCTGACAGCGGCGGCGCACCCTCGAGCACCCGCACATCATCGTCCACGCGCAGGAACGGCGGCGCCTGCGTCGTCAGATATAGCGCGGTGGCGCCGCGCGCCGCGGCGATGCCGAGAAGCCGCTCGATTTCCGATCGAGGCGCGGGCTGTCGGGACGAGACGGGCGGCGGCACTTCGATGCGCAAAGTACGCGTCATCGGAATCACGGATGCTGTTGCAGCGGTCGGCGCGGTGACGACAGGTTCCGGCGCAGGCGAAGACGGACGGTCCGCCGCGGCCTCGACAACCGGTTCAGCCGCAGGAGTAGAAGAGGGGGCGATTTCAGTCGCGTCCGTCTCGGGCACGCCGGCGCTCGCGGCCGGTTGCGTTGACCTTGCGGCCGGTTGCGTTGAAGAGGGGACCGTGTGGACCTCGTAGGCTTCCGAACTCGCGTGCGGTTGGAGTTCCGGCGCGGCGGGTTCGACCGCTGCCCAGGGTGCCGGCGTCGGTTGCGGCATTGGCACCTCAACGGATGGTGTCGATTCCTCGACTGTCAAAGGCTCGAAAGCCGATGCGGCTTCCTGAACAGGCATCGGCGCCGCCTGCGGTGCCGCGGCTGCGACGGGGGCGTCGGCCGATGTTTCGGCGGGGACCTCCGCGACCGGAACGTCAACAGACTCGATCTCGAGTGGCGCCTCAACTGCCGGAGGGGGCTCGACGATACCGGGCGCCGGAGATGCTTCAACGCGGGGTGCATCGGCGGGAGGCACTTCGTCTGAAGCCGGCATTTCCGCGAGAGCAGGCACTTCCGCGAGGGCCGGCGCATCGCCGAGAGACGGCACTTCGGCGGGCGGCGGCGCTTCCACCGGAGGCGGACCTGCGGCCGGCGCCGTTTCTGGACGGACGCGGCGATGCCGCCGGATCTCAATCCACACATCGTCGCCGCCCCGTGCGACCACGACGGTAAACCGGTCACCGTGCATCGCGGCCGTCGAAGCGAGTTCGTGCTCTACCGCCCCGAATTCCGTGAGCGCACGTTGCAGCTCGGCTGGCAGCAGTTGCGCGACCATTCCCGCCATCGCCTGCAGATTGAGACCCTGCGTGGACAGTTCAATGGGACCCGCTGACGCGACGACGTACGGCTTTTCACCGACGTGCATGACGAGCGCGTCGCCGTCGGCGCGCACGATCGCGGTGAGGAGCGATTCGACCAGTGCCATTTTGAGAGAGGACCAGGTGCACACGACTGCACACTGGCCCGATAACACTCAAAGTATCGTCAGTTCACAAGGTCTCATTAGCTACTTGGTTGCCACGTGGATCGTCATGAGCCCGCCGAGTATCGGGATGATACGCACCTCGGAGAATCCCCGCCGCCTGAGGAGCGCGGCCACGCCCTGCGCCCCCGGGTAGCGGCGCAAGGATTCAGGAATGTACCGATAAGTATCGGGATCGCGATGGAGCAGCCAGCCGAGTGCTGATCCAACCACCGTGAGGTAAGCCACATAAGGCCATCGGACCATGGCCGACTCGGGCCGATTGAAATCGAGCGATACCAATCGTCCGCGCAGCCCGAGCACTCGCACAACTTCGCCGATCGCCTCCTCGAGCTGCGGCACATTGCGCAACCCGTAGCCCGTGGTGACGACGTCCGCGCTTGCGTCCCTGAGCGGCAGGGCCATCATGTCAGCCACCGCAAAGCGCGGCCCCGGCGAGGCGCCGCTGGCGTTCGCGACGGCGGCTCTGCGTCGTGCCAGCTCGATCATCCGCGGCGTGATGTCGAGGCCGGTCACGGTCGCGCCAGTGCGGGCCGCCAGAAAGGCGATGTCGCCGGTGCCGCACGCGAGGTCCACCACCCGGTCGCCTCGCCGCAGGCCGGCCTCACGAATGAGCCGGCGCTTCCATGCGCGGTCGCGGCCCAGGGACAGCACCACGGTGATGAAGTCGTACCGGTCGGCAATCGTCGAGAACAACCGCCTGACGTGTCGCCGCTTCTGTTCAGGAGAGGCAAAGGCCGCAGAGAGCTTCGACACGGATCACGGCGCGACTTCGACGAAGCCGTGCATCATCTCGGCATGGGGCAGGCAGCGATACTCGTAACGCCCGGGAGCGGCCGGCACCGTGAAAATCAGCTCGCGGGTTTCGCCCGCCCGCATCCGTTCGATTTCGATGCCGAAATCGGGAATGACGAGATCGTGAAGCAGACCCGGCGCTTCGTTTTTGAGCACGAGACGCACACGCTCTCCCGCGCGCATCGGAATCACCGGGTTGGGAACGTCCGGAGCGTCTTCGAGCACGAAGGTCATGCCGCGTGCGACGAGAACGATGTCGCGGGGCGCGCCTGGTTGCGCGGCGCACGCGAAGCCGGCGCCGCAGACCACCGCCAGCAACAGGACTTCAGCCGTCGCCTCGCTCGTCATCCGGCCCTTCGGCGCCGCTGATTCCTTCCGTCGCCTGCGAGAAAAGACAGACCTTGGTAGTGTGTTCATTCGCAGGGCGTCAAGGGCCGTCGATGGCGCGGCGTTACCCAACAATCAAGCCTGTGGCATACATGATGACCACACCGGCCGCCAGCCCTGCAACCACGGGCGCACGGCGCAGATAGGCATCGAGCCCACGATCGCCGGCGCTCTGCAGCACGATTTGTCTCGTGACCTGCGCGATGGCGCCCACGCCAAGCGCGAGGAAGAAGACGGCCAGCAGCGGCGAGTACACGAATGCACCCAGCCATGCGCCGAGGATTGTCGGCACGCCTCCAATCAGCCCGAGTTGAACGAGCTTTCCGATTCCGACCCGTGGCGCCGATTGGTCCCGCGCCAGCGGCGCGACGATCGCGAGCCCCTCGGTCGTGTTGTGCAACGTGAATCCGACGATGAGCAGCGTGCCCAGACCCAGCTCACCTAACGCGAAGGCCGAGCCAATCGCGAGACCCTCTCCGAAGTTGTGCAGGCCGATCCCCACCGCGATGAGCACCGCCAGCACCCATCCGCTCGCCGCCGCTGTCACTGACGTCCGGCGGCGGCGCCCGAGCCACGCACCAGTCATGTCGAGCGCGACATACGCCGCGATCGCCCCGAACACGAACAGCGCGGTCCCCTGATAGGAGCCCGGCACCAATGCGGCGGCCTCGAGTCCATCGTGCGCCGAATCCACCAGAAGGTATGCCAGCAAGCCGACGGTGAGCGCCAGCAGGAACTGCATGCCGCTGGCGCCAATGTGGCGCATGAGCGGATACCAGAGCAGCCCAAGCGCCACGGGAATCACCCCGACGTAGAGTCCAATGAGTGCGAAGATGCCGAAAAAGCGTGCGCTCGGCGCGGGAGTCTCGACGGCCACCACGATTTCACGGTCAAACGTCACGCCGGTTGACGTGAGCAGGCGTACGACATGCGCCTCGCCATGCACCCACGGATAGGGAATCATGATCCGCGTCCCCTGCAGATGCGACAGCGTGGCTCGCGGCGATGCTTCGAACGTCCAGAACGCATCGTCGACAATCACCTGCGCAATCGTGACCTCGTCCGGTCCGTCGTTCATCACGGACAGCTCGATGCGACCAGGCTCGAGGAGCACTCGTGTGATGGCGAGCCTCTCAACCGGCGGGACGTCGCCGCCCTGAATCATCTCGGCCGGGCCGGAACGAATCAGCAGCGCCAGCAGCGCCCCAAGAAGAACCAGCGGCAGCAGCGCAAACACCCAGACGAGCGGGCCCGGCTTGTCCGCCACGATCCGATCGGCGACCGCTGCGCTACCTTCAGGAGTCACGACCGGCGGCCTCGGCGCGGAACAGCCCCATCCAGCCGAGCTCGGCAAACTCGCTCTGGTGTGCGTGGAACATGAAATGGCCTGGATAACGGAACGTCGTCTCGAGGATGGCGCGCTCGCCCTGGCACAACGTGATCGTGTCGGTGTGATCGGTTGGCGCCGTGCGCGTGCCGGGCCGAAACGCGTCGAAAAACATGCCGTGCAGATGGAGGCTGTTGATGAGATCGAACTCGGTGATGTTCACGAGGTAAATGCGCACCGGGCGGCCGACCGTCACCGTGATCGGATCGACCATGTAGGCGTTGGCGACCGTGTTGACCGCGTAGATCTCGTTTTCGTTGTCGAAGTTCGTGTCGAAGCCGTTCATCATCATGACCATCTCGTCGGCAGGCGGACGCCCGCCTCGCGGATCGACGATGAACGTGCCGTAGAGGCCCTTGTGAATGTGCCGTTTGAGCGGCACGGCGTGGCAGTGATACAGGTGCAGGCCCGCGGGCTCGGCGTCGAACTCGTAGAGGAACGACTCACCGGGCAGCACTTCGTGCTCCGGCAACGACCCGTCCATCTCCGGCGGATGCCAGCCGTGGAAGTGAATCGTATGCGGATGCGTGCCCTGATTGAGGAAGCGGACACGCAGGCGGTCGCCTTCCGTGGCGCGGATGGTGGGACCAGGCACCTGCTCGTTGTACGTCCACGCGGGAAACGTCACGCCTGGCGCGATTTCGATTTCACGGTCCACCGCGAAGATCTCGTATTCGCGCAGCGTCGTGCCGTCCGGGCGCGGCGTTTCACGATAGAACGTCGCGCGCTCGTCTGGCGGCAGATGATTGAAATTCCAATTGCGGAGATACCGCGTCGGGTCGAGGGCCAGGGGCTTGACGCGGCCGACTGTCCCCAACAAGTGGCCGTGATGACCCGCGTGGCCTTCATGCGGCACCGGTGCCGGGATTTGACCGGTGGCGGCCCGGCTCCAGGCCGCGACGCCCGTCAGGAGCGAACCGAAACCCGCGACGTGCAACCAGGATCGCCTCGAAACTTTCATTTTGATTACTCAAAATCTAATCGCTGAGCCGCCGAAAGTCAATGGCGGATTACTATCCCTACTGAAATGCTGCCGTCGAGCACGGTCGAGAACTACCTCAAAGCGATTTATCTGGGCGAATCGCAATTGGCTGGCGATGAGCGGCTCGTGCCGATGGGGCATCTGGCGGCCTCGCTCGGCGTCGCCCCGGGCACCGCCACGACCATGGTCAAGACGCTCGCGGAAGCCGGCCTCGTCGAATACGAGCCGTACAACGGCGTCCGCCTGCTCCCCGCCGGCGCAAAGCTGGCCGCGCTCGTCCTCCGGCGACACCGGCTCATCGAGCTGTTTCTCGTCCAAATGCTCGGGATGCGCTGGGACGAGGTCCACGACGATGCCGAACAGCTCGAACACGTCGTGTCCGACCGCCTCGTCGAGCGCATCGACGAACTGCTCGGCCATCCCGAGGTCGATCCGCACGGCGATCCCATCCCCAGCCGCGAAGGAGAGATCGTGACGCGGCACCTCGAGACGCTGCTCACGTGCCCGCTCAACACACCCGTCGTCGTCACGCGCGTGACCGATCAGGACGCGGCGTTTCTGCGGTTCATCGAGAGCAACGACCTCAAGCCGGGCCAGGACGTCGAGGTGGAGGCACGCGACGAGGTGTCAGACAGCGTCCGGCTGAAGGGCAAGGACGATCAGCGCATTACGATCGGCACACGCGCGGCGTCGAAGCTGCTCGTCGAAGTGAAGTAGCCGCGGGGGCGAGCCGCGGGCCGTGACCCATTCGCAGTGAGGCAGCCGTTTTGGCCTGCACTTCGGCTCAGGTCGCCTGGTGACGCGCTTCGAGAAACGCGATGTCCTCGGCATCTCCAGGAGACGACCGTCCGGCCTGGGCGATTCTCTTGAGGCGGAGGAGGTCGCCCTCCGACGCGACGCGCAGGAGGGTTGCGCGGATTTTAATCGACGTCGCCGTGGTGGCGAGGGCTGCCGCCGGTATCGGGAAGTCGAACAGCAGATCAATCGGGGTAGATTCCAGGGAGAGGCCCCTCGAACGTCTTCATTCTGGTGACCCTGTGCGCTGTCCCTTGCAACTGAAGGACGGCGGCGGCATAGCGGAAATTCTCTTCGATGCGCTGCATCGCTTACGCCGTCAGCGCGGGCCAAACGCCTCGGCGATGGCGCGTGACAACCCTTCGCCGCGCAGGTTTTTCGCCGCGATACGGCCATCGACCACGAGCAGAGACGCCGGCAGCGCGGCAACGCCGAACGGCCGCGCCGCGGGGCTGCTGAAGGCGCGGCCATCGTGCACCTGTGGCCAGGCGACGTCCTGTCGGTTGAGCCACGCCACGAGGTCCCGGCGGCTGCGGCTGTCGAGGCTGATCGCCAGCACCTCGAATTGCTCGCCGTACGTCGCACGCAGGCGCTTGAACTCGGGAATCTGCGCCAGACACGGCGCACACCACGTGGCCCAGAAGTCGATCAGCACGACTCGGCCCTTCAGATCGGCCGCCGTCCATCGCTTGTCTTGGAGGTCGACGACGTTCAGCGCGTCAACCGCGCCCTGAAGATCGCGCGTCTCGAAGTACGGCGCCTGTGCCGTGGCCAGTGGTGCAAATCCGAAGTAAAGCACCGCGGTCATGACGATCAGTTGTCGTGTGTGCGCGGCTCGCATCCTGCTACCCACCTACCTGCCTACCCGCCCTACCCGCCCTACCCGCCCTACCTGCCCTACCTGCCCTACATCGCGAAGCGCAACCCAACCGCGATCGATCGTGGGAACCGCGGGCCATACACATAGGCGGCATCCCGCAGCGGTCCCTGATCGAGATCCCGTTGATAAGCGTTCGTCAGATTGCGGCCGTTGACCGTCAGCGTGATCGCGCGGCCGTCCCACTCGCCGAGCTCGCGGCTGATGCCTGCGTCCCACGTCACAAACGACGGCGAGCGTTCGAGCCGGTTGGCGTCAATCACGCCGGCGTAGTGCGGCACCGACATCGGGCCGGTGTAGCGCACGCCCGCGAAGAAGTCCGCGATGCCGTGCGGGTTCCACGTCACCGTCAGGTTGCCATAGCGCCGCGGACTGCGGAAGAAATCGCGGCTGCCGAAATCCGGCTCCGCTTCGTCGAAGCGCGCGCGCTGCTCGACGAGGCCGCCCTGGATGATGAAGTCATCGCCGATGCCCCAGCCGAGATTGACCTCGATGCCGTAAACGCGCGCCGCGCCCAGGTTGGTCTTGACGAACTCGAGCACGTCCGTCGCCGAATCGTCTTGTTCGATCACGTGAAAGAGATTGGTCAGCCGCGTCGAGAACCCGTTGACCTCGACGAGCGCCTGGCCCGGCCCCGCCACCGGTTTCCATTCGGCGCCGAGCATGTAGTTGGTCGAGCGTTCTTCGGTCAGGTCCGAAGCGAGATGAATGATCCGGGCTTCGCCGCCAACCGAGGACAGGTGCAGGTCTTCGTCGAAGAGCTGCGGCGCACGGAAACCGCGAGCCACTGAGGCGCGCACATCGAAGGCCGGCAGCGGCGACCACATCAGCGCGACGCGGGGCGACAGGATGATCCGATCGACTGTCGTGTGGTGATCGGCGCGAGCGCCGTAAACGAGCTCCCAGCCGCTGCCGAGCGCCCAGTCGTCCTGCAGAAAGACGCCCGCGTTCCGATAGGTGACATCCGTCGAGCGGCCGTAGGCGGGTTGCTCGTCGCGCAGCCCTTCCCGGCTGAATTGAAATCCCGAGGACAGCGTGTGCCGGCCGACGTACTGATTCACCTGGGTATCGATCACGGCGAGCTGGCTGGTCGTGTCGCCGTAGGCGTTCGGGTCGCGGCCGGTCCCGTAGTAGCTGTCGCGCCACGTGCCCGACCACGAACTGCTCACCCGGTAGTCGAGGGACTTGCCGCGCGTGTGAAACCAGGTCGCGCCCACCGACTGCCGGCGGCTGCGAATGCTCTCCGCGATGTCGGCTTCGTGCGGGGCGAGATCGAGCCGGTTGCCGCCGCGCCGCTGCTCGCGAATGCTCGTCACATCCAGGGTCAGCTTGGCCGCGTTGCCGAGCAGATACTTCGCTGCACGGCCGCCGACGGCCTCGAGCTGCCGCCGACTCACCTCCGTGTAGCCATCGCCTGTCAAATCGATCGGGCGCACCCGATCGAACTGCCCGAAGACGCTGACGATGGCATCCTGTGCGGTCGACACCCAGTCGGACGCGCCGTTGAGCGACAGACCCGGCTCGCCGCTCATGATGTCGCTGCGTGTTTCAAACACGCCGCCCCGCTTCGCGGGCTCGCGCGAAATCACGTTGACGACCCCGCCAACCGACCCCGGACCATACAGCGCAGAGCCGCCACCTTTGACGACCTCGATCCGTTCGATCATGCGGGTGGGAATCTGCTCGATGCCGTACACCTGCGCGAGAGAAGAGACGACGGGTTGCCCGTCCACGAGCAGTTGCGTATACGGGCCTTCGAGGCCGAGCAATCGGATTTGGGAGAAGTTGCAGTTCTGGCAGTTGTTCTCGACGCGAACGCCGGTCGTGAACTCGATGGCGTCGGCGAGCGTGCGCGCGCCCAGTCGGTCGATGGTGTCGCGGCCGACGACTTCCGTGCGGACCGGCACATCATCGAGCCGGCGGCTGGTGCGTGTCGCCGTGACCACGGTTTCCTGCCGGAAGCCGGGGACCAGCGTGACATCGTGCGCGAGGCTGGCGGTGGGTTGCGCGGTGACGCGCGCGCGATACGGCATGAAGCCGTCGAACGCCAGGGAAAGCTGGTGCTCGCCTTCAGGGACAGTCGCGACGCAGTAGCGGCCACGTTCGTCCGTAGCGGTGACGACGGGGCCGAGAGCCACGGTCACACCGGGCAGTGGAAGGCCGGTGGCATCTGTGACGATGCCCGCGACCTGGCACGGTTGAGCCGCCGCTGACGCGGGAACGGCGATGAGCAAGACGACGGCACAAAGCGCAATCCTCATGACTTTGAGTCCGAGAACTCTCCTTCTGCCGCCGAGTATAACTTAATTTTGCCGAATCAAAATTATTTGTTTTGCGTCGAGAAGACCGCCACGGCCCCCTGCTTGTCGAACGTGATGACGTTGTAGGTCTGCGGACGCTGCCCCGGCACTTCCATGCCTGGCGAACCGATCGGCATGCCGCCGACCGCAATGCCCGCCACCGCCGGCCGTTCCTTCAGCAGTCGATGCACCTCAGCCACGGGTACGTGACCCTCGACGACGTAGCCATCGACCAGGCCGGTGTGGCAGGACTGCGCCGTGCGGGGGATGCCGTGCTTCTGCTTGAGCGCGTCGAGCGCCGCATCGGACAGGTCCGTCACCTTGACGGTGAAGCCGCCCTGTTGGACATGTTCGACCCACTTCGAGCAGCAGCCGCAGGTCGGCGATTTGAAGACTTCCATGGTGGGAGCAGACTGCTGCGCCTGCGCGACGACTCCGACGACTCCGGCGGTCAATGCCACCGCGAAAACGACCAATGCTTTCATCCCATCATTGTACCCCGCCCCTCCACGAGCGACCCCTGCAACCTCTCTCGTCGTGCGCGACATCTCTTGCCTCCTTACCGAGGCACCGGATTCGCGTAGCTGGTGCGATCGCCGACACCGGCCGCCGTAAACGCGTTGCGGCGTTCGCGGCACTTGCTGCACAAACCGCAGTGCACGGGCCGCGGTTCGTCGAGCGGGTTCATGCAGGACAACGTGCGCTCCAGCGGCACGTCGAACGCCTCGCCGAGACGAATGACGTCTTCCTTGCGCATTCTGGCCAGCGGCGCAGCGATTTCCACAAGCTGCCCGAGGCCAAGGGACAAGGCACGCGACATCGCTTCGAAAAAGTGGGGCGTCGCGTCCGGAAACGGGTTGTTGGCGAGCGTTCCAAGCGCCAGACGACGACACCCGCGCGAGACCGCGAGCACGGCGGCCTTCGTGATCAACACCACGTTGCGGCCGGGGAGATAGACGTCCTCGTCCGGGGTGTGGTAGGCCGGCGGGGTGCCCCGGATGGCCCAATGCGAGGGCGCCAGGACGTCGCGCATCGTGAAGTCCAGCGAGGTGAGCGGCTCAACGCGATCGTTGAAGACGGGCGCCGTGAGGAGCTCACGGAGCATCGTCAGCTCCGCGTCTTCCCAGGCGAGGCCGACGCGAACATACACCGGATGCACCTGGGCGCGCTGCGCCTCATGGGCGAGCAGCACCGCGCTATCGAGCCCCCCGGACAACAACACCACAGATTCCATCGTTCAGCAGGCTCCCGTCCCGGGTTTTGCGCTCACCAAGTTTTTGAACTGGTAATCTGTGGCCATGTATTCGGTTACGAAAAAAATCGAGTTCTGTTACGGCCACCGGCTCCTGGATTACGACGGAATCTGCAAACACCCGCACGGCCACAATGCCACGGCGGAAATCGAAGTGCAGACCGGGGCGCTCGACAATCGGAACATGGTGTGTGACTTTAGCGACATCAAGCGTATTGTGAAGGGCTGGATTGACCGGGAGCTCGATCACAAGATGATCCTGCGCCGCGACGATCCACTGGTGAAACCGCTGCAGGAGCTCGGCGAGCCGATCTTCATCGTCGACAGCAATCCGACCGTCGAATTGATCGCCCGCCTGATTTTCGACCAGGCCCGTGACCACCGGCTGCCGGTGGTCAAAGTCACCGTCTGGGAGACTCCGACCTCGTTTGCGACCTATTCCGGTGCGTGATGCTCCACATCGCGTTCGACCTCGACGGGACGCTGGTCGATTCCGTACATGATCTCGCCGCGTCGGCGTCGGAACTGGCGACGTCGCTCGGCGGACGCCCCCTGCACGAGGATGAGGTGGCGATGATGGTCGGCGACGGCGCAGGACTCCTCGTCAGACGAGCGCTGAGCGCGGCTGGTCTGAACCCCGACACAGCCGGCGCACTGCCGCGGTTCCTGGAAATTTACGATCGCCGGTTGCTCGACACCACCGTGGCCTACGAGGGTGTGGCGGACATGCTCTCTCTCGCCAGTCGTCGCGCCCGGCTGTCGGTGATCAGCAACAAGCCGCTTGCGCCGTCACAGCGGATTCTCAGGGCGCTGGGGCTGGCCGGGTATTTTGCGATCGTACTGGGTGGCGATGGCGCCCATGGCCGCAAGCCCGATCCCGCAGGCCTGCGCGCGGCGGCGGCGGCGGCCGATCACGTGATGCTGGTCGGAGATTCGCCGACCGACTTCGAGACGGCGGAGGCCGCTGGCGCCGCGTTTGTCTGGGCTGGTTATGGCTTCGGGGCCCGGAGGTTCTCGGTGCCGCCTGCGACGCCGTATGTGCTCGAGCGGCCGTCCGATTTCGCCGCCGTGCTGGACCGCTTCGCTGCGATCACCAGCGGCGTGTAGGAAGGCCTATTCGATTCGTATCGACCCGTCCCCGGTGCGAATGCGGAAGGTGCGGCCGCCCGTGCCGAGAGTGGCTTGCAGCGTTCGCCGGCGCTCGTCGCGATCCTCGCCCACGCGTTCGGTCTCGCGGAGGGCAGGGTGGTTGACGCGAACGACCCCGTCACGCGTTTCAGCGTCAAGCACGCCGTCGAATGCAGACGGCAAGGTCACGACCACCGATCCGTCGCCGGTCTGCACGTCCCAGTCGTCGGTCATGACGCTGTCAGGGCCGACTTCCAGGCGAAGCGAGCCGTCCGAGGTCCGCGCACGCAGCCGCGTGGGCTTCGCGTTGAGCGTGATGCTGCCGTCCTCGGTTTCGAGGTCCAGTGACCCTTCGGCCCGATCGATGCGGATCGAACCGTCGCCGGACCGCACGACGATCTCGCCACCCACGCGAGACGCACGCACGCTGCCGTCGCTGGTGCGAAGCGTCATCTTGCCGGTGACGTCCTCGATGGTGATCGCGCCATCGCCGGTGATGGCCGTGAGCTGGCTGTTGCGGGGCATGGCGACGCGAAGTCGCGCCGACGGGCTGAAATGGACGCCGATCTGCACGCCGCTGAACCCACCCTCGCCACGGCCGGGGGCGGTCACTTTGACGAGGATGCGATTGCCCTGCTGCTCGGCCGTGATCGTCATGCCGTCGACGAGCCGCTGCTCCATCGCGCGCCGCTCGACCTCGACTTCGACCTCGTTGCGATCCCATGAATGGATCTCGATGGCGCCGTCGAAGGTCTCGAGCTGGACCTCGGGGATGCCGGTCACCTCGAAGCGCTTCGTCTCGCGCGACACGATCCCTTCGGAGTTCAAATTGACTTCGCACCCGGCAAGGGCGACCACCGCAAGCAGGACCGCTGAACGTGGCATATCGGTGATCTAGACGAGTGGCTCGGCGGCGGGGTTCCGCCACAAGCGGCCCGCCAGGCAGGTGTGCGTCACCCGGAAATGCTCATCCATCACGACGAGATCCGCCCGGGCACCAAGCTCGACGCGGCCGGTATCCGTCAACCCCAGCTGACGGGCCGGCGAGCTGGCGCAGAGGCGCGCCGCCTCCACGACCGTCAGGCCCACCTGGCGCACGAGCGTCCGAAACGCACCGTCCATCGTCAGCAGGCTCCCCGCCAGGGTGCCATCGTCAAGCTCGGCGTATCGCTCCGTCACGACGATCGGGCGTCCGCCGAGCGTGGTGCGCGATCCGGCCGGCAGGCCGGAGCCGGCCGTGCCGTCGGTGATGGCGACGATGCCGTCGAGTCCTTTGGCGCGGATGGCCACCCGCATCAGCGCGGGGTGCACGTGAAACCCGTCGCAGATGAGCTCGGCGACGACCTGCCCCGCCTCCAGCACCGCTCCCGCGACGCCGGGGGAGCGATGGGACATCGGGGTCATGCGATTGAAGAGATGCGTCGCGTGGCGCACGCCGGCGGCGATCGCGGCGCGTGCCTCGTCATAGGTTGCGCCACTGTGACCGATCGAGACGATGTGCCCCGCCTTCACCAGGTCGCACGCCAACTCCAGGCCTCCCTCGATCTCCGGCGCCAGGGTGACGATGCCAACCGAGGCCCGATGAGCGCTGATCGTGTCGAGGATCTCGCGCGCCGCAAACCCGCTCTCCGGCGGCGACCCAGACGGCGCGACTCGCGCCGGCGGACGTCGGATGCAGTCGAGCGGCTGCGCGCCGTTGTATTCGGGATTGATGAAATTGCTTTCGAGATGCGCGGGGAGCACGCGCGCGCCGGGACCAGCCTCGCTGCCGCGGCTGCGCGCGACGGCGCCGAGCATCGTGGCCAGTGCGGCCGGACGGCAGGCAATCGAGGTCGGACAGAACGCTGTAACGCCGTACTGCGGCAAGCGCGCGGCGACGACCGCCACCGCGTCGTCGCCATCGAGCACGTCGCAGCCCTGGACACCGTGTACGTGGACATCGATGAAGCCCGGGACCACGAGGTGGCCTGCCAGATCCACGCGCGTGGCTCCAGCGGGCGTATCGATCGCGCGTGGCTCAATGGCGGTGATGTGCGCACCCTCGACCAGGACGCTGCCCCCAGCCAGCACGCGATCCGGCAGGACAATGTCCGCACCGGCCAAGACAATCATCGACGCTCGAGCCGCGCGGCGCGCGCGGCGCCGATGGCTCCGGCGTCAGCGCCAAGCGTGGACAGCACGACACGAATGCGCTCACTTTGCGCGGGCCGCAGGCGGCGGCTGCACTCCGCGCGGATCGCGTCGGCCATCAGATCGCCGGATGAGGCCAGCGTGCCGCCGAGCACGACACACTCCGGATCGATGACGGTCGCGAGATTCGCGACGGCCATCCCGACGTACTTGGCGGTGTCGCGCACGACGGAGATGCACACGCCATCACCGGCGCGGGCGGCGGACAACACGTCCTCCGCCGTCAGGCGGGTCAGCTCGCCGCGCAGACCGTCGACGACTTGCGAGTGATCCCCGGACTTGACGCGCCAGACAAGCCGGCGGACGAGGCCCGCCGCGGCCACCTCGGCTTCGAGCCCCCCGTAGCGGCGATAGTCTTCACGTTCCACCGGGTTGAGCGCGAGCCACGCGACCGAACCGGCGTAGCCGTTGGCGCCGGTCAGGAGCCGGCCGGAAATCAAAATGCCGGCAGTGACGTGTTCGCCGATGGCAAACGCGACGACATCCTGACAACCGCTCGCCGCACCGCACCAGGCCTCGCCGAGCGCGAGCGCATGGCCGGCCTTGACCGCCACGGGAACAGCACCGGTCTCCTCGGCGACGACCGCACTCACTGCGCTGGACAGCTCGTCATCGTGAAACGGAATCGTGACGCCCGCAGCGCGGCCGTCAGCGCCGTTGGACCGCACATCGCGAATGACCGCACGCGCGGCGGCGGCGGGATCCCCAGCGGACGATTCGGTCGCGCGCGCCATGACCTGGCCTCGCTCGTCGACGGCCACCGCCGTCACGAGAGTGCCGCCGAACTCGATACCCACCGTCGTCATCGTTGTCCTGTGCCAAACCCGGGAAACACCTGCAGCTTCGCGCCGTCGAGCGGCAAGGCGACCAGCGCCCGGGATGCGTCACGGAACAGCTCCTGATTGACGCGATCGAGGAGGCGCTGCAGACCGCGTTCGTCTGGCGCTGACAAGACTACGACACCTGCGGTTTCGGCGGGAGGAAACGTGCGATCGTCCAGATAGTCACGGTCCATCGTGATGAGCGTCCGGCGGAGCTGTCGCGCGAGACGGTAATGTTCGATATCGTGCGCCCGCCGCAGGTCGTCATGTTCCACCACGAAGAGGACGTCCCAGCCCAGCGCCGTGCGCATGAACGCGACCACGCCAGCCGGCACATTGGCGTCGGCATAGATGCGGGGCGTTTCGGCACGGTCCTCGGCGATGGGCGCAAGCTCGGACCAGAGCGTTCCCATCGGTATCAACTCCTGGTGAGGACGGCCTTGCGCTTACGACCGGGCTGGCCCGTGTTGGTTGCCGGCTTGCGGGCTTTCAGGGCCTCACGGTGCAGGGTGGCGACCAGTGCGTCGCGCTTGTGCACGAGGCCTTTGCGTTTTCGCCGGCCGTTCTTGTGGCCGACCACGTATTCACAGAACAGCGGAAACGCGATGGTGGAATCCACATAGGTCACGACCGTGTCGGGTAGCACACCGGGGTTCACCTTGCCCCAACTGACCGCTTCGGAGGGCGTCGCACCGGACAAGCCGCCCCAGACCACCTGATCGGTCGTGATCTGAATGAAATAGTCGTTGCCGCCCTTGGCGATGCCGTACACCTCCCACAGCGTGGGCTGCCCCTGGAGGTAAAAGTTCTTCGGCGAGCCGCCGCCGAGGATGACGCATCCGTTCTTCTTGCCGTCGAGGATGAAGGCGCAGACCTCATTGACGTCTTTGCTGGGGTCGATCATCAGCGTGCCGCCGTTCATCAGCTCATGAAAGGCGATGTTCATGCCGATGGAGCTGTCGCCGGGCGACGAGGTGTAAATCGGCACGCCACATGCGGCCGCACTGGCGACCATCGAATACTGCTCGCAGCCCGGCCGCACCGCCCGCAGGTGCTCCCCAAGCGCGTAATGAAAGGCGGCCGTGGACACAGGACCCTCGAGGTCGGTCGTGGTGAGGAACGCACGGATGAAAGCGTCGGTGTCGAGCAGGACCTGAGCGGGAAACAGCACGTCGTAGATCCGGATGACGCCCTGCTCGTACAGCACCCGATCGTCGAGAAACGGCGATCCGCGGCGGAGCGTGAAATTCAGCGCGTAGTGCAGGTCGTGATAGAGGTTGGCGCCCGTGCTGATGATGAAGTCGACGAGCCCGCGCTCCAGCAACTCGATGATGCAGCCGCCCAGTCCCGCCGGCGTCAAGGCGCCAGCCACGGTCAGGCCAATGGTCGTGTCATTGGCCCTGGCCAGCATCTTGTCGGTGAAGATGTGGCACGCTTCGCTCAGCCGCGCAGCGTTGTAGGCCTGGAACCCTTCCTCGATCAGCCGCCTCACATCGCGGCTCCCCTTCGGCCGGTAATACCGGATCGGTTTGCCGGTCAGGAACGATTTGGGTGATTTCTGCGGAGAACCAGGAGCGCGGTGCGGCATAAATGCGTCAGGTGCCTGAGGTTGAGGCACCCCGAGGCACCTATAGTGTAATCCTCAGCTGGCCGTCGGCCGATAGAACGAGAGCCCGTGGATGATCTGACCTTTGCCGCGCGCCGCGCGACCGCCGGCGCGGCCACCCGACCCGACCAGGATGTCGAAGCGCGGTTTCGCAACCTGGTGCAGTCGCCGCTGCGGGCGGGGATTTTGCGCTTCCTCAGCGCGCGGCCCGAGGAGTCCTTCGACCTCGAAGCGCTGATGCAGACGTTTGGCCGCATGCGGCTCGACGTGGACAACTGCGTCACCGAACTGGTCGACTTCGGCGTCGTCCGCAAGCTCTCGGGGGAGCCCGAGAAATTCATTGTTTCCCCGGCAGGGACCGACGCGACCGTCGCGCGGCTGCTCGACACGTTTCTCGAGCGCCGGGCCGCCGTCGGCATCGAAGACGTCTCACCATCGGTCCAGCGCTTCCGCGAGATGATCGGCCGCGACGAGAAGATGCTCGCCATCTTCGAGTGGATCCGGACGGCCGCCAAGTCCGACATCTCCGTGCTGATCCTCGGCCCCACCGGATCGGGCAAAGAGCTCGTCGCCGGCATGATCCACGAGCTGTCGCGCCGGGGCACGGAGAAGTTTCAGGCGGTGAACTGCGCGGCGCTGCCCGACACGCTCTTCGAATCGGAGATCTTCGGCTACGAAAAGGGCGCGTTCACCGGCGCCCACGACCGCAAGCCAGGCCGGCTCGAGCTCGCCAATGGCGGCACGCTGTTCCTCGACGAGATCGGCGACCTGTCGCTGGTCGCCCAGGCCAAGCTGCTGCGCGTCCTCGAGGAGCGCCGCTTCGAACGTCTGGGCGGGAACCGATCGATTCACGTGGACTTCCGGCTGATCTCGGCAACCAACCGCCCGCTCGACCTGTTTGTCCGCGAGAGCCGGTTTCGCGAAGACCTCTATTACCGCATCAACGCCTTCGCCATTCGCCTGCCGTCGCTCAAGGAGCGCGCCGTCGATATTCCGGTGCTCGCCAACCGGTTCCTCGCGCGGTACTGCGCGTCGAACGGGCTGGCCCTCGACGGCAAGCAGTTTTCGCGCGAAGCACACGACGTGCTCGGCTCCTACCATTGGCCGGGCAATATCCGCGAGCTCGAAAGCACGGTTTCGCGCGCGGCGCTGTCGGCCCCCGGCCGCGTGATCCGGGCCGCCGATATCGAGTTCCTTCACGGCCGGGCACAGGACTTTCAGGAAGAATCGACCAGCCGGCTGCCGTCACTGCGAGACGCCGAGCGCGCCCACGTCATCCGCGTGCTCGAGGCGGTCGAATGGAACAAACTCGAAGCGGCCAAAGTGCTCGAAATCAGCCGCGGAACGCTCTACCGGAAGATCGGCGATTACGGGCTCGAGCAGCCGGGGCGCGGACGTCGCGCCCGCCGCGAAGTCTCCGCCTAAGTGGTTGATAAGCATATGCTTGCCCGCAACTGCACGATCCTGTGTTCGATGGTGCAGTTACGTCTTGTATATGACAGGAGCGTAAGCTAACCTCTTCGGTTAGCCACCGTGTCTCTACAATTGAATTGGAAGGCGGTCTGGGGATAGGGGAATGAAAACCCTGCCCCTCGCGGCTCGCCTCTACGTCAGCCTCGTCATCCTTACCGGGGCGATCCTCGTGGCCGTGCTGGGTCCTCGTTCGACGTTCCAGGACCCGCTGCTCTTCGTCATCCTCCTGCTGCTGTCCGCCGTCACGTCGGCCTTCAAGGTCAGCCTGCCGCTGTCCAAGAGCGGATCGACGATGTCGGTCTCCTACGCCGTGGATTTCGCCGCCCTCATCCTTCTGGGCCCGCACGAGACGATGCTCATCTCGGTGGCCAGCGCGTGGAGCCAGTGCACGGTCCGCACGCGAGTGAGGAATCCGGTCCACAAGACCCTGTTCAGCATGGCGTGCCTGGCGATCACCGTGCAGGTGACCGGGTGGTTCTTCCTGTGGCTGGGGGGCAACCCCGGTGTGCTCGGCACCAGTGCCGAGATCGCCAAGCCGCTGGTGGGCGCGGCCACGGCGTATTTCATCTGCAACACGCTCCTCATCGCGGTGGCGATCGCTCTCTCGACCCGGCAGTCGATCGTCACGGTCTGGAATCAGAACTTCCTGTGGAGTGCGCCCAGTTACTTCGTCGGGGCGGCCGTGGCAGTCGCGGCCGAGTGGGCGCTGCTCGGGTCTGGAATCTGGGTCGCCCTGTTGCTCGCGGCGCCGCTCTATCTCACCTACCGGACGTACAAGGTCTACCTGGGCCGCATCGACGACGAGCGCCGCCACGTGCAGGAGATGGCTGACCTTCACCTGGCGACCATCGAAGCGCTGGCCCTGGCGATTGACGCCAAGGACCAGACCGCGCAATCGCACATACGACGCGTGCAGGTGTATGCGGCGGAGCTCGCGAGGGCCCTGGGGATGGCCGACAGCGAAATCCAGGGCGTGAAGACGGCGGCGCTGCTGCACGATATCGGCAAGCTCGCCGTCCCCGAACACATCCTGTCGAAGCCCGGGCCGCTGACGCAGGAAGAGTTTCAGAAGATCCGCATCCACCCGCAGGTCGGGGCCGACATCATCAGCGCCGTGCCGTTCCCGTATCCGGTGGCGCCTCTGATTCTCAGCCATCACGAACGGTGGGACGGCAAAGGCTACCCGCAGGGCTTGAAAGGCGAAGAGATTCCCCTTGGCGCCCGCATCCTGTCGGTCGTGGATTACTTCGACGCGCTGACGTCCGACCGGCCGTATCACAAGGCGATGACGCACGAGGCCGCCGTCGCATTGCTCAATCAGGAATCCAGCAAGGCGCTCGATCCGAATGTCGTCCAGATGTTCATTGGCATGCTGCCGGATCTGTCGGCCGAAGCCGAACGTCTCGAGAACGCGCCGACGCGCCGGCTGTCGCTCGAATCGACGTCCGACCGCGGCCGCCCGGCCGTCGGCTTCCAGCCCGAGAGTGCCAAGGCGACGACGGTCTTCGAGGACATCGCGCACGCCCACCGCGAGATCTACGCGCTCTACGAGATCGCCCAGACGATGGGAACGAGTCTCGGCGTCGCCGACACGATGGCGCTCATCTCGTCAAAGCTGAGCAGTCTCGTACCGTTCAGCGCATGTGCCTTGTTCCTGCTCGAGGAGGAAGCGGATTTGCTACGTTGTTCGTTTGCCATCGGCGTCGAAGCCGACGCGCTCAACAACATGGCGGTGCGCAGCGGGCAGGGTCTGACGGGATGGGTCGCGCGCAACCGCCGGTCGCTCGTCAATGCCCGGCCGAGCGCGGACTTCGAAGCGGCCGGCTTCACGGCGCGTCCGACGGCCCTGCAGTGTGCCCTGGTCGCACCGCTCATCTTCAACGACCGCTTCATCGGCACCCTGGCGGTCTATCACTCCACCGCGGACTTCTACACGGATGACCACCGGCGCCTCCTGGACCGCGTCAGCGAGCAGGCGTCCGCCGTGATCAACAACTCGATCGTGTTCGAGCAGACGCAGGAAGATTCGCTCACGGATCCGCTGACGGGACTCCCGAACACGCGCTTCATGTTCATGCACCTCACACGCGAGCTGGCACGTGCCGAGCGTCTCAGGTCGGAGGTGGCGCTGCTCGTCATGGATCTCGACAAGTTCAAGGAGATCAACGACAACCATGGCCACCATGTCGGCGACCGCGCGCTGCGTGAGGTGGCTGCCGTGCTGCGCAATGCGATCCG
>DATKDY010000277.1:0-19831 GCA_035512515.1 Vicinamibacterales bacterium
GGGCAGCGTCAAGGCGGTCGTCAACTGTTCTTTGCGTTGCAGCTCGTAATCGTAGCGATTCTTCAAAAACTCGAAATCAAACTTGAACAAGGACATAGGAGCCTGCGTGCGCGCGGTGCAGGATCGCGGCTACCGAAAGACGTGCGGGAAGGTCACCCAGGCGCGGTGAGTTCGGTTCTCAGCGTCCGGGCGATCATGGCTAGGCCAAGGCCGCCCAGCCTTTGCAACTGCGCCTCATTAACTGCAGCTAGTTTACTGCGAATCTGTTGAGCTTAGAGCCAATCCTGTAAAGGCTGTGCTCCGAAGCTTTGCGGCCCGCTGTGGAACAACGTCGAAGACACTGACGGAATCTTGAGGTGCGGCCACCAAGGTCCCGATGCTGACACACCCGAGTCAAACCGCAGATTCGATTTAGTGGCACGAGATCAACGGTTTAGCGGGCATGCGCCGGCCGAGCCGCCTGTGCCGGCCTCGGCCACTGCGGTAATCTGCGCCGCGGAGTTTGCACGATGCAGATGTCAGCCGTAAAGCGTCGTCCTGGCCGAACCCCGATCAACTCGCCAACACTCTTCTTCCTCTGCGCCGCAACCGTAGAGGCGATGTCGT
Source organism: Vicinamibacterales bacterium (assembly GCA_035512515.1). Lineage (GTDB taxonomy): Bacteria > Acidobacteriota > Vicinamibacteria > Vicinamibacterales > UBA2999 > JACCSI01. The sequence continues at coordinate 607 of DATKDY010000277.1, forward strand.
TTCTCGACCACCTCGAGGAATTGCGGACGCGCATTCTCTGGGCGGTGGTCTCTGTGGCGGCGGCGTTTGCCGGCTGCTGGATGTTCGCGGGAGAGCTCTACGACATCGCCAGCGCGCCAATCAGGGTGAACCCGGCGGTGACGCTCGCTGTCGCCCGCCCGCAGGATATCTTCAGCCTTCACATGAAGGTGACGCTGGTGGCGGCGCTCTTCGTGTCCGCGCCGCTCATCCTGCTCCAAGCGTGGTTGTTCATCTCGCCGGGCCTGCACGCGCACGAACGGCGCTGGGCGATTCCGTTCGTGCTGTCGGGGTCGGTCCTGTTCGTGACGGGAGGAGTCTTTGGCTATTTCATCGCCTTCCCGCTGGCGTTGAACTTTCTCCTGGACTGGATCGCGGCTGCTCACTTGACGCCCATCATCGACGCGGTCGAGTACTTCGATCTCTTCTTCAGCATCATCGTCGCGCTGGGGATCGTGTTCCAGATCCCCGCAGTGATCTTCGTGTTGAGCCGCATCGGGCTGGTCACGGCGAAGGTGCTGGTCAGGTATTTCAAACATGCGGTGCTGGCCTGTGTCGTTTGCGCGGCCATCCTCACGCCGACGACAGATTTCGGGAACATGCTGGTCATCGCCGGGCCGATGATCGTGCTGTATGGCGTCGGGATCGGCGTTGCGTGGCTGTTTGGCAAGTAGCGACCCGTCTTCTGAAACCACATGGCACATACCAAGGTCTCGACTGCCACGTTTGGCACGCTGGCAGACGGCACGGTCGTGGTTGAGTGAGGGTTTCGTGAGGTGAGCAGGGTGGGGGACGACCGGCTGGCGGTACCTGACTTACAGCTGCGGCGGCTTCTCACCTCGCTCCGAAAACCAGTAGCGCAGAAACACCAAATCTCCGGCGTCCTTCTCCCGGTGGGTGACCGCCTTCATGCGCCACTGCGCTCGTTCAAGGCACGGCACAGATCGCGCAGATCCTCGACCGTCGGCTCGCGCGACTCTAGCTCGGCGTCGGACGGGCGATTGTTCTCCATAGCCAGGCTCCAGAGCCAGATATGCGTGTCGAGCAGCAGCTTCACCGGAGAGCGTCGCACTCGTCCGCGCCGGCGACCGGGTGTCACGAGATCGCCAGTGACGCGGCCGCGGCCCTGCATCGCGCCGAGCCAGCCGTCCTCGCGTGGCGCCGCCTGTGCCGGCACCACGTCGGCCAGTGGCTTGCCAAATCGCGTCACGCGAAGCGGCCGCCCCGTGCGGCGCACGCGATCCAGCGCGGCCAGGCAGGTGGCCTTGAATTTCGATACGGCGATCTCATCCATGTCCAATACATACCATGGTCAACCGCCATGGTACAACTCGTGCCGCTACCCGTGACGAATGTGGTCGTCGTGTGACAGGTGTGCCGCCAGGCGAGGTCGGGGGCGGCCGTTCGTTCCTTTGACAGCGGAGCCCCGCGGGCAACATCCTTCCGGCGAGGCTCGGCCGATGCGAACCCTCCTGCACCACCTGCGTTCGGCACTGCGGCTTGCGGCGCGGAATCGCCGCGTGTACGCCGTCATCGTGCTGACCATCGCGATGGCAATCGGCATCAACGGCGCCGTCTTCACCGCCGTTGACACCGTCGTCTTCCGGCCTCTTCCGTTCCACAATCCGGATGGCCTGATGCGAATCGTCGCGACGCGACAAGGCGTCAGCGCTCCCGCCCTCTCGGAGCTCGAGGTCAACGCGTTCCCGCAGGGACTCGTCGCGTGCGAATTGGTCGGCACCTACTTTCGTCAGCCTGAAGATCGCTTCGACCTCGATGCTCTGGCTCGCTTTGTGTCGGTGCCCGTGTCCACGAATTTCTTCGAGGTGCTCGGGGTCTCTCCGGCATTAGGCCGCACCTTCCTGCCAGAAGACAGCTATCCGAGGCCCGTCGTGGTCATCAGTCACGGACTGTGGCAGCGACGCTTTGGCGGCCGGTCAGATGTGCTGGGGCAGCGCTTGCGGTTTGACGGGGCATCGCACGAAGTCGTCGGTGTCATGCCGCCGTCCTTTCATCACGTCGACGGACTCCCGGCAGATGTGTGGACGCCGAGTTGACCGATGCCGAGTTCGACGGACCGTCGAGACCACGGCCTGTGTCGACTCCGCGCGGACCGCTCGCGAGAACAGGCTCGAGCGGAAATCGATGTCTTCAGATCGCGGCTTGCGCTTCTGCAGCAAGACGCGGATGCCGGGTGGCGGGTGCGACTTGTCCCGCTGCATCAAGCCATCGCCGGCAGCGCGCGCGATCAGCTGCTGGTGCTGCTGTTGGGCGTCGCGATGTTGTTGGTACTCGCGTGCGCCAACGTCGGGAGCATGCTGCTGGCGCGCAACGTGAGCCGACGGCAGGAGTTCCAGATTCGGCTGGCCCTTGGATCGACGAGAGGACGCCTCGTGCGCGAGGCGCTTCTGGAAAGTGCGGTTCTGGCGCTCCTCGGTGGACTCGCCGGCCTGCTGCTGACGAGCGTGACCACCGCGGTCGTTCTCACCCTGGCGCCAGCGACACTGCCCAGGCTGGCATGGGCATCAGTGGATGCGCGAGTATGGCTGTGGGTCCTCATCACCACGGTTGCCGTCGGCGTTCTTTCAGGGCTCGCTCCGGCGCTGGCCACGTTGAAAATGGGGGCGAGCGAGTGGATCGGTGACGCGTCGCGCTCCACAACCGACCGCCAGGGGCGGCGGATCATTGCCGCATTGGTCGCTGCGGAAGTCGCACTGGCAACGGTCCTCGTGGCAAGCGCCGGGGTGATGGCGCGAACCCTTGTCAACCTGCGGAGGATGGATCTCGGCTTCGAGCCGGCTGGCCTCATCGCCATCTACCTGCGGCCTGGCTGGGGCGTCGCACCGGGCGGGCCAGACATGGCGATTTACTATCAGGAACTCCGCCAGCGGCTCGAGAGGCTGCCCGGCGTACCAGCGGTCGGCGCGGCCAAGGGGTTGCCGTTGACGCCGTTCCGACAGATGTTCGACGTGGAAGTCACGACAGACGCGACTCCGGCTGGCGAGCCGCCGATCACCGCGACGTCGTGGATCGTGGTGCCGGGCTATTTCGAGGCCATGCGCGTGCCGCTCGCGGCCGGGCGGTACCTCGAGCCGGCAGATGACATCGGGAGCCGGGATGTCGCGATCGTCAGCCGTCTACTCGCTCAGAGGCTCTTTGGCGCACAAGATCCAATCGGCAGGCACATCGTCCTGTCGTCGGGCGCACCGCGTCGCGCCGCGGTGGTGGGCGTCGTTGGCGATGTCCTCACGTCTCCGGGGACACCAGCGAAAGAGACGATCTATCTGACCCGCTCGAATACCGCCGCGCGGCTGTCGATCAACCTCGCCATCCGCGTCGACGGCGAGCCCGCGACGATCCTGCCAGGGATTCGAGACGAGATCGCGGCAGTCGAGCCGAACGTGGCCATCCTCGACATCAGCACCATGAACGAGGCCCTCGGCAACTCGGTCGCCTATCCACGCTTTCTTGCTTTCGTGCTGAACCTCTTCGGCGGAGCAGGCTTGCTGTTGGCCGCCATCGGCATCTCCGGCGTCGGCTCCTACGGCGCCGCCGAGCGCCGCCAGGAGATCGGCGTGCGGATCGCCGTGGGCGCTGATCGCCGATCGATTATCACGCTCGTTGTCGGCGAAGGTCTGCGCCTGGCTCTCCTGGGTGTCGTGATTGGCGTGTCCCTGCAGGTCGCAGTCACCAGGTCGCTGGGCAGCGTCTTATACGGACTGTCGGCGACGACTGCTTCGACCGCGTTCGCCACTTGCCTCATCTTGCTTCTGGTGACGGCTTCCGCCAGTTATGTCCCGGCCAGGCGCGCCGCGCGAATTGATCCGTCGTGCCTGCTGAGAGGCGAATGAGAGGTGAGCGCTGCAGCCGAGAGCTGAGAGCGCTGAAAGCCGACAGCTGAAAGCTGAAAGCGCTGAGAGCTGAAAGCCGAGAAGCTGAAAGCCGTGTTCAATCAGCACGCAACGCCGTCATCGGATCGACCCGGGCGGCGCGCCGCGCGGGCAGCAGCGTCGCCACGACCGCGACGACGCTCAACAGCGCAACGACGAGTGCGATCGTGATCGGGTCGCGCGGCGAAATCGAGCCCAGATAGCCCACGAACTGGCCCACCGTGAGCGCGCCGACCAGGCCGATGGCCAGGCCTGCCGCCAGTTGCAGCAATGTGCGCCGCACGAAGATCCATACGACCTGCCTGGCTTCGGCGCCAAGGGCGACACGAACGCCGATCTCCTGCCGCCGCTGCGCGACGCCGTGCGCAGTGAGCGCGAACAGGCCCACCGACGTGACGATCAACGTGATGACCGCAATCACCCCGAACCACGTGCCGACAAGCCGTACACCGAATCGCGACCGGGCGATGGCCTGGTCGAACGGCTCCACGCCAAATAGTGGCAGGTCGGGGTCGATGGCGCGGACCTCTTCGCGCAGCGCGGCGGCGGCAGCAGCAGCGCTTTCGCGGCCGCGCGCGACGATCGTCGCCCGCGACGGCGACTCCAGAGACGCAGGCAGATACACCGTCAGCGATTGCAGGTCGTCTGCGGCGACGGCTCCCGGTCTGCGCAACGTGGGCGTCACCCCGACGACGGTGAGCCACGGGGTTGGCGCGACTGGCGGCGCACTGCTGGTCAGTTGCAGCCGCCGGCCCAGCGGCTCCTCATCGGGGAACAGCAACGACGCCGTGCGGTCGTTGATGACGACACCTTCCTGACCAGGCTGGCTATCTGCGCTGGTGAGAGGCCGGCCGCGGAGCGGGACGATGCCGAATGTTTCGAAGAATCGGGCGCCAACAAGCACCGCCGTGACACTGGGTGCCGTCATGCCCTCGCCGACGGGATGACCATCAACCGCGACCTGCCGTGGCGGTGTCGGGAAGAACATCAGCGGAAGCTGGGTTGTCGTTGTTGCGGACGTGACGGCCGGGAGGGCATCGAAGCGCTCCTCGAGGCGCGCGAAGAACTGCTGGCGCTGTTCAGGCGCCCGATATTTCTGCACCGGCAGGTCGAGCGACATCGTGACCAGATTGCGCGTATCGACTCCGAGGTCGGCACGATACTGCGCGACGAAGTTGCGCCACAACAATCCCGCGGCGGTGAGGAGGACCAGCGTCAGCGCCAGCTCCGCGACCATCAGCCCGCTGGCCCAGCGGCGGACGCGAACCCCGCCGGTGTTCCGGCCGCCTTCTTTCAACGTGTCGTGGACGTTCGTTCTGGCCATGTGCAGCGACGGAACCATGCCGAACGCAAGCGTGGCGAAGAGGCAAAGCAGTCCGACAAAGGCGTAGTCGTAGCCGTTGGTCGACAGGTCCACATAATAGGGACGAATCGTCGACCCGCCCCCACCCGGTTCCATGGCATCGAACGCCAGGGCGATTTGCCGGGCGCCGACGTATGAGAAGGCATGCCCGAGGATGCCCGCAAGGGCGGCGATGAGGGTGCATTCGATCAGCAACTGCCGCACGATGCGCCAGCGCGTGGCGCCAAGCGACGCACGAATCGCAATCTCGCGTGAGCGTACGGCAGCGCGTGCGAGCAGCAGATTCGCGAGATTCGCACAGGCCACGAGCAGCACCAGCACGACCGCCCCCATCATCGTCGTCAGCATCGGCCGTGACTGACGCGCGGCGAATGCCTTCAGATCTCGAATCGCGATGCGCACGTCCTTGTTGGTGTCGGGATACTGCCGTGCCAGACGATTCGCGATCGTGTCAATCTTCGCCTGGGCCTCCGCGGCTTCGCCCTCGAGGCGTCCGATGACACCGAGATTGCGAGCCCCTCTGGAGAGCGTTGGCGCGGCTAAACCTGGAGATTGGCCAAGAGGCTGCCACATCTCCGCGACGGGATAGGTGAACCCGCGGGGCATGACGCCGATGATGGTCGTGGGCGCATCGTTGATCTTCACGACGCGCCCGATGACGCCTGCATCACCGCCGTACCGATCCATCCAGACGCCGTACCCGAGAATGGCGACTGACGGCGCGCCGCGACGGTCGTCCTCCGGGAGAAAGTCGCGCCCGAGAATGGGCGTGGAACGCAGGAGACGAAACGCGTTGGCCGACACGTAGGCGCCGCGAAACCGTTCCGGGAGGCGCCCTGCGTCACTGACGTTCATCCGGCCCCCGGTCGCCGCCGCGAACCCTTCGAATGCGAGACTCGCCTGTTCCAGGTCCTGCAGGTCGAGCAACGACATGCCGCCCTGGTCGCCACGAGGCGTGATGGTTCCCACCGACACGAGTTGGTGCCCGTCCTCGAACGGCACGGCGCGCATGAACACCATGTTGATGATGGTGAACACCGAGTTGTTGACGCCGATGGCCAGGCCGAGCGCCAGGACTGCGGCGACCGTGAACCGCTTGTCCTTGCCGAGCACACGGACGGCGAAACGGACGTCCTGCGAGATGTCTTGCAGCCACGGCGCGATCCAGATGTCCCGCGCGCGGTTCTGCGCCAGCGCGTCGTTGCCGAAGGCACGCGCACCGGCGAGCTCTTTGTGGAAGCGCATCTCCTCGGCCAGCTCTGCGTCGTGGTGGCGCAGCCGCAGCAGATACCGGATTCGGCGCAGCACCCGCCTCATGCGATCCCTCCCATCGTCTATCGGGGGGAGAGTATGCGCCGCCGCACGCCGGCTGTCAAGAACGGCGTTGACGTCCTCACGCTGATCCTCGCGGGACTCGGGCTCGGCGTGCTGTTGGCCGCGGCTGGGACCACAGCGCTGGAGTCGCTGCTGTTCGGGGTCAAGCCCCTCGACATTGCGACGTTCGTCGCCGCTGGGTTGGCGTTCGGCGGCGTGGCCGTTGCGGCCGCCGCTGCGCCGTTGAAACGCGCCCTGACGGTGGACCCGGCGGTGACACTTCGAGCACCGTGACGTGCCGCGCGGACTGGGCGCACACATCAGCCGAGAGCCGAGAGCTGAGAGCGACGAGCGCCGAGAGCGCTGAGAGCCGAGAGCGCCGACAGCCGACAGACGAAAGCTGAACGCAGGTCACGCTGAGCTGACAATCGGGAGGCGGGTTTGTAGTATCATCACTACATGAAACTCGGGCTCCGCGCGGCCAACCAGCAGTTCTCCAAGGCGATCAAGGCCGTGCGCGCCGGCAAGGAAGTCGTTCTCACCGACCGCGGCCGTCCGATCGCGGTGATCAAACCCATACGCGACGCGGAAAGCCAGGACACCAGGCTACAGGCCATGGCCGACGAAGGCCTGATTAGGCGTCCCTCGCGCGCAGGCCTGACGCCCGCGCCGCGATGGCGGCCAGTCCGGCTGGAGGGCCCGCCCCTCTCCCAGACGGTGATGAGCGACCGCGAGGACCGTGTCTCGCCGTGACCTGGACGTACTGCGACACCAGTGCGCTCATCAAGCGCTATGTCGCTGAGCCTGGTCGGCGGGAGGTTTTGCATCTGCTGCGGCGCCACGCCTGCGTGACCTCCGCTCTTTTCCGGGTGGAATTACGCAGCGCGCTTCGACGTCGGGTGTCAGACGGTTCACTCGACGAGAAGGCCGCCTCAAAGATCCTGCAACGGTTCGAGGCCGACCGTGCGTTCTGGACCTTCGTGGAAGTCACCAGCGATGTACTCGTCGGCGCGGAGGCTCTGGTGGCAGCCCAGCCGCTCCGGACCCTTGACGCCATCCACGTCGCCACGGGCCGGTGGTTCGCGGATCAGATTGCAGCTCCGGACCTGATTTTCGCCAGCGCCGACGCGCGGCAGATCGCGGCAGCACGCGCCGTGGGATTGACCATCAAGCTGGTCGCATGACGGAGTGAGAACGAAGATCGCTGAGAGCCGAGAGCGCCGACAGCCGACAGCTGAAGCTGAGCACCTACCCGGCCGTGCCGAACGTGTAGCACCACGCTTCACCCTCCAGCACCGTCGTGCCGTCGTCTCGCTTCACGACGACTTTCAACTGCGTGACCGGTTTGGACGCGTGCACCGACATCACCTCCGCCTCCGCGACGATGGTGTCGCCGAGATAAACCGGCGCGGTGAACCTCCAGTTCTGACTCAGAAACACCGTGCCGGGCCCCGGCATGTCCATCGCGACCAGCGCGTGCAGCAGTCCCGTGGTGAGCCCCCCTTGCACGACCAGTCGCCCAAACCTGGTGCGGGCGGCAAACGCCTCGTCGAAGTGCAGCGGGTTGCGGTCGCCGGAAATCTCGGCAAACTTCTGCACGTGTTCCGCCGTGAGCGTCAGGCGACGGGAAGCGCGCTGGCCGGCGCTGACAGGCATGAGAGAGGCTCCAGGGTGGTGAGCGCGCGAACCTCGCGCGACATCTCCGCGCTGAATGCGCGATGCAGCGACTGTAACTCAGGTTCCGTCCACACGAACGAGGCGATCCGATCCGTCACCTCGAACAGACGGTGCGACAGATCGTGGCGGATGGTCTCGTACTCGGCAAGCGCTTCGTCCGTCCCGCGGATCACGGCACGCGCGAGCAGCTCGGCATCGCGCAGGGCATCGGTGATGCCGTGGGCCGTCAGCGGGTCCTTGAAGTAGCCGGCATCGCCTGCGAGCGCCCATCCTGGTCCGGTGCTGCGCTTCAAGAACCCTCGCTGCCCGCCGAATCCGCGAACCGGCTCCACCCGGCGCGCGTCCGCCAGCAATGGCGCCAGGCTCGGGAACTCACGCAGCAGCCGCTCGTACTTCTCCGTGGCGGTTGTGCCCGGCGTCGCGGAAAGATGCTCTGCCGGGAAGGAGACGAACACGCAGTGCGCGCCCTCGTTGGTCGGAATCGCGCCGACGCTGGCACGCGAAGTGTAATGCCACTCATAGCCCGCGTTCGACAGCCCCTGCCAATAGCTGTAGAGCACCGCGGTGGCGTAATGCCCGGTCAGGACGTCGGCCGCGCCAACGCGCCTGGCCATCGTCGAATGGAGGCCGTCGGCGCCGATCACGAAGTTGGCGCGAATGGCGAGCGGTCCGTGCGGCGTGTCGAGCCGAAGGCCCGAGACGCGGCCGTCCGCGTCGTGCAACAGGTCCGTCGCCTTGGATTGAAACAGAAACTCGGCGCCGCTGTCCGTTGCCGCATCCACGAGCACGCGATCGAGCAGCACGCGGCGTGGCGCGTAAAGCGCGTCCACTCCGTCACGCGGTTCGATGGCAATACTGACATCCTGCGATGAATAGGCGAATCGGGTGGAACGCACGGCCGGTGTGCCCGCCGCGATGATCGCCGGTAGCACGCCCCAGCGATGGAGTTGCAGCACGGCGCCGCGCATCAGCGCATGCGTCGACAGGGTATCCGTGCCGTACACGCCCTTGTCGACGACGATCACGCGTGCACCGGCGCGCGCGAGCAGCATGGCCGTCGCCGCACCCGCGCAACGCGCCCCGGCGATCACGACGTCAACGGTCCTGGTCATGAGTCCCTCACGCAATGCGCCGATGCAGCCGAAAGCGTCCAATATGCTCGGCCAGGAATCGCGCATCGTCTCCGACGCCGTCGATGAAACTCGAATTGCGGCGCCGCTGGAAGTTGAGCCCCAGCACGTAGAGTCCGCGATGAGGCGTGACGCCGCCCTGATGATGAATCTCCCCGCCGCCGTCGACAACGGGCACACGGAGCCAGGGATAGGAGCGGCGATAGCCCGTGGCCCAGATGACCGTGCCGATCCGCTCGGTCCGCAGATCGAGCTGTTCTGGCGCGTGTGCGGCCAGCGGCCAGGTCGGGACGAATGGCTCGGGCTCTTTGGCGGGCGGGTCCGCCCGCGCGATGAACTCATCGATGCGCGTCCGGATCGCCGCCAGCTTCACGTCAGCCGCGGCCAGGGTGGCGATGAGGTCGTCGGCCAGATGCACCTTGCAGCCATCGATGCGCTGCATGCGGCCGGTGAGCCGAACGCCGAGCCGCACCAGGGCGTCGAGATCGAGCGTCGCATGATCGGCGCGTCCGACGAGTTGCAGCGACGGCTGGTCTCGTGACGCTTCGAGATTGTGCACTGCGGCCGTGTCCTGCGTCAGGACGCCCAGCTGGTCCAGCCACCAGAGAATGTCCTGCCCACGATAGCGTCGTGGCAGCCGCGTGTGGCGCCCGACGGCGAGGGTGACCTGTCGTCCCGATCGCTGGATTTCGTCCGCGAGCTGGACACCGGTCGCCGACGCGCCGACGATCAGCACGCCATCGCGCGGAAGTTGTTCAGGGTGCCGATACTGCGCCGGCACGAGCTGTTCGATCCACGGCGCGAGCGCCCGGCTCGTGGCGGGTATCGCCGCGCGATCGCAGTAGCCGGTGGCCACGACCACCGACGTCGCACACCAGACGCCGCGGTTGGTCGCGACGCGAAACCGATCGTCCCACGCCTCGACGCGTCGCACCGTGGTTCCCGTCACCACCGGCGCTCGCGACGAGGCGGCGTAATCCTCGAGGAGCCGGACGAGCGCCGGGACGGTCATGAATCCGTCCGGATCACCACCGCGATACTGATGACCGGGGAGTCGGGTCATCCAGTTGGGCGTCAGCAGGCGGAGCGAGTCCCACCCGTCCTGCCGCCATCGCTGTGCGACCTGCCCGCGTTCGAGCACGACGTGCTCGATGTCGAGGTCGGACAGGCAGCGGCTCATGGCGAGCCCTGCCTGTCCGGCGCCGATGATGAGGACGTCAGTGCGTGGCACGGCCGTGGCCTCAGCGTGTCGCGATGGTGATGTCGACGGGGACGCCGTTGGTCAGCACATCGAACACCGCCGACCGCGCCTGCGCCTGTTCGACGATGGCGCGAAGTTTGTCAGCCGGCGCGTCTCCGGCGATGGTGAAGCTCGCGCGAATCCGCTGATAGCCGTTGCGAACCTCGGAGAGCCCGAAGATGCCGTTGAGGTCGATGTCGCCTTCGATCCGGGATTCGACCGACGTCAAGGTGACGCCGCGCATGGCCGCGATGTTGCCGATGCCGGCCGTGATGCACGACGCCAGCCCGTGAAGCAGGAACTCGACCGGCGTCGGGCCGCGGTCCTGGCCGACGAGCACGGCCGGATGGTCGGCGCCGTACGTGAAGGCGGTGGTGTGCATGTGTTCGCCGCCGGCCCCTGAGAACGAATCGATGCGCGTCTCGCTGTAAGTGCCGCCGATCCAGCGGTTGGTGGCGCGGAACTGAAACGCGGCAAGAGACGGCTGCGCCTTGACCGCGCCGAGCGTGGCCAGCAGGGTTGGGGTGTTGACGCCGTTGAGCGCCGGCTTCGGCGCCGCGGCGGCGGGACTGAGCGTGTCGGGCATAGAGGTGACTCCTGTTTCGCCGCTGCGACATGCAGTCGGCGCTTCACCTCTGTAAACGTCATTGAACGGGAAACCACGCCACTGGGCAGGGGACACAGGTGGCGTGGGTGCCGCTGCACCTGCTGCACCTGCTGCAGGTGAGCGCCACGAGGTAAATTCCCTGGTGGGTCGCGCGGGTGGTCGCAGTCTGCCCAACCTTTGACTGGAAGGGGATACGCGCGGGCAGGGTAACCTATACCTCTGCGGTATCTGCGCGTATTGCTTTTCGTGACGATCGCGGCTGGGTGGCTGGCGTGGCTGCTGACGCTCCCGCCGCGCCCATCTCCCTGGCTGGTGTTTCTCTCGGGTCTGCCACTGCTGGCGCTGACCTCGTGGCTCTCCCATCGCGGACGTCCGGAGTCGTGGCCGGTCTTCATCCGGCGCACCGGCGACGTTCATTTCCTGGCCGTCGTCCTTCTGGGGGCGTTCGGCGTGCAGTTCGCCGATGCCCACGGCGTGACCACCGACGGCGTCATTTACTTCTCGCAGCTTCGAAGCGTCCTGTTCGATGGCGACCTTGACCTGGCCGCCGAGTTCGCCTTCCTGCAACAACCGCCTCGCCCGTATCACGTCGTTCCGATCGGGCCGACCTTCGTCTGGTTTCCGTTGTACGTGTGTGTGGCCGTCGTGGACACGGCGGGACGATCACTCGGCCTGTGGACCGCGCCGGCCGCGGCCGTGGGACTGACGCTGCCTTACGTCCGTGCCGCGCTGGTGTCGTCGTTTGCTATCGGGGGGGTTGGGCTGATCACGCTGCATCGGCGTCTAAGCCGCGAATTTTCGCCCGGCGTGGCGTGTTCGGCGACGCTCCTGGTGTTTCTCGCCACTCCGCTCGTCTGGTACATGGTCTACGAGCCCTCGATGACGCACGCCGCCTCGTTTGGGTTCGTGGCCATCTTTGTCGTCGCGGCGGAAAAGTGGACTGCCGTGGACATGTCCGTCCGGCGATCGCTCGCGCTTGGCGGGTTATTGGGGCTTGCCTTCATGACCCGCCCCCAGGAAGCCGTCTTCGCGATCTTTCCGGCAATGGTGTTGCTGTGTGCGGCGGCACCGCTTGGCGCGAGGCTGCGGGCATCGGCACGGCTGGCGGGATGGGCCTTCGTCGGCGCTCTGCCGTTTCTCGCCCTGCAGGCGGTCCATTCGACGATCCTCTTCGGTCGAGAAGAGTTCGTACTGGTGGGCGGCGCCGGGTATCTCGATTTTTTTCGGTCACGATGGGCCGATACGCTCTGGTCGTCGTGGCACGGCTTTTTTTCGTGGACGCCGGTGGCGTATCTCGCCTTTGTCGCGATGTTTGGGTACGTCCTCCGCAATCGCGCCTGGGCCATCGCGGCCATCGTGATCGTGCTGGCGATGGCGTGGGTGAACGGGTCAACCGCGGACTGGGCGGCCGGCTGGGCGTTTGGCGGACGGCGATTCATCAGCGTGCTGGTGGTGCTCGCGCCCGGGATGGCGCTGATCGTCTGGGGCTTGACCAGGCGGCCGATGATTGCGCTCGCGATCATCGCTGTTGGCGCCATGACCTGGAACCATCTCCTGACGCGCCAGTATCACGCAGGTCTCCTGACGTCAGGCGCGCCGGTCAGCTTCGCGCAAATGGTGCGTCAGCAGGCGGCCCTGGCGACCGCCCCGCCGTTCGTCTATCCGTTCGCATTTCCGGCCAATGTCTGGTTCGCGTGGCGCACGGGGCTTCGCGTCGATCAGTACGATCTGCTCGGGCCGGAATCGCTGCGCACGTCGCTCGACTTGCCGATGTCGGCCGATGCGAGCCGGTATCTGACCGAGGGATGGGGCGCGCACGTGTCGGATCCGTTTGGCGAGCTGCGATGGATTGACGGCGACCGCGCCGAGCTGCTCCTGCCGCTCGACCTTCCAGTCGATCGACCCATCCGGGTCGCGTGGACCTCGCGGACGCGGCAACTCCATCCGCCTGAGCCTGCCACCTTTGCCCTGGTGATCAACGGCCGCGAGACCTTTCGCTTCACCCCGGACACGGATCAGGCGACGTTCTTCGAGTTCACGGTGCCGGCCGGCAGCGACCTGTGGGTGCGCGGATTCAATCGCGTTACGTTCGACCGCGCCGCCGGCTCAGCGCCGTTGGCGGTGTATCGCATCGCGGTCACGGCTGAACTAAAAACTAAGAACTAAGAACGAAGAACGGAACTAAAGAACGAAAGAACAGCAGAACGGAAAGAACACGAGAACGATAGAACATGGAACGCCTGAACACGGAACGACTGAACACGGAACGACTGAACACGAACGACTGAACACGAAACGACTGAAGACCGAACGTAAAGAAGACCGAACGTAAAGAACACAGAACGCGCCGCATCCTCGGCATGACCGGGTCCTTGCTCGTTCGTCGTTCTTGTCGGTCCAGCAGTCTTGTTCGCCCTTCGGTCTAGTTCGGTTCTGCCCTTCTGCCCGTCCTACCGTCCTACCGTCCTACCGTCCTGCCGTCCTGCCGTCCTGCCGTCCTGCCGTCCTGCCGTCCTGCCGTCCTACCGACCTGGCGTCCTGCCGTCCTGCCGTCCTGCCGTCCTACCGACCTGCCGTCCTGCCGTCCTGCCGTTCTGCCGTTCTGCCGTTCTACGGTTCTGCCGTTCTGTCGTTCTACGGTTCTACCGTTCTGTCGTTCTACGGTTCTGCCGTTCTGTCGTTCTACGGTTCTACTGTTCTGTCGTTCTACCGTTCTTTTGTTCCGTTCTTCGTTCTTCGTTCTTCGTTCTTAGTTCGTCGTCGTGACCGCGCGCACGGGTTTGAGTGGCGCGGGCTTCAATCCCCCGGCGCCAATCTTGTCGAACAGCGCCGGGATGGCGGCGATGAGCGCGTTTGTGTCGTTGACGACGCGCGTCAGATCTTCCCGGCCCTGGGTGAGCGCCCGCATTTGCTGCTCGCTGGGGAGCGAATGCGCCCCCATCAGCTGCCCCTTGACCTGCCCGAGCTGGCCGCGGACGTTCTGATTCTGTCCCCCAAACCCGCCGCCGCCTCCGCCTCCGCCGCCACCCGTCTGCCCCGGCGCCGGCACACCCAGCCGGCGTCGCAGATCGGCGAGCTGCTTGCCCGCCGCGTCAACGGCGCTCCGCGCGTCCGCAGACAGCGCAGCGGTCACCTTGAGCAGCCCCTCGAGCGCCTGATACTGCGTGCCCAGTTGCGTCACGGCCTCGGCCGCCTCGTTGGCCTGCTCCTGCAGACGATGAAACGTCATCGCCGTGTCATGCCACACCTTGCGATCGGCGTCCGTCCACTGCACCGCCGTGTCGCCGATGACGCGCACGCGCCTGGTCGCGATGTCCTTGCCTTTGACGACGAGCGTCACGCCGTATTCCCCGGGCAGCACGAACGGCCCGTTGAGATTGCCGCCGCCGCCGCCTCCGCCGCCGCCGCCGCCGCCCCCTGCGGGTGCGCCTCCTGGCAGGGCACGCTGCGGTGGATGCCGCAAATCCCAGTGCACGCGATTGATGCCAGCCTTGGTCGCGTCGCCAAGGTCGTCGCCCGTCAATACCCGCACGACGTTGCCCGCGCCATCACCGATGCGAAGCGAGACGTTCGCGGCGGGGACCTCGCCTTTGAGGTAGTAGCTGACCGGCGCGCCGAAGGTCGGGTTCTTGCCGCGAAACGGCTTGTCCGCCATGAAGCCGCGGTCGTTGGCGGGGTTGAACTGCATCACTGGACGCCCGAACTCGAACAGGAAGGCATCGGCGCGCACCGCCTCGGCCGACTGCTGAACCGGCGTCGCATCGTCGAGAATCCAGAGGCTGCGCCCATGCGTGGCGAGGATCATGTCGTTTTCCCGCGGGTGAAACACGATCTCGTGAATCGGGACGGTGGGCAGCCCGGAGCGGACCCGCCGCCAGTTGCCGCCGCGATCCGTAGACACGAACAGGCCAAACTCGGTGCCGGCATACAGCACCGCGGGATTTTTCGGATCTTCAGCAAAGGTCATGACGACCTGGCCTTTGGGCAGCCCTTCGCTGATCGATCGGAAGTTCTGCCCGCCGTCAACACTGACGTAGGCGTAGCTGTCGAAGTCGTCGTTCATGTGATTGTCGAAGGCCACGTAGACCGTGTTCACATCGTGTGCCGACGCGACGAGCCCGGAGACGTACGCGTTTTTGGGCATGTTGGGGAAGCGCGCGTTGATGTTCGTCCACGTCTTCCCGCCGTCCTGCGTCATGGTCACACTGCCATCGTCCGCACCCGCGTAGAGGACGCCGGCCTGCCTGGGCGACTCGACGAGCTGCGTCAGCTGGCCGTGCGACTGCACGCCGTCGTGTTTGGCGATGCTGAAGTCCTTGGCCGTCGCGCCCATCAACGTCAGCGCCTCGCGATCGACGTTCTGCGTGAGGTCCTCGCTGATGACGGTCCACGACTGGCCGCGGTCGGTGGATTTGAAGACGCGGTTGGCGCCGACGTAGATGGTCGCCGAATCGTGTGGCGACAGGAGGATGGGCGAGTTCCAGTCCCAGCGGTAGCCTGGCTCGTCCCGGTCGGGCAGCGGCCGAATCGTCCTGCGCTCGTTCGTCCGGCGATTCACGCGCACGATGTTGCCGTTCTGCGACTCGGCGTAGATGATGTCCGGGTCATTCGGATCGATGAGCGCTTCGAACCCGTCCCCGCCCTGGATCTGGTACCAATCGTCGTTGACGATCCCGTTGCGGCTGCGGACGGCGCTCGGTCCACACCATGTGTAGTTGTCCTGCAGGCCGCCGCACAGGTTGTACGGCGTCTCCATGTCGTAGCCCACGTGGTAGTACTGCGCAAGGTCCATGTTGTAGATGGCCTCCCAGCTTTTGGCCTTGTCCCAACTGATCGCCAGACCGCCGTCGTTGCCGTCGATGATGTGATTGGGGTTCTGTGGGTTGATCCACATGGCGTGATGATCCACGTGGATCGTGGCGCCCTCTGCGAAGGTCTTGCCGCCATCATCCGAGACGTGAAGCTGCACGCCAAGGACGTAGACGCGGAGGTCGTTGGTCGGATCGACGCGAATCTGACTGAAGTACATCGGACGCGGGTTGACGTTCGACATCTTGCGCCAGGTCAGTCCGGCGTCGTCCGAGCGGTAGGTGCCGCTCTCGGTGGCGTGCTGGATGAGCGCGTAGACGATGTTCGGGTTGGCGCGATGGATGTCCATGCCGATGCGGCCGAGGGGTCCGGACGGCACGCCGCCAGTCAGCTTCGTCCAGGTGCGGCCCGCGTCGCTCGTTTTCCAGATGGCGCTGCCCGGCCCGCCGCCGTTGAAGCCCCAGGTTGCGCGCCGCCGCTGATAGGTCGCGGCGTACAGGACCTTGTTGTTCGAGGGATCCTGCACGAGCTCGGTCGCGCCGGTGTCGTCATCGACGAACAGCACGTTGATCCAGGTCAGCCCGCCATCGGTCGACTTGAACACGCCGCGTTCCTTGCCGGCGCCGTACAGGCTGCCGAGCGCGGCGACGTACACGACGTCATGATCGACCGGATCGACCACGACGCGCGCGATGTGCTTCGAGTCGCGCAACCCCATGTGCTTCCACGTCTGGCCGCCGTCGGTCGACTTGTAGACCCCGTTGCCCCACGAGCCGCTCTGCCGGTTGTTGTTCTCCCCAGTGCCGACCCACACCGTGTTGGCATCGTCCGGCGCGATCGCGATGTCGCCGATCGAGACGGCATCCTCCAGATCGTCGAACAGCACCTCCCAGGTGGTGCCCATGTTCTGCGTCTTCCACAGGCCGCCGGTGGCGGTGCCCACGTAAAAGACCGCCGGGTTGGACTCGAGGACGGCAAGGTCGTCGATGCGCCCGCCCATCGACGCCGGGCCGATGTTGCGGAACTGCAGGCCGGCAAACAGGTCGATCGGTTCCGGGGCGGGACGCGCCGGGGCCTGACCGGCGGGATTGCCCGACAGCACCAGCGTGGCACACAGGCACAGCAGCAGGGCAAGGCGATTGCGACGGAATGTCATGAGGTCCTCCAGAACGCCGGCCGGGAATGTAGCATAGGCACGTGAGGAGATGCGCATAGTACCTGAATACGGTCCGCAGTGGCGTCCCCGCCTGGGCATGGGCGTTGTTGTTTGGGTCGCCGCGATGCTGCTGTCGAGCGCCGAGGTCCGCGTGATCAAGATCGGAATCACGCCCGAGGACGTGGATCGCGCGCTGAGCATCGCGCGGTCGCGTGAGGCCGACCGCCAGGGGTTTCACGCCCCGTACATTCAGGCGCTGGACACGCCCTTCATCGAACGGGTGGAGGTCGTGAGCGAATTGCGACGCGTCGTGCTGCTGGCCGAAGAGCAGATCGCCCGCGGCGATCACCGCTTCGCCTACAGTCTCACGCGTGCCACCGATGCGCTCGAGGTCTGGCGGCGCCGCGTCGCCATCGTCGCGCGCGTGCGGTTTCATCCGCAGAACAACTATGTGGACGCCCCGCCGGTCACGATCCGGCTGGCCGGAAACGACGGCGCGCGCATCGGTATCAAGCGCGACGCCATCCTCGCGCTCCCGCCCGGCAGAACCGGCGAGTTCGTCCCGGTGCTGGGCGCCGTCGTCGAGGGCGTCTTCGAAGCCCAGGCGCTGGGACAATCCGTGCGTGATTTCGTCATCGAACTCGACGGGCGCGAGCTCGGCCGCGTGACGTTCGACTTTGCCGCTATTGACTAGTTTCCTCAAGCCAAGTGGAGGTGAGCAGAGTTCATGACCGCGAAGCATATATCGACATAGGATTTTGCCCATGACTCTGAACTACCTGCACCTCGATGTCTTCACCGGGCGCCAATTCGAGGGCAATCCGCTGGCGGTGTTCCTCGATGCCGAGGCCCTGGACGCACCTGCCATGCAGACGATTGCGCGCGAGATGAATTTCTCGGAGTCCACATTCCTGCTGCCCGCGGAACGTCCCGATACCGACATCCGGATGCGCATTTTCACGCCGGGCGTGGAACTGCCGATGGCGGGACATCCCACCATCGGTACTACCTTCGCGCTGGCCCACACCGGGATGATCGCGCCCGGCCGTGACCATTTCGTGTTCGGCCTGGGCGTCGGTCCGACACGCGTGGAACTGACGTGGAACGGCACGACGCTCGCCTTTGCGTCGATGGATCAGCGGTTGCCTGACGTACGGCAGCCGGTGGTTCCGGTCGACGCGATCGTCCGGGCCGCGGGTGTGGATCCCGCCGCGCACCGCACGACCGGTCTGCCGATTCAGGAGATCTCGTGCGGTGTGCCGTACATTCTCCTGCCGCTGGCCACGCGTGCGGCCGTGGACGCGGCGGTGGCGGACGTGACGGCGCTTCGGCAATTGAGGAGCGCCTTTCCGGCGGAGCACACCGGGATCTATCTGTTCTCGACCGAGTCCGCGGACGATGACGTGACGGCGTATTGCCGCATGTTCGCGCCCGGGCTGGGGGTTGCCGAAGATCCTGCCACCGGCAGCGCCTGCGGCCCGCTCGGGTGTTATCTGGTGCAGCAGGGCCTCGTCCCGCGCGGCGCGGCGGGGCAGATCATCAGTTGGCAAGGCGTGGCGATGGGCCGCCCGAGTCGGATTCACATTGCGATCACGCCGGATGCGGCTGGAGGCGTCTCGCGTGTTCAGGTCGGAGGAGAAGCCGTCATCGTCGCGCAGGGCAGGCTCAGCGGAACTAAGAACTAAGAACGAAGAACGAAGAACGGAACTCACGAACTTACGGAACGCACGGAACGCACGAACCCACGAACCGCACGAACCGCACGAACCCACGAACCGCACGAACCCACGGAACGCACGAACCCACGAACCGCACGAACCGCACGAACCCACGAACTGCACGAACCGCACGAACCGCACCGGACCGCACGGACCGCACCGGACCGCACGGACCGCACGGACCGCGCGGACCGCACGACCGCACTAACTCACGGAACGCACGGAACGCACGGGACCGCACGGACCGCACGAACCGCACGAACCGCACGAACCGCACGAACCGCACGTACCGCACGAACCGCA
>DATKDY010000278.1:0-5422 GCA_035512515.1 Vicinamibacterales bacterium
GCGCTTCCTCCTTTACCAGAGCATCGACCCGATAAGAAACTTTGATATTTGGGCCTTGCCGCTCGACGGAGATCGACAACCCTTTCCGGTGGTGCAAACGGATTTCGAAGAACACGACGGGCAGTTTTCTCCCGACGGAAAGTGGATCGCCTACGTGTCGATCAAGTCGGGTCGCTATGAAGTGTACGTCCAGCCTTTTCAGCGCACAGGAGCCGAGATACGTATTTCGAGCGATGGCGGCGATCAGGTGCGCTGGCGCCCCGACGGCAAGGAATTGTTCTACATCGCTCGGGACGGCCAACTCGTCGCCGTTCCGATTCGACTGGGTGCAAACAGCGAGACCGTGGAAGCGGGCACGCCCGTTCGGTTGTTCGCGACCCGCGCGGGCGGCTGGGCAGGGGGCCTCCCGGGTCCCCAGTATGTTGTCTCCCCCGATGGCCTGCGGTTCCTGATGAATACGCTTGCCGGAGAGGTCATCACCTCACCGATTACGGTGATTTTGAACTGGAAGCCCCGGCCGTAGCACCTGTGTCATTCTTTCGGTTTGAACATTCGTCCTCACCTGGTTCGAGGAGTTGAAGCGCCTCGTGCCGACGAACTATCTAACACTCGCGCGAGCCCTCGCCGGAGCCTCGCATTCGAACGATTGCTCCTGAGTAGTCGCTTTGTGGCGACTAAAGCGAGCCGGCGGTCGCATTCTAGAAACGTCCTATCACCACGATGGAATGATGTGATCGAGCACGTCGGCGACTCGTTGGCGAGTACCGTCGTGCCCTCGCGGCACTCGACCCACAACGCCTGGCGCGCTAGGTCCGCAGCTCGCGCTTTGCTCCACCGGGGCCGCCGTACATTCGACTGCCGCTCTGAAACCATCTGCGATGCCGCGTCTGCTCGCCTCGGTGCATGTCACGAATCCGGTGGAGGGTTATCCTCCACCCACTGAAAACCTTGGTAATCCCAAGGCGGAACTTGGTCGAGAAACGCTCGCCGCTTTGGTGAACTCTCAAGAACGGACTCAAGATGTTGGACGAGTCGCGCGACGCCGGCGTCCCAGTAGGGTTCCAGCAGCGGAATGCAAGGACGACCCACAAGCGCCCGGATGTCGTCGGGCACCGTGCAAAATGTCGAACAGTCCGCGCCAGCGGGGTGTGACGTCGTCGAGCAATGCCTCGAACTCGGTCGCGTAGCGTTGCCGCCACCACGACGGATACAACAGAACAGCCAGGCGAAGCAGAGGCTTCATGCCTGTCTCAATCGCCGTAGTCCGACCCGCACCACGGATTCCAGCCCGGCCAGTTGTTCTTCCAGATAGCGGCGGCCGGCGGCGGTGAGGCGATACGGCTGTCGTCGATCGTCGCCCGGGACCGGGCGGATGAACCCCCGCTGTTCGAGGCGCGTGATGGCCCCATAGAGCGTGCCTGGCCCCAGCCCGACGTTCGCAAACGCGTGGATGTCGGTCATCATCGCGTATCCGTGCTTGTCGCCATCGGCCAGGCTGGCCAAAACCAGCAGTGTCGGGTTGGACATATTACGTGTCGCGTAGTATCGGCTCACGTAATAGCGATCACATCGGCATGCAGCCGCATGAATCGTGCTGGATCATCCCGCGGCGGTGAGTCAGTCTCCGGCGATCTGACTTGCAGCACTGTTGGCGGACGGTTGAAGGGGGTCGGCGACCTACGGCGTCGGCAGGTCTTTGAACGGATTGAACACCTTGACGCCAGGACGCCGGAAATCCCGGTCGTTGCCGGTGGCAATGGTCAGCCCATGGCGCTTGGCGGTGGCCGCGATATAGCTGTCTTCGACCGGCATGCGCTGGCCAGCTTTCGCGCGCAGCCGCTCCTGTTCGGCCCAAATGTGCGCAACCGAAACATTGAATCCATGGATCCGGCCGTGCATCGCGTCGATCAGGCGTCTCAACCACATCTGGAGGGCCTCCCGCTGGCGTCCGTCTTTGGTTCGTACCCAGTACGCCAGTTGGGCGATCACGACCGCGCTCGTGTAACACTCGTCCTTCTCCTGCTCCAACCATGCGACGATGCGCGGATCGCCGCGGCGTTTGGCGGGCTGACAGATGACGTCTGTATCGAGCAGCCAACTCATAGTTTGCGTCGGCGTGCCGCCTGGCGCCGGCGGGGAGGCACATCATCCATGCTGACCGGGCAGTCCTTCAGCACGGCCAGCCAGTCTTCCTTGCCGGCGAGACGGCGAAAGACGATCGCATCTTCTTCCTCATCGAACCTCGCGTCGAAATACTCTCCCGGCGAAGCCGGAGCCAGGCTGGCAGGCACCGTCAAACGACGCTTGGAATCGAGGGTTACAATCATGGTGGGATTATCCCACCCGACGGCCGTCGGAATCAATGTGGCGTATCGCGCCATGTCAAGTGTTACCGATCGGGGGGTCGTCGCATCGCCGGCGTCGTGAGCGACGGTGCGGCATTTTACCGGCGTGACGGAGATCCCGTAAGCTGAGTGCCCGAGACGCCGCGACCCGCTCACCGCATGGCTTCGAAACCCGGACTGACCGATTACGTGGCGGCCGCCTTCAACGCGCGGCCGTTCGGCATGTTCGTCGCGCCCAACTGGATCGGCGTCGCCGCGTTTGGCCTGCTCGGCCTGACCAACCCGGGATTCTGGGTGCTCGGCGCCGGCCTCGAGATGGGCTATCTGCTGCTGCTCGCCACCAACCGCCGGTTTCAGCGGGCGGTGTCGGCGCGGCCGTTGTCGGCGGCACGCCGCGACTGGAACGCGCGCATCGAGCGGCTGCTCGGGCGGATCGACTCGAGCGATCGCGCCCGCTACGCCGCGCTGGCCGAGCGCTGCCGATCGATCATCGACCTGCAGACGCACGGCGGCGCCGAGATGCCGCACGGCATCGAAACGCAGGCCGACAGTCTCGGCCGCCTGTCATGGACGTTTCTCCGCCTGCTGGTGGCGCGGCGCACTATCCAGACCGTGCTCGGTACCGGCGAAACCGGCGCCACCCTCAGCAGCCGGCTCGAGAAACTGGAACGCGAGGCCGAGGACCACGCGCTGGCGACGGATCTGCGCCGCAGTCTGGCCGGTCAAGTCGAGATCCTGCGGCAGCGCGTCGAACAGCACCAGGAGGCGCAGCGCAAATCCGCCTACATCGAGGCCGAATTGACGCGGATCGAAGAGCAGGTCGAGCTCATCCGCGAGCAGGCGGCCCTGTCCACCGACCCCGACGTCCTGTCGCGCCGGATCGACGAAATCGCGGCGACGCTTGGCGGCACGGGGCAATGGATCAAGGACCAGCAGCAGGTCTATGGCGCGATGGACGACCTGCTCAGCGAGCCGCCGCCGCTGACGAGCGATGCGCGCGCGAAGGAGACGCAGTGACTGAGTTGCCCCGCTGGGCCGACGACATGCGCGATCTGTTCCGCTCGGGATCCGCGGCGCAATTCCTGATTCACGGGAACGTCTTCGACGTGGTGCCGGCCTTCGGACGGCTCCTGTCGGTCCCGGCGTTTCTCGACGAAGTGATGTTCGCCCACTACGACGTCGTGCTGCGCTACGACCGCAGTCGCGGTGTGCGCGCGACGCGCGGCGGCGAGGACTGGGGCGACTGGGTGCAGAGCGCGCTCGGCAGCGAAGGCAACGCGCTCTCATTGATGCGCGAGCCGGGCTCGGCGCTCGAGTTGATCGATCGCTATCTGTTGCGCACGCTCAACCTTCAGGCGGTGCGCGCCGACAAGCCGAAGCGCATTGCCGTCATCATCGAGTTCGCCGAGTTCGTCGTCCCGCGCGGCGATGCCTTTCAGCTCGGCGGCGGCTTTGCCGCCAACGCCGTCAAGGTGCTCGGCTGGGCCAACGATCCCGCGATTGCGCAGTCGAACATCGTCACCGTGCTGGTGAGCGAGGGGCTGCACGATCTCAACCGCCTCGTGGTGGACAATCCGCACGCGGCGGCGCTGCACATCCCGCTGCCCGACGAAGCCGAGATGCAGGCCTACGTCAAAGTGCTCGCCGGCAGCCAGTTCCCCGATCTCGAAGCCCGGTGTGACGTGCCGATGGCGACGCTCGGCGCCCGGCTGACCGGCCTGAGCCGCGTCGGCGCGCGCACGGCCATCAGCCTGGCGCTACGCAACGACCGGCCGATTACGGCCGAGTGGCTCGGCAAGATCAAGAAGGATCTCATCGAGCGCGAATGCCAGGACCTGCTCGAGTTCGTGGAGTCACCGTTCACACTGGATCACGTGGCCGGTCACGAGGCGGTCAAGGAATGGCTGCGGCAGGACACGGCGCTGCTGCGCCGGGGCGCCGTACGCGCGCTGCCGATGGGCTATCTCATCGCCGGCCGCATCGGCACCGGCAAGACGTTCATTGTCCAGTGCTGGGCCGGTGAGATCGGGATCCCCTGCGTCGTCTTCAAGAACTTTCGCGATCGCTGGGTCGGTGCCACCGAGTCGAACCTCGAGAAGATCTTCGCGGTGCTGCGCGCCGTCGGCCAGGTCGTCGTGTTCGTGGACGAGGCCGATCAGGCCGCGGGTCGGCGCGGTGGCGGCGACAGCGACAGCGGCCTGTCGGGACGCGTCTATTCGATGCTCGCCAAGGAGATGTCCGACACACGCAACCGCGGCCGGATCATCTGGGTGTTTGCGACGTCGCGGCCCGACCTGCTCGAAGTGGACCTCAAGCGCCAGGGACGGCTCGATGTGCACATCCCGCTGTTTCCGCCGCAGACGAGCGAGGACTGCCACGTCCTGCTGCTCGCGATCGCCCGGAAGCTGAAGTTCCCGCTGACGGCGGAGGATCTGCCGCCGCTGCCGGAGGGTCTGCTGCTGGGCGGGAACGAGCTCGAAGGCGTGCTCGTCAGAGCATTGAGACTCCACGAATTGAGCGAGGAGCCGCGGCGCGCCATCCGCGCCATCCTCGCCGACGTGCTGAGCGAAGTGCGGCCCAGCCCGCACACACGGAAGCTCGAATACATGGATCTGATTGCGGTCAAGGAGTGCACCGACGCGCGGTTCCTGCCGCAGCGATTCCGCGACCTGTCGCCCGAGGAGCTCGAAACGCAAATCGACGCATTGAGACGCTTCGTCTAGCGCGTCGAAAGCCGAACGCGCCGAGAGCCGACAGCCGACAGCCGAAAGGTGAAAGCTGAAAGCTTCCCGCTACGCCCGAACCCGTCTACAATTGCGCGCACACGAGGAGACACATCCATGCTGGCCCGCATCTCACGGCTGTTCCGCGGCTTTCTCGGACTGTTCATCAGCGGTCTCGAGGAAGCGAATCCCGAGGCGCTCATGGAAGCGGCACGGACTGAGTTTCGCGAAAAGATGGTGCAGTACAACCTGGCGCTGGCCCGG
The DNA here is from genome assembly GCA_035512515.1 of Vicinamibacterales bacterium. Classification (GTDB taxonomy): domain Bacteria; phylum Acidobacteriota; class Vicinamibacteria; order Vicinamibacterales; family UBA2999; genus JACCSI01. Next base: position 5,333 of record DATKDY010000278.1, read on the forward strand.
ATGGCCGGTGTGGCCGAGCGGCTCAAGGCGCAGGTCAAAGGCAAGGCGGTCCGCGCCCAGGAGCTCGAACGGCGCATCCTCGCCAATCAC
>DATKDY010000279.1:0-2599 GCA_035512515.1 Vicinamibacterales bacterium
CCGGCCGGCGCCGGACCGGTCAGCTCCTGAAGCTTTGCGCGCGCGATGCGCACGGCACCCGGTTGATCCGCGTAGTCACGCAGGACGCGCTCGTAGGTGGTGCGGGCCTCGCCGCGTCCCATCTTCTCGTAGCACGCGCCCAGCTTCACCAGGGCCTGCGCGGCGACCACCCGGTCGTTGGGAAATCGACTGAGCAGATCGCGATAGAGCGCGATGGCCTTGTCGAGATCGCCTTCGACGATCTCGGCGTGCGTCGCGGCTTGCAACAGCTGCTCCGCCTCGGCACTCCGTTGCGCTGTGGCAACGGTCATCAGCGCGGCGAGCGAGATACAAATGGCCAAACCGAGCACGTGTCGCCTCATGCCAACCTCACATCGCAGTTCTATCGCTCACGTGCCGTGGTCATATCGGGACGTCGTCAAGATTGGACGCAGTCTGTGTCAGGAAATCTTGACAGTCCGGATCATCCGTCGAACCTGCCTATAGCCGGCGCCACCGACGCCGACGCCGATCGACAGCGCACGATCGTCGGCCAACCCGTGCTCGGGCTTGTGGCACGAGGCGCAGGCGACGCGGCCGTCCCGTTCAACGGAAGTTTTCCGCAACCCAGAGCTGGCTGGTCATCGACGGCGTCGCCCAGGCGACGACGTTGCCATCCGCGCTCCACGAGAGCATGCCATGCGCGAGGCCGGAGACACCGATCGCGACATTCTCGACGTAAGGCCGGCTGGTCGCGGTGGCGGGATCCAAGGCGTGCAGCCCGCTTCTAGCGCCGAGAATCTGGTAGAGGAACTGCCGGCCATCGGGTGTCCAGCGGCCGACGTATTCCCATTCGTCCGGCACGCGGACGAGCGTGCTCGTCGGCCGCCCGTCCGCGTACGCCTCGCGCAGCTCGCTATCCCGCTGGCCCGACCCGACGTAAATCATGTAGGCGAGCCGCCGGCTGTCGGGATGCCACGCGAGCCCCTCCTTGTATTCGTGTTCAGCCGCATCAGTCAGACGGTGTGGCTCGCCGCCCTCGGCGGGGACCACGAACACCGCGATGTCTTTAGGTGCGGCGTAGGCGAGCGCCCCGATCGAGCGCCCATCGGGCGCCCAGAGCCATTCCTGCCACGCGTACAGTTGCGCGATCTTGCGCGGCTGCCCGCCGGCCGCCGGGATCGTGAAGAGCGTCTGATCCTGCGCGTAGGCGATGCGCGATCCATCCGGCGACCAGCGCGGCGGCGAGATCGGAACGAGCTCGGTCGTCGCGATACGCTCGACCAGCACGCGCGGCACGCCGCCGCCGATCGGGAGCGTGTAGAGATGTGTCGCGGCGCCGTTCCTGGCGAAATACACGAGCGTCCGGCCATCGGGCGACAGATCAAAACCGCAGTTGGGGGCCGTTGCGGCGAGCCGCTTCGGTGCGCCGCCAGCGGCGGGCATCGAGAAGATGCCCTGCTGGTCCGGTCCCTCGCCGAGGTAATACACGGTGCGGCCGTCGGGCGACACCTGCGGCGCACGGCCGCGCGTCAACTCGCGCGCCTTCTCCGGATGCGCCGGGTTGCCAACCTTGATCACGGTCCGGCTGCGGGAGAGCGACAGCGCCATGCGCTCGCCGGCGGCGAACAGCCGCGGATGCATCACGCGCCCGTCGGTGAAAAACGTGACCTGGCGCGGATCGCCTTTCCGCGCGCCGCTGGCGGTGTCGACCTCAATCTTCCAGACGTTGAGATCACCGCTCTGGTCCGATACGAAATAGAGCGCGCGGCCGTCCGGCGCCCACGCCGGCTGCGCGTCGATGCCGGGATGGTGGGTGAGTTTCTGTGCCGCGCCGCCCCGCGACGGCAGGAGCCAGACGTCAATGTCGCGTTGATCGCTGGCTTGACCTGGCATCTGGTGAAAGGCGAGCCATCGGCCATCGGCAGAATAGCCGCCCAGCCGAAGCGACCAGTGCACCGGCATCGCCTGCACCATGCGCGTCTCACCCGTCGCAATCGCGCGGCTGAACACACCTGTCGTGACTGGCTTCGGCTGCGCTTCGTTGCCGCCGATCAAGTACGTGATTTCGCGGCCGTCAGGCGTCCAGGCCAGATCGGTTGGCTGGTAGCTATCCGGAAAATCCGCGCCAATCTGGAATGCCTTGCCCGTCTCGACATCGGCGACGAAGATGCCCCACTCCTCGACGGTTTCGTACGGACCCTTGTGTACGAGATAGGCGACGCGGTTGCCCTGCGGCGCCCAACGCGGGTAATGGAAGTCCGACCACGTGCCGGTCTCTTCGAGCAATGGGCGCACGAGCGCGCCGTCGGCATCGGCGACAAAGAGCAGCGTGGTCTTCTTCTCGGGCACTCTCTTCCGAAACACGAACCGGCGGCCATCGGGTGCGAAATCGAACTGATGCGGAAAGAACGCGACGTCGCGCACGCCGCCGAACTGGTCCAACACCATCCGGTAGGTCGGGCCCACGGCTGTCGGGCCGGCCGGCGCCGGACCGGTCAGCTCCTGAAGCTTTGCGCGCGCGATGCGCACGGCACCCGGTTGATCCGCGTAGTCACGCAGGACGCGCTCGTAGGTGGTGCGGGCCTCGCCGCGTCCCATCTTCTCGTAGCACGCGCCC
>DATKDY010000280.1:0-3340 GCA_035512515.1 Vicinamibacterales bacterium
GGGACATCAAGACCATCATCGCGGCGCCGCGTCACGAGCCCCTTGCCGCTGAGTCACCGTCGCAGTCTGCCGTCACTTCGGTCGTCAGCTCGACACGCCTGCCGTCACGACGCACGACGATGACGTGCGCGCCCATGGATGTCGACGGTGGCGGCCATCGATCCGGATGCCCCGAATTCTTCGGGCACCTCCACCAGGGCGAATTCCGGATAGGGAAATGGCCCGACGAGCGCGCGCAGCCCCTGCAGGATCTCGCGTGCGCCGTCGACAAGGGCCGTGTCGTGTGGCCGCGGACGCAGCAGGTAGGCGCCGAGTCGCACGTCGCCGCCGGCCTCGTGCACGTGGCACTTCGCGATCGCGAAGTTGAAGGACGAAGGCACGACGACGTCGTATGTCGCGACGCTCCCCGGCTCCGCCTCGACTCGTCGTCCTGTTGCCGCGATGGTGTAGCCGGCGGGCGCGCGGAACGCGATGCGGCCGACGTGCTTTCCGATGTTGTCGAGTTGCGGATACCACGGTCTCTTCGGCAAGCCGCAGCGCGAGCGCGACGCGCTCGCCCGGGGTCATCGCGGCCAGACGTGCGGCACGCGCCTCGTCGATCGCGCCGGCACTGCGGCTGTACATGCAGTGCAGTATAGCGGTACGGTGCCCGCGAACTGCGTCCATATCCCAGTGCCTCGGAGCGGCAGCCCGCGGGGGGGGCCGCCGGACCTACGTCCCGCAGAATGTGCGGTAGTAGCCGTTTCTCGACGGTGCGCTGAACTCGGGCAGGTCCCGGTCGTGATCGTAGGGATGCGCGAGGACCTCCAGCAGACGCGTCATCAGCGAGAGATCGTGCTCGTCGGTCGCCGCCGTGAGCGCCTCCTCCACCTTGTGATTGCGCGGGATGAACGCCGGGTTCGTGCGCTGCATGAGCCGCTCGGCCTCGCGAGGCGATTGCGACTGCCGCGCCCGGCGGGCTCGAAGGCGCTCGTGCCAGGCGGCGAAATCGCCGTCTTCCTGCGCCTGCCGCTCTGCGGTCACGGCTCGCGACAGCACCCGGAACGTGTTGGTGAAGTCGCCGGACGTCTTCTCCATCCAGGCGAGCAGATCGTCAGCCAGCGCCTGGTCGTCCGGCTCCTCGTTGAACAGCCCGAGCTTCGCGCGCATGCCGCTCAGCCAGTGCTTCTCGAACCGGCCCACGAACCTGTCGAGCGCCGCCGTCGCGCGCGCCACGGCTCGCGTACGATCGGCATCGAACAGCGCCAGCATCGCCTCCGCCAGCCGTGCGAGGTTCCACTGCGCGACGGCCGGCTGGTTCCCGTACGCGTAGCGGCCGCCGTGATCGATGGAGCTGAACACCGTCGCCGGATCGTACGCGTCCATGAACGCGCACGGCCCGTAGTCGATCGTCTCTCCCGACAGCGCCATGTTGTCTGTGTTCATCACGCCGTGGATGAAGCCGACGAGCTGCCACCGCGCGATCAGCCGCGCCTGCCGTTCGACGACCTCATCGAAGAGCGCGGCGTGAGGCTCCTCGGCGTCGGCAAGCCCGGGGTAGTGCCGCTCACGGGTGTAGTCGGCAAGCGCGCGCAACGCCTTGTCGTCACGGTGCGCCGCGGCCCACTGCATGGTCCCGACGCGGATGTGGCTGGCTGCCACACGCGTGAGGACCGACCCCTGCAGCACCTGCTCCCGGTACACCGGCTCGCCCGTGGTCACCACCGCCAGGCTTCGCGTCGTCGAAATCCCGAGCGCGTGCATCGCCTCGCTGATGATGTACTCGCGCAGCATCGGTCCCAGCGCGGCGCGGCCGTCGCCACGCCGCGAGTACGGCGTCCGCCCGGCGCCCTTCAGCTGGATGTCGAAGCGGTCGCCAGATGGCGTCACCTGCTCCCCGAGCACGATCGCGCGGCCGTCTCCAAGGGACGTGAAGTGACCGAACTGGTGGCCGCCGTACGCCTGCGCGATCGGATCCGCTCCCGCCGGCAGTGCGTTGCCGGCGAAGATGGCGGCGCCGTCCGGGCTGTCGAGCCCGTCAAGATCCAGGCCGAGGCCGGACGCGAGCGCGCGGTTGAACACGGCCAGCCGGGGCTCGCGTACGGGTGTCGGCGCGACCCGCGCAAAGAACAGCTCCGGCAGTGTCGTGTAGGTGCTCTCGAGGCGCCAGCCAGCCATGCACCCATCATAAGGTGCCGCGGTCGCAGCCGTGGACCGGCAAGTCGATCGCCGACACTCCTCGACGCCCGCATCGGAGTCGCCCCCGACCCACGTGAGGTCCGATTGGGCGTGGTCTGAGACTGGTCGCGGCGAAGACTGGCCATCGGCATCGGCGATGCCTTTGGCGAGCTGTTCTTTCGACCGCTCGCCCTACACCGCGACTCCTGATACGCTGCCGCCAGGCCCATGGCGGTGGACCGATGATACCGTGGGCGGGGGATCCGGAGTCGGATAACGGGCCTTATGTTGCCTCGGCCACCGCGCGAATGCTTCCTATCGTCCGTGTGCGGTCCGCCTTCCCTCTGCAGACTCGCGTTCCCAGCCGAGGAATGCATTTTGTCGGCGACACCGCGCCGATTTTCAGCTTGGCACACGGCCGAATTGAAGAACGAATCACAACGAGTTTCGTCTGCTAGAGGAGCCGAGCCATGAGACTGCGCTCGAGACGCGCCTTTGGCGCAATCACAGTCGGCACGTTCCTGGGACTCTACGCAAACGCAGCAGTCAGAGCACAGTTTCCGCTCACCCCGGAAAGAAGTTCGTCGTTCTTTGTTTGTATCGGTAGCAGCGTGCCAACAACCTGCGAGATAGGCCAGGACAGCAAGGGCTGTCCTTCGCCAAAACTCGATGGGCGCCATCAAGTGTGGAAAGCAGCCAAAGGGCAGAAGCTCTGAGAATCTCCAGGCCGCCGGCACTGAACAATCTCTGAACAATTCTTTGCCGAACACCCCGTATCAGCAGGTTCTCACCCGAGCTACCGGCACGAAGAACCCGCGAGTCCGAACACCCGCGTTACGCTGTTAACCGGAGGGTTCCTGGTTCGAGTCCAGGCTGAGGAGCCATCTTTTCAAGAATTTAGCGCGATCGGATTTCTGCACAATTCGCCTCTTGAGATGTACGGTTCGCGACCGGATGGTTGCGAGGGTTTTCCTCAGCGAAACGCCCGAATCGAACCTTGGTGGAAGAGATCTCCCGCCATGTGGCCGCCCTCAATTTGCGTCAGAAGAACGCGACTCTTTCGAGGATTGGATTGGCGAGAGGCGGGCGCGGCGACGTCGATCCGAGGCAGAACAACCCGCGATAGGGGTTTCCGCTGACGACGGCGGAGAGATCGATCACCTTTGCCAAACACTGCGGCGTT
>DATKDY010000281.1:0-4523 GCA_035512515.1 Vicinamibacterales bacterium
CGGAGTTATTCACCTGTCAAAACCGCGGCGTCCGGCGAGTACGAGATTCTGGCCTGGGAGGACGGCACATACGATCTGATCGTCACTTCGAAAGACCATCTGCCGAAGACAGAGACGGTGGTGCTCGCCGATGTCGATGGCTCGCGGAAGGTGGATATCGGCCTCGAGCGGGGCACGGATGTCACGCTGCAGCTCGTCTGGACTTCCGGTCAGCCAGTTGCCGGCGCAACGATCCTCGAAGGCGTTGCGCGCGATGGCCACAATCCCGAGCGGTTGCACTCTGCCGATGCGGCCGGTCTCTTGAAGCTTCGCGTCTCTGATGGTGAGACGAGGCTGCTGTATGTGATTCCGCGGGAAGGCTCATTCGCACCGGTGCGGGTCACAGCGAGTAGCTCGACCGCCGAGAGACCGCTCCGTGTGGAAATCCCTTCGCCAGCCGGATCTCTCCGGCTGATGGTGAAAGACGCCGAAGGGAACGAGGCGACCCGTTTCGTCGTAGTCATGCGTTACAACGGCGAGTGGATCCCGTTTCCTGTCATTGGCCGCCTCCGAGGAAACCGCACGCCCGGAGGCATGGAGTTCCTCGGGATGCCGGCAGGCGCTTACGAAGTCTGGGCGCTGATGCCCGGCGGCGGTGGACGGCAGCCTGTGCCGAACGCGCCCCCAGCGCATCCGCCAGTGCGCGTTGGCCTCGCTGCTGGTGGAGCGAGCGCCGAGCTGACAGTGGTGCAGCTGCCCTGAGGGACGAGGGCAAGAGACTTCTGAACTAAGGTACGGCCGTTCGCGACTTCAGATAAAGGAAGCCTGCTACGCCGAACAGCCCGGCCGCAATGAGCAGCCCTCCGAGCGTCGGCCGCCGTACGAGAATGTAGAGTCCGAGCCCTGTACAGATGAATACCCATCTCCGGAGGCGGCCCAGACGCTGCCCTTGAGTGTCGGGCGGCGGTTGTTGCGACTCGCGCGGTCCCGCGGACCTCGCCCTCCCTCGTCCTGCCCGGGCGTCCCGGATCGTCTCGTAGGCCTGGTTGATGGCCTTGAGCTTTTCCCCCGCCTTCAGTTGCATGGAAGGATCGTGTGCAAAACGGTCCGGGTGCCAGACCTTGGTCAGGTCGCGGTGCGCGGCCTTCAGCTCCTCTTCGGAAGCCGCGGGAGAGACCTCCAGCAGGCGGTACGCGTCGTCGATTCTCATGGCATTCAGAGCGGAACATATCTGCTGCCGGCCCGAAAAACGGCCCGTTGCCCGCCAGCGCTGTTAGGATCGTCCACAGGGTTCACGTTTTACGAAAGGAGTCTTTCATGGATTTTCCGCAGGGAGTCTATCCCTTCAAGACGCCGCGCTTCCAGCCGCGGATCGTCATTATGATCGCAGGCGGCATTCTGGCATTGATGATCCTGTCCACGACCTGGTTCACGGTCGATCCCGAGGAAGTAGGCGTCGTCATACGCTTCGGCAGGTACGTTCGGACCGAGCCCTCGGGGCTTCATCTCAAACTCCCGTACCCGTTCGAGAACGTGGCCAAGGTGCCCATTGAACGGCAGTTGAAGGAGGAATTCGGGTTCCGCACCCAGGAGGCCGGGGTCAGGACCAGCTACAGCCCGGAAGAACTCACCGATGAGTCGCTGATGCTCACCGGGGACCTCAACGTGGCTGTGGTGGAGTGGACCGCGCAGTACCGCGTTCGTGACCCGTACAAATACCTCTTCAAAGTCAGGAACGTGCAGAAGACCTTCCGGGACATGAACGAGACGGTGATGCGGGAAGTGGTGGGAGACCGGAGCGTGAACGAGGTTCTCACCGTTGGACGTGTGGAGATCGCAAGCATGGTAGAGCAGCGGCTGCAGGCGCTGTGTGACCAGTACGAGAACGGGATCAAGGTCGAGCAGATCGTCCTACAGGACGTCAACCCTCCCGATCCGGTAAAGCCGTCGTTCAACGAGGTCAACCAGGCCCAGCAGGAGCGTGAAAAAATGATCAATCAGGCGCGGGCCGACTACAACCAGGTCATCCCCCGCGCCCGCGGCGAGGCCCTGCAGACAGTCGAGCAGGCCCAGGGCTTCGCCACAGATCGCGTCAACCGCGCCCGCGGAGACGCCGAGCTCTTCACCCAGGTTCACGCCGCCTACGCACGTGCCCCGGAGGTGACCCGCCGCCGGATGTACCTCGAGACCATGGGTGTCATTTATCCCAAGGTGAAGAGAAAGTTCATTCTCGACGAGAGCCTGCGAAGCGTCCTTCCTCTCCTTTCACTTCAGGGGACTCAGGAGGTGAGCCAGTGAGCGGGATTCGCCTTGCCGTCATCGGTGTCGTCATTGTCTTTGCCCTGGTGGTGCTTTCCGACACGCTGTTCACGGTGCGGGAGACTGAGCAGGTGGTCATCACCCAGTTCGGAAAACCGGTTGGCCGTCCGATCATTAGCCCCGGTCTTCGCTCCAAGCTGCCATTCATCCAGAAGGTGCACGCATTCGAGAAGCGTTTCCTGGAGTGGGACGGCGATCCCAACCAGGTTCCTACCAATGACAAGCGCTTCATATGGGTCGACACGTACGCGCGCTGGCGGGTTACGGATCCGCTCCTGTTCTTTCAGCGGCTGCGGGACGAGCGGGGCGCGCAGTCACGTCTGGACGACATCCTCGATGGCGAGACGCGTAACACCATTGCCAAGAACGAGCTGATCGACCTGGTCCGGACCACCAACCGTGAGTTCGTCATCAGCGGCGATGCCCTGGAAACAGAAACCGATGTCGAGAGGGTCACCCTCGGCCGGGAGAAGCTGACCGCCGAAGTCCTGATGAATGCGCGCCGCCGCACGGGCGACCTCGGCATCGAGATCCTCGATTTCCGCATCAAGCGCATCAACTACGTCGACGCCGTGCGGCAGGAAGTTTACGCGCGGATGATCTCGGAGCGGAAGCGGATCGCAGAGCGCTACCGCTCAGAAGGAGCGGGTGAAGCGGCGCGCATCGCGGGCGAAAGGCAGCGCGAGCTGCAGGTGATCGCGTCGGACGCCTACCGTCAGGCTCAGGAGATTCGCGGCAAGGCCGACGCAGAGGCCACGAATATCTATGCAGCGGCCTATGGTCGCGATCCGGAGTTCTATCGCTTTCTCAAGAGCATGGGCACGCTCGAGGCCAGCATTGATCCGGAGACGGTGCTGCTCCTGTCGACCGACAGCGATCTGCTCCGCTACCTGAACGCGCCACGATGAGTCGAACGTTCTCCCCGCAACGGCGGGGAGAACGTCGCGCTGTCCATCGTGATCGCCTGAACGCTGTCGGGTGGCTCCCCAATGATGGGTCCCGCCATTCGCGAACTAGCCAGAGGGGGGCAATCCGTTTCCTGCTATCCCGTTGGTGGCGTGACGGCTCCTCCGGGCGGTTTGGGGAAGTTCGTCTCCTGGCAGTCGGGGCAGATCGTGTGGGTGACCACGGCATCGGTATGTTCCTGCACGAACGTCTCGAAGTCCGTCCAGCGGCCCTGATCGTCGCGCGCTTTCCTGTGACACCAGGCGCACAAAGGCAGCATGCCGCGCAAAGTCTTGACCTGCGCGAGAGCCAGCTCGAGGGCCCCTGCCTGGCGGCGCAGGCGTTGCTCTGACTGGCGCTTCATGCTGAATCCGTAGGCTGCGATCAGGGCGGTTACCAGCAGCAGGGCAGCCGCGATGATCGCCATGTTGCGCTCGGCAGTGCCGCGCCTGAGGGTCTCCTCGCGCAGTACTGCCTCCTGCTCCAGCTGTTCGGCCCGGCGTTCGGACTCGTGAGCGTCCAGAGTTGCTTGCATCTCGGAACGAACGCGTGATCGCTCCTGATCGCGCATGCGCTGCAGCAGAGCGATCTGTTTCTCGAGCAGCCCGCTTGCAGCGAGCACGTTTCCACTCGCGGCTTCGGCCGTGGCGAGTCCAGCCAGAGCGTCGGCGATCAGCGTCGTCTGATCGAGTTTCTCGGCGAGATCGAGAGCGCGACTGTAGCTCGTTACCGCCTGGCCATACCTGCCGAGCCGTAACTGAACTCGTCCGAGGCTCAGCAGGGTCTCGGCCTCACCGTGGGGGTTTGGGGGATCTCGGCGCATGTCGAGCGAAGCCTGCAGGCGTCTCAACGATTGCTCGAGCAGGCCGAGCGCCTCGAGCGCCACCCCCTGAGACTTGATTGCGGCCGCCAGGGCACGGCGATTGCCCACGGCACGCCACTCCGCCTCTGCTCGTGTGTAGGACTGCAGCGCCTGTTTGTGCAGGCCCTGATCTTCGAGCGCCTCTCCGATGTTGTGATGGGAGTAGCCGGCGCCATCCCGATCGCCCAGCTCGAGTTTGATCGCAAGTGATTGCTGGTGATACTCGAGTGCTTTTGCGTAGTCGCCGAGGCGGCGGTAACTGTTGCCTACGTTGTTGAGGCTCTGCGAGAGGCCGCGACGATCTCCGATTTTCTGGAAAATCTCCAGCTCTTCGAGGCTGTGCCGCAGGCCGGCTGCCGGCTCGTCGCGGCTGTTCTCCACGATACCGAGGATGTTGTGAGCCTGGGCTGAGAGCGGG
>DATKDY010000282.1:0-5388 GCA_035512515.1 Vicinamibacterales bacterium
TTCCACGCCGGCGGCACGGCCCACAGGCATCGTCGCTGAAAGACGAGCGCCAGGATGCCCCAGGACCGACGATCGGAACCGGGGGCGACCCGTAGCATCCCCGACAATGCAGGCGTCCGAGCGTGCTCGTCATCACGTCGCCTTTCCGCGTCGCGTGCCTGGGTCGCGCATCGTGGGCCCTTTCAGCGTGAGTCGGTGCGCGCGATGGATGACCCGATCGCAGATCGCATCGGCGACCGATGGCTCTCCAATCGCGGCGTGCCACGCCGTCGGTGGGAGTTGGCTGGCAATCAGGGTCGAGGCGCGTTCGCTCCGATCTTCGATGACCTCGAGCAGGTCCCGCCGCTCGGCATCGGTGAGCGGCACCAGCAGCCAATCATCAATCGCCAAGAGATCGAGCTTCGCGAGTTTCGTCAGGAACCGCGCATACGATCCGTCGCCACGACTGACAGCGAGCTCATGCACCAAGCGTGGGGCGCGTACGTAGGTGGCGGTGAAGCCGTGGCGACACGCGCTCTGCACGAAGGCGGACGCCAACCACGATTTCCCGATCCCGGTCGGCCCGGTGATCAGCAGATTGTGATGGTCGCGAATCCAGGCGCCCGTGCCGAGGCCCAGAATCACTTCCCGATTGAGCCCCCGCGGGGTGGCGAAATCCACATCCTCGAGGGAGGCTGGATAGCGCAGCTTGGCGTGTCGCAAGCGTTGCGTGAGTCGTCGGTGCTCGCGCGCGGTCCATTCGGTGTCGACCAGCAAGCCGAAACGGTCCTCAAAACTCAGCTCGGCGTGCTGGCTTGAGCTCCGTTGCTGGTCAAACGCCGCGGCCATCGCCATCAGGCGCAGGGTGTGGAGCTTCTCGATCGTGGGGTGCGTCAGCATAGGCCTCCTGGTCGGCGTAGTACCCGGCGCCGCGCAGATTCTCATGCGTCAGCGGCGGGCGGGTCGGCGCCACGTCGTCGAGCGGCAGCCGATCCTGGTGGTTGAGGAGAATCTGTTCGACGGTGCGAAAGCGATAGGAACGGAGGCGCTCCGCGCGGTGACACGCGGCTTCGAGGCGGTCGGCGCCATGGACCCGGCCGAGCCGCATGAGGCCGAGGCACGCACGATAGCCCTGTTCGGGATGCGGGCGGTGCTCGAGGATGCCCGCGACGATCCGCCCGGTGGCGGGCCCGGTCTGTTCGGCCCACGCGATCAGACGTGACGGGGTCCACTCGGCGTGCGCCCGATGCGCCCGCGGCATGTGCGCGAGCTGCGTCGAAAACCGGCCGCGGCCGGTGAGGCGGCCATGCGAGGCGAGGCGCCGACCGTTGAAGAAAACTTCGACGGTGCTCGCCGTGAAGCGCGCCTCGACCCGCTCGTGCACCAGCTGATACGGCACGCTGTAAAAGTTGTGGTCGATTTCGACGTGGTAGTCGATGTTGACGCGACACGGCTTCCACTCGGCCAGTTCGTAGCGTGTGCGTGGCATGGGCTTGAGCGCGGGCCGATCGATCTGCTCAAATAGCGCGCGCCGGCTGACGCCGGTGATTTTCATCGGCCGCTCGTTGATAGCATCGACCCGCTCGCCAATGGCCGCGTTCAGATCGGCGAGCGTGAAAAACGTGCGATGCCGTAGGGCCGCCAGGACCCAGCGCTGCGCGATCTGGACACTCACTTCCACTTTGGGTTTGGCGAAAGCCGTCAACTGCTGGTGATAGCGCGGCTCCGCATCGAGTCTTCCGCGTCACCCATCCGTTCCATCCGCTGACCGGACGCACGTTCGAGGTCGTGTCCGTGAACCAAACCTGGGGTGAGTACCGCGTCTTCTACGCCGATGATGACGGCGCGCTGGCCGCCATGCCCGTCACGTGGACCGATGTCGCCGAGCCCGATCCGTTCGTCATCCTCGCGTGTGGGCGAGCGTACTGTCGGCTGTCTGATTTGCTCCGGTTGTGTGCCGTGATCGCGGAGGGCCAGCGATGACACCCGACGCCTCCACGAGCGCAATCCGGAAGCGGTGTCAGGGAAATTATGCCGAATGTGTAAAGGGAAATACGCCGAGACGACGCCGAGCGGTCAAGGTGCCAGGGTCAAGTCTGGCGGCGGCAATGGGCGATTATGGCTCTCATGAATTGCGGCGGACCGACGGATTCTCGCTTGACACCCAGGGATTGTATGTCGTAATTTACTTAACACATGGCACAGCGTACTCGCCCGCCTCGCCCCGATCCCAAGGTCGAGGCCTTGCGCGTCGACGGCGCCCTCAACCGCCACGCCGCGCAGATCACGGATCCGGTGTTTGGGGCCCACGCGTTTTTCGACGCGCGCGACCTTGTGCAGGTCAAATACGAAATGCTCCGACGCGTCGAGATCGACGCGCAGCCCGTCACGCCGACTGCGGCGGCCTTCCGCCTCTCGCGCCCCTCGTTCTATCAGGCGCAGCAGGCCTTTCAGCAACGCGGATTGGCGGGGCTGCTGCCCAAGAAGCGCGGGCCCCACGGTGGGCACAAGCTGACCGCCGAGATCGTCACCTTCCTCCAGCAGGCGCAGACGCGCAATGCGTCACTCCGGCCGGTCGATCTGGCCCAGCACGTCGCCGACCGGTTCGCCGTCACCGTCCATCCGCGCAGTATCGAGCGGGCGCTGGCGCGCCAGGAAAAAAAACGACCGCGCTAAGGCCGGACTCACTGCCGGCCGACGCGGCGCCCGATGGCGCCACCGCCGGGTACGAGGGTTTGCGGCGCGCGGTACTCGAGGGCGGCGGCGAACGGGAGTTTGGATTCGCCCTCTTCATCCGTCATGGGATGGCCGGATGGCTACGGGCCTGGTCCGCTTGTGCGGTGCCCGCACGGACCCCAGACGGACCGGTGCACGGGACCGGCATCGCGGTGCCCGCGGGCGTGCGAGGCGAGGTGACCCACTTGCTCGTGACGATGGCGCTCGGCGCAACGCGAGCGGAGACGCATCCATGACACGCGAGACGCACAGCAAAGTGCACGCGCGACATCTCCAGCGACACGCCTATCTCTACATCCGCCAATCGTCGCTGCGTCAGGTCCTCGAGCACACGGAAAGTACACAGCGCCAGTACAACCTCAAGCAGCGAGCCATCGCTCTCGGATGGGCCTCCGATCAGATCGTCGTCGTCGATAACGATCAAGGCCTGTCGGGGGCGTCCGCCGTCGATCGGGCCGGGTTTCAAACCTTGGTAGCCGACGTCGGCATGGGCCGGGCGGGGATGGTCATGGGGCTGGAGGTCTCGCGCCTCGCGCGCAACTCGACGGATTGGCATCGACTCCTCGAGATCTGTGCGCTGACCGACACGCTCATCCTCGATGAAGATGGGATCTATGATCCGGCGCATTTCAATGATCGGTTGTTACTGGGCTTGAAGGGCACAATGTCCGAAGCGGAGCTCCACGTCCTCCGCGCCCGGTTGATTGGGGGCATCCTGAATAAGGCACGGCGCGGCGAATTGCAGTGCCGCGTGCCGATCGGCTTGGTGTACGACGCCGCGGGGCGGGTCGTGCTCGATCCGGATCAACAAGTCCAGCACACCATCCGGGTGTTGTTTGAGACGTTTCGTCGAACCGGCTCGGCCACCGCGACCGTCAAGAGCTTCCGCGAGCAAGGCCTGTCGTTCCCTCGGCGTATATGGCACGGCGCGCGCAAAGGCGAGGTGGTCTGGGGTCCCCTCGACCATCCACGGACGCTGTGGGTGCTGCACAACCCGCGGTACGCCGGCGCGTTCGTTTACGGGCGCACGCGGCAGCGCCATCAAACGCGGAAGTACCACAAGCTGCCGCGTGAGGAATGGATGGCGCTCGTCCGCGATGCCCATCCGAGTTACATCAGCTGGGACCAGTTCGAACAGCATCAGGTGATGCTCCGCGACAATGCTGCGGGGTATGGCACCGATCGGCGGCGCAGTCCACCTCGCGAAGGCCCGGCGCTCCTGCAGGGCCTCGTCCTCTGCGGCCGGTGCGGCCTCCGGATGACCGTGCGGTATCACCAATCGCGTGGCGCCCTCGTCCCGATCTATGCCTGCCAACGCGAGGGCATCCAACATGGCCATGCCATTTGCCAGCAGGTCACGGGGACGAGTATCGACAAGGCGATCGGCGCGCTCGTGGTCGACGCGGTTAGTCCGATGGCCCTCGAAGTCACCTTGGGGATCCAACAAGAACTCCAGAGCCGTCTGGACGAGGCCGATGCCCTCCGTCGCAAGGCGGTTGAACGGGCGCAGTACGACGTCGATCTCGCGCGCCAACGATTCATGCGGGTGGATCCCAACAATCGGCTGGTCGCCGACTCGCTGGAAGCGGACTGGAATCACAAGCTACGCCTCCTCAACGAGGCGCAGGAACGCTACCAGCAGCAGCGCGACGCGGACTGTCTGGCGCTCAGCGACGAACAACGGGCTCGCATTCTGACACTGGCCAATGATGTCCCTCGCCTCTGGCGCGATGCAGCGACGCCGGACCGTGAACGGAAACGGATGCTCCGACTGATCGTCGACGATGTGACGCTCGTCAAAGGGACGGACCTCGTCGTGCACGTGCGCTTCCGCGGCGGGGCGACGCGAACCCTTACCTTACCGCGGCCGGCACCCGCGTGGGCGCTTCGTCAGACGAGCGCGGAAGTCGTTGCGGAGATCGATCGGCTCCTCGGCGATTATACGGATGTGCAGATCGCGCGAGTGCTGACCGACAACGGTTTCCGGTCGGGGATGGGGAAGGCCGTGAACCCGATGATGGTGGCCCGCGTCCGGGATCACTATCATCTCAAATCGAGATATGACCGGTTGCGCGAACGCGGGCTGCTGACGCTCGTGGAAGTCGCCGGCGCCCTCGACATTTCAATCGCGACCGCGAAACAGTGGCGACTCGCTGGCCTGCTGACGGCCCATGCGTACAACGACAAGAACCAGTACCTGTATGAACGGCCCGGTCCTGGTGCGCCGGTCCGCCACAAGCCGAAAGGCATCACGCGCTGGAAATCCGCGCGCCGATCGCGCTCACATCCGACTCATGAGGTGCAGTATGAAGCGTAGGCCTTGTCGGTCGGCGTCGCGACGCGGGCAGGAATGACGACCGCGTCATAGTGGCGGGCGAGCTCGGCGTAGGTACGGTTGATCTCCGGCTCGTAGCGGCTGGCCATCGTGACGCCGCTCTTCAGATTGTCCGGCACCCAGATCGCGGTACTGCCATGAAAGTAGTCGAGCATCCGCACGTGTGCGCCGACCCACGACGGCAGATCCTGACTCCGCGTCGCTTCGGCATAGATCAAGCCGCTCGCGCCGAGGACGCCGACGAAGAGCTCGACCGCGATCGCCTCGCCGGTCTTCGGATCGACCAGGTGCGGGCGCTTGCCGGAGAAATCGACAAACAGCTTCTCGCCCGCGCGATG
>DATKDY010000283.1:0-5101 GCA_035512515.1 Vicinamibacterales bacterium
CGCGCAACCTGACTGCGAATATCTCACGGCGCGGACAGTTTCAGGTCCGAAGATCACATGAGGCCGGTCGCTCTGAACGCGAGCGGTTCCGGCTTACTGCGACACCAACCCTCCGTACCTCTCGCCGTGGAACCGCACGTATTCGATGATGAGGAGCTCGATTCACTCGAGCACCGTAAAGGCGAGGACGGCGTTCTCACCATCGCGGGGTGTTGGCGCTCGCGACAACAGACCGTTGGTTAGGAGGCTCCGGTAAATTGCATTGCCGAGATTGACCCCAACGGATTCGAGCTCCTCGGCGGTCCTGTTGTGTCGTAGCGAGCCGTCGATCTCGAACTGAACGCCATGCACCCGCCGCGTCTGGGGGCCGGGGGTGACGGCGCCCGGCTCCGGCAGGGCCGATTGTCGTGCAGGCGGATTTTGCGCGCCGTAGCGACCGCCGGATATCAAGTTCAGGCTCGCTTCGCCCGTCGCACTAAACGTGACCGCTTCGTCTCCGGGATCAGCGGCAGCCGGATGCACGACCAGTCCCCCCTCGAGGAGAAAATGGTGCAGGCTCCCCGCGCTGTCGTATACAACGTCCCTTCGCGCTGTGAAGCCCTGCGTCGTGACGATTTGCAGCGTGAAGCCAGAACCCAGGCTGTTGAGCGACGTGCCGTGCACGTCGAACAACCACCCATTCGGGTGCTGCGACTCCGCGAATCGACGGAGCGTGTCGTGGAAATCCTGATAAAACGAGCGGCGGAATGCATCGAACTCGGCCACTCGGGGGAACTCGGCGGCGGACTTCGACTCGTCGCCGGGGCGGTAGGCGCCTTGGCTGTCCTGCCACATCTGCTGCCGCTCCCAGGTCCGATTCACGTCCACGTAGCGACGGCTGACGAGATTGATCGCAGTATGCGGCACGAAGCCATGGGAACTCAGCGTGCGGATGAGGCCAAACGCAATGAACAGCGTGTTGACGTCGTCCGACGTGTTCGGGGTCCCACCAACGTTCGGATCGTCGCGACGCTCCCCGAACGCCTTGGCGCCGGCCGGCGTCGTTGCGACCGAACCGGCGTGCGGCGCACTGATGATGATCGGGCAGTTACCTTCCACTTTCAGGAAGGCGGGCTCACCCGTTGCCGGCACCGACTCGAGCCCCGGGATGATTTCCTGTCCGGGGAACGTGATGTGGAGTGGCACCACGGCTTCAGTTGTGAAGGTTGACGGCCTTCAGCCAGCGGCGGTTGTTTCGCTCTTCCCACCAGAGATTCAACCGCTTGCCGTGCAGGAACGCATCACGAATGAGCGAGATGGCTGCCATCTCGGAGGCGACATTCGCTTTGTTCAAGTCTATATAGAACTGATTGCCGTCGCTCGCCTCGAAGAAAAACCGCTCGAGATCGTTGGTGTTGTTGGTGAACTCGATGCGCGATGTAATCCAGTTTACGCGCAGATCCCGGGTAACCGTCTCCGCCACCCTGTCCTCCTTGAACTCGCCGCACGCATCCAGCGCCTTGCGGACACGAGAATTATCCCGAAGAGAACAACCCATGTCGATGCGATCGATGGTGCCGTGACGGCGAGGGAGAATCACGGCGTCATGACACCTTCCCGATTCGGAGTGTCGAATCCACGCGAAGTTCTCCCGATTCAACCTTAATTGCGCACACATCGTACCGGCACGGTTGCGGCTCGTCAAGACAGACCGGTTTCTCTGGGTCATGCTTTCGCGCATCTGGACGGGATGGCGAACGTCGCTGGTGATCGTCAAGCCTGAGACAGTCGTCGTTCGACCCCTTCTTCTTGCGCTTCCGACCGGTCCGCGCCAAATCGGCGCGGGTCCCCGGTGCCGAAGTACATCTCGTCAGGCGTCTGGCCGCGAAACGCCGAATGGGGCAGCACGCGGTTGTGTTCGTCGATATAGAACGCCACCTGTGCCTACCCTGCATGATGTTTTCCTCCTAGAGGCGTACTGCGGTGGCGGTTTACCAATCGGCACTCGCGGACGCACGAGTAAGCGTCGACGAGAAATTCAACGCGGTGCGGCGAGCGTCCCAGCAACTCTCGATGTTCGAGCCCGCATTCGGATTCGACGACGCGCTGAAGGAGCTGCAGAGGTCAAGTGCTGCGCAATCACAGGCGTTTGCGGAAGTGCTGAACCGGTGGCTGTTATTTGCCGTTCTGGGTTTCGTTGCAGCCATGGTGGTGTTTGGCGTAATCCAGGAGTTGTGGTGGATTGCAGGATGACACGCCACCGAAAATCGGCGATAGCCGCGACGGCGGCCAATGATCGCCTGCGCCGAGTCTGCCGAACCGAGGCGGTAACCGCAATAACAGTGTAGAGAGCAACCTTCTTGCGTCACCGGCGGTGGCCAGGAAAGTACCTTTCGCCAGATCAGCATATCGACTCGCGGACGCCGCCCGGGTTGCTCACGCGAGCACTGATCTCAGCAGACTACGTGGGACACGCGTCGCCTGGCGGCTCGGCGCCAGCGGGTCCGAGTCGTGCTGGGCGCAAAACGCCGTGAAGCGAATGTCAGAAGGGATGTTCTGGCTTGATGTCCGGCGACCTCGATACGCTCCCGCTGCAGTTTCTCGCGAGCGCAAATTTCTCCGCAATTTACGGTCTCAACACTTGAGTGGCAGAGACCGCGTGGAAGGCGTTCCGGAAATCTGCGACCTCCTGTCTCACTGGGCGAGCCCCGCCCCGATGTCGATACGTATCAATGTCATGCTACCATACGTATATGCCGAAACTGACGCTCAGTGTCGACGAGAAGGTGGTTCGCGGCGCGAAGCGCTACGCAGCGGCCCGGGGCACGTCCGTGTCGCGGCTCGTCGAGCGCTATCTCGACCTCTTGTCGAAGCCGCCGAAGTCCGACGATCAGACGCCGGTGCTGCGCATGCTTCGGGGAGCGGCCCGCGGCGTGCCGGCCGATGCACACCGGCGGCATCTCACCCGGAAATACCGGTGAAGCGTCTTCTGCTCGACCTGAACGTCTTCCTCGACGTCATTCTCGACCGCCCACCAGATGCCGATGTCGCAGCTGCGTTGTGGGCAGCGATCGAGCGCGGACAGGGCCACGGCATGGTGCCCGCCCACGGCGTTACGACAATCTTCTACCTCCTCGAGAAGGCTCGTGACGCGTCCTTCGCCCGCGAGGGCGTGGAGCGTCTCATTGGCGTCTTTGCCGTTGCACCGGTTGACGACAACGTCGTCCGACGCGCGCTGGCCCTCGCCTGGCCTGATTTCGAGGATGCCGTCTGCGCGGCAGCCGCCGAAGCCAGTGACTGCGATGCTCTTGTGACACGCGATCCCGACGGGTACCCAAATGCATCGCTTCCGGTGATCGACCCGGCGGCGGCGCTCAGTTGGCTCACACAGGAGCAATTTTGATCTGCGAGGAATTACGCGTTCGGGAGCTAACGGACTCGTTCCCGTTGTCGGCGGAAATGGACCGCAGTTCGGCACTGGACAATCCGGCCATCGCGCGCTTGATTCGCACGGTCGTGTCGCGTTTCAAAAGGCCGGCGCGGTCGTGAAGACGGAGCGCCGTCAGGTCGAACATGGCGACTCTCGAATCGGCGGCGTGCCGCGGCTCCGTCAATCGAAAGCCCGGTCCTGCGGAGAGTGCGGCAACTTCTGTGCGAGGCGTGCCGTGAACAATTCGTGAACAATTTGCTCCAGAATACCGGGTAACAGCGGGTTCTCAGCGGGCTAAACCAACGAAGAACCACCGAGACATAACACCTGCATTAACCTACGAACCAGGAGGTCGCACGTTCGAGTCGTGCTGGGCGCACCACTCGCGCTTCGCGCGAGTGGATGCTTCCAGCCGAAGAAGCCCGGACCAAAGGGGCCGAGCGAGGCACTCATCCAGGCCATCGTCGAGCTCAAGTCGCGCAATCCTCGGTTTGGGTGTCCATTGCGCGCATCATCTCGCATACGTTCGGCGTCGACATCGACAAGAACGTCGTCTACCGCCTGCTGTCGAAACACTATCGCCCGGCCCCGGGCGGGCCCTCGTGGTTGTCGTTCATCGGACACACGAGAGATAGCCTCTGGAGCATGGATCTCTTTCGATGCGAGTCGATCGTGCTCCGGAGCTACTGGGTGCTCGTGGTCATGGACCAGTTTACGCGTCGCCTCGTCGGAGTCGGCGTGCACGGTGATCCGGTCAAGAGCACCGACCTCTGCCGCATGTTCAACGTCGCCATTCATGGTCGGGGCACCCCGCGACATCTCAGCACCGATCACGATCCGCTGTTCGAGGCGCACCGTTGGACGGCGAACCTTCGGATTTTGGAGATCGATGAAATCAAGATCGTGCCTCATGTGCCTCTGTCACACCCCTTTGTGGAGCGCTTGGTCGGCACGATGCGGCGAGAATTTCTCGACCATGTGCTGTTCTGGAATGCCCGTGATCTTGAACGGAAACTTGCCGACTTCCAGACCTACTACAACGCGGCACGCAGCCACGCGTCGCTGGAGGGCCACACGCCTTCGCGGCCTCGGACGCGCACACCATGCGCGCCCACATTCCCGCTCGCCCCACTTTCAGAACTTGACGAACGGTCTCCCCATATCAGAACTACGTTCGTCGCCTGACCGGCTGGCGCTGTCGGGGGAGCTCTTGGTGCGGCTCCCCCTTCGCGCCGACGCTGGCGTGTGAGCGGCTGCGCGTGCAGCCTGGCTAGAAGGTGATCGTCACTTCCCCGGAGCAGGTCGTCGTCCCCGCCTCGCAGACCTTGTAGGTGTAAGTCCCCGAACCGCGGGCGTTGATGTTGTCGGTGTAGAAGCCGTCGTTGGCGGTGGTGGTGATATGCGCCCCGTTCCGGTACACGTCGACGTTCGTGGAGGTCGCACCGCTCCACGAGAGGTCCGTCTTCTGCAAGCCTCTTACCTTGTAACCGCGCACCGAGAGCGAAATTTCCTCCGACGGGCTGGTCACCGTCACGCTCTGCGCCTCGCCGTCGGTGGCGCCGTCATCGTCGGTCACGGTCAGGGTCACGGTGTAGGTGCCCGCGGCCGCGTAGGTGTGGCTCACGGTCGCACCGCTGCCGGTCGTACCGTCGCCGAAGTTCCAGGCGTAGCTCGCGATCGTCCCGTCGCTGT
>DATKDY010000284.1:0-8746 GCA_035512515.1 Vicinamibacterales bacterium
CGTCACCATCGCCTGCAGCGCGAGACTCGTGACCGGCAGCCGCACGCCGGCCTTCGCGGCGAGCACGCTCGAATGGCCGGCGACCGCGAGGCAGACTTTCGCCGCCGTTATCGGGCCGCGCGTCGTCTCGACGCCTTTCACGTGGCCGGCCTCGATGCGGAAGCCCGTGACTTCGCAGCCCTGCACGATATCAACACCGAGGCTGGAGACCGCGCGCGCAAACGCCCAGACGACTGCGTCGTGGCGCGAGATGCCGCCGCGCCACTGCACTGCGCCTCCCACGATCGGAAATCGGCAATCGAGATTAAGCAGGGGCTCGATGCGCCGGAGGTCTGCCGGCGCCAGCATTTCCGCATCCACGCCATTCATCCGGATGGCGTTCACGTTCCGGCGCTGGAACTCGAGTTCGTGCGGACTGTGCGCGAGCGTGATCTTGCCGCGCTGGCTCAGCATGATGTTGTAGTTGAGTTCGCGCCCGAGGTCTTCGTACAGGCGGAGCGAGCGCTCGAAGAACTTTGAACTCGACAGGTGGAAATAGTCGGAGCGCGTAACCTGTGTGTTGCGACCGGAGTTTCCGTGGCCGATCGCATTCTTCTCGAGCACGGCGATGCGGCGCATGCCGTGAACCCTGGCTAGGAAGTAGGCGGTGGCGAGTCCGTGGCCGCCGCCGCCGACGATGACGGCGTCGTAGGCGGGCTTCGGGTCAACCAGACGCATTGCCTGGGGCCAGCGCCGGTCGCTGCGCAAGGCGTGCAGGGCGAGAGCGGCAAAAGAGTAGCGCGGCATCGAATGTCCTCGCAGCAGCCCGCGGATGGTCGCCAGGTCCGCGTCAACGCGCGGACGCCAGTGCCACCGCCGCCGCCCGCGCATTCGACAGCGCTTTCTCGATATTACCCTCTGACATGCGCCGCGCCGTCTCGTCGCTGATCTCGACCGGCACGAAGCACGAGGTCATCACGGCGACGCAGGCGCCGGGTCCGGCCGGACTCACGCGGATCGAGCCGATATAGTCCGCAAATGGCACCGGTCCGGAGTCGACCAGCCGGTAACGCATATACCGGTCTACGAGGCTGAGCTCCTCGAGGCGCTCGCGGACGTAGCCGCCGCCCCAGTCGTCGACCAGGTGCATCGTGCGCACCATGCCGACGCCTTCGCCTTCGACTGTCACGTATTTACAGATGCCCGCGCTCAAGCGGCTCAACGAGAAATCACCCAGTACCTGCCAGGCGACATCCGCCGCGACCGGGATGCGTATCGCGCGCTCGACGCTGATCATTGCTGCTACCTCGGCTGGAAACCCTGACTGCGAGTAGACGAATGGCCGATCAGGCGAGTCGGCTGACGAGATGCCGCGCGAGCGGCGCGTGAACGTACCTGAGCCCGAAACTGGCGGCACGCCGTAACTTCATGGGAGTGAGCGAGCTCATCGGGAACATAAGGTCCTGTTCGCGCCCGCCCGCCGCAAGCCCTGCGAGCTGGGCACCGAGCAGCAGGGCGAAGTTGATACCGGTGCCGGAGTAGCCAAATGCGGTCCAGGCGTCCTCTCCGATTCGGCAAACGTGCGGCAACATGTCCTGGCTCAGGCCGATGTCGCCGAAGTGCACATACCGCCAGCGCGGCAGTGGACGTCCCGGAAAGACCCGGACAAACTTGCGCATGAAGGGGATGGCGACCTCGGCTGGCGCCAATGTCCGTCTCATCGGCGCAAACGTCGAGGTGACCAGGTGATCCTGCGGTGTTCCCCGCAGCGTGAAGATGTTGGCGAGCCCCATGTCGGCGAATGCGTGACCGCCCGGGAGCAGGCTGCGCAACTCCGGATAGGGCTCTGAGGCGATCAGGGCGACGCGCCAGGTCGAGAACGCCGCCGCAAGTTCCGGCCATAAGTCCCGGGTGTAAGCGTCCGTGGCCAGCACGAGGCGACGGCAGCGCACCTGGCCCTGCGGCGTCGTCAGGCGCCAGCAAGCTGCTTCGCGGGCGATCGCGACGACCGGGGAACGCTCGAATACCCGCGCTCCGCGCTCGCGACAAGCCCGTGCGAGGCCACGGCACAGGGCCAGCGGATTGAGCGTCATGCCATCCCTGAGCAGCATGGCGCCGCAATACCGGTCTGGCGCAACGGCAACGGCGCGTGCGATGGAAGGGCCGTCGAGAAACTCATTGGGAACGCCGAGGGCCTGCCAGTCGCGGGCCTCGGACTCGAGTGCCGCAGCCTTGCCGGGTTCGTCACTTGCCAGCAGCAGTCCGCGCTGGTCGCGTTGCAAATCCAGTGCGTATTGCGCTTCCCAGCGTTCAAGCAACTTTGGGCCGGCGGCGACCCAACGTGATAACTGTGATCCCCGCTCGGTCCCGTACAATTTGACGATGTCGGCAGGCCGCTTCAGCCACCAGTTCGGCTCAACCCAGCCTGTGTTGCGTCCCGATGCGCCGAACCCGGGTTGGTTCGCTTCCAGGATCACCGCCGGCAAACCACGCTCGGCGAGGTGCAGCGCAGTCGAGAGTCCCGTATAGCCGGCGCCGACGATCGCGACGTCACATTCGAGCGCATCCCGCAGCGAATCGGTGGATGCCGCCGCGGGCGCCGTCGCGCCCCACACGCCGAATTCGTTGCTCATGGCCACCACGGCGGATCGCGCAGGCGTCTAGTCCGCATCGAGGGCCATCACTTGCCACTTGAGCTTCATCTTGTAGACCTTGAGGTTGACGTTGGCGTCCACCGACAGGATCTCGGGTTGGCCATAAAAGTGACGGTTCAGGAACTCGCGAAAGTGGTCGCGATCGCGATGGAATGAGGTGACGGCCAGGTCATGTTCCCCCGTCATGTGCACCACGTAATACACTTCGGGGATGTCCGCGAACCGGCGTGCGACGGCTTCGAGACTGGCGGCCGAGTTGATTCGCAGAAACACGACGGAGTTCCAGGTGTAATCGAACGCCTGCGGCAGCACCTGGGCGGTGATCTGCATGACATTCTGTTCGCGCAGCTGGTTGACCCTGTTTCGCACGGTTCCTTCAGAAACCCCCACTTTTTCGGCGATCGTCGAGAACGGCATCCGCCCGTCTTCCTGCAGCAGCGAGATGATCTGCCAGTTGAGATCGGCATCCGCATCGGGATGAGCGGGTGGCGACGGCGCGGCGGCGACCGCCGGACGCGGATGAGCGGGTCTGCGCGGGGACTTTGCTTTGCTGTGCGGCGGGTTTTTCATCTTCATGTTCGTCTCCGGCGTCACGGGGGTGGCGAGCTTATGTCGCCAGACGGGCCGCTGTGAAGAGCAGGCCAGCAGCGCGGATTACACGCCATAGTAATGTAAGGATTACGATATTCGTAATAATATGTACTAATTATGTTGATTTCGTAATATTGAAGCAGTAATGTTGCGGACGTTAGCTGACGGTGGGAGGGGAGATGCCGTCGACGACGTCGGATACGACCAGCGCGCCTCGGACGAGGCCAGCCGGGGTGCGGCCGCCGCTGGAGGGCGCCAACGGCTTGTTTTCGCAATCGTGGTTTGCAATTTGCCTGTCAATCGACGTCGAGCGCGGCCAGGTCCGCGGCTACGATTTCCTCGACGGGCGTGTCGTGGTACTGCGCGGCGAGGACGGAAATGCGCAGGTCCTGAGCGCCTACTGCCCGCACCTGGGTGCCGATCTGTCCGTTGGAGACGTTGTGGGCAACACGGTGCGTTGCGCGTTCCATCACTGGCAGTACGACTGCACCGGCCGTTGCGTCAAAACTGCGATCGGCGATCCAGCACCGCCGACCGCCCGCTTGTTCCGTTTCCCGACTGTCGAACGGTATGGCCTGATCTTCGCATTCAATGGCGAACGACCGCTGTTCGAACTCCCTGGCTTCGGTTGTCCTGACGACGAACTTCTCTGGATCACCGAGCGCTTTGACTGCCAGTTCCCGGTGGACCCGTGGGTGATCTGTTGCAATACCCCGGACGTGCAGCACATCCGCGTACTGCACCGGATCGAGTTCGATTCCAGGGACCCGGGCGCCGCGGCGGAATGGACCGATCACTCCATGGTGTATCGGTTCACCGGCCGGCACGCGCTGGGCGAGCCGGTCGACATGACGGTCGGGATTTATGGCACGACGGTTTTCTATCAGAGCGCCACGTTCAACGGTAAATGGTTCGGCTTCCTGAGCCCGATGGGCCTGCCGCGACCGCAGCAGTGCACCGGATACCTGGTCATCGGTGTACGCAAGGACGAGGCCGGTGCCGAAGAACATCTGCGCGCGATGATGGAGCTCGAGCGCCGCGTCGTCAGTGAGGACGTTCCGGTGCTGAACACCATTCATTTCCGGCCCGGCGCACTGACTGCGAGCGACCGGACGCTGGCGCGTTTCCTGAATTACCTGGTGCGCTATCCGCGGGCGCACCCATCCCAGGATTTCATTCGCTGACATCGCTTGCTGACCCAGGAGAGGAGTGCACGTGATCAGAGCAACCCCGCATCAAGGCACCATCGTCGCGCTGCTGTCCCTGTCCGTGCTGGCGGCCAGCGCCGCCGCGCAGGAAGTTCCAGCGACCGTGATCGAGGAAATTGTCGTGACCGCGCGCAAGCGCGTCGAGAATCTCCAGGAAGTGCCGGACAGCATCACGGCCTTCAACGAACGCATGATTCAGGAGCGACGTATCAACCGCATTTCGGACGCGATGCTCGTCACGCCCGGGGTGCACATGGTCAGCGACCAGGATGCCGGCACCAACATCATCACGGTGCGCGGGATCGGTACGAACCGGAATCTGCCGGCGTCGGTCGCTTTCGTGGTCGACGGCGTTGTGCTGCCGGACAGCGACGCCTTCACGGCCGACCTGTCGGACATCGAGCGCATCGAGGTGCTGAAGGGTCCGCAGGGCGGCCTGTACGGCCGCAACGCGATTGCCGGCGCGATCAACCTGACAAGTCGGCGCCCTACCGAGGACTTCTCGAGTGACGTCAAGCTCGGTTACTCGAGCGGCGACACGATGGACCTGTTCGGCGCCATCAGCGGACCGGTGGCGGGCGACCGGCTGCTCGGCCGCTTCGCGATCCGTCGTCTCGACACTCAGGGGCGCATCACGAATACTTTCACCGGCGACAAGCTCGACCACGACGAGAATACGCGCGTCAGCGGCCGGCTGATCTGGACCGCGACCGACAACCTGACACTCGACCTGCGCGGCTCCTATTATGACCAGGACAGCGGGGCCCTCTGGTTCAGCACCGCCGACGTACTGGGCACGACCGGTGGCCGCATCACCAAGGGCATGGCCCGGATCAACCCCAACCAGGACGATCCTGGTTTCACCGACCGCACTATCACGGACGTGGCGCTCGTCGCCGAGTACGAAACCGGCGCTGGAACGATCACGTCCATCACCGCCTACGACGATATCGACCTGCTGTTCGGCGAAGACCTCGACGCCACGCCCATCGCCGCGATCACCGAGACACGCCAGGACCGGGACACTCGCGGCATCAGCCAGGAGCTGCGCTTCACGTCGCCGGCCGAGCGTCGGCTGCGCTACATCGTCGGCGGCTACTACCAGAACACGGAACGTGACCTCAATACACGCGCCTCCCTCGATTACTGCTTCTTTTTCGGAGTGGTCTGCGGCACTGCGCCGCCCTTCACGCTGTCCGGCATCCGTGTGCCGACGCAGCTCAACATCCTGAGCGGCGAGTTCGACCAGCAGGCGCTGTTCGCGCAGGGCAGCTACGACCTGACCGAGGCGCTCGAACTGACGGTCGCGTTGCGTTACGACCGGGACGAGCGTGAGCAAGTGGACCAGCTGACGTCGCGTACTGACGAGGCCACTTTCAGCAAGTTCCAGCCGAAGGTGTCGCTGGCCTGGAAGGCGACCGACGACGTGATGCTCTACGCCACCGTCGCCGAAGGTTACAAGAGCGGGGCATTCAATCCGCCGCCTTCGCCGACGCAGACGTTTCCGCTGGTGGTCAAGCAGGAGGGAACCACCAATTTCGAAGTCGGCATGAAATCGTCCTGGCTCGACAACATGGTCCAGGTCAATGTCTCCGCTTACCACACCGATTATGAGGACATCCAGGTCTTTCGGCTGGATCTTCAGACCGGCGGCCAGGTCGCAATCAATGCCGACAAAGCGCGAATCCGCGGCGTCGAGCTGGAGATGACTGCGCGTCCTGCGGCGGGTCTCGAACTGACTGCCGCTTACGGCTACACCGATGCAAAGTTCACCAACTTCGACGGTACCGGTACATTTGACGGCAACCGGCTGCCGAATACGCCCGAGTACACTTTCAACGCCGGCGCGCGCTATGAACATGCCCTGGCGAACGACTTCTCCTTCGTCACGCGCCTCGACTATCACCTGACCGGATCGATCTACTTCGCCGACGAGAACATCGGCTACCAGCCGACCTACCGGACTGTCGATGCACAACTCGGATTCGAAAAGGGCCGCTGGTCGCTGACCTTCTGGGGCGAGAACATTTTTGACGAGCGTTACGTCAGCTCGGTGTTCATGCGGTCGATCTCGCCGGCTATCTACGGCCGACTCGGCATCGACGCATTCCAGCCGGAGCCGGGGGCGACCTATGGCGCCGAGTTCCGCTGGAGGTTCTGAAAATGCGGGAGGCAAGCCCGGGCCGCGTAGCAACGTTTCACCTGTCGGAGCCCGCGGAGAGGAGTTTTGCCTACGCGCAGGCAACCAGCGACGGGAACTGTCTCTACGTTTCCGGGACACTGAGCGTCGACGAGGCCTTCGTGCCGGTCGGCGAGGGCGACATGGCAGCGCAGCTTCGCCAGATCTACGGCCGGATCGGCGACACCCTCGCCGCGAATGGCATCGGTTTCGCACAGGTGCTCAAGGAGACGGTGTTCGTGACCGACATCGACGCCATGCTTGGCGCGAACGAAGTGCGCACGCTGGCGTATGGAGCCCACACACCGGCATGCACCGTCGTCGAGGTCCGCAGGCTGGCGTTTCCGGCCTGTCTCGCCGAAATTGAGGTCGTGGCGACACTGCAACGATGATCGCCGAGACCGAGCTGCGCGCACTGCTTGACAAGCACGCTATATACGAGGTGCTTGCGCGCTATGCGCGGGCAATCGACCGGCGCGACGAGACGCTGCTGCGGAGCGTGTTCCACCCCGATGCGATCGATCATCACGTGGGCGACCCGAGCACTGCGAGCGACTTCTGCGCCCGGGCGATCCAGCTCCTCGGCGAAATGGGTGCGGTCGCGCACTACATGGGCTTTCCGCTCGTCGAAATCGAGGGAGATGTCGCACTGTCGGAATGCTATGCGATCGCGTTTCACCGGCTCGCGCAGGATGGCGTCGAATTCGACAACTTTCTCGGCGCCCGTGTACTCGACCGGTTCGAACGGCGGAATGGCGTGTGGCGCATTGCGCACCGGCGCGTCGTCTACGACTGGAACCGCGACGTGGCCACAGCCGAGACCTGGGGTCGCGGTTTCTTCGGTCCGGCGTTCCGCGCCGAGGGTCGCAAAGACCGGCAGGATCCGCTGTACGCGTTTCTCGCCGGTCACGGCGTCTGAATGGAGTGAATGCGATCATGAAGCGAATCCTGATGGTGGTCAGTTCGCGCGAACGCTTGGGCGATACCGGAACGCCGACCGGGGCCTGGCTCGAAGAACTCGCGGCCAGCTATTGGGTGTTCGAAGACGCGGGCTGCGACGTGACGGTTGCCTCGCCACGCGGCGGCCGGGCGCCGCTCGATCCATTGAGTCTCTCGGAACCTTGGCTGACCGCCAATGGCCAGCGCTTCCTCGCGGATGAGCCCGCGAACCGCAAACTGGAGCGCTCCGTCGCGCTCGCCGATGTCAACGGCGCCGATTTTGCCGCCGTCTACCTCGTGGGCGGTGTGGCGACCGCCTGGGACTTTCCCGGCAATGCGACGCTGGCGTCCATCGTCGGTGCGATGTACCGCGACGCGCGGCCGGTCGGCGCTGTCTGTCACGGCGTGCTCGGCCTCACCGGCGCCCGCGATGACGAAGGCCAGCCGATCGTCGCTGGCCGCGCGGTAACCGGTGTATCGAATGCCGAGGAGGTTGCAACTGGCTTCGACAAGATCGTGCCAGTTCTGCCCGAAGATCGATTGACAACCCTTGGCGGCCGCTATTCCTGTGCGCCGCCTTTCGAGGCGCATGTCTGCGCCGACGGCAACTTGTTCACGGGCCAGAACCCGGCTTCGGCCGGGCCACTCGCCAAGGCAATGCTTGCCCGTCTGGATGCGCCGGGCTGAAACACCCCTTACCGCATTGATGGCAACATACGCGACGGCAGGCGCGGGTCGCGCGCGGTGAGGGTATGCTCCGGATCGAATGTCCCTGGTGCGGAGTCCGCGACGAGCCGGAGTTCAGTTACGGCGGGGAAGCGCATGTTTCGCGGCCGGAAGCCGGCTGCAGTGACGAAGAATGGGCGCAATACCTGTTCTATCGCTCGAATCCGAAGGGCAGCCACGCCGAGCGCTGGTGCCACAGCCACGGCTGCGGGCAGTGGTTCAACGTGCTGCGCGACACCGTGACGCACGAGATCGTCGCCGTGTACCGCATGGGCGAGCCGCGGCCGCAATCGGCTTGAGTCCGGTCTGCTCCGGGCCGAGGGCGCGCGGGACTGTCAGGACCTGCTCGACCTGCCGCGCTTGCCTTCCTTGCGTCAGTCTGGTACCTTGTATATCAAAGGTACCTTCATTCAAAACTTACCCGGTCGCAAGCCACGGCTCAGATGGCCATAGACGAAAAATTCAGCTCC
>DATKDY010000285.1:0-4850 GCA_035512515.1 Vicinamibacterales bacterium
GGACTCCCCCTTTGTCGAAACGCACGGCCGTTTTGCCCCAGACGGCCGATGGTTCGCGTACGCCTCGAACGAGAGCGGGCAGCTCGAGGTCTATGTCGATCGTTTCCCCGATCGCGGAGCGAAGCGCCTTGTCTCGACGCAGGGTGGCCGCTGGCCGCGTTGGGCCCGTGACGGCACAGAACTCTTTTACCTCTCACCCGACAATCAACTGATGGCAGTCGCGACGAAGCCGACTCGGGATCGACTCGACATCGGTATGCCCCGCGCGCTGTTCGCAATCCGCCCGCGACCGCCGGTCAGGCTCGATGCGTATCCCTACGACGTGTCGCCAGACGGTCGGCAGTTCGTGGTCAACACCCTGATGGACGACACGACCCCGACCACCATCACCGTGGTGCTCAACTGGACCGCCGGCTTGCCGAAACGATAGGCATCCCGCGTCGCCCAACCGACAGGATAGCACGATGTGTGCCCATAAGGCACACGTTGGCATCGCCCACAGTGTGCCCGCGAGCAGGGCCACACCGATCACGGCCCGACACAGCTCGTGGTCCCACGCAAGCAGATAGCCGATGCGGCAGGCTCAAGAACCATTGACGCACCGGCACGTTGGGGAAGCGTCCTCGCCTACCATCACACCGTTGCCCGGCGGTGTGACCCGGTACTTCTTCGCGATCTTGGATTTGTTCACATGATCGATGAGATGCGCCGAGCGCTCGGCCATGCGGCGGCCGCCACATCGCGGGCAGAACCCACGGCCCTTGTACGAGAAGACCACGAGGCGATCCAGTCCGCATGCGGTACACCGAAATCGGGCGAAGCCGCCGGCCAGACATCCGCACCGCAGGAAGTCGCGGAACTCTTGCTCCACGAAGCGCGGAAGCCCCTCGCCATCCCGCAGCGTCGCGGCGTGCGTACGGAAGGTTTCGAAATGGTCACGAACGATCCTGTACAAGAGTGTCTTTGTCGGATCGCGTGGTTCGTCTGCGGTCGATGGCAGCGCCACGCGCCGTCCACGGGCGCGCCACGTGCCAATTGCTCGACCGCGTCAATCAGGCCTGGATCTCGTCGACCGCGTTATTGAGGTCACCGCGCTGACAACCGTGGTTGCCACCGTTCTTCATAGGGAACGCCCTTGGCGGGGCGCGATTTTGGAACGTCTTCAAGTCTTTACTCGACAGCGCTGGGCGCATTCCCCGCTAATTCAAGTGGATTGCGGGATTAGAACGCGACTCGTATTCCGAGCTGTGCCGTCCTCGGCTCGGTCCACCCGGCCGGCGTTCCAAACGCCGGACCCGACGCGCGCGCGAATCCCAGTGCCCGTCCGAGATTCGCCACGTTGAAGATATCGACGTACAACCCGAGTCGTGCGCGCCTTCGGAGCAGGGGAAAAGTCTTCTCGACGCGCACGTCGAGTTGCTGAATGTCCGGGGTGCGCCGCGAGTGCGGCTCCTCAGCCGGAATGATCGCAAACACTGGCCGTTGGACGATGACGAGGCGGTGCCACCGTGTGCCGGTTCTCCAGCGATACACGGCACCCACGCGGAAACCTCCAAACCACGGCGCGTCGTACGTCGCCAGTGCCTTCGCTTCGCTGAAATCGTGCACCGGGCGACGGCGCGCGGTGCCTCGGGACGCGCCGTCGGCGCCAATCCCGCCGGGACTGAGCGACGACCATGCGGCATTGGTTCGCGCCTCGGTCCCTACCGTTCCGGAAGAACGCGAGAACGTGCCGGACCACTCCATCTGCCAGCGTCGCGCCAGCCGCTTGCGCCCGATCAGCTGTATCGCATCGTAATGTCGCCAGGCATCCGGCGGATTCGACATGACGAGCGCCCGCCGACCCGCGTACGGAATGTAGCCCGTGAGACTCCCCCCATCGTCCTGAGTCCCTGGACGACCGTCGGGACCCGGGTCCTGCACCGTGAAGGATCGCCACTCGCCAATTCGAGGATCGACGTACCCGATGAAGTTCCCGTACCGCCGATGCACGTACTGCAGCTGCAGACCAAGGCCGCTTGTGATTTGACGCTCCACGGCCGCGGCGAACTGATCCATGTGCGACTGTTTCAGCGACCGGTCGACCGTCGTCGTCTGATCGGGATCGAGCCTGAAGACTTCCCTCATCGAGCCGTCCGGGAGGAACCGCGCGGCGACGACGGGATTGCGCTCGGCGCGATCGGCAAAGGCATAGAGGTAGCCGAACTGCATGTCGTGGTACCGGCCGTAGTGCGCGCGGAGGACCGTCGTGTGGCGGCCCGTGACATCCCACGACGCACCGAGCCGCAGCCCGATCGGTCGTGTCGAGAGGACCGTTTGCTGTCCCGGAATCGCGCCCTGATAGAAATCCATCCGCAGCCCTGGCTCGATCGTGAGGCGCCAGAAGCTCCAGCGATCCTGGACATAGAACGTCGCCCGCGAGTTGCGCGTGCGGACGCGATCGCCGTCCCATAGATCGGCATACACCAGCGCGCCACCAGCGTAGTGGTATACGCCTCCGCCCGTGTAGCCGGATTCCTCTGTGCCTCTCGAGCGCCCGAGCTCGATGCCCGCTCTGAATTCGTGCCGCCCGGCTAGAGCGGCAAGGTAGTGCGTCACAGAGGCGGTGGCCGTCACCGCCTTACTGTCGGTCCACACATACAGCGGGGTATTGCGGAGTATTGTCTGCGCGTCGAGATCTATTACGGCGGAGGGTCCGCTGCGCTCGCCGGGTGGGCGCGGCTGACGGCTGGAGGCGCCGAAATGGCCGCCCGCGCGAAATTCGAGAGCGGTGTCGTTTGACGGCGTCCAGGTCACTCTGCCGTTCCAGGCGCTCTTCCGCTGGAGGAAATCAGATGACGACTCGAAGGTCCGGACCCTGCTTCCGAGGTCGTACCCGATGATGTCGGACGTATCCCGAAGGAAGAACATCTGTGCCTGGATGCCCGCAGCTACTGACGCATCGGCCTTCACCATCCACCGGGGAATCGTCTCGTGGGTCGCGTCCGGTCCCGCGTACGCGAAATTCCTGTATTCGTGGTCGACGTAGCTGGCCCCAGCGAACAACCAGAGGCGATCGCGAACGATTGGCGCTCCCGACTGGCCTTCGAGATCCCACCATCCGAGAATCGTCCGCGGCGTCGGGCGTCGGGCTCCGGTCGGGAGCCGGGAAGTGTTGTCGCCGCTCCAGGAGGGTCGCACCGTCACGTAATCCGCAAGACCCGAGTAGCGGTTCGCGCCCGAGCGCAGAACGCCATTCGCGATTGCGCCCGTGAAGCCGCCGTATTCCGCCGGCGCGCCGACCGCGACGACCTGCACCTCGCTGAACCAGTTGTGGTGCGGACGCACCCACTGCTCGCCAAGATACGATGCGTTCAGGCCGACTCCGTCGATCGACACGCGGTTCGAAGACGACTGTGTTCCGCCGAAGGCGACCTCCTCTGTTACACCGGGGGCCAGGTTCAGAATGGACGTCAGGCTTCGCCCTGTGGGCAGACGCTGCACCAGTTCTGCGGAGTAGTTGACCGGCGACCCGGTCGCGTGCACGTCAATCAGCGGGCCGCGGACAGAGATCGTCGAGACCGCCAGCGGTGCGACGAGCGTCGTGCTGGAACATGAGGTCACGCCGCATGGCGCCAGCCTGTCGCCCGACGGGCAGTACCTCGTCTACGATGC
Source organism: Vicinamibacterales bacterium (assembly GCA_035512515.1). Taxonomy (GTDB): domain Bacteria; phylum Acidobacteriota; class Vicinamibacteria; order Vicinamibacterales; family UBA2999; genus JACCSI01. Next base: position 3,655 of record DATKDY010000285.1, read on the forward strand.
ACCTGGTTCGAACGGCCGGCGGGACGTCTTCATTGCATCCACGGACGGAGGCGCACCCGCCGTCCTGACCACCAGCGCTGCGGACGATGTGTCGCCCATGTGGACCTCCGATGGAACGCACGTGATCTTCACAAGCGATCGCACCGGGGCCACCACTCTCTGGGGAATCGACGTCGCGGACGGGAAAGCTGCCGGCCCTCCGCGCATGCTGTTTCACGACTCCGGAGTGATGGCCGGGTCCCTCGGACTGACCGCGGACGGAACTTTCTACTACGTGCGACAGACGGGGCTCGTGAACGTTTATCGTGTCGAGCTCGATGCCGCCGGAAAGCCACTCACACAGCCGGAGGTCGCGACCGAACGCTACTTCGGAACGAATATGGGAGCGGCGTGGGGGCCTGACGGCGCACTCGCCCATTCGACCCGCGTGGGCCAGACGCTCACCGAACATCTCGCCATCCGCGATCCTGAGCGGGGGCTCGAACGCCTGCTGGACACCAGGATGCTTTTCCTGCGGCTGATCCGGTGGTCGCCAGACGGCCGCGAAATCCTCGTGAAAGGACGCGACGGCGCGCAGCGATTCGGGCTGCATCTCGTCGATCCGCAGACGGGTCGCACGACACCGGTCGTCATCGTACCTCTCGCGGCCGAGACATCGATCGGTCAAGTCGGTTGGAGTCATGAAACGTCGACCGTGCTTTACGTCAAGGACGGAGAGCTGATCGCGCGCGGGCTCGCGAACGGCGAGGAGCGGACGCTTACGCAAGTGGCACCGGCCGGATCCGTGATCGGCTTCGACACGCTGCAGTCGGCCGGGACGATCGTGTACGTCGAACAGCGCCGCGGCAACGCGGGGCTCGAGTGGACGTTACACCTGCTCGAGGCCGACGGCAGCAGTCGCGTTCTTGTCGGGCCCGCGAAAGATGATCGATTTTTCTGGCCGTCTTGGATGCCTGACGGCCGCGCGATTCTCGTGGTGCGACCGGTTGCCGGTGCGTCCGGGGAATCGGAGATTTGCCGGATCGATCGCGCGACCGGAGAATCCACGCGCTTGGGCATTTCGATGGGCGGGCTCCGCAACATCGATGTGAGCGACGACGGACGCGCCGTGACGTTCACTGCAGGGACACCGACCCGCGAGATCTGGGTTCTCGAACACTTCCTGCCGCCACAGCAGGTTCCCACGCCGGCCCGCG
>DATKDY010000286.1:0-15967 GCA_035512515.1 Vicinamibacterales bacterium
ATCGACGGCGATGACCGACCACGTGGCGAGGGCCGATGACGGCAGCGCCAGCACGAGGAGCAGAGAGAGCACGAGTCGATACATGGCGCCGGATCATATCAACAGCCCGTGGTGAAAGTCTCGCCGGCATTCGAACGGCAAAGCATCCCCGCTGGCGGCGTTGCTCCTCCTTCAAATATGGCCGGATATTCTCAGTCGTCGCGCCTTGCCGGCGGGGCGCCTCGCCGCTCTCGGTGCTCGCCGGGACTTTCACCACGGGCTGTCAGGCGTCGCGGTCGCGGCGGATCGTGACCTTCTTGCCGCGGAGGGAAGTGCGTTTCATCGCCGCAATCACCTGATCCGCTTCCTGCTCGGGGACCTCCACAATCGAGAAGTTGTCGCCGATCTCGATCTGCCCGAGATCGCGCGAGGAGATGCCCGCTTCGTTGGCGATGGCGCCGACGAGATCGGCCGGGCGGATGCCGGCACGGCGGCCCGCGCCGATGAACAGCCGCGCCACCTCGCCTGACGCGCGCGGCGCCGCCCGGGGCGCGGCGCGGCGCGAGCTTTCCGCCGGCACGTCCAGTTCCTCCGCGTCGTCGTCGCCGGCGGTGGCCGCGTGGGCGAGCTTGATGGCCGCCGCCGCGATATCGACCAGGTCGAACTCCTCCGAGAGCGCTTCGATCACGACGCGCACGTCGTCCAGATTGCCTTCGAGCAGGCGCTCGCGCAGAGACGCGCGGGTAATCTCCAGGCGGCGTGCGCGCAGGTCCGCGACCGTCGGCACGGTCGCGATTTCGATCTTCTGCCTGGTCGCCGCCTCGATGCTTCGCAGCAACCGGTGCTCGCGCGGCTCGGCGAGCGTGATGGCGGTCCCCTCGCGTCCGGCCCGCCCCGTGCGGCCGATGCGATGGATGTAGGCGTCCGGCGCCGAGGGCACGTCGTAATTGATGACGTGGGAGAGCTGTGAGATGTCGAGCCCGCGCGCCGCGACGTCCGTGGCGATCAGCAGATCGGTTTTGGCGGCGCGGAACCGGCCCATGACCAGCTCGCGTTGACGCTGCTGCATCCCGCCGTGAATGGCTTCGGCACGATAGCCGTGCGCGTTCAGCGTCTCGACGAGCGAATCGACTTCGATGCGCGTGCGACAGAACACCAGCGCAGACGTCGGGTTCTCCATGTCGAGCACGCGCTGGAGAGCAGCGGCCTTGTGCGGCCGACGCACGACGTAAGCCACCTGGCGGACGCGCGGCACCTTGCCGCTCGCGGTCTTTTCACGTTCAATGGCAATGCGCTGCGGATCCTGGAGGTGCCGCTCGGCAATCCGCCGCAGCCGCGGGGGCATGGTGGCGGAAAAGAGCGCCGTCTGCCGCGTGGACGGTGCGGTTTCGAGAATCGCGTCGATGTCTTCGGCGAAACCCATGTCGAGCATCTCGTCCGCCTCGTCGAGGACGAGGATCTGCAGATGCTCGAGCGTGAGCGATCGGCGTCCGAGATGATCCAGCGCGCGTCCCGGCGTGGCCACGACGATGTCCGCGCCGCGCTGCAACGCGCGAATCTGCTGGGGCATCGACGCGCCGCCGTAGAGCGGCACGACGCTCAGCCCGGTCCCGCGCGCGTATTTGTGCGTGGCTTCGGCGACCTGCATCGCGAGCTCGCGCGTGGGCACCAGCACGAGGCCGCGCATCCGGCCGCGCGCGCCGTCGAGCAGGCGTTGGATCATCGGCAACGCAAACGCGGCGGTCTTGCCCGTGCCGGTGGCCGCTTGTCCGATCAGGTCGCGCCCGCTCAGCAGCATCGGAATGGCCTCGCGTTGAACCGGCGTCGGCTCTTCGTAACCCAACGAGGAAACCGCCGCGACCAGCGGGGCCACGAGCCCAAGCTTCTCGAACTTCATCTCACGATCCTGTCACATCGCGCTCGAGAAGCTGACAGCGCCCAGCGGCCACGAAGCGTCCGCTGGGTTAGAGTCTTGACGGCCAGAAATTGTGGCGAACGAGTCAAGGTTTCTCCGTCAAGACGACCGCCCCGCCGGAGGCGGGGCAAAAAGAAATATGGGCTAGCGAGGCGAGCCGGTCCTCATGCTCGGTGGTCTGAGGCTCGCCTCGCTAGCCCTCGCGAAGCTTGCGCATGGCGACGCCGTATGCCTGCCGGCCCTTGCCGGGGTCGTAGACGATGACGGGCATGAGACGTCCGCGAATGCTGTGCGGGTTGGCGCGGGCGTAGTCCATGAGCGTCCGCGCCAGGTGCTCGCGATCGGCGAGCGGCGCGGTCTCGCCGGCGCGTCCGGTGAGCAGGTGGTTGAACGTGATCGGCCACGGACGGCCCTCGAGCAGCGCGTCGATGACCGTGCCCTTCACGACGTTGTGCGAGAAGTTGAAGAAGAAGCTGAGCGGCGAGTAGACATGCTCAGTCGGACGATACGCCTCGAACGCCGCCAGCAGGTCCTGCTTGTAGGCGTAAAACGCCTCCCGGAAGCGCGCGCGCTCGCCTTCGAAGCCCGCGAGCGAGGTCGGCGCCTTGCCGACGAAGGCCCGCGCGTCGCCGGAGAGGCCGTTGATCAGCGCTTCGACAAGAGCATCATGGGGCGCCGCGGCCTCGCCGGTCTCGCGCAGGCGCACGTACTGCTGCATCAGCGTGTTGAGCGCGTAGAGGAGCCACGGATAGTCGGCGACGTTGTCGTCGCGCATGTTGATGGTGTCGCGGCCGTACGTGGCCTCGAATCCGAAGCGCAGATGGCAGCCCATGCTCGCGGCATGGCCGAGCGCGATGTTGGTCTGGTGCCGGTCGTCGAGTGTCCGCACGTGGTCGAGCAGAACCGCGTAGCCGCGCTCGTACATCTCGTAGTGCGAGGTCGCGATGAGCAGCAGCGTCTCCGCATCCGCGACAAACGGCTGGCCGCTGCCGTCGGGACCCTGGAGCAGGCGCAGCAACTGATTCACGCGACCCATGTTGACGTCCGGGTCGCCTTCGTCCCACACGCGCACCGACAGTAACGCCAGCACGTGCATGAAGTAGTAATCCAGCAGCATCGACAGCGTCGTCGCGCTCACCGGCTCGTCGCCGCGCCGCTCGATGAGGTAATCGAGCACGTCCACGGGGATGATGTCGTCGTTGACGCGATCGGCGATGCCGTCCCAGTCGTTCATCACGTGGAACCCGATCTGCCGCGTCTTGCGATCGAGCTTCTCGATGGCCCGCGCGAAGTCGAATGCCTGCCCACCGACCGTCCAGATGTGTGCGCGCAGCGATGCGCGCAGCGACAGCAGGGCCGGGCCGAGCGTTTCGGCGGACGCTGCCTCAGCGACCAGGACGTGTCGATCGGATCCGGCGAGGAGTTGTGCGAGGTCGGTGCAGATGATGTCGAATGAATTCGGCGGCTTCACGGGCTCTCGGCTCACGGCTTGCGGCCGACGGCGAACAGGTGGTCGGCGGCGCGCACGAACATGACGCCGTCCGAGAGCGCCGGCGTGGCCATCAGCAGCTCACCCATCGCGTTGGTCGCCAGGTGCCTGAACTCACGTCCAGCCGATACCACCAGCATCTCGCCATCTTCGCTGGAGAGGTAGATCCTGCCGTCCGCCGCGACGGGCGACGCGCTGTAGCCGCTGCCGACAGACGGCAGGCGCTGGCGGTAGATCTCGGTGCCGGTCTTCAGATCGTAGGCGTCGAACACCCCGTTGTTCGCCAGCACATACAGAATGCCGCGGTAGCCGAGCGGCGTCGGCATGTACGACCCGCGGCCGGTGCGGCTCCACACGACCGAGTCGTTGCTGGCGTTGTCGTCCTCGAGCGTGAGATCGCCGCGCGCGCCCGGCTTGACGACGAAGATGGGACGTTCCGGCGCGCGGCCGCTGGCCACCACGAAGAGCCCGTCGCTGAAGATGGGCGTTGGCGCCGTAATCTTCGAACTGCCGCCGAGCCGCCACAACTCCTTGCCCGTCCGTGGATCGTAGCCGCGCACGTACTTGGACCCGTTGGTCACCAGTTCGGGACCGGCGGCGGTCTGCGCCACGGTGGGCGTGCCCCACGACGGCAATTCGTCGCGATCCGTTTTCCAGCGGACCGCGCCGGTCGAGGCGTCGAGGGCGAGCAGAAACGAATCGAGATGCGTGTCGACCTGGAGGATGACGAGATCCTCGAACAGAATCGGCGAGCTGGCCGGCCCCCACTCGTAGCTCGGGATGTCGTAGGCGCCGACCTTCACGTGGCCGAGATCGACCTTCCAGCGAAACGTTCCGTTGACGTCGTAAGCGTAGAGGCCCTGCGAGCCAAAGGACACGACGACGGTGCGGCCATCGGTGGCGGGCGTCGCGCTGGCGTAGGTGGACTTGATGTGCCGCGTGTCGACGGGCGGGCCCTCGAATGCGACGCGCTCCCATTCGATACGCCCCGTCCGCTTGTCGATCGCGGCGAGCACGAATCGGTGCGGGGAGCGATCGTCCGACGCGTCGCCGTCACCGTAGAGGCCCGGCTTGAACGTGGCCCGTCCCCGGCTGCTCACCGCGCTCGTGACGAAGACGCGATGGCCCCAGACAACAGGACTCGAGTGGCCGAGTCCGGGAATCCGCGTCTGCCAGAGGATGTTCTCGCCCGTCCTGGGATCCCACGTGTCGGGCAATTGTTGACCGTCCGCCACGCCGGCCGCGACTGGCCCCCGGAATGACGGCCAACTGCCCGTGGCCGCTTCCGCCGGCGGCAGCGCCGGAAGCGGGATGGCCCGGCGATGCGTGATGCGTCGCTCGGCAAGCGCGTCGGGTTCGCCGAGCGGCCGCCACGCGCTGCGATCGAGAATCATGCGCCGCGGCGTGCACTCGTCGGCGACGACATCCACGTGGACGCGTCCGCTCTCCACCCGATAGCGATAGCGGCCGGGCGCCTCGCATTTGGCAACGCCGGGCGTCGAGATGTCGAGGACGCCCGCGTCAGCCTTCCACGTGCCGGCAAACGCCGGCCAGCCGTCGCCTTTCAGGGTGAAAGCGCCATCAGCGGCAAAGTGCGCCGTGAAGAATCCGTAGGTGATGGGCGTGGCCGGCAGCGATTGGCGCGCGACCGCGTGCGCGCCGGTCAGCGCGCAGGCCATGAGGGACACGATGATGGAGCGCGTGAGCATGGCTCCGGGCATCGTAGCGCAGGTTCAGCGGCGCCGGTTAGCGGGCAGCCGTCCGCACATGATGTCGCAGAGCCGGAAGATGTCGGCGTCAGCCAGCGTGTAGTAGACGAACAGGCCCTGCTTGCGGCGTGTGACGAACCCGAGCGCGTGCAGCAACTGGAGGTGCTTGGACAGGTTGGCCTGCGTGAGTCCGGTCGTCTCCACGAGCTCCCCAACCGTCGCCTCCCCACCCCTGAGCGCGTTCAGGATGCGTAGGCGTGCCGGTTCGCCGAGCGCGCGGAAGCGCTCGGCGACCGGCTCGAACAGGTCGAGGGTCATCTTCATCCCGCGGTCGCGGCAGATCCGGACGTCAGGCCGGCGGCGTGCCAGGCGTTGAACCCGCCGGCGAAGTTGACGGTGTGCGGCAGTCCTTCGGCCTGGAGAAGGCTTGCCGCGATGGCCGACCGCGTGCCGCCCATGCAGTGAACGGCGATGGTGCGATCGTTCGGGACCTCCGCGATACGATCGCGCAACTCCCCGAGCGGAATATGTTGCGCGCCGGCGATGTGCCCCTCGCGCCATTCGGCGTCGGACCGCACGTCGAGGACATGGACCGTCTTCGCGCGGACACGCGTGGCCAGCTCCTCCACGTCAATTTGCGCCGTCGTCTCCAGGTCCTGGCGTCGCGCCACGAGGTCGTCCCAGAAGAAGTAGCCGGCCAACCGGTCGAGGCCAATCATCGCCAGGTCCTTGCGCGTCTCGTCGAGCGTCGTGGCGTCAACGCCATCGGCGATGACGTAAAAATCGCTCGTGTAAGGCACGAGCCATCCGGCCCATGTGGTAAATGCCTTGTTCAGCGCGATGTTGATGGTGCCGGGCACGTGTCCGGCGGCAAAGTCGTCCGCCGATCGGGTATCGATGACGAGCGCTCCAGTGGCGAGCAGCCGGTCGAGCGCCTCGGCCGGGAGATGCGGCGGCGCAGGAACGTCCGAGAGCCGCTGGGGACCGGTTCTGTTCAGGCGTTTCATCTCGGCGAAGTAGCGCGGCGGGTCGGGCTGACCGGCAAGCACCTGATCGACGAACGACTGTTCGTCAGCCACCTTGAAAGCCCAGTTGAAGCGGCGCTCGTAGCCGAGCGTGGTCTGGGGCACGGCGCCGAGCGCCTTGCCGCAAGCCGATCCGGCGCCGTGTCCGGGCCAGATCTGGATGAAGTCGGGCAGCTTCTTGAACCGCTGCACCGAGTGAAACAGCGTCCGCGCCGCCGCATCCATCGTCCCGGCCATTCGCGCCGCGCGCTCGAGCAGGTCGGGACGGCCGACGTCGCCGACGAAGATGAAGTCGCCGGTGAGGGCGGCGAGCGGTTCGGTCGCCGCCTGTGTGTCGGTGACGAGAAACGTGAGGTGCTCGGGCGTGTGTCCCGGGGTGTGCATCACGTCGATCCGCACGCTGCCCACATCGAACGAGTCGCCGTCCTTCAGCAGCACGGCCCTCGATTCTTCGGCAAACGCGTAACGCCAGCCGGGACCGCCCTCGTCCGACAGCAGGAGTGTGGCGCCGGTTTCGGCCGCCAGCTCGCGACTGCCCGACAGGTAGTCTGCATGAATGTGCGTCTCGGTGACGTGCGTGACGCGCACCCCCTCCTCAGCGGCGGCGCGAACGTATTGGTCGATGTCGCGGTTGGCGTCGATCACCACCGCTTCGCCGGTATCCAGCGCGCCGACGAGATAACTCGCCTGAGCGAGTTTGATGTCATAGAACCGGCGGACGAGCATCATGACGAGAGTTCTCCATTCAGGCCCGGGATGCCGTGTCAGACGGGGCGGTCCTCAGGGCGATTACGCGGCGTGGCTGAAGCCACCGCGCTCGCGCGTAAACTATATAACTATACAGTCATACATTGGCCGCACGCAAGCGGTCGCCCGAGAGCGGATTGCTCCCAGCCGAACGCGCCGCCGCCTCGGACATAATCGCTCCACCGATGATCGCCGAGCGCATCAACCGCGAACGCCTGGTGCTGCTGGGATGGTCGCGCGCCATCCTGATGCAGATCGCGCATCCGCTGGTTGCCGCGGGCGTCATTCAGCACAGCTCGTTTCGCGGCGGCGTGTTCCAGGCCGCCGCGCGCCTGCATCACACCGTCTCGGCCATGCTATCGCTCACCTTTGGCGACGACGAGCGGCGTGCGTCGGCGATCGCGCGTATCCGCACGATTCACACGATGGTCAACGGCACGCTCGCCGCCGGTGTGGGACCCTTTCCTGCGGGCACTCGCTACTCCGCCGAGGATCCGGCGCTGCTGCTCTGGGTCCACGCGACGCTGCTCGATTCGACCGCAGACATCTACCAACGCCTGGTCGCGCCGCTCACGGCCGATGAGTTGAACCTCTTGTGTATCGAAGGCGCGCCGCTCCTCCACGCCCTTGGCGGCGACCCGGCGACAACGCCGCGCTCATGGCAAGCGCTGCAGCGCTACATCAGGACGGTCAGCGAGAGCGGCGTACTGGCGGTGACCCCCGACGCGCGAGCACTCGGTGCCGCCGTGCTGACGCCACGGGCCGCGGGCCTGGCCGTCCCGCTCGGGGGCTTGCATCAGCTCGTGACGGTCGGGTTATTGCCGGCAGCGCTTCGCACACAGTATGGGTTCGAGTGGAGCCCCGCCCGGGCGCGCCGGTTCGACCGAACGGTGCGGGTGTTGCGGGCGATACGACGCGTCACTCCCGGGGTCGCTGCCCACTGGCGAGTCGCGCGACGCGCCCACGGCTAACGAGGCCCTGCCTCTGACCGTCGAGCATGTTCCTTCAGGGCCTCGTTAGCCATATATTTCTTCTTGCCCGGCTCAGCCGGGCGAGAATTCCACGCCTTCAAGATTCTACGCGGCGTCGGAGGTTTCCCGAGAATGCTTCGACACATTCGCGGTCACCGCGTCGTCGTCCTCCGACTCGACGACAACGAGCGGCCGCAGGATGATGGCGCCATGATCCGCACAGCGATAGTGCAGCGTGAACCCGCCGAGCGGGATGTACACCAGCGGCTTCCGGCACCGAGGACAACTGAGCGGGAGATGCGTCATCGCTGGACCCTTTCCGCCTCTTGCGCGCTGGTTCTCACGAGCGCGGCGAAGACTGGAGAGACTCTCAAGAGGCGTACCGCGGACAGATTTGTGTAATCGGCGAAGGAATTTCGCCCGCGCGCGGCAATCCTCCCAAATATTCACTCTGAATCTGACATGTCGTATACATGACGGACAGCGCGGGCGTGGTTGCTGTGAACGATCCGACCGTTGAGCTGGGGGGCCCAAATCCGACTGGAAGAGCTGTTCTTGCATGAGGTGTGACGGATGCGGTGACGGACCGCAGAAGTTTTACCCCGGCTTAACGAAAATCGCCGGGACACGGACAGCCGCTTGCTGCGCGCCGTCCCGCCATGCATGACAGCCCCGTTTCGTCGCCCAAAAGCGACGCGCCTCGTCGCCGCCGGATGACACCCAGCAGCTTAGTGGCGGCGATCGCCATCGTGTCATTGTTCCCGGACGTCAGCGCTCAGAATCAGGCCCAGCCGGCGCCACGCGCCAGGTTGATTCCGGCCCGCACCGTCAGCCTCCCCGGATCCAGCGACAGCAACAGCCCAGCCGTCTGGACGCTGGTCGACGGCGTCCCCAGGCTCTTCATGTTCACCTCTGTCGCCGGCACGGCAACGAGACACTCGGGTGTCGATATTTCCCGGCTGACGGCACTGGGGCAGATCGACTTCGACAACCATCCCGGGCATGGCGTGTGGCTCGAGGGCGTCATTCCCGATGTGGACGGCACATGGTACGGCTACTACCACCAGGAACGGCCGGCCGACGTGTGCGCCGGGGACAGCCGCACGATCCCGCGCATCGGCGCGGCGCGCTCGCGCGACCTCGGCGCCACGTGGGAGGACCTTGGCGTGGTGCTCGAGGCTTCTCCGAACTCTCACGACTGCTCGAGCAGCAACGCGTACTTCGTGGGCGGCGTCGGCGACTTCAGTGTGATTCTCGATCGCGATCAGCAGTATCTATATTTCTTCTTCAGCCAGTATGTGCGGCGCGAGGTCTCGCAGGGGGTGTCGGTCGCGCGGCTGGCGTGGGCCGACCGCGACGCGCCGGCAGGCAAGGTGTCGGTATGGCTGCGGAACCGCCTGTGGCTGCCGGCTCGATCGGTTGCCGCCGGCGACTGGGTCCGCCATTTCTATCCCACGGCTGGACCAATCTATCGCGCAGAGGATGACTGGCACCAAGGCGATGTGGACGCCTTCTGGGGTCCCTCGGTTCACTGGAATACGCACCTCGAGCGATTCGTCATGCTGCTCAATCGCGCGAAGGACACGTCGTGGACGCAGGAAGGCATCTACGTCGCGTATGCCGCCGATCTGAGCGAGCCCGCGTCGTGGTCTCCTCCCGCGCGGCTCCTCTCGGCCGGGCGGTGGTACCCGCAGGTCGTCGGCCTGGAGTCCGATGGGACCGACAGACAGGCTGGGGCGATCGCGCGGTTCTTCATGGGTGGACGCTCGGAATACATCATCCAGTTTTCGAAGTAGCGCCCGGCCACATCCTGAGCGCACGGCGCGAGCGCCGCCTCGCGGGATTGCCGGTCGCGCGTTAGGAGCCTTGACGGCCTCAAATGTTGACCAAACGAGTCAAGTTTTCCCCGTCAAGGCGACTGCCCCGCCGGCCGGGGTCCCCGCCGCGCGGACTTTGCGCGGTGGGGTGGTGGAGGCGGGGCAAGACGATATAGCGGCTAGCGAGGCGAGCCGCCTCTTCACGCTCGCTGGTCTGAGGCTCGCCTCGCTGGCCGATGTTCACGGAGTGGCGTGCGCGGCAATCTCGTACGAACGCAGCCGCGCCGCATGATCGTAGATGTGTGAAACCACAATCAGTTCATCGGCCGCGGTCCGCTCGACGAACGCGCGAATCTGTGGTGCGATGGTGTCTCTCGTCCCCACGAACGACACGCGCGAGCCGGGCTGGCCGGGCGGCGGATCGGCCTCCGGCTCACGCTCCCATTCTTTGGAGGGCGGGGGCAACTCAATCGGATGCCCCTGCCGGAGGCTGGCGAACGACTGCCGCCCAGACGAGGCGAGAAAGCGCGCCTCGTCGTCCGTGTCGGCCGCGACGATGTTGACGCCGAGCATGACGTACGGCCGCGACAGTTGCGCCGACGGCTCGAATCGGCGCCGGTAGATCTCGAGCGCCTCGGTCAGCATCGCGGGCGCAAAGTGCGACGCAAACGAGAACGGGAGCCCCATGGCCGCCGCCACCTGCGCGCCGAAGGTGCTCGAACCGAGGATCCAGATCGGTACGGTCAGTCCCGCGCCAGGCACCGCTCGGACCGGCTGTCCGGGCTGCGCCTGGCGAAAGAACGCCATCACCTCGAGCACGTCGTGCGGAAACTCGTCGGGGTTGCTGTGGAGCGTGCGGCGGAGCGCGCGGGCCGCCGCCGGGTCGGTACCCGGCGCGCGGCCGAGGCCCAAATCAATCCGCCCCGGGAAGAGTGATTCCAGCGTGCCGAACTGCTCCACCACCTGGAGCGGCGCGTGATTGGGCAGCATGATGCCGCCGGCGCCGACGCGAATGGCCGACGTCCCGGCCGCGACGTGCGCAATCAGCACGGCGGTCGCGGCACTCGCGATCCCCGGCATGTTGTGATGTTCGGCGACCCAGAAACGGCGGTATCCCCAGCGCTCGGCGTGTTGCGCGAGATCGAGGGAGTGGCGAAAGGCCTGTGCGGCGGTGCCGCCCTGAACGATGGGCGCGAGATCGAGCACGGAAACGGGGATCATCTCTCTCAATGATCCCCGAGAACAGCTTTCGGCTGTCAGCTTTCAGCTTTCGGCTGTCAGCTCTCGGCGCTTTCCGTTGCTAGCCCTGACAGAACGATCTACGCCGGCCGCAGATGGCGGATGAGCGGCCTCGACGCCGGCGGTGGTTCAGGAGCCGGCAGAGGCGTGACTTTGTCGGTGAGCCGCGTCAATGTTTCGCGGAACATCTCTCCCGCGCCGACCACCGTCCACTGTCCCGACAGCCTCGGCCCTTTCTCGCCCTCCTCGATCTTGTACGCCGCGACGCCCGGCCGCGTCGTGTAGTAGCTGACCGCCAGCAGATCGCCGTTGACGACGCCAAACCCGCGGTACTGCTGGCCGGTGCTGAAGACCCAGATCACTTCATAGAGTCCGGCGCTGCCGACGATCTGGACCAGCCCGCGATACCGGGAGCCATCCGGCTCGACACCCTGACAGTCGTAAGTGCCGGCGAGAGGGCCGGTTTCCGCCGCCGTCGTCGGAGCAGGGGATGCGAGCGACAAGGCCATCGCGGGTAGAAGGGCCAGGGCGGCAGCGGGCGTGAGGGCGAATCTCATCGGCAACTCCTGCATCCGGGAATGCAACAGACATACCGCCTTCGCGCGAGGTCCCTTTCCAACGGCATTTACCGACGCGTGGGCCTCAGCCAGCCGCTCCCGTCCTTGACCCGACGCAAGTAAGACGATATCTTACTTTGATGAAGGCCACCGTTTCATCCAAAGGGCAAATCGTGCTGCCGGCCGAGATCCGCCAGCAGGACGCCATCGAAGCCGGACAGCAGTTCGACATCGAACGCATCGATCGCGGCCAATATCGGTTGACTCGGCGCGCGGCTCCTCCTAACGAAGGCATGGTGGACTGGCTGCTGTCCTGCCCCGCGAAGGGCTATTTCGTGCCGATTGATTCCGAGTCAACGGATTCGCTGTGAGATATCTCGTTGACGCGAATGTCTTGAGCGAACCCACCAGGCCCGCTCCCAATAGCCACGTGGTCATGTGGCTCCGCGATCACGAGCGCGCGATCGCGATCGATCCGATCGTGCTGGGCGAGGTGCGTTTCGGAATTCTTCTCTTGCCAGCAGGCAAACGTCGAACGAACCTCGAGCGGTGGTTCGACGCCGGCGTTCGGCGGCTCCACTGCCTGCCATGGGAGGCGGAGACCGGGCTGGCCTGGGCGGCGCTGATCGCGCGGCTTCGCAAGTCGGGACACTCCATGCCCGTCAAGGACAGCCTGATCGCCGCTACCGCCGTGGTGCATTCGCTGATCGTCGCGACTCGCAATGGCGCCGACTTTCGGAAGGCGGGTGTCAAAGTCGTGGATCCCTTCGCGCCAGCCGGATAGCGGTTCCGCTCTGGAACCTCAGGTCGAATGTCAACCCAGGCAAAGTCATCCGCAGGAGTAACGATCAGTTGGAAATTCATACAGCACCGTGGCCCGTAGGCGTCGGAATGGGCGGGTGCGGTCAGCCGGGCACTGGTACGAACCCTGCGTGCAGGACTCGCCATGTGGATGCTTGGTATTGTCGGCGGCGCCATCGTGCTGGCGCTCGCCTTCTGGAAACGAACGATGCGCCGCGGCGGCACGCGCGGCATTGACGTCGGACCGGTCAGCGACGCCTGGCTGGCCGAGCAGCGCGCCCGCGGGCGCGAATCACACTACTAGCACTAGCTTTCAGCTATCAGCGATCAGCTATCAGCGCTCTCGGCTATCAGCTATCGGCTATCGGCGCTATCAGCTCTCAGCTATCAGCGCCCTCAGCTCTGAGTAGTTCAGGCGCCGGAAGCCGGAAGAGCTAAGAGCCGAGAGCGCTGCAAGCCGGCAGTGGAGAAGCTGAAAGCTGCGAGCGCTGAAAGCCGAAAGCTGAAAGCCGAGAGCCTGAGAGCCGTCAGCTCGCTGCCCAGCGCGACGCGCGCCACGCTTCGAATCGGAACAACACCAGTACCGTCATCACTTCGAGCCGGCCGATCCACATCTCGAGCGTCAGCACGACCTTGCTGGCCGGATGAAGATCGGCATAGCTCGCCATCGGGCCGATCGCGCCGAAGCCCGGGCCAATGTTGCCCAGACACGCGATGCTCGCCGTGATCCCGGTGAGCAAATCCGCCCCCAGCCCGACCACGATGGCCGCGCCGACGGCGAAGGTCAGCAGGTAGAACAGCATGAACACCTGGATGTCGCGCAGGATGTGCTCCGGCACGACCCGGCCGCCCAGCTTGACCGGCAGAACCGCGCGCGGGTGCACGGTGCGCTCGAGCTCCCGCAGCGTGAAACGCGCCATCAGGATGTGGCGAACCACCTTCGGCCCGCCCGCAGCAGAGCCGGCGCAGCCGCCAATGAACATCAGCACGAACAGCACCATCCTGGCCTGATCGCTCCACAGCTGAAAATCCACACTGGCATAGCCCGTCGTCGTCAGGATCGTGAGCACCTGAAAGGTGCCGTGCCGTACGGCCTCGAGCGACGCCATCCCCTCGGCCCACAGCACCCATGCGAGAACGATCGCGGCCACCGCCAACACGCCCGCATACGCCCGCAGTTCCTCGTCCTGAACGAGCGCCCGCCGGCCGCCGCGCACGGCGCGGTATTGCAGCCCGAAGTTCGCGCCGGCGATGAACATGAAGACGATGACGATCCAATCGATGGCGGCGCTCTGGTAGCCGGCGATGGACAGCGGATGCGGCGAGAATCCTCCTGCCGACAACGTGGTGAAGGCGTGGCAGATGGCGTCGAACAGCGGCATGCCTGCCAGCACGAGGGCCGCGACCTGCGCGGCCGTCAGCACGATGTAGACGCGCCACAGCGCGATGGCCGTCTGGCGCAGTTGGGGTGTCAGCTTCTCGTCGCTCGGTCCGGCGGCTTCGGCAAAGAACAGCTCGCGGCCGGCGATGGCGAGCCGGGGCAACACGGCAATGAAGAGCGCGATCACGCCGACACCGCCGAGCCACTGCGTCATCGCCCGCCAGAAGAAGATCCCGCGGCCGAACAACGTGTAATCCGTGAAGACGGTCGCCCCTGTCGTCGTCAGGCCGGACATGGATTCGAACAACGAATCGATGAAACCCAAACCAGCCACCATGTAGGGAATGGCCGCCAGGTGTGCGAGCGCCATCCAGGTCGCCGAAACAATCGCGAGCCCCTCGACGCGGCGCAATCGATCGACTCCTCCGGCGGCCTCGCGGCACAGCCGTCGCAGCGCCTCGCCGGCAAGCGCGGTGACGGCGAAGGTGACGAGAAAGCCGATCGCG
Source organism: Vicinamibacterales bacterium (assembly GCA_035512515.1). Taxonomy (GTDB): domain Bacteria; phylum Acidobacteriota; class Vicinamibacteria; order Vicinamibacterales; family UBA2999; genus JACCSI01. The sequence goes on from DATKDY010000286.1 coordinate 14,137, forward strand.
TCTCGCCATTCCGCGTACAACAGCGCCACCGCCAGTGGCGCGAGCAAGGCTGGACTGAACAGTCTGACGAGCGTCCCGGTGACGTGGACGACGATCTTGAGGCGCATGGACGATCAGGCCTTCAGGTGCGTGAAGTATTCCCGCACCTGGTCCGCCGCCGCGTAGGTCGTGAAGACGATGAGCCGATCGCCCGGTTCGACGCGATCGTCGCCGCGCGGGACGAAGGCCCGTGACGGCCGCACGATGGCGCCGATGATGCTGTTGAGCGGCGGTGCGAGATCGCGCAGCGCGCGCGGGAGGTATCCCGGCGGGACGTCCAATTCGAGGATGCGTCCGGCGCCCTCCTCCACCACAGCGAGCAGCCGCGTCGGATCGCCCTTGATCTGGTGAAGCACCGAGGCCACGGCGGCGCCCCGCGCGGAGATGGCCACGTCGATGCCGACCCGCTCGAAGAGCCGCAGATTGGCTCGCTTGCTGACGCGCGTGATGATGCGCTCCACCCCAAGCTGGCGTCCCAGCAGGCAGGCGAACAGGTTCCGCTCGTCGTTGTCGATGACGGCGACCAGCACGTCGCTGTGGCCGACGTCTTCGTTCTCGAGCAGCTCGAGGTCCGTGCCGTCGCCGTTGAGGATGAGCGTGTGTTGCAGGCGGCTGGCGATGAGCTCCCCCCGCGCGCGATCCCGCTCGATCAAGGAAAGCGTGAGACCGTCAGGATTTCGCTCCAACCGCTCCGCGAGCTGAAGCCCGACGTCTCCGCCGCCGACGATCGTGACGCGCTGACGGCGCGGGTCGGTCTCGCCCGTCATGCGGCGGCGAACGTCCTGCAGCGCGTCCGGCGTGCCCATCACCAGCACCTTGTCGCCGGCATCGAGCGTGCTGGCCCCGCGCGGGATGAAGAAGTCGTCGTCGCGCCGAACCGCGACGATGAGCGAGTTGCGGGGCAGGTGGAGGTTGGCGACGCGACCGATGAAGGGCGAATCGGCCGGCAGGCGGTACTCCACGAGTTGAATGGCGCCCTCGGCGAAGGTCTCGGCCTCGAGCGCCCCCGGCGCGCGGATGATCCGCTCCATGTCCTCGGCCAGCTGCGCCTCGGGCCAGATCACGCGGTCGATGCCGAATCCCGAAAGACCAAGCGCCTCTGGTTGCAGGAAGTCGTCACGCGAGACGAAGCAGATGGTGCGTGGCTGGCCGATCTGCCGCGCCAGCGCGCAGCCCACGACGTTCACTTCATCGAGACCCGTGCACGCCACCAGGACGTCGGCATGCGGGACGCCGGCGCGCAGGAGCACGTCGCGGCTCGTGGCGGCGCCGAGGACGAATTGCACGTCGAGCGGCTCGAAGCGGTCGCCAACTTCGGGGGTGTGGTCGATGACGAAAACGCTGTGATCCGCAGCTAACCCGTGGGCGAGCGCAAAACCAATCTCGCCGCCGCCCACGATGACGACGTGCATGCGGGGGGCATTCTATCTGACTTCAACCTCTCGCTTCTTGTTGTTGTCGCGACACGCCGCGCGACTCGCCCGGGCGACGTCTTGAACAACGTCAGCTGACGGCTTTCAGCATTCGGCTAACAGCTCTCGGCGCTTTCAGCTTTCAGCTATGGCGCCTGGCTAAGTGGTCCCGGGCGTAATTACGGCGCGGCACCGAGACCGTCGAGGCGCTCCGCTGACAAGGCGCGACGACTGAGAATATTGAGCATATTTGAAGGAGGAGCAACGCAGTCAGCGGGGATGCATCGGCGGTCGAATGCCGTCGTAATTCCGCCCGTGACCACCAGAGCTGAGAGCGCTGGCGCTGCGGCTTCGCCGCACAGGGCGGCGCCTTCGGCGCC
>DATKDY010000287.1:0-20454 GCA_035512515.1 Vicinamibacterales bacterium
CAGTTCCAGGTGCTCGACGATCTCAATCTCGATCTCAACGAGGGCCCGACCAATTTCGATCGGCGTCACAATTTGGTGCTGAGCGGGATGGGCACCGTGCCGCGGACCGGCGGGCTGACGTTTGGTTGGGTGGCGCGTGCGTTGAGCGGAACACCATTCACCATTGTCGACCAGACGATTGACGCCGATCGCAACGGGACGCTGGCGGATCCGCTACCTGCGGGCGAGTACAGCGGCAGCGGTACGAACGCGATCACGGTGGACAACGCCGGCGGGCGCAACGGCGCCTACGGACCGGGCTTCTTCAAGCTGGACCTGCGCCTGGGCTACTCGCTCAACGTCCTCGGCGAGCGCAAGATCGAGCTCTTCGGTGAGATCTTCAATGTGACGAACCGTGCGAATTTTGCGACCCCGAATGGCAATCGTGCGAACGCAAACTTCCTGCGGGTGACGGGTCTGTCCACGAGCACCAACCCGCGTCTCGTGCAGATCGGCGCACGCTACTCGTTCTAGGCTATCAGCGCTGAGAGCGCTGATAGCTGTGAGCCGCTAGCTGAAAGCAGCGAGCCGCGGAGGACCGTGCGGTCCTCCGCGGTGACACCCGGTGACGTAGGCCTCCGCTGACATGGGGTACGATCGACGGATGTCCATCAGCGTCACCGACGATCGGACGGAAGTCGGCAGCTACTTCATCGCCAACTACCCGCCCTTTTCCGTATGGAACCAGGACGCGGTCGAGACGGATGTCCATTCCGCGCTTGCCTCGCCGCCCGCCGATGTGCCACTCGGGCTGTACCTGCACATCCCGTTCTGCCGGAAACGCTGTCATTTCTGTTATTTCCGCGTGTATACGGACAAAAACGCGAAGGAGGTCCAGGCCTATCTCGACACGCTGGCCCGCGAGTGCGAGTTGTATGCGCAGCAGCCGGCCATCGCAGGCCGACCGCTCAACTTCGTCTATTTCGGCGGGGGCACGCCGTCCTTTCTGTCCACGCGCCAGCTGCAGAGCCTGGTGACGCGCATGGACGGGGTCATCCCGTGGCGCGAAGCCGAGGAGATCACGTTCGAGTGCGAGCCCGGCACGCTCACCGAGCCCAAACTGACCGCCCTTCGCGAGCTCGGCGTCACCCGCCTCAGCCTCGGCGTCGAAAACTTCTCGGACCGTCTCCTGGAGATCAACGGGCGTGCGCATCGCTCACCGGAAATCGGCCGCTCCTATGAATTTGCCCGCTCGCTCCAGTTCCCGCAGATCAACATCGACCTCATCGCCGGTATGCTTGGTGAAACCGACGCCAACTGGCGCGACTGCGTGCAGAAGACGATTGACCTCGAGCCCGACAGCGTGACCATCTACCAGATGGAGCTGCCGTTCAACACCACCATCAGCAAGTCGCTGCGGACAGGCGAACAGCCACTCGACGGCGACGTCGCGAACTGGTCCACGAAACGGCGGTGGGTGGGCGAGGCGTTCGAGGCGTTTGAACGGGCCGGCTATACGGTGGCGTCGGGCTACGCGGTCGTCAAGAACCCCGCGACCAAATTCGTGTACCGCGATCGGCTCTGGCAGGGCGCGGACATGATAGGCCTGGGTGTGGCGTCCTTCGGTCACATCAACGGCGTCCACCTCCAGAACATCGATTCGTTCGGCCCGTACTGCGACGAGCTCGCTCAGGGGCGGTTGCCGGTCGCGCGCGGCCTCAAACCATCGCCGGAAGAACGGCTGATCCGCGAATTCGTGCTGCAGATGAAGCTCGGCGTGCTGCGCAAGCCGTACTTCGAAGACAAGTACGGCGTCGACGTGCTCGAGCGCTTTCGCGGCCCGCTCCGCAAGCTGGCGGACGAGGGCATGTTGTCCGTCACCTCAGGTCGGATTGTCCTGACGCGGAAGGGGCTGCTGCAGGTGGACACGCTGCTGCCGCAGTTCTTCCTGCCCCAGCATCAAGGCCTTCGATATACATAGGCTGAGAGCTGAAAGCCGAAAGCGCCGAAAGCGCCGAAAGCCGAAAGCTGAAAGCCGAAAGCTGAGAGTCGTGCCACCGATTCGCGAATTCACTTACCACCGGCGAGTGCAGTACAAGGAGACCGACGCCTCTGGCATCGTCCACTTCAGCAGCTTCTTCGTCTACGCGGAGGAGGCCGAACACGCGATGTGGCGCGCCGCCGGCCTGAGCGTTGAGCCGCTGGCCACCGCGATCGGCTGGCCGCGCGTGTCCGCCGCTTTCGACTTCTTCAAACCCCTGCGCTTCGAAGACGAGATCGAAGTCCGTATCCGCCTCGTCGAGCGCACGGCGAAAACGTTTCGCTATCAATCCGTCATCATGCTCGACGGTGAGGTCGCCGCCATGGGATCCTCCACGAGCATTTGCGCGCGCAAGGCGCCCAACGAGCCGCTGGCCGCCATGGACATTCCCCACGCGATCGCCGATTGCTTCGAGGTGCTGCCGGCCGTCGAGCGGCCGCGTCGCGCCTCGTCAGGTCCCCCGCACGGTAACGCGCGTGCCGTCGGTGAGCGTATCGGGCGGATGCAGGACGACGGTTTCTCCGGCTGAGAGCCCCCCGAGAATCTGTCCGACGCTCTGATTGCGCCGGCCGAGTTGCACAGGCCGGAGCCGCGCCACGCCCCCCTCCACGGCGAAAACCGCCCACCCCTCGTCCTGCCGGAACAAGCTTCCAGCCGAGACCGTGAGCGCGTTGGCCTCGCTCCAGATGACGATTCGGACCTCGACGCGGTAGCCGTCGCCTAGGGCGCGCCCGGCCGCCGTCGGATCCTCGAAGTCGATGATGACGTTGACGCGCTGCTCCTCGACGCCAAGCGCGGAGACCTTCATGAACCCCGCCGGCTCGACCCGCCGCACGCGTCCGCGCAACGTATGGCCGCCGCCCCACTGTTCGATCAGCACTTCCGCACCTCGCGGCACGCGCACCGCGTCGGTGGACAGCAAATCGGCCACTATCTCGATCTGGGTGGGGTCGCCGATCTCCAGCAGTGGCTCGCCGGGGGCGACGACCGCGGCGCTCTCGCGGTACCGTCTGAGCACCGTGCCGTCAATCGGCGCACGCAGATCGATGGCCGCTCCACTACTCTGGGGCGCCTGCAGCCGCGCGCGGGCCAGCTGCAGCTGATATTCGGCGCCCTGGACCGCGAAACTCGCGGCTCGTGCCGCCTCTTCGGCCGTCTGCACCCCGGTCTGCGCGGCTTCGAGGGTATCGCGCGGGATGGCCCCAGCCTCGAAGAGGGCCCGCTGGCGCGCCTCGCTCGATCGCGCCCGATCGAGCGCCGCCGTGGCACGCTGGAGCTCAGCTTGTGCTTGTCCGACGGCGGCACGTGCCGCGTCAACGGCGGCGTTCAGCTCTGCGCGCGTTCGCGGATCGAGCAGCGACGATTGCAAGGGCGCAAGGCGCGCGAGAACCGTAGCCTGGCGTGTGACTCGATCTCCAGGCTCGAGGTCAATGCGTTCGACACGCCCGGCGACCGGCGCCGAGATGACAAAGCGGTGGCGGACGCGCGTTACGCCGTCCTCGTCGATTGAAACGTGCATGGGTGCCGTTGTGGCCGTCGCCACATCGACGGTCACGGCCTCCGGCCACATGGCAACGGCGACGAGGGCGGCCACGACGAGCACGACGATGAGGAGACGTATTCGTTTGAGCACGGCCATGCAGGGTTCCCGATCTTCACTCGCGAATCTTCAGAACGGCCACTAGGTCTAACCGGTCCAGCCGGCGTCGGACCATCAATCCGGACACGGCGGCGGCGGCGATGATGCCCAGACACGACCACGCCACCGCCTGGTGCGAGACGTAGAACGGAAAGCGATAGACCTCGCTCTCGATCGACGCGATGATCGTCGCCGCCAGTGCGTAGCCAAACAGCACGCCCACCGGCAGGGCCGCCAGCGTCAGCAACGCAAGCTCGCCCAGCAGGATCATCGAGATCTCTGCGCGAGTAAATCCCAGCACGCGCAAGCTGGCCAGCTCGCGGCTCCGCTCTGACAGTGACACGCGGGCGGCGTTGTACACGACGCCGAACGCAATCACCCCCGCAAAAAGCAGGTTGATGCCGATCGTGAGGTTCATGTTGGCGGCCATGACGTCGCGAAACGTGCGCAGCACGGCACGCTTGAAGGCGACCCCGGCGATGCCGGGCATGCGCTTGAGGTCGGTCGAAAGTTGAGCGTCGTGGGCCGTGTCGACGAGCAGCACTGCGCCGGTGGCAACGGGCCCCTCACGCATCACGTCGTGCAGGGCTTCACGATTCATATATGCGGACAGCCCCATGATGTCATCGACCGTGCCGGTCACGCGGACATCGAGCGATGGGCGATGCCCTTCGAGCACGTCGAGCGTGACGGTGTCGCCGAGACCGATGCCGAGCACCTGCGCCAGGATTGACGACAGGACGACGCCGGACGGGGGCATCCGAACTGGCTGTCCGTTGCGGTCGACGATGCGGCGGAGTCGCTGGTCGTCGGCCACGCCGCTCACGGCGAGGTAGCGTTCGCGATGGCCGGCATGAATCCGCACTGGAACCACCCGCTGAGGCTCGACGGCCACCACACCCGGCAGTCGCGCCAACTCGTAGTAGGCCCCCTGACTGCGCGGCTGCACGAAATTGACGGTGACATCCTGTCGCTCGGCATCCCAGAACTGGGTCATGATCAGCCGTTCGATGGCATCGGTGAACACGAAGCCCACCATTAGGATGGCGACGGCGAACGCGATGCCGAAGATGGATGCCGCCGCGCGCATGGGATGACGCATGACGCTGCGCAGGACCATGCGTCCGTCGTGGCCGAGATAGCGGAGGACCAGCGGCGTTTCGAGCGCCGTGCGGCGATACAGCGCCGGCGCTTCCGGGCGCATGGCTTCGGCCGGTGGCAGGCCCACGGCTCTCCGGACGGCTCCGAACGCTCCAGCGCCTGCGGCCAGCAACGTCAGCGTCGTCGCGCCAACGATCACCGAGAGGGGCACGCGAAAGAGCAGCTCGGGAAAACGGAAGTACTGGTTGTAGAGATCGATGATGAAGCTGCCGAGCATGGCACCGCCGAGCACACCGATCGTGACACCCATCAGACCAATGGCCAATGCCCACTTCAGGTAGTGCCACCCGAGGGCCGCGTTGTCGTAGCCGAGCGCCTTGAGCGCCGCAATCTGCGGCCGCTGCAGCGCGAGCGCTCGCGTCAGGGCGACGTTGAGTATGAACGCGGCGACGAGCAGGAAGATGAGCGGCAGCATGAAGCCAAAGCTTTGCAGTTGCGCCAATTCGTTCTCGACCGTCCAGTGCGACAGTTGCAGGGCGCGTGGGATGGCCCCGAGGCCGCCGTAGGGCTCGAGCAACCCGTCGATGCGAGCAATCACTTCTTGTGTGGAAGCGCCGGCCGACAGATCGACGGCCAAGTCATTGAAGCCGCCCTCCATGTCGAACCCAGCGGCCAGCTCGGTCTCGCTCATCCAGAAGATCCCGAACCGGCGATCGTCAGGAATCAATTCGCCCGGACGAATGCTGTAGATGTATTCAGGTGAGAGCGCGACGCCGACGATCGTGAGCTGACGCAGCCGGCCGTTGACCACCGCCGGCACGCGGTCGCCGGGCTCGAGGCCGTGCGCGATGACGAACGCCTCGCTGGCGAGGACTTCGTCGGGGCGTCCGGGCTCGATCCACCGTCCCTGGCGAAGAAAGATGTCGTTGACGTGCGGCCGGCGGTCGGCCGGAATCGAGACCAGACGGCCGCTGGCGGGTTCAGAGATTTGTGACAGATCGAGCGTGACGTCTGCCACCACCCGCGCCTCGACCGCCGACACGCCTGGAATGGCCGCTACCGCCTCGGCCACACGCAGCGGCGCCCGCGTGAGGGAGGCGAAGACGTCGGCGAACCGCTGGCGTTCGTAATACGTCGTCTGCGTCTCGCGCAACGACGCGAAGTTGGACAGATACATCACGTACATCGCCACGCCGGACGCCACCACCAGCGCAATGGCGAACGCCTGGGCCTTCATCTGCCAGAGGTCGCGCAGCAGCTTGCGGTTGAGCGCCGAGAGGCGGGTCATTGGCTCACCATGACAGGTCGTGGGCGGACGACTTCTCGGTATGGTCCTCGATGGCGGTCACGCGGCCGTCGGCCAGGCGAACGACGCGATCGGCCATGGATGCGATCGCGGCGTTATGCGTGATCACGACCGTCGTCGTGCCGAGCTCGGCGTTGACCCGAGCCAGCGCCTCCAGGACGATGACTCCGGTTGAGATGTCGAGCGCACCGGTGGGCTCGTCGCACAACAGCACGGCCGGTCGCTTGGCTATGGCGCGGGCGATGGCTACGCGCTGCTGTTCGCCGCCGGAGAGCTGAGCGGGGAAGTGATGCAGGCGGTGATCCAGGTGGACCAGCCCCAGCGCCTCTTCGGGCGTCATCGGCGCGTCGACGATTTCCGTGACGAGCGCGACGTTTTCGAGCGCCGTGAGACTGGGAATGAGATTGTAGAATTGAAACACGAAGCCGACGTGGCGGCGGCGATAGGCCGTCAGCGTGGCCTCATCGGCGCGCCCCAGGTCCTTGCCGGCATAGAGCACCGAACCGCTCGTGGGCACATCCAGACCGCCGATGATGTTGAGCAGTGTCGATTTGCCCGACCCGGACGGACCGAGCATGCACACAAAGGAGCCTTCGTCGAGCGAAAGACTGACTTGCCTGAGCGCGTGGACCTCGACTTCGCCCATGCGGTAGACCTTGGCGAGATCGCGAATGTCGAACAGGGCCGCCATGCGCGATCCTCAGTAGATGTAGGGCTTGTGTCCTTCGGGAAGACTGAGCTCGCGCACCCGCGGTTCGTCGCTCTGGTCGCCCGCGCGCGGGGGGTCGTTCCAGGCTGGAATCGGTGCCTTGCCGGCGGGATAGAGGGATGCCATCGGGCCCCACACCTTGTCCACTTTGTCGGTGAACAGGTCCCCGATCAGCAAGTCGGTCACCGTGCCGCGCAAGTGCGGATAGTTGCGAACGAATTGCCCGAAACTGAAACCGCCGTAGTACTCGCACACCAGGCGCCGCATGCGATCGACGCCCTGATCGTAGACGGCCTTCCACCCGCCAAGCTGCATGCCGGATGTGTCGCCCTTGCCGAGCCCGGCGGCAATCGCGTCTGCGGCCATCTCGCCCGAACGCAGCGCGAGCAGGACACCGGACGAGTAGAGCGGATCCAGGAACGCATACGCGTCGCCGATCAGCACCCAGCCGTTGCCGGCGTTGTCCGTCGCACGATACGAGTAGTCTTTGGTGACGAAAAAGCCGGTCACCTGTGTGGCGTTGCCGATGCGGTCACCGACGGCGGGACACTGCGCCACAGCATCGGCGTAAACCTGCTCGCGCGGTGCGCGCGCCTTCAACATCCTGTGGGCTGGTGCGACGATCCCGACGCTGACGATGTCGTCGTGCAGTGGGATGTACCAGAACCAGCCGCTCCTATCCGCGGTCTGGAGCACCATGGTCGCGCCTTCGTCTTTCCCGGTGTCGCGATACGCGCCCCGCCAGTACGTCCACACGGCGCCCTTGTTGAGGATCGGATCCCACACGCGCAGGCGGAAACGGTTCTGCAGCAGTCCGATCTGCCCGCTCGCATCGACCACGACCCTGGCCCGGACGTGCTGCGTGGCGCCATCGTCGGACTGGACGGCGACGCCGACGGCACGGTCGCCCTCGAAGAGCACATCGAGCACGCGCGTGCCCTCAAAGACATCGGCTCCGTGCTCGCGGGCGTTGTCGAGCATCATCGTGTCGAATTCGCTGCGGACGACCTGCCAGGTCTGGGAGCATTCGTGCGGCTTGTTGTCCCAGAAGTAGAACGGCGCCGATTGCTTGCCCGCGGCGTTGACGAACTGCACGCTGTACTTCTTGACGAAGTGGCTCTGCTGCATCTTCGGCAGCATGTTCAGCCGCTCCAGCACCCAATAGGTTTCGGGGATCAGCGATTCGCCGATGTGAAAGCGCGGAAAACGCTCACGTTCGAAGACCGCCACTCTGAGGCCCTCCTGCGCGAGCAGCGTGGCAGCGGTCGACCCCGCCGGACCTCCGCCGATGACGACTACATCGACATCAGTTGGGACAGCGCCGCCGGTCATCGTGCGTGAGCGAGGGCGTACGCATCCGCCTGTTCGTGGGCGTGGTACGAGCTGCGGACCAGCGGACCGGCCTCGACGTGCACGAAGCCAAGCTCGAGTGCCGCCATCTTGAGCGCCCGAAACTCGTCCGGATGGTAGTAGCGTGTCATGGGCGTGTGCGCCGGTGACGGCCGAAGGTACTGACCGATGGTGAGAATCGAAACGCCGGCGCCGCGCAGATCGCGGAAGACCTGCAGCAACTCGTCGTGCTCTTCGCCGAGGCCGACCATGAGACCCGTTTTCGTCGGGATTGCCGGTGCGTACGTGCGCGAGCGCTCGAGGAGGTCGAGCGTGCGCCGGTACTTGCCGCCCGACCGAGCCATGCGATACAAGCGCGGTACCGTTTCGGTGTTGTGATTCAGCACGTCGGGCCGTGCGTCGAGCACCGTGTGCAGCGGCGCGGCTTCGCCCTTGAAGTCGGGGATGAGCACCTCGACGCGCGTGTCCGGCATCCGCCGGTGAATCTCGCGGATCGTCTCGGCGAACATGCCGGCGCCTCCATCGGCCCGGTCATCCCGATCCACGGACGTGACGACGGCGTACTTGAGGGCCATCGCCTGGACGGCTTCGGCCACACGCCGAGGTTCGTCGAGATCGAGCTCGCTGGGCGTGCCGTGCGCCACCGCGCAATACGAACACGCCCGCGTGCAGACATCGCCGAGGATCATGAACGTCGCGGTGCCGTGGTGCCAGCACTCGCCGATGTTCGGGCAGTGGGCATCCTCGCACACCGTGTTCAGTTTCAAGCCGCGCATGATGTTGCGCAGCCGCAAGTAATTGTCCGAGCCGGGCGCGCGCACTTTCAGCCACTCGGGCTTCGGCTCTCGCGGGCGGACGAACGTCAACGGCGCTTCAACCACTGTTTCGAGTGTACTTCATCAGCCATGCACCAGGCACGAAGTCCACGAAGTCCACGACGGTCACGAAGTCCACGACGGTCACGAAGTCCACGAAGGATTTTGTACGTTTTATATCTTCGTGTCCTTCGTGTCCTTCGTGTTTCCGGGTTTCGGGCTGGCTATACTGTGGCTATGTCTACACTCGCGATTACGTGGTTGGGACACGCGTCCTTCGTCGTGAGGACACCTGGTGACAAGACGTTACTTTTCGATCCGTGGTACACGGGCAACCCTTCATTTCCGGAGCTGGCGAAGCCGACGAAAGCGGATGTCATTTTTGTGTCGCATGGACACAGCGACCACATCACCGACGCGGCCGCAATGGCCAAGGCCACTGGCGCCACCGTTGTCGGCATCTGGGAGGTGACGTCGTGGCTCGGGACCAAGGGCGTGTCGAATCTCGAGCCGATGAACAAGGGCGGCACCATCACCGTCCAGGGCCTGCGCGTGACGATGACCGAGGCGCTGCACAGCAGCAGCTTCGACGACAACGGGATCGTCTACCTCGGGGAGCCTGCCGGGTTCGTCATCACACTCGAGAACGGACAGGCCATCTACTTCGCTGGCGACACGGCGCTCTTCAGCGACATGAAGCTGATAGGCGAGCTGTATCGGCCCGACATCGCATTTCTACCCATCGGCGATCGCTTCACGATGGGACCTGACACGGCGGCGATGGCAGCGAAATGGCTCGGCGTGAAGCAGGTGGTCCCGATGCATTGGGGAACCTTCCCGTTGCTCACCGGAACGCCTGAACAGCTCAAGGAGCATCTGGCCGGAACCAACATCGAGGTGCTCGAACTCGAGCCGGGTCAGACGGCGGCGTAGCGCGATCCGGCCCATTGAGGGCCGCTATTGCGCGCGGGTCGAGTCCGGCGGTCGAGTGAGGAGGCCGCCGACCAGGTAGTCCGCAAAGGCGGCGCCAATTTCGTCAGAGGTCGCCGGGCCGGCCGGGTCGAACCACTTCGCGATCCAGTTGACGGCGCCCATGATCGCAAAGCCGACCATCTTGGGGTCGCCCCGGCGAAATAATCCTTCCTCCATGCCCTGCTGGATGATCGCGCGCAGCCCGTGGTCGAAGCGATCGCGCTTGGCGATGATCCGCTTCATCAAGGCGGGCGACAGCGCCTCCAGATCGAGCGTGAGCGCCGTCGCCTGGAGCTCGTCGAGCATCATGTGAATGAAGGCGAGGATCAATTTACGGAGCTTGTGATCCGGGCCACTGGATTCGGCGCGGACCTGGTCCATCAGGCCGAGCAACTCATCGAGCGAGTAGTCATGACACGCGAAGAGGATCTCTTCCTTGTTCTGGAAGTAGTAATAGAGATTGCCCTTGGTCATGTCGAGCGCTGACGCGATCTCGTCAACGCTGGCGCCGTGATAGCCGCGTCGGCGAAAGGCCGCGGCCGCGCTCTTGAGGATCTCGATCCGCCGATCTGTCCCGTTGGCAGATTTCGCCATCAACAGCCGTGTTCAGGGTTATACCACGATTTGAACGCTCGTTTAAACTGTTGTAAACTCCCCGTGTGGAACAGACTGCCCCGGCTCGCGCCGCATCCATCACATTTGAAACCTCGCCGGCTCACTACAAGCACTGGAAGCTGACCTTCGACGGCCCGGTGGCCACTTTGGCGATGGATGTTCAGGAGGACGCGGGCCTGCGTCCGAACGATTACAAGCTCAAACTCAATTCGTACGATCTGGGCGTCGACATCGAGCTGGCTGACGCGCTGCAGCGATTACGGTTCGAGCACCCCGAGGTGCGCACCGTCGTCTTGACGAGCCTCAAGCCGCGGATCTTCTGTGCCGGTGCCAACATCTTCATGCTGGGCTCGTCGAGCCACGGCTTCAAGGTGAACTTCTGCAAATTCACCAACGAGACCCGCCTGGGCATGGAAGACATGAGCGCCCATAGCGGCATCAAGTTCCTCGCCGCCCTCAACGGCATCTGCGCCGGCGGTGGCTACGAACTGGCGCTCGCGTGCGACGAGATCATCCTGGTGGACGACGGCAACGCGTCGGTCGGCCTGCCTGAAACCCCGCTGCTCGGCGTGCTGCCCGGCACCGGCGGGTTGACCCGCGTCGTCGACAAGCGCAAGGTGCGGCGCGATCTGGCCGATGCCTTCAGCACGCTGGCCGAAGGCGTGCGCGGCAAGCGCGCGGTGGAATGGCGGCTGGTCGACAAGGCCGTGCCGCTCAGCAGTTTCAACGACGCTGTGACCCGGCGCGCGCAGGAACTGGCAGCCCAGTCGGATCGTCCTGCCGCGGGTCCGGGGATCACGCTGGGGCCCCTCAATCCCACGATTGACGGCGATACGATCCAGTATCGCTGCGTGCGCGGCACGATCGATCGGGCCAAGCGCGTGTGCGAGCTGACCGTCAGCGCGCCCGAGGCGCCGCAACCGGCAACGGCCGAGGCGTTTCAGGCGGCTGGCGACCAGGCGTGGGCGCTTCGCGCCTTCCGCGAGCTCGACGATGCGGTCCTGCGGCTCCGGCTCAACGAGCCGGAGATCGGGACGGTGTTGCTGCGCGCCGCAGGCGACGCGCAGGCCGTCCTCGACGTGGACGCCGCGCTGGACGCCAATCGGAATCATTGGCTGGTGCGCGAGATCATCGGCAACATCCGCCGGACGTTCAAGCGGCTCGACCTCACGGCGCGCAGCCTGTTTGCGATCATCGAGCCCGGCAGTGCGTTTGCGGGCACGCTGCTCGAGCTTGCTTTGGCGGCCGACCGCTCCTACATGCTCGACCATCCGGACGAGGACAACACGATTCAGCTTTCCGCCATGAATGGGGGGGCGTACCCTATGGGCAGCGGGCTGTCGCGTCTCGAAGTGCGCTTTCTCGGCGAGCCCGACCGGGTGCGCGAGGCATTGGATCACGGCGGGCCCTTCGACGCCCACGCGGCCTTCGAGGCGGGGCTCGTGTCCTTTGCGCCCGACGACATCGACTGGGATGACGAAGTCCGCATGGCGATCGAGGAGCGCACGGCGTTCTCGCCGGATGCACTGACCGGGATGGAGGCCAACCTCCGCTTCGCCGGGCCGGAGACGCTCGAAACCAAAATCTTCGGCCGACTGACCGCCTGGCAGAACTGGATCTTCCAGAGGCCGAATGCCGTCGGCGAGCGCGGCGCGCTCACGGTGTACGGACGCGAGGGCCGCCCGACCTTCGACTGGAAGAGAACCTGAGCTTGCCGCTGACGGCTGTCGGCGCTGAAAGAAAGCCGACGGCTCCTGGAGCGTGATGATGCAGCTGAACGAACGCATTCCGAACAACGTCGACCTCTCGAGCAACAAGCGGCTGCTGCGCGCCCTCGAGCACTGGCAGCCGGCCTACATCGACTGGTGGCGCGACATGGGGCCGCAGGGCTTTCAGGATCATCATCAGGTCTATCTCCGTACGGCGGTCAGCGTCGATGCGGCGGGGTGGGCGCACTTCGACTACGTCAAGCTGCCGGACTACCGCTGGGGCATCTTCCTGGCGGAGCCGGCTGCTGATCGCCGGATCGGATTCGGCGATTTCAAGGGCCGGCCGGTGTGGCAGGAAGTGCCGGGCGAATTCCGCAATCCACTGCGTCGCCTGATCGTCGTGCAGGGTGACACCGAGCCGGCCAGCGTCGAGCAGCAGCGGATGCTCGGCCAGCACTGCCCGAGCCTGTATGACCTTCGCAACCTGTTTCAGGTCAATGTCGAAGAAGGCCGCCATCTGTGGGCGATGGTCTACCTGCTGCACTCGTATTTCGGACGCGATGGCCGCGAGGAAGCCGAGGCCCTGCTCGAACGCAACAGCGGCAACGAGGATTCGCCGCGCATGCTCGAGGCGTTCAACGAGCCAATCGACACGTGGCTCGATTTCTTCGCGTTCACGATGTTCACGGATCGCGACGGCAAGTCGCAATTGCTGTCGCTGTCGGAGAGCTCTCTCGATCCTCTTTCCCGGACGACGCGCTTCATGCTGACCGAGGAAGCGCACCATATGTTCGTCGGCGAAACGGGCATTGCGCGCATTCTCGAGCGCACGTGTGAGCTGATGAAGGAAGCGGGGTTCTCCGAGGACGTCCGCAAGGTCGGCGGCATCGATATCCCGCTGATTCAGCGGTTCGTCAACTTCTGGTTCAGCCAGAGTCTCGACCTGCACGGCAGCGAAGTCTCGAGCAACGCCGCCAGCTATTTCACCAATGGGCTGAAGGGCCGCGCGGAAGAAGACAAATACGCCGACGATCACATCCTGTCCGGTAGTTCGTATCTCCTCGACGTGATGGACGACAGCGGGCGGCTGAGCCGGACCGAAGTGCCGATGCGCAACGCCCTCAACGAGGTACTGCGCGACTGGTACGTCGGCGACTGCCAGGCGGGCGTGGACCGCTGGAACAAGCGCGTCCTCGAAGCCCACGGCCTCTCCGAGCGCATCTACCTGCCGTCGCGGAAGTTCAACCGCAAAGTCGGCGTGTACGCCAACCGTCACGTCGATCCATCCGGGGTTGCCATCTCGGCCGAGGAATGGGAGCGGCGGAAGCACGAGTGGCTGCCGACTTCCGCGGACAAGGACTACTTGCGGAGCATCCAGGCGACTCCGGTGTACAGGCCGGGGCAGTTTGCGAACTACATCGCGCCGCCGCAGCGCGGCATCAATCGCCTGCCGATTGACTTCGAATACGTGAGAACAGAGGCGTAGGGCCCGCGAACCCCGATGTCAAAAATCAACTACACGGTTGACGCGGGCATCGCGATCGTCGAGCTCGACGATCCTCCTGCGAACACCTACTCCTACGAGATGATGCAGGAGATTGATGCCGCCGTGCTTGCGGCTCGCATGGACGCGTCGGTCCACGTCATTGTCATCACCGGGGCGGGGGAGAAGTTTTTCTGTGCCGGCGCGAACATCGGCATGCTCGAGGATGCCGACCCGAACTTCAAGTACTACTTCTGCCTGCACGCCAACGAAACGATGAGCCGCCTGGAGCAGACGCCGAAACTGGTGGTCGCCGGGCTCAACGGCCACACGGTCGGCGGCGGGCTCGAAGTCGCAATGGCCTGCGACATTCGCATCGGGCGACAAGGGGCGGGGAAGATCGGGCTGCCAGAGGTGGCGCTCGGCGTGTTGCCGGGGACCGGTGGTACGCAGCGCCTTGCCCGCTTGCTCGGCAAGGCCAAGGCCATCGAGCTGATGACCGCCGGATCGCTGCTCTCGTTCGAACAGGCGCTGGGGCTTGGGTTGGTCAATCAGGTGTGGGGCGAAACGGATCTCAATGGTCGAACCTACCGCGCCGCGCTCATCGACTATGCCAGACAATTCACGCCGCCGTCCCGCGCGAGCATGGCCGTGGGCCACATCAAGCGCGCCGTGCAGTCCGGCCTCGAGATGAGCTTTACCGACGGGCTCGCTCTCGAGCGCGAACTGCAGCAGCGGCTGTTCGAGAGCGACGATGCGCGGGAAGGCATTGCGGCCAATCTCGAGAAGCGCACGCCGCACTTCACTGGCCGCTGATCTCACCCGCATCGCACGAAGGTCGCGAAGTCCACGAAGGTCACGAAGATCAGTAGTTTCGTGTCCTTCGTGATTACTGGACGATGATCTGTCCTTGCAGTGATGTCGTCTCTGGCAGATTGTGGTCGTGATAGCCGCAGGTACGCGCGACGGTGAGGTTGCCCGTCAGCTTGGTCTGTCCGGGCGCGATGAAGCCGACATCGTCAATCGGCGGACAATCGCCGTGATTGGGATGCGGATCGGAATGCATCTCGTGCGACCGCGAGTCGTTGTTGATGAACGTCACGCGCGAGCCGACGGGCACCGTAATCACCTGAGGATTGACGCCCGCGGCCGTAATCGTGATCGTCGTGGTTGGCACCGGCGCGGGATTGCCCGGATTGCTCGGCGTCGTTGGCGTGCCACCGCCGCTTCCACGGCCACAACCCAGGGCGGCTATCACCGCGACCGTCAGAATCGCTTGTTGGTAACGCATTGCTCGTTCCTTCGACGCGCTGAAGCCCGCCCTCCCAGAGGCGTTCGGCTTCGACGCCTTCGGGAGTGATCGATCAAAAAAACTTCCTCGAGATATTGAATCCCAGGTGCCAGTCGTCCGATCCGGCCGATTTGAAGCCGCCTCGTGCAAGCTGCCCGAACGTGGTTCCGAGGCCATTCGAGAAATTGAGCTGGAACAGATGACCGCCCGCCCGCCGTTCGATGCCCACGCTCACCTGATGCACTCCCGGGTCGAAGCCGCTCACGCGTGGGGTTCCCTCGAACATCAGGTATACCGAGGGCCGAATGCGCAGACGCGCCCCCAGGCCGACCATGAACGTGCTGTTGTCCTCGACCAGGTCCCCGGGCAACGGGTTCGAGTTGTTGACGAACATCGGTTCGACGTACAGCGCGCCCCGATCGCCCAGCTCTCGCGACAGCAGCACGCCAATCGTCGGGGCATGGTGCTCGCTGAAATTGTCGCCGCCCTCGACGGCCAGGAGCAGGTCGAGGCCGATCGGCGTGTCATCGCTTTGCCGGCGGATGTTGTACTGCCCCATGAACTGGATGGTCTTGTCAGAGGATCGGTGAACGGCCGCCTGCAGCCCGCTCCACAGACCGAAGCGGTACTCGAGGCCGATGAGCGCCCCCTGATCGAGCCCGAACAGGTCGCCCAGCAGGTCGCCAAAGCTGCCTTGATTGAGCGGCCGGCCGAATCGGTGTGTGATGCGGAACGAACTGCGGTGGCGCGGCACGCGCAGCGTGGTCGGCAACGCCGCAAGGGTGAAGTCCGGTTGGGACAGATTGACGTCGCGGTCCGGATCGTCGTCCTGAGTGATGGCCGGCGGCGTGGCCGTCTGCTCCTGCGCGAAAACCAATGGTACCGGACACGCCGCGATGATCGCACTCGCAATTACCCAGCCACAACTCACAAACGTTCCTTTCTGTCGAATCACTTTGCCTTGACGATCAGCGTTCCGGTCATCGTGTCGTGACCGTCGCCGCACTCTTCGGAGCAGAGGATCTCGTAGCTGCCCGGCGCCGGCGCGACGAAATCGATCGTGACGGGCTGACTTCCACGGGGTATCAGTTTGTTGAGTCTCAGCCTGCGAACCTGGAACCCGTGCACGCCGTCTGCGGACGAGATACTCAGGCGGATGCGTTCGCCTTCGGTGACCTCGACGGTGGCGGGCTCGAAGGCAAAGCGCTTCGCGACGATGGCGATCTCGCGGGGCGCGGAGGCCGTGGCGGGGTCCTGTGGCGCCGCGGCAAACGCGACCCCTGTCAGGAGCGCCATCCCCACCACGGCCGCCGCATCGATGATCGGTTGTGACGCCATGCACACTGCTCGTCTCGCGTCAGTGAGCAAGCCTCGTGCCCGCGGAGCCCGGAAGGCGGATGCTGCAGATCGCGCGGCTTTTCGGCGAAACGGGCCCATCGCCGATGCACTCGTGCGCGCCGGGTTACGGCGCAAGTAACGGCTTACGCGGGACGTAAGGTGCCTCGGGTGCCTCAGGTGCCTCAGGTGCTCAAGGTGCGTCGAAGCGGTATTTGTGCAGATAGTGGCTGAGCGCACGCTGGCTGATGCCCATGAGCTCCGCGGCGTCCTTCTTGACACCGTTGGCCTGGTCCAGCGCCCGCCGGATGGTTTCCTTTTCGGCCCACTCGAGATTCTGATGCAGCCGCATCGATGGCAGGCCAGACGACGGCGCGATGGCGGCGCCCATCAACCACAGGGTGTCGCGTGTCAGCCGCGGGCCGACGGCGAGCACCACGGCGCGCTCGATGGTGTTCTCGAGCTCTCGTACGTTGCCGGGCCAGTCGTAGCGTTCGAGCTCCTCCATCACGACCGGGTCAACGCCTTCGATGCGCTTGCCGCTGTCGCGTGCAAACCGGTGCAGGAAGTGCTCGACGAGCATGGGAATGTCCTCGCGGCGTTCCCTGAGTGGCGGAATCGTGATCGGAATCACATTCAGCCGATAGTAAAGGTCTTCCTGGAATCTGCCCGTCGCCACCATGTGGCGCAGATCGCGGTTGCTGGCGGCGATGACGCGCAGGTCCACCTTCTGCGTGCGCTCCGCGCCCAGCGGCTCGAACTCGCGATCTTGCAGCACGCGAAGCAGCTTGGCCTGCACGGCGAGGCTAATCGTGCCGATTTCGTCCAGAAAAATCGTGCCGCCGTCGGCGAGCGCGAAGCGTCCCTTTTTGGTGAAGGTGGCGCCCGTAAACGCCCCACGGACATGACCAAAAAGCTCCGATTCGAGCAGCGTCTCGGGAATGGCCGCGCAGTTGACCTTGATGAGAGGCATGTCGCACTGGGCGCTGCGTGCGTGGATCGCGCGGGCGACAAGCTCCTTGCCCGTGCCCGTTTCGCCGGTCACGAGCACGGTGCTGCGCGATTGCGCCACCAGTTCCGCACGTTTCAACACTTCGAGCACGGCGCGGCTCTTGCCCACGAGCCCGTAGTTGTTGAACTCCGCATCGCGCTCGCTGAGCAGATAGCGAAGCCCCGTTCGCGTGCGCTGCTCTTCGAGCAGCCGTCGAACGGTGACGAGCAGTTCGTCCACGTCGAACGGCTTTTGCAGATAATCGCGCGCGCCGAGTTTCATCGCTTCCACGGCGCTTTCGACCGTGCCATGCGCCGTCATCATGATGATGGCCGGCCGCTCGGCCTCTGGCGTGGCGGCGGCAAGTTCGCGAATGATCTCGAGCCCGGTTCGATGGGGCATCAGAAAATCGACGACCAGCAGGTCGAAGGACCGCGCCACGAGCAGCCGTTGCGCCTCGAGGGCATCCGGCGTCGTGACGACGTCGTGGCCCTCCTCCCGGAGCGCGCGACCGAGCGTCTTGAGGATTTTCTCTTCGTCGTCGGCAAGAAGAATGCTGCCAGCGGGCATGGACGATGTCAGTTCCGGCGAACGGGCGCGTCGCCGAGCTCGATGCGGATCGTCGTCCCCGCGCCCGGCGTGCTGGCGACCGTAATCGCCCCGCCGAGGCCGTCGACGATGTTCTTGGCGATGGGCAAACCGAGACCCGTCCCGGCGCGGCGAGTGGTGTAGTACGGATCGAAAATGCGCGACAGGTTCTCGGCCTCGATTCCTGGACCGCAATCGGCGATCGACACGACTACGCGGCGCCGGGAGAGTCGGGTCGTCGAAAGCGTCACGGCGGGCCTTGTCAGCCTCGGTCCGGATCCGTTGTGCGCCGCCATGGCCTGGCGGGCGTTGGTCAGCAGGTTGACCAGCGCGGTGCGGAGCTTCTCGCCGTCCGTTTCGAGCGACGGGGCGTCCGGATCGAGATCGGTGGTCACCGGCGGATCCGGCTCCGCGGCGGCGACGGCCGTCGCGGCGGCGAGGCAGAGTGCGTTGATATCCGTCGGGGCGCGCTCGAAACGAATCGGCTTGGCGAAATCGAGCACGTCGTTGACCACGCGGTTGAGCCGCTCGATCTCGCCATCGATATCGGCCGCCGCGTCGCGCACGTCCACGCGGGTCGCGTCCGCGCGGGTCAACTGCCGCAACGAGGCCTTGATGATCATCAGGGGATTGCGAATCTCGTGCGCGATCGTGGTCGACATGCGTCCCAGCGAGGACAGACGCTCGCGTTGCGAGGCCTCACGTTGAAACCTCGCCACCGAATCGGTCAGCGTGTTGAACGTCGTCGCCAACACCCTGGCATCCTCGTCGTGCCAGCCCCCTGGCTCGGTCAGTTCGAGCTTTTTCGTGAGGTCGCCGGTCGCCGCAATCTGCCGCATGTGATCCGTGATGCGGGCCAGCGGCCGCGTCACCGTCCGGGAGACACCGTAGCTGATGATGATGGAGAGCAGCACCGTGACGGCAGCCACGATGGCCAGGCCCGTCTGGATGTCGGACAGCGTCTGCATCCGCTCTGTTCGGGACCGGAGCACGATGACGACGGGAGACGACCCGGCGCGTTCGCCTGGAAGCATCGGCAACGGCTTGACCAGCGCGGCATACTCGCTGTCGCCGATGATCGCGCGAGGCACCAGAGTGGCGTTGAGTAATTGCGCCAGCGTGTCGCGATCCTGCGGGGGAAACGTGGACGATCGCACCTGACCCTCGACGGCAAACGCAATATCGGCGCCCGTTGCGGCCTTGAACGCTGCCGCGCGATCATCGTCGAGCAGGTACCCAACCGTGAGCGTGCCCAGTCGCTCTGGCCGATCGAGTCCGATGCTGACCGGCACGCTGACGACCTGCAAGACGCCAGATTCGGACCCGCCGATGGCGGCGAGCACGCGGCCATGAGGGTCTTCAACACGAAACAGGTCCGACCCCACCTGATCCTGGTAGTCGCCGGCGATCGGCGCGATCGTGGGGGGATGACCAGTTTCAATGGCGGCCTTGAACTTCGGCAGATCGGCGATGAGCCGGGCCGTGCGCGTAAAGGTATCGAGCAGCGTCGCACGCTGCTCCTCGACGAGGCTTGCGGCCTCGGCTAAATCACGCTGGAGATCCTCTTCGGCCTCGGCACGCAGGCGATGGCTCACGAAGAACACCGCAAACCCGATCGACACGGTGGCCAGCACCGTACTGGCCAGAAAGACGCGATTGGTCAGCGACGAGAATGGCGACATCACCGTACCGTGAGCTCGAGATCAACCACGCCACCGGGCGGCACCGCGACAGAGCGCGATGTCCGGGGCTCACCTTCGTACCAGCCGACGACGGTGTAGCTGCCGGCCGGGACGTTGTCGATGCGAAAACCCCCGCCGGCGTCGGTCACATCGAAAAATGGATGGCTGAGGACGAGGATGAACGCGTTCATGTGCGAGTGAATGTCACAGAACACACGCACCAGGCCTGGGCGGTCGAAGCGGACCGATTTGGAACGGCCCGCGGCATAGCGGCCGAGGTCGAAGCGCCTGGCTCTGGAGAGCGAGAACACGTTGTGAAACGTCTTGTCGCTGTTCGGGAAATCCACGGCGGTGCCGACGGTCACCGCGAGCACATGCGGCACGAACGTTTCGTTGCGCTGGTCCATGACCGCGCGTCCGGGCTGCCGCTCCTCGAACGCGCCGCGCGGGGCGGATTCGAGATACACGACCCCACGCCGGAGATCCGGGAGGTCGCGAGGGCCCGCACTACCAGGTTCCGCCACCTCGGGTCGCCGCTCGGTCGGGCGCGACAGTCGGCGAATGTCCAGGCGGCCTCGGATCGCTCCGCGTGAGCTCTGCTCGTTCGCTTCCGCCTCCGCTCGCACGAACTCGCCGGCGAGCGTCGGCGAGACTTCCCGCATGGCATCCGCCTCCGCGCCTGGCGGCGCGACGGCGGACAAGCCGGCCGCACCTGCGGCACCGGTCGCAACACCACCTGCTGCACCTGCCGCGCCTGCCGCACCTGCCGCACCTGCTGCACCTGCTGCACCTGCCGCACCTGCTGCACCTGCCGCACCTGCCGCACCTGCCGCACCTGCCGCACCTGC
>DATKDY010000288.1:0-13291 GCA_035512515.1 Vicinamibacterales bacterium
GCGCCGAGCGCCGTCTCATAGGTCCGCAGCGTCACGGTATCGCCGCGGATCACTTCCGCAAACACCGCTTGATCATCATGATGGGTGAGGCGAGCCTTCAGGTCCATCCAGCGACGATGGAGCGTGGCGGCGGTCGTTCCGTCGCTGGCTTCATCCCCACCAAGTCTTTGCGCATACGGCAGCAACGCTTCCGCAAAGCGCGCGCGCTCGGCGGCAATCTCGCGGAACTGCACGTTCAAAGCCTGGCTCGCCACGAGGTCGGCGGCGGCACGGTAGCCGCGCTCGCTATCGCGACACGTTTCCATCAAGTCGTTGAGCACCGCACGAGGACTTTGTTCTGCCATGCCACGATGGATTGCAGGTTCAGGGCCAGCCGACGGCCGTCACGTGCCGTTAGCATTCACGCGTGAATTCCCGGGCAGAGGCGCCCGAGCGATCGCGCGTCCCCGTGAAGTTTTCCCCGGTCCTGCGAAAAATCCGACTGCGTCCATCGGCACCAAACGGCGGGGCAATGGCGCACAGCGGTCGATTTCCGGACGCCTCGCGAGGCGCGTTGCGCTTAGCGAGATCATCGAATCGGTGCCGGCGCGGCTGCGCCCCTCGATGTCGATTGGCGTGGGCGATCCCGCCAGGGAGCTGGCGCGCATGGCAGCCGAGTTTTCGGTAGGCGCCATCGTCATGGGGCTGCACTCGGAGCCCGAACGGGGTCGGCGCATGGGGAGCGTCACCTATCGTCTGCTGTGTCACGCGCCGGTGCTGGTGGTGGCGTGGCCACCTGCAGCGCCGGTTCGCGTCGAAGGCGGCGAGGGCCGCGGGGTGTGAGCGAGCCCCTTAGCCCGCCTTGTGCAGCCCGTACTTCTCGATGCGATACCGAATCTGATCGCGATTCATGCCCAGCAGCGTGGCCGCGCGCGTCTGATTGCCTCCGCACCGCTCCAGCGCCTGCACGACCAGGCTGTGTTCCAGCGCCTCGAGGTTCACGCCATCTGCCGGCAACTGAAACCCGACAGCGCCGCCCGCCGCCGGTGTCACCAGCGGAAAGTCCGCCGGCTCGAGCCAGTCGCTGTTCGTGAGCAGCATCGCGCGCTCGATGGCGTTGCGAAGCTCGCGGATATTACCCGGCCACCCGTAGGATTGGAGCACCTTCAACGCCGCGGGCGACGCGCCTTTGACGTTCTTGCGGAACTCGCGGTTGAACCCGTCGATGTAGAACGCCAGTAGCGCCGGGATGTCTTCCATGTGCTGTCGCAGTGGCGGCAGCGTCATCGGCAGGACATTCAGTCGATAAAAGAGGTCCTGCCGAAAACGTCCCGCCTTGACCTCCTCCTCCAGGTTGCGATTCGTCGCCGCGATGACGCGCACGTTGACCTTGATGTCCTGCAGACCGCCGACGCGCCGGAACGACTTCTCTTCGAGCACCCGCAGCAGCTTCGCCTGCAGCGCCGGGACCATTTCGCCGATCTCGTCGAGGAAGATCGTGCCCCCGTCGGCTGACTCGAACAACCCGCGCTTCTGCTGGCGTGCATCGGTGAAGGCGCCGCGCTCGTGCCCGAACAACTCGCTTTCGAGCAGCGTCTCGGGCAGCGCCGAGCACGTGATATTCATGAACGGCTTGTTGGCGCGGTCGCTGTTGTAATGCAGCACCTTGGCGGCGAGGTCCTTACCCGTGCCGCTCTCCCCGGTCAGCAACACCGTGGACGCCGGGCTCGTGGCCACCTTCGACAGCAAGTTCCGGAGCATTTCCATCGGCGTCGAGTGACCGACGATGCGATCGACGCTGTACGGCTGCGCCTGTGAGGCCCGCAGCCGCCGCACCTCGCGCCGCAACTGCGTCGTCTCGAGCGCACGCGCCACGAGGAAGGCGACATCGTCGAGGTCGAAGGGCTTGTTCGCGAAATGAAAGGCACCCTCCTTCATCGCCTCGACGGCCGTTTCGACGCTGGCGTAGGCGGTCAGCAGAATGACCAGGGCATCCGGATCCAGCTCCTTGATCCGGCGCAACACCGTCACACCGTCCATGTCCGGCAACCGGTAATCGAGCAGGACGAGATCGACGCCGTCGCGTGCGTGCTCGATCGCCTGCTCACCAGTGCCGGCCTCGAGGACATCGTGCCCCTCGGCGCGCATGCGCTCCCCCAGCGACCAGCGAATCAGTTCCTCGTCATCGACAACTAGAATCCGTGCGCCGCCCATAAGCCTCAACTCCTACGCGTCTAGACTGTGTAGTATTCCGCGAATTTGCTGAAAATTCCCCACCTTAGACCAAGGAGATCGAGCTATCACCAGCAGATCGCGGCTCGGACACTGCGGAAATGCTGGGCAATCCCGGTCAACCCGATATATCAGGCAGGGGTGTCGCCGGGAATCCTACAAGTCTTACGCCAGCCGAGGTGCAACGAGCCCGGCCACCGCCCTGGCCGGGTGAGGCCGTCGGCAGACGGGAATGCTGGACTTGCCGATCGCAGCGACATCCGCGGGGTGGCCTCGTGCATGAAATGCATGATTCGGTTGTAGATTCTGTTCATGGATCGCCCGTGGTGAAACGCGTCCTCTGTGCGACCGATCGAAGCGAATCGGCGCGAAAGCTCTACCGGCATGCCGCGGGCATCGCGGCGGTCGCTGACGCGTCGCTCGCGCTCGTCCACGTCTCCCCGGATGACGCCGACGGTGGCGTGACGAGACGAGTTCACGAGGAGTATCTCGACGCCATCCCCTATGGCGGCCGCTACCCGCAGGAGCCCTTGATCCTCATCCCCGGCGGCGAGCCCGTTGACGCCGTGCTGGAAACTGCACGCGAGCACGGCGCGGACCTGATCATCGCCGGCTCGCGGCGCCGCGGGCCGGTTGCCGCGTGGTTGCTCGGATCGACGAGCCGCGCGTTGCTCGAAGCCACCGAAACGCCGTTGCTGCTAGTCCCCGACAACGACCTCGACATCATCACCGTCGACGTGAGTCACGCGCGGCTGCACTTCGGCAGTGTGATCGCGGCGGTGGACCTGACGGACGCCAACGCCCGGCAATTGGCGCTCGCCAGCGAGATGGCACACCTGGCGGGTCAGCCACTGTCGTTGATGACGGTCATCGAGACGGGCGGCCGCCTCGGCCATGAAGAGGCGAGCGCTCAATTGAGGGATCGCGCCCACGGCCTCGAGCCGGTCCGTCCGCGTTCGCTGATTGTCCGCCGCGGCGAGGTCGCCGAGGAGATTGTCCGCTGCAGCGTCGCCGAAGAGTCCGGCCTCGTCGTCATGGGCCTGCGCAGTCAGCGCCGCGGGCCGCGGCCCGGCGCCATCGCGTCGGCGGTGTTGAGTAATGGACGCGCGGCCGTGCTGGCAGTGCCCCATCCTGCGTAGGCCCGGGCACCTCGGCGGCTGGGCGCTTTCCGCGGTCAGCGGTCAGCGGTCAGCGCCGAACGCCGTCACTCTCGCGCCGCCGCCGCCAGCACGTCGCGCAGTGCCACATGCCCACGCCGTGTGTGATCAATCGACAAGGCGAGGATGCGCATCGCTTCCTGCGCGGCGTGGAAGCCCATGGAGTTTTCGGCTTCGATGAAATCGAGCAGGAACTGCGCCTGCCGCTGCGCATCGCGCGGGCCCGCCAACTGTGCATCGGACACCCCGGCATCGCGCGCCGCCTTCAAATCAGCGATGAACGCGACCAGCGCATCCATGGCGACGTTGCGAATCTGGAAGGTGCGATCCTGAATCGTGTGGACGCGCGTCGTCAGTTCCTCCTCCGACCATCGATGGCACGTCTGGCAGGAACGATTGACGTTCAGCAGCGGGCTTCGGACGTGGTGGTCGCTGATCTTCAGTGCGCCGACACGTTGATAGGGCATGTGGCAATCGGGACATGTGACGCCTGAACGCGCGTGCACGCCCTGGTTCCACATCTCGAACTCCGGATGCTGCGCCTTGAGCGCCGGCGCGCCGGTTTCGGCGTGCACCCAGTCACGGAACTGGTTTTCCTGGTAGTAGCTCAGGATCTCGTCCGCCTTCAGCCCCTTGTCCCATGGGTAGGTCAAACGCTTCTCCGGTCCCTGGAAGTAATACTCGACATGGCACTGCCCGCACACGAACGCGCGCATCTCCTGCCGGCTCGCCATAGTGTTCGGGTCGTAATCGGCCGACCCCTGCGCGGCCTTGAGCGCACGAATGCCTTCGAGGAAGCCGGGTCTCGTCACTCTCAGTTGCATGGTCTTCGGATCGTGGCAATCCACGCATGAGACAGGGTGCGTCACGTGCTTCCGCGCTTCGGCGTACGGCATCGCGTTCATCGCCGCGAACCCCTTGAACAGGTCGCCGTCCCCCAGCGTTCGATACGGTCCCCACACTGACGCGTGGCAGTGCATGCACGTGCCTGGCTGATTCGCGACCGCCTGACGCTCGGTGTAGGTCTGATCGTCGAGCATGTAGGCGTGGCCCCGCTCCTCACGAAAATCCGTCGCGAAGGCGTACCCCGCCCACATGGTCCTCAGCCGGGGATCCTCTTCGAGACGCGATTGCGCGACGATCGATCGCGGATCGGCGTCGGTTGGGGTGCGCGGTATCGCCTCGCTGCCCCCGTAGCGCGTCCGCACCTGATCGACCGTGCGACGGTAGCCGTCGTACTGCAAGGGGAAGTTCTTGCCCCAGGTCTCGGGATCGACCGTATCCTCATCGAGATCCACGACCCGATGGAACGGGTCGCGCGCCTCCTGCCTGCGCTCCACGATGTTGACGAGCAGGGCGGTGACTCCGCCGGCCACGATGGCAACAACAACCGCTGTGTAGAAGATGACTCGTCCCATGGACGGCCGTTTGGTCTCTGGCATCTCGTTCGATTCGGCTATTCGCGATTTCTTCGCCCGCGGTCCTACGAACTCCTTGACTCTCAGTGCAGGTGTCCCACGTTCCGGTGGCAACTCACGCAGTTGAGGGCGCCGGACATCGCATGCGGTTGGGGATCGATGGCCGCGACGACCGGCTCGTGACAGTCGCGGCAGGTCTGCTCGGTGACGCGCGCATTGCGCGGGTTGATGCGAATGGGCTCATGAAACGTGCCGGCGGTGAAGTAGAACGAATGCCAGAAGCCGTTGAGCGCTTTGGTCGTGTACTTGCCGAGGACGTCGTGCGGTGTGTGGCAGTCGTTGCATACGGCGACCGCGCGATGGCTTGCATTCAACCAGCCAGTATATTGCTCCTGCATCACGTGACAGTTCGCGCACGCGGCCGGGTCGTTGGTCAGATACGACGCGCCCCGCGCGTAGATGAACGTAAACGCGCCGACGCCCAGCAGCGCCCCCAGCGCGGCGCCGAGCAGGATGCCCAATCGGAGGCGCATGCCGCAGTGTATGGAACCCCCGCGCGGATGGCAACGATTGGCGCCTCAGGCGGCGGTGCGGTTGTTGCATTCCGGCGGGTGGAGGTCGTGTGGCCAGGCAACGCGGGGAGCCATCATCGCAGCGCCGTCCCCAAAATGTCGCTCCGTTTCCAGAGAAACGGCAATTGCGCGTCGTCAAGGACGAGCTTGCCAACGAAGGTCATCCGTTGGTCGGCGGGTCGATGTCGCTTGCCCGCGATGAGCGCGATGAGTGCACAGACGACCGGCGTCCGCTGCTGAACAGCCCGGGGACTGCGCTCCGTCGCGCGCGCGAAGGGCGTGGGCTGACCATCGAGGACCTCGCGCGCACAACGAAGATCAGCAGGACGATGCTCACCGCGATCGAAAGCGGCGACGTGCGCCACTTGCCGGCCGCCATCTACACGCGAGGCTTCGTCAAGGCCTATGCGCAGGAGGTCGGGCTCAATCCTGATCAGGCTGCCGACGAGTATCTCGAGCACATCGCGCCAGCCACAGCGCCACACCTCCGGGACAGCGGCCCGCTCCCGCCGCTGGCCCACTCGGCTGACGCCACGGTCGATGCCAACGACGACGTACGGCACGTGCTGGCGGCCAATCAATTGCGCCGGGTCGGATGGCTGACCCCGGCCCTGGCTGCTGTGGGCCTGATTGTGTATCTCACGTCGTTCGTTGACCGCGAGAGTCGCCCGGCCTCGCCCGCCGCCGTGACGTCGGAAGCTGCCGACAGGGATGCCCGACAAGCCAATCAGATTGCGCCGGGCGCTTCCGCGATCACAGCGGACGCTGCGCGGGCTGCGGAAGGATCTTTGCGCGTGGAGCTCACGACGCAGGGACTCTGCTGGGTGGTACTCAGCGTCGATGGAGTGCCGGTGCTGCGGCGGCTGTTGCAACCCGGCGAACGTCACACGTTCGACGTCGCGGAGGAAATGGTCATGCGCGTCGGCGATCCAGGGGCGTTGACCCTTTCCATCAATGGCCAGCCCGCCCAGCCGCTCGGTACGGCGGGAGAACCGGTCGATGTCCGCATCACCAAGGCGAACTTCCGCCAGTTCCTCCGCTCGTAGCCGCACCGCTGACACTACCGCCCCGCAGCCTTCCTCCCTACCCTGATCGCCTCGTCGGCGTTCTGACCCTGCATGAGGAGACCGAGGAAGCCTTCCTTGATCCGCTGCTCGACGTCCTTCGCGTTCGCGGTCAGCATGTTGGGCAGCCTGGCACGCTTGGTTTCGGCGAGCACCTTCTGCGTGCCGGCCTCGGCCGCGGCAGCGTCGCCCTCGAGCGCACCGCGCAGGCTGCCGATGCCGCACGCGAGGATGCTGTAGCCCTTCAGATTCGCAAACTCCCCGGACTGCGCCACGGCATCGGGATCTTCGAGCATCATCATCAGGAGCTTATCGCCCCTGGGATTCTCGGGCGACCAGACATTGATCTTCTCAGCCTGCGCGGCGCCGATGATCTGCCTTGCCTCGTCCAGGTTCCTCACGTGCGGAAAAGTGATGCCATCGGCGCCGGCGGCAAACACTTCGCGCATCCGAACACGCGCCTGAGCCGGATCGTCGTGCCACGCGGGCACGCGCACGATCAGCGACTTGCGCGCGCTCGAACCGGCGCCCTTCGCGAGACCCCTGGCGATTGCGGTGACCGCCTCACCGTCGTAGGAACCTTCGAGGTTGAGAAAAAGGTAGTCATAGAGCGGATTGGCCGCCAGCTTCTCACCGCCCGCCTGGGTATACACCGGCTTCGCACGCTGCCCCGCCCCGCGCGCACCCGGCGCACCTGCTGCACCTGTACCACCTGTGCCACTTGGTCGCGGGGGTGCTGCCGCTTCATTCGGTACGAACACCCCAAACGCCGGCTTCCCCTGCATCCAGAGATCGATCAACGCATTTGAATGACGCTGAGCGGCCGCGGCCGGCGCCAGCGCGAGCGCGCCCGCCACCATCCCCGCGAGGACGACATGAGTTCGCATGGCGCAACTATAAACGATCGACCGACGATGAGATGGTGAACTCCGGGTTTTTGAATTGGCGGTCTTGGCGGTTGGGAACTGCCGCGACGCTCTTCCTGCCTCAGCGGCGCGGTCACCGCGTGCACGTCGTGGCGGCCGAATAGCGGAAGTCGATCGCGCGCGGCTTGCCCTTCACCATCCCGTCGATCGTCGCGACCAGTCCGCCATCGGTCTTGCGATACGTGATGCGCGTCGGGAAATCGTGCGCCGGGTTCTCGAACACCACTTCTCCTGACGCGACCTTCGACGCGGTGAACACCGCCTCTGCCTGACCTGACGGTTTGGCGACGTACTCGATGCCGTGAGGGCCCACGCGCAGCAGCAGGAACTCGTGCTCGACAGTCTTGCCGCCGCTGACGGTGCGCGACAGCCCCATCATCGTCCCGCCATCGGGCGGCAGCCAGAATTCGGTGACGGTTCGTGAACCGGCGCTGTATTGCCAGCAGCCGGAGAGCCAGTCGAGATCCGTCACCGCATTTGTCGCACCTTGCGTGGCGATCGTCGCCGCAAGCAACAGCACATTCGACATCTCGACACCCCTCCTGAACCTGCCGCCGTCCCGTCAGGGCCACGCGTGGCGACATCGTCTATGGATGTGCTGACCGCGAACGACGAGGGATAACCCAGCGCCGAGGCCGGGCGTTCGTCCGAATGAGCGGAACGCGTGTCTAACGTCGCTGACGAGCGGCGCACGCGCTACAGATTACGCGAAGAGGGCGCGCTGGCGCGAAGGATGCGCTGCGCGCGGAGGGCCCGAGCGAGCGAGGGCCGCCGCCTGCAGGCGCAGCCCGCCCTCCAGGCGCAGCCTGGCACTCGGGCGGAGCCCGCCCCAACGAGAGGGAGACCATGCTGGAGGACATGCGGAAAGCCCTGAGGCAGTGGCGGAAGGCGCCGGCGGTGACCGTCATTGCCGTGTTGTCGCTCACGCTCGGCATCGGCGGAACCCTGGCGCTCTTCAGCCTCGTCGATGCGCTTCTGCTCAAGACGCTGCCGGTGTACGAACCCGAGCGGCTGACGCGGATCGTCGGGCGCGACCTGCGGCCCGGCGAGCAGCACGACATTGGCCTGCCCACACACATCTGGGAATACCTGCGCGACACGCAGACGATGTTCGAGTCAGTGCTGGCGGTCGGCACCGGCCGCGTCAACCTCGCGCGAGGGGGCGAGACACGTTACGCCGGCACGGCGTTTGTGGACGCTGGCTACTTCGACACACTCGGACTGCGACCGGCGGTCGGGAGGCCACTGCGGCCGTACGACGAAATACCTACCAACTCCACAGTAGCGGTCATCAGCCATTCGCTCTGGCTGCGGGAGTACGGCGAACGCTCGGATATCGTCGGCCAACCCATCTATCTCGACAATCACCGCTTCGACATCGTCGGCGTCGCCCCAAAAGGTTTCTTCGGTCTCGAGGTCGGCCGGGTAGACGACGTCATCGTGCCGCTCGCCGCGCAGGACATCCTGCACGGCGCGGAGAGCCCGTTGCGCAGGCCAACGGCTGGCTGGCTGCAGATCTATCCACGGCTCCGGCCGGGGCAGTCGTTTGCCGACACTGCCGAGGTACTACGCACGTGGTACCCTGCCCTGCGTGCGGCCACCGCGCGCGCTGACGTCCCCGACGTGCGGCACCTGCCGTATCAACTCGATCTCGCGCCAGCGGCTCATGGCCGGTCGTTCGTGAGACAGCAGTATGCGACGGCCATGTCGTGGCTGCTCGGCGCGGTGACTGTGCTGCTGCTCATTGCCTGCACCAATGTCGCCGTTCTGGCGATGGCACGCTTTTCCGACAGACGTCACGAGATCGGGATTCGCCTTTCGCTTGGGGCGACTCGCACTCGCATCGTGCGGATGCTGCTGACCGACAGCCTGCTGCTGGCGTTGGTGAGCGGCGCGCTCGGCGTGGGAGTCGGCTACGCGCTGGCGACCTTTGTGGCGCCGCATTTGACGTTCGGGCCGGCCGGCGCCCTGAATACGCAGCTCGTGATCACGCTCGATGGCCGCACGCTGGCGATCGCGCTGCTCCTGACACTGCTCAGCGCCGGCATTTCCGGGCTCGTGCCCGCGATCAGAAATACCAGGGTCGCGCCCCTCGAGTCGCTCAGCCAGCAGGCGCGGTGCGGAAGCGACGGGCGACAGACGTTGAGGACCATGCGCGCGCTCGCCACAAGTCAGGTCGCGTGCTCGGTGCTGTTGCTGGTGGGCGCTTCGCTGCTGGTGCGGTCGTTCGTCGAGCTCACGACGCGGCCCGCAGGAATCGATCGCGATCGCGTGCTCGTCGCGGTCATCACCGATCCGTTCGAGTCGCGAACGCCGGCCGGTTCGCTGCAGCGCATCACACGCCTGCAAGGCGCACTCGCCACCACGCCCGGCGTCGCGGGCGTGTCCGCCGGCATCATCACGCCGCTTGGCGGAATGATGGCCGCGGCCGCACTGCGTGTGCCCGGCAGTCTCGAGATCACGCCCACGGGAGCCTTCCCGCCGTTCAATTCCGTGTTGCCCGGATACTTCGACGTTCTGGGCACCCCGCTGTTGATGGGACGCGACTTCACCCCGATGGATGTCGCCGGCGGCCCGATCGGCAGGCGTCACGCCGCGATCGTGAATCAGGCGTTTGCCGAACGGCACTTTGGCGGGTTCAGCCCGCTCGGGCGCGTGCTGATGCTGGGCGATCGCGAGCTGCAGATCGTCGGTGTCGTTGCCAACGCACGCGCGATGTCGCTGCGCGAGGATCGGCCGGTGCCGATGGCGTACGGCGCCCTGGCGGAGCGCGCCAACCTGCAATCGTCAAACCTTCGATTCGTGATTCGTGCCGAGAACCCAGAGAAGGTGCGCGCCGGCGTGCTGAGCTCCATCCGCGCCGTCGACCCGCGCATCGTCGTCGATCTGCGAACGATGAGTGACGACGCGCTCATGACCGTCAATCGCGAGCGCCTGCTCGCCTGGCTGGGCGGGTCATTCGCGTTGCTCGGTCTGCTCATCACGGTCGGGGGGGTGTACGGCACGTTCGCCTATGCGGTCGTGCGCCGGCGCGTCGAGACCGGCGTTCGCCTCGCCCTGGGCGCCACACGTGCCGATGTACTCCGCCTGTTCCTCGGGCAGGCCGCGCTCGTGGTCGTGGCCGGCGTGACTGTCGGGACGGCGGCAGCGCTGGCCGGCGGCCAATACGCTCAGAGCGTGCTCTTCGGCGTCTCGCCGCGCGACGGAACAAGTGTCGCCGTCGCGGTGGCCAGCATGTTCGCAGTCGCCGCGATCGCGACCTACGTGCCCGCCCGGCGCGCGGCCTCGGTGCAGCCAGCAGAGGCATTACGGGCAGAGTAGGCCTCGGGCAGCCCGCGGTCAGCGATAATCAAACGACGCCGCGAGAGCGAATTCGCACGTTGATTCGCGAATCCCGAGCGCATGACGGATCGCTGATCAGCGCTGCGATGTAGAAACGACACTACACGATGAAGGCGGGGAGTACGCCCGGCTCGCAGAACCCCGGTTGATGCACCGAGGTCCTGGAGCCGAGGCAGTCTGTTCGGCTGGCTACTGCTGTGGCGTGCAGGCCTGTTCGAGCACCCGCACGTTGCTCACCTGGAGTTCCGGCATCGTATCCATCGAACCACGGGCCGCGCTCGGCGCGCCCGCTTCCGGCGTTCCAGGAGTTCCCGGCGCTCCCGGTGTACCCGGTCGGGTCGTGGTGTCCGAGGATCCCGCCTCCAGGCGGCCAGTCACCTCGACGCGCTTGTTCAGGTTCTCCTTCAACTTCGCGTCATCTGTACTTTTCAGTTTGATTTTCATCCCGCCAGCTGCGCTCGCGCTGCCGGGTGTGCCTGGCGTCCCGGTGGTGCTGGGGGTTTCGGTCGCGCCTGGCGTTGGCGCTCCCGATCGCACCTGAACGTTCGTCAGGATGAAATCGGAGTCTGCTCCAGCGCGTTCGGTGCCTGGTGTTGCCCCGGCGGAGGCGCGGTCCTGCGCCAGACACCCGCTCACGGTCACAGTTTGCCCAATCATGTTCCTCAGGTTGTCCTGCTTCTGAGTATCCGGCCGCGTCTGCGGCGTGGTCGGTGTTTGTGGCGTCTGCGGCGATGGGTTCTGCGCCATCACCGCGCCTGCGAATGTAACGCTGAACGCCAGCGTTGCAGCGTTTCTAAACGCATTCCGTTTCATCAGTTCCCCCTATAACAAGTGTCGATCTCATCAGGCGTCCTGGCACAGCACGCCGACGCCTTGCGACGCTGCAAGCATGACGCCACACTACGGCCCGCATGTGCCTAATGTGCCTAAGGCCTGAGGCACTCGAGGCACCCGAGGCACCCGAGGCACCTGAGGCACCCGAGGCACTCGAGGCACCTGACACTGCGGACGGTGGTATGCTGCGCCGCGAGGAGGCCCCCAATGATCAGCCGACGTGCGTTCTTACGTCTCAGCAGTGCCGCGGGAACAGCGGCGTACGGGTTCACGTCCGCAGGTCTCGAGTCGGTGCTGGCGGCTTCGGCTCAAGTCGCGGGCCGCTCGACAGAGGACGTCGCACAGGACGAGTTCTACTGGCGAGAAGTCCAGCACGGGTTCGACCTCGACCGGACGCTCATCAATCTGAACAACGGCAACAGCTGCCCGAGCCCGCGCACCGTGCACACCGCGCTGAAGTTCTACCTGGACATGTCGAATCGGGCGCCCGTGCACTATCGCGGCCAGCTCGAACAGAACAAGGAAACAGCGCGGCGCCGCCTCGCGGCCGAATTCGGGTGTGACAGAGAGGAACTGGCCATCACGCGCAACTCGAGCGAGGCGCTGCAGATCGCACAGAACGGCCTCGACCTGCAACCCGGCGACGAAGTGCTGACGACGGAACAGGACTACGGGCGCATGCTGACAACGTGGGACCAGCGTGCACGGCGTGAAGGCATCACGATCACGAAGATCAACTTCCCGGTTCCCACAACCCAGGACGATCTCTACGAACGCTTCGTCAAGGCGATCACCCCGCGAACCAAAGTGCTCCACTTCTGCCACATCACCAACCTGACGGGGCAGCACTTCCCGGTGAAGCGCCTCAGTCAGATGGCGCGCGCGCGCGGCATTCTCACGATCGTCGACGGCGCGCATGCGTTCGCGCACTTCCCCTTCACGCTGGCGGATCTGGACTGCGACTATTACGGCACGAGCCTGCACAAGTGGCTGCTGGCCCCGCACAACACGGGCTTCCTGTACGTCCGCCGCGATCGGATCGAGCCGACCTGGCCGCTGACGGCGGCGCCCTCGCGATCGAACAAGGACATCCGCAAGTTCGAAGAAGTGGGCACCATCGCCGCGGCGCCGTTTGCCGCCATCAACGAAGCGCTGGCGTACCATCAGGCCGTCGGGGGCGATCGCAAAGCGGCGCGGCTGCGCTACCTCACGATGCGGTGGGCCAATCGCGTGAAAGATCACCCGCGCGTGCAATTGCATTCCAGCCTGGAGCCGGGCGACACCTATGGCCTGGCCAACGTCGGCGTGCAGGGCATCGCCGCGGCGGACATCAATCGCTTCCTGTGGACCAAGTACCGCATCATCACGGCGACAATCACGCGGGCCGACTACCAGGGCGTGCGGGTCACGCCCAATATCTACACGACGCTGGAAGAAATCGATACATTCTCGTCGGCGATGGATGACCTGCTGAAGAACGGCGTGTCATAGGACCGTGCGTTATGCCGGCTGCACGGCCTTCACAATCATCTCGACGAGTTCGCGCTCGCTCACTGCATCGAGACGCGTGTCTTCATCGGCAAGCCGATAGGCACGAATGATGTTGCGGAGATGCCAGCCCCGCAGCGCGCCGAGCTCGCGGCGCAGGAGCTCTTCACCCTTCGCGCCGACCGAAAACGGATCGAGCACCGCGCGTTCGTGGGCACCAAAATCGGCGATTGGGTTGGGCGCCGGCGAGTCGAACAGCGGGGCGGGTGTGGGTCTGCT